>NZ_JBDGJZ010000012.1:0-145846 GCF_057656635.1 Arthrobacter sp. Soil_C_49
CGGTGCAATACCGGGCCCAGACCCTCGCAGCCTAGAATCCCATTTAGCCAGTCCAACCACCGGGGACCAGTTCACTTGTGCGGACTAACGGCCAACGCTCTCTCACTTGACGCGCCTCAAGCACCAGCGCTCCCGCACCGGTGCGGGAGCGTTAGCGAAAAACGCGCATTAAGTGAGAGAGGGTTGTGGGGTCAGCGGGCGCGTTCCACCCGCTTCTCGTCCCACACCGGCTCGTCCGATTCGTAGACCTTCCCGTCGGATCCGAACACCAGGAAGCGGTCGAAGGTCCGGGCAAACCAGCGGTCGTGTGTGACGGCGAGGACGGTGCCCTCGAAGTGGTCGATGGCCCGCTCAAGGGCCTCCGCGGAATGCAGGTCCAGGTTGTCGGTGGGCTCGTCGAGGAGCAGCAGCGTGGCACCGGAGAGCTGCAGCAGCAGGATCTGGAACCGAGCCTGCTGCCCGCCGGACAGTGATTCGTACTTCTGCTCTGATTGCCCGGCCAACCCGTATCCGTCGAGTGCGCCCGCTGCCGCCTCACGCCCCAGCCCGGACCGGTGCTCATCGCCGCGGTGCAGGATTCCCAGCAACGTCTTGCCCAGCAGGTCCGGGCGGACGTGGGTCTGGGCGAAGAAGCCCGGCCGGATGCGGGCGCCGAGTTTCACGGTGCCCTCGTGCGGCACTTCGGCGATCTCGACGTCGGACACGGGCAGGTGCTCCCGCTCCGGATCCGTACCGCCGGTGGCCAGCAGCCGGAGGAAGTGGGATTTGCCCGAGCCGTTGGATCCGAGGACGCCCACGCGGTCGCCGAACCACACTTCGGTGGAGAAGGGCTTCATCAAGCCGGTCAATTCCAGCTTCTCGGCGACGATGGCCCGCTTGGCGGTGCGGCCGCCCTTGAGCCGCATCTGCACGTTCTGCTCAATGGGCAGCGCCTCGGGCGGCCCGATCTCCAGGAATTTTGCCAGCCGGGTCTGGGCGGCGTGGTACCGGTTGGCCATGTCGGAGCGGAACGCCGCCTTGTTTTTGTACATGTTGACGAGTTCCTTGAGCTTGGCGTGCTCCTCGTCCCATCGCTTGCGCAGTTCCTCGAAGCGGGCGTTCCGGTCGGCGCGTGCCTCCACGTAGGAGCCGAAACCCCCGCCGTGGATCCAGGCTCCGGCCCCGTTGATCCCGGGCTCGAGGGTGACGATGCGTCCTGCGGCGTTGTTCAGCAGCTCACGGTCGTGGCTGATGAAGAAGACCGTTTTCTTGGACTCGTTGAGCTTGTCCTCAAGCCAGCGCTTGCCCGGCACGTCCAGGTAGTTGTCCGGCTCGTCGAGCAGCAGCAGGTCGTCAGGGCCGGCAAACAGCGCTTCGAGCACCAGGCGTTTCTGCTCACCGCCCGAGAGGCTCGACGCCGGGCGGTGCTGCGCGCGGTCAAAGGGCAGTCCCAGCGCGGCCATGCAGACTTCGTCCCAGACGGTTTCGACGTCATAGCCGCCGGCGTCCCCCCAGTCCACGATGGCCTGGGCGTAGCGCATCTGGCTGGGCTCGTCGTCGTGCTCCACCATCGCCAGCTCCGCCTCGTCAACCTCGCGGGCAGCAGCTGCAAGGGCCGGCGGTGCGACGGAAACCAGCAGGTCGCGGACCGTCGAATCATCGCGGACCTGGCCTACGAACTGGCGCATGATGCCCATGTTCCCGGAGCGGCCAATGACGCCCTCGTCCGGTACCAGGTCTCCGGCGATGATCCGGAACAGCGTGGTCTTGCCGGTGCCGTTGGGCCCGATCAGAGCCGTTTTGGTGCCGTCCGGGACCTTGAAGGTCACCCCGTTGAGCAGCTGTGTGCCGTCGGAGAGGAAGTAATCAATGCCGGAAACGTCAATATGGGCCACACGTTCCATCTTCCCACGAGCCAAGCACCCGATTTTTTGTCCAGCTAAGCCGACTTAGTGGGCCTGCAAGCCTGCATATCTGGACAAAAATTCCTAGCCGGCGGCGGTGAGGAACTTCTGCAGCAACGGGCCGGAGGTTGTTGCGCCCAGGCCGCCGTCCTCCACAAACACAGCCACCGCGAGGTCGCCGTGTACCGCCACAATCCAGGCGTGGGTCTTGGGCGGATTCTCGTTGCCGAACTCCGCAGTGCCGGTCTTGGCCCCTACGGGTGCGCCAGGAACGCTGGCGAGGAAACCCGCATGGCCGGACGTGACCACTGCACGCATCATGTCCGCGAGCTTCGCCGCTTCCTCAGCGGTGATGGGATTCCCGGAAGCCTGGGACGGCGCCTCGGCACTGGCTGTCGCTGAAGGCTGCGCGGGCGGTACAGAGGACCCGCTGGTGGTTCCCTCGGCGGCAGCACCGGCGTCGGGATTCAGGACAAGCTGCGGGGCAACCGGAGCACCCTTGGCAACTGAGCCGGCCATCATGGCAGCGGCCAAGGGTGAGAGCAGCACCTTGCCCTGGCCAATCATGGAGGCGGCATGTTCGGTGCCGGCGGCCTCGCCGGGGACGGACCCCAGGAAGGCATCGGCGCCGAGGGTGGGCGCTTCAACAGCAATACCCATCGCCAGGGCTGCTGCTTCAAGCTGGCCCTGGGAGACCTTCTCCCGCGCCGCAATGAAGGCCGTGTTGCAGGAGTGCGCGAAGGCATCGCGAAGAGTCACCGAACCCAGGGAGCTCTCCGGATACCCTTCGGCGTTTTTGAAGGTCCGCCCCTCCACGTTCAAGGTGGGTGTGCACTCGACCTTCGAATCCGGGGTCAGGCCGTTCCGGAACATCGCCAGCGAGTCCACCATTTTGAAGATGGAACCCGGTGCGTACTGGCCCAGCATGGCGGTGTTGTAGCCGTTGCTGCCCGGCCCTGACGCGGCGGCCAGGACGGCGCCGGTGGATGGCCGCAGCGCCACAATCGCGGAAGCCGGTTCCACGCCTTCAAGGGTGGTCTCGGCCAGCGATTGCAGCGTGGGATCCAGGGTGGTCTTGAGCGGTGTTCCCGGCGTGGGCTTCAGTTCAAACAGCACCCGGCGCGGGTCCGTGGCGGCGGACTGGATCTGTTCCCGCGTCAGGTCCGCCCGCTGGGCACGGATCACGACGGCGTCCGTTCCCCTGAGCTGTTCGTCGTACTGTTGCTGCAACCCGCCAATGCCGGTGACGTCGCCCGCTGTCAGCTCGCCTTTCGATGCCTCGATCTGCTCGGCAGTGGCTTCACCGACGGTGCCGAGGACTGCCCGGGCAAACGTGCGGCTGGGAGCAAGCGGCATGCTGGCGGGAATGGCGCGCGCTCCGGGAATGGCGGCAATCTGCTCATTGGTGATGGTTCGGCCTTCGTCGCGCAGCGTTATCGCGGACACAAAAGCCTCGGCACCGGAGGCCTGCACCTGCTGGGTGTACGCGGCGGGATCCACTCCCACGAGGGCGGCCAGCTTGCCGGCGGAATCAGCGGGATCCGCCGCGCCCAGCTGCGGTTTGTCGATGCCGACATTCACCACGGGGCGGTATGTCACCAGGGGCACGTCGCCGGCACCCAGAATGTCCGCGCGCTGGGGTGACTGTGACCCCTTGGTCAGGATCTCGCTGTCCGCCAGGCCCGGGGCCAGGGCGGCAGGGTCCCAGACGGTGAGCCATTTGTCCCCGGACTTCTTGAATTTCGCGGACAGGGTGTACTTCCATTCGGCACCGCCGAAGTTCCAGGTGTAATTCAGAGGTGCTGAGGCATTGTCGCCCTCAAGCGTGAGTTCACCGGCCTCAACAGCTGGCTTCGAGGGGTCAAGGCCGGCGAAAACGCTCTTCAGCTGATCATTCGCGGCTGCCGAATCCTTACCGTCGAAGGCGACCGATCCCACGTCCAGCCCGGAGACGGCGGTGGCAAGCTGTTTGGCGGCGGCTTCGGCGCCGCTCCTGCCGTCATCGCACGCCACCAGCGATGTTCCAAGAATGACGGCAGCGATGCCCAATGACAGTTTTGTAGATATCCCCATCGCGCCATTATCTCCCGGTTTCTGCGGTCAGTTTTGCCAAGGGCCGAGGAGGCGGCAGGGGATGCAGCAGGGATCAGGCTCCGTCGAAGCCCAATGACGGGATCCCCGCGCCAAATATGTCCTGAAGGGCATACCTTGCGGCATGGAAGCCCGGCATGCCTGTAACTCCGGGGCCGGGAGGGGTTGAAGAGGAACAAAGGTAGACCCCGCGCAACGGTGTCCGCCAGGGGACGCGGGAGACGACGGGCCGCTGGACCAGGTTTAACAGGTCCATGGTCCCGGCGCTGAAGTCCCCGCCCACGTAGTTACGGTTGTACTTCGCCAGTCCCGCCGCGGTGATGGCTTTGGACTCCACCACCAGGTCCCGGAAGCCGGGGGCAAACCGTTCGATCTGGGCCGTCACTGCCTCCGTCATGTCCCTCGTTGATCCGGCGGGGACGTGGCAGTAGGCCCAGAGGGTGTGGTGGCCGGCGGGGGCGCGGCTGGCGTCGAAGCTTGACTGCTGGGCCACCAGTACGTAGGGCCGTTCCGGGTGTTTGCCGGCGCTGACCTCGTTCTCGGAGCGGGCAACTTCTGCACGGGTGCCGCCCACGTGGACCGTTCCGGCGTCGGCCAGTTCCGGTGCCGTCCACGGCACGGGTCCCGAAAGGATGAAGTCCACTTTGCATGAGCCGTTCCCGTACCTGAAGGACTCCAGAGCCCCCCGGTAACTCGTGGGAAGGGCATGGCCAGCCATGTTCAGCAGCCCTTGCGGGGCCACGTTCAACAACGTGGCACGCGCAGGGGGAAGATCCTCAAGCCGGTCAATCGGAGTATGGGTGTGGATTACGCCCCCGTGATTGATGAGGTCCTGGGCCATGGCCGCAGCGATGGACGCTGATCCGCCTTCCGGAATAGGCCATCCGCCCGCGTGTCCCAGTGCCCCCAGCATCAACCCGCCGCCGGAAGCTGCGAGGGACGGCTGGTGGGAGATGGCATGGGCGGCCACACCGGAAAGCAAAGCGGGTGCCAGTTCTTCCTTGAACCGCGCGTTCCATACTCCTGACCCCTGTTCCAAAGTCCGCAGCCCGAAGATGCCCGCCGCCAGCGGGTTTCGGGGGAGGCGCAGAAGCTGGTTCTGCGTAAAGTCCATAACGTCGTCGATCCGCTGGACGAGGGGGGCCATCAACCGCCGGTACGCTTCGCCGTCGCGTCCCAGTCCCTCAGCCGTCTTGTCCAGGGACCGGTAGGCGAGGGCGGCGCGTCCGCCATCCAGGGGCGAGCCGTAGGACAGCTCGGGGGTGATGAGGTTGACCCGGCGGAAAAGTTCGAAGGCCTTGAAGAACGGGGACGCGACTGCCATCGGATGCACCGCCGAGCAGACATCGTGCAAATGCCCGGGCTGCATCAGTTCACTGGTCCGGGTGCCCCCGCCGATCGTTGCGCCGGCCTCGAAGAGTTCCACTGACAGGCCGGCACGCGCCATCACCACGGCGGCGGCCAGTCCGTTGGGTCCAGCACCCACCACCACAACGTCAGGCATTGGATCTTTCCTTCCACGGGAGGAGGGAACCGGCAGGGCTTAGCCGGAACCAGTCAGGCGCACCGGCGAAGGGGCCGCCCTGCGGATCATCCAGGTGGTGCCGCCGGATGGGATCGTAGTCCGGCTTATAGATGTCCCAGGTCACGCGCAGCATCAGGTAGCCCACCGCCGCCATGTGCGCAGCCACGGCAAGGACGTAGTAGGGCATATCCAGGTTGTGCTGGGAGGAACCTGCGCTGGTCACCTGTCCAAGGTACATCCACACTGCTGCCCAATGCAGGCCTTCGATCCCTTGCCAGATCAGGAATTCATGCCAGCGCGGCCTGGCCAGCGCAAGCAGGGGGATCAGCCACACCACATACTGCGGTGAATAAACCTTGCCGGTCAGGATGAACGCCGCCACGATCAGGAAGGCAAGCTGGGCCAGGCGGGGCCGTTGCGGGGAGGTCAGGGCGACTGCGGCGATGGCGGCGCAGGACAGCAGAAAAAGGCCGGGGGATAACAGGTCGACGGCGGCCGGGCTGATGGGGAACCACCGCAGCCGGTCTGCAACCAGGTTGTAGGCAAACCAGGGCGAGCTGTAGCCGGCATCGCGGTCGGCGCTGAACTGGAAGAAGTAGAGCCACCCGGCAGGGTTGGCGGCGGCGAAGGGGAGATTGGCGGCCAGCCAGGCACCGGCGGCCGCCCCCGCCGTGACAAGGAACGGACGGAACCGTCCGGTGCGGAGGGCAAGGAGCAGGATGGCGCCCAGCACCAGCAGCGGATAGAACTTGGTGGCCGCGGCCAGTCCAATAAAGACGCCGGCAAGCACCAGCCGTTGCCGCGAGAAGAAGTACATACCCACGGCGAGCAGGGCCACGGCCCACATGTCCCAGTTGATGGTGCCGGCCAGCACGATGCCGGGGGCCACGGCAACCATGGCGGCATCCCAGGGCCGCCTGCCGGTCATCCGGGCGGTGGCCAGGACCGCCACCACGGTGACAGCGGCCACCAGCGTGACGTTGATGTCGAAGTAGCCGAGCACCCGCGCATCCGATATCCCGTTCCCCGGGACCAGCCGGGCCGTTACCCCGGCGATCAGGGCGGTCAGGGCAGGATACTCAAACTGGCTTCCGGCACCAAGGATCGGAAACGTTCCTTCCGCCAGCCCCCGGTTCCGGAACAGCTCGGGAAAGTCCGAATAGCAGGTGGCATAGAACTGCGTGGGGGATTCCCAGCCATTAACCCGGCAGTACCCCTTGACCAGGATCCCGGCGAGGGCAGCCAGGACCGTCAGGATGATCAGGACGCGTTCAACGGTAAAGATCCCGGGCGGGATGATGCCCGGCGCGGAGCGGGTTCCCAGGGGGCCGCCGATGACTTCAGTGAAGTTGCGCAGGAGACTGTCACTGCGGCTGGGGACTACCAGCCGGGACCGCCCTCCATGCTCCGGCGGCTGGTTCTCCTGCATGCCATCGAGCTTACCGAAGCCTCCGGCGTTATCGAGGGCACGGCAAGGAGCCCACGCGCCACCGCGTGGGCTCCTGTGCCGCTTGGAAGTGCTTCATTCGGTCCTCCCGGCCCCGGTCCAGGGGTCAGCGGAGGCCGCTCATTTGCTGGTGCATCAGGACGAATACGTCTTCCCGCCGCTTTTCCAGCAGGGGACTGTTGAACTGCCGCCGGCTGGTGCGCCTTCTTCGTTGGGGACTGAGGAACTGTTGAAGTTTCTTGATCATGGTGGTCACCTCCTTTCGAATTGATAGGCCCGAAAAATGGGCGCGACAATTAAACCCCCATAGCACCGTATGGAGTGGTGAATTGGGGCGCAGCAGATTGCACTGCAATAGGACAATGTGAATTAGCCGCGGTTTATCGGCGCGGAAATGCCACTAAATGAGCACCGTGTTGAAGCTGCGGAATAGGCAGCCAGTGGGGGCTAAAAGAGGGCAAGTTATCCCGTGATGAAGTGGTGCCCACAGGGTCACCAGATGCACTTAGGGGAAAGACATCCGCGCGGGCAAGCCGCAGCACCGCCGCCGGCGTCAGAGCCGGCAGGAGGCGCAGGGGCTAGGAGCCGGCAGGGCCCCGAAATCGGCGTGCAAACGCATCAGAGGCCGGGGCCGCGGTGATGGCAGTCTTCCATCCGCTAGTCAAAGTAATCATTTTCCCAACCTCCTTTTCTGCTCTGCCGTTGTTCAAGCTGACTGCTGAAGCAACGTGCGCCGTGACCCCGGCAAGAGGCTCTGGGGTCAGGAATAAAACTACACCACGGTTATGGCCCGTGGCTACCTAATTCGCAATACTTTTCAAAAAGTTGGGGAATTACTTCCTAAAGGCCCCAGCGGACAATTGCCGGCGTCCTTTTATCCCAGCCCAAGGTGCACACTTTCGCAGTGCCGAGAATAAAGTGCCGCCCTTCCGCGGGCGGGAGTTCAAGCCAGCGGGCCGTCAGGATCCGGGAGAAGTGCCCGTGGGCCACAATCAGCACGTTATCCATTCCGGATTCGAGCACGCGGCCGATGATTTTGTCCGCCCTCGCCGCCACCTCGTCGAGCGTCTCACCGTTGGGCACGCCGTGGGTCCAGATGAGGTAATCCGGGTTGTCTTTGCGGATGAGGTCCGAGCTGATGCCTTCGTAGTCACCGTAGTTCCATTCCACGGCGAGCGGTTCGTGCTGCGCATCCGGGAAACCTGCGAGTTCGGCGGTGCGCCGGGCGCGCCGCAACGGCGATGTCAGCACCAGGTCGAAATCGACAGGGTCCAGCACCTTCCGGGCCTCCACCGCCTGTTGCTCGCCTTCCACAGTGAGCGGCAGGTCAGTGAGTCCGGTGTACTGCCCGCTCTTGGACCACTCGGTCTCGCCGTGGCGCAGGATCCAGAGCTGGGGGCGGGGGGCTAGGGCAGGGTTGGTCACTTGGACTCCTTAGGGGAAAGGTCGACGGCGGCAGGAGAGGTTCCGGTCCCGGCTGCGGCAGGTGCTGCTTCAGGCTGTTCGGCCCACCAGCGGAGGAGCTTGGCCTCCGCTTCCTCCGCGGGCAGCGGTCCGTGTTCCATCCGCTCGTTGAGCAGGAATTTGTAAGCCCGGCCCACTACCGGCCCCGGCTTCAGGTCCAACAGCTCCATGATGCGGGCTCCGTCGAGATCGGGGCGGACTGCATCCAGCGATTCCTGTTCCCGCAGTGCGGCGATCCGTGCCTCGAGGTCGTCGTAGGCGAAGGCCAGGCGCTCGGCCTTCCGCTGGTTCCGGGTGGTGACGTCGGAGCGGGTCAGCCGGTGCAGCCGTTCCAGCAGCGGCCCGGCGTCGGTGACGTAGCGGCGCACTGCCGAGTCGCTCCAACCCGCGTCCCCGTAACCGTAGAAGCGCATGTGGAGTTCCACCAGACGTGCCACCGCCTTGATGGAGTCGTTGTCGAACCGCAGCGCCTTCATCCTCTTCGTGGTGAGTTTGGCACCCACCATGTCGTGATGGCGGAAGCTCACCGCGCCGCCCGGTTCGAAGCGCCGCGTAGCCGGCTTGCCGACGTCGTGCATCAATGCTGCGAAACGCAGCACAAAGTCCGGCCCCGGCACGGGGCCCTCTGCGTCCGTTTCCAGCTCCGCCGCCTGCTCCAGCACCTGGAGCGAATGCTGGTAGACGTCCTTGTGCCGGTGGTGTTCATCGGATTCGAGCCGCAGCGCGGACACCTCCGGCAGCACAAACTCCGCCAGCCCCGTTTCCACCAGAAGGTCAATCCCCGCCCTGGGCTGCGACCCACAAATCAGCTTGACCAGTTCGTCCCGGACCCTCTCGGCGGAAATGATGGTGATCCGTTCGGCCATCTGCGTCATGGCCTGCCGCACGTCGTCGCGGACCGAGACGCCCAGCTGCGCGGCAAAGCGGGCCGCACGCATCATCCGCAGCGGGTCGTCGGAAAATGACGCCTCGGGCGCCCCCGGCGTCGCGAGGACGGAGGCATGCAGGTGCTTCACGCCGCCGAACGGGTCCACCAGTTCCAGGGACGGCAGTTTGAGGGCCATGGCGTTAATGGTGAAGTCCCGGCGGAGCAGGTCGTCGGCCAACGACGAGCCGAAGGCCACCACGGGTTTACGCGACTCAGGATCGTATGCCTCGGCCCGGTAGGTGGTGATCTCGATCTGGAAGCCGGCCTTGCGCATGCCGATAGTGCCGAAGGCGCGCCCGATCTCCCAGTAGTTGTCCGCCCACCTCTTAATAAGGGCCACCGTCTGGTCCGGCGTGGCGTCCGTGGTGAAGTCCAGGTCGGGCGAGGTCCGGCCCAGGAAAAGGTCACGCACCGGCCCACCCACCAGGGACAGTTCGTGGCCGGCATCCACAAAGCGCTGGCCGAGCTCCAGGACCACCGGGGCCACCTGGAAATCGACGGTGTGGGATTCAGTCTTGTGATGTGCGTGCGCCATAGTTACTTAAGCTTGTCAGAAACCAGCAGCGGCGCAGGCCAAAATTCTGTCAAGATCCTGCTGATTCCGTCCGCGCCCGGCAAAGTACGTCATATGCCGTCCATGTTGATGTCATGTTCCGGTCATCACGGAGGGGCAACAGTCGTTAGAGTGGACTCCATGGCCCATCCAGTACCGAGCGCTCCAGGCAGGAGGACAAACGCACCGTTGCCGTCGGCAATCGGTGCGCATGTTGCGCCTGCCCAGCATTCGGCACCGGCCTCGCTGCCTACGGTGGAGGAAGTCTCCGCCGGCGGCGTCGTAGTGGACACGTCCGACGCCGAACTGAGGGTGGCGATCATCGCCCGCCTTAACCGCGGGGGACGTTTGGAATGGTGCCTGCCCAAGGGGCATCCGGAGGGCAAGGAAAACAACGAGCAGGCCGCTGTCCGCGAGATTGCCGAGGAAACCGGCATCGAAGGGGACATCCTCGCGCCGCTGGGAAGCATCGACTACTGGTTTACCGTCAGCGGCCACCGCGTCCACAAAACGGTTCATCATTACCTCCTGCGTGCCACCGGCGGCGAGCTCACCATCGAGAACGATCCGGACCAGGAAGCGGTGGATGTGGCCTGGGTTCCCATCCAGGAACTCGCGCGCAAACTGTCCTTCCCCAACGAGCGCCGCATCGCCGACCTCGCCCGGGAAGTCCTCCCCGAACACCTGTAGGGCCGCACCGCCGGCACCCGCAGTGCGGTAATCGGCTGCGGCGGGTGAGACGATGAACTCGATGTCAGCTTCCAATTTTCCTTCCGACAGGTCCAGCCGGCCAGATGACGCGGCGCCCGACGGCGTCCCTCCGGAGCCGGCCGCACCCGATGTAGCCCAGCCGGGCCCTGCAGGTGCAAGCGAAACCCGCTCCAGCGCCATCATGGCCGCGGGGACGCTGGTGTCGCGTTTCCTGGGCTTCGGCAAGACCTGGATGCTGGGCACGGCCCTGGGTCTCGGATCCACGGTCAACGACACGTTCATCAATGCCAACAACCTGCCCAACCTGATCTTCCTGCTGGTGGCCGGCGGTGTGTTCAATGCCGTCCTGGTGCCGCAGATCATCAAGGCAAGCAAGGCTCCGGACAGGGGTGCGGATTACATCAGCCGGCTGCTGACGCTGGCTGTCCTGCTCCTGCTGGGGCTCACGGCCCTGGTGACGCTGGCCGCGCCCTGGGTCATTGAGCTCACCACGCAGGGATATTCGCCGCAGCAGAAGGCACTGGCGGTAACGTTCGCCTTCTGGTGCCTGCCCCAGATCTTCTTCTACGGCCTCTACGCCCTCCTCACCCAGGTCCTGAACGCCAACGGCGCGTTTGGGCCTGCCATGTGGGCGCCCATCCTCAACAACCTGGTGGCGATCGCCGGGCTGGGCATGTTCATCTGGATTTTCGGCACCAACGAGTTCAGCCCGCATACCCTGGACAACTGGGGTGACACCCAAACCCTCTTCGTGGCCGGCTTCTCCACCATTGGAGTGGTGTCGCAGACAGCCATCCTGATGATTCCCGTGATCCGGTTGAAACTGGGGCTCCGGCCGCGGTTCGGCTGGCGCGGTGTGGGACTGGGCCAGGCAGCGAAGCTGAGCGTCTGGACGCTGCTGACGGCCGCCGTCGGGCAGCTTGCCTTCCTGTACGTCATGCGTATCGCCACCATTCCCGGCGCGGAGCGGCTCCGGCTGCAGCAGGCGGGCGACCCCGCAGCAAGCATGCTGCCGGGCAACGCGGTGCTGGAGGTGGCCAGCCAGCTGTACCTGCTGCCGCACTCCATCATTGCCCTGTCCCTGGCCACGGTCCTGTTCAACCGGATGACACGGGCGTCCCAGGACGGCAACCGGGCCGAACTGCGGGACGCTCTCTCGCACGGCCTGCGGACCATGGCGGTCGCCACGGTTTTCGGAGCCTTGGCACTCTTTGCCCTCGCGGGCCCGCTGGGCATGTTCTTCTCCGGTGGCATCCGCCAGGACGGCGTGATGCTGGCCCAGACACTGACCATCCTCGCCCTCAGCACCCCGTTCATGAGTGCCAACTTCATGATGTCCCGCGTCTTCTACGCCAACGAAGACGCCCGCACGCCGTTCTACATCCAGCTGCTGCTCGCCGTTGTCTACGTGGCCGGGGCGTTTGCCATCCAGTTCCTGCCCGTCAACCAGATCATCTATGCCATCGCTGTCCTTTACATGGTGGGCAACATTCTCTCGGTGGTCATCAGCGCGTACTTCCTGCGCCGGCTCCTGGGCCACCTGGACGGGGCACGGATCGCCAACTCCTACATCCGGATGGGCTACGCCGCGCTGGGTTCCGCCATCGCTGGTGCGGGCGCACTCTGGCTCATGGGCAGCTACAGCCCGGCAGGTTTCGCCTGGCACGACCGGATCACAGCGCTGATCACGGTGATCGTGGTGGGCCCGGTCATGCTGGTGGCGTACTTCTTCCTGCTCAAGTTGTTCCGGGTATCAGAACTGAGCGACCTGCTCCGGCCCCTGATGAGCCGGCTGGGGCGCGGGGGACCTGCCGCGCCATCCGCGGACGGCGGGGAACCGCCGTCGGACTCTTCACCGGATGCGCCCTCCGGAGACCGTCGCCCAGCCGCGCCGGAGCGCGCCACCACCTCGGTGGACACCGGCCTCATTCCGCGTATTTCCGGAGAGTTCGACGCCGTGTCCTTCCGTGCAGGCCCCGCTCCGCAGCGGGACGGGTCCCCGCAGCCGCCTGCCGATGCCGGCACCGGGACGTCCGACGGCGGTTACCTCCCCAGTGAGGACCAGCCCAGTACCGCACGGGGCGGCTTGCTGCGTGAACAGATCCCGCTGCCCGGCCGGCGCACCTTCCAGGGCAAGGCCGGCGAGAACCCGCATTTCAAGCCGCGGCGGCCACGGAAAAAGTGATGCTGCGGCGGTTTCCCGCTGCCTTTGTCCACGGTCCGTTGGGCGGGATCGGCTAGGATCGAAAGGGAACAGGGGTAGTTACATTCAAGGGTCAGCCTGGCGCTGGCCCCTTGACGGTGGTTGCGTCACCCGAGCCGGCGATACCGGACAGTCTAGGAGGAACACGTGTCCAACCCGATCGATGTCGGATCAGTACTGGGCGGCCGTTACAAGGTCACAGCCACCGTATTGGCCTCGCACGACCACGATCTGGTGCTGGATGGTGTGGACCAGGTGCTTAACCGTCCGGTCAGCATCCTGGTTGCCGGCCCCGAGAACACTGAGCAGGTCGCCCAGAGCGCCCGCGAAGTTGCCACGGGGGAGCGTCCCGGGAACGTCCAGGTGCTGGACCTCGGCGTCACCGCCGCCGCCACGTACCTCATCACCAACCACACCTCCGCCGCAGACCTGTTGGATCTTGTAGTGGCGTCCAACCCTCCGTACGTCGAGCCGTTCTTCACGGACACTTTGGGCAGCGAGATTTTTGGGCAGCCCCGTTCCCATGAACCCGAGCCCTACGACGATGACGAAGAAAACGTCGACGCCGGTTACATCAAGTACTCGGACACCCACCCCAGCCAGGTTGATCCATACCGTACCGCGCCCGTAGTACCGCCCCGGGCGCCGGCACGTCCCGCGGCGGCCCCCGCCGCTGGGCGCAGGCCTTCCGGCTCCTCTGCGCTGGGTGGGGCTGCCGCTGGCGCCGCTGCCGGCGCCGCTTCATCGGGCGTTTCGGGTCCGTCCACCAGGCCCGCGGTTCAGTCCGAGGAGCCGGCCACCGCCAGCTTCCCGTCGAGCGCTTCTGACCAGGACGAGGCCTTCGTCTCCCCGGCCGGGTCCGGATCCGGGAAACCGAAGGTCTCGCTGTGGTCCGAGGACGACTACGCCAATACCGGTGACCAGGACCTATACGAGGACGCCCCGGTGGAAGAAGACCCGCGGCCCGTCAAAAAGAAGTCTCCGGTCTTTGCACGGCAGGCGGCTCCCGCCGCTGCTTCAGGCGCCGCCGCAGGTGCCTCGTACGCCGGTCGGGATGACTATGACGACGACGACCAGGATGCTCCCGAACGCCAACCGCGATCCATGCGCTGGCTGGTGGGCGGGCTCCTGGCCGTGGTCCTCATTGCCGGGCTTATTTTCGCCGTAACCAATCTTGGCAGCCTGTTTTCTTCGCAGCCCCAGGCCAACCCGACTGCTGCCGGCACTATCAGCAATGCGCCCGAAGGCTCTTCTGCGGCGACCCCCGCGCCAACTTCCGCACCGCCTGTTGTGCCGCCCGCCATCGAAGAAGTGAGCCGGCAGGGCAACTTCGACTTCGCCGCCACGTTCGACCGGGACTTGGTGAAGGCCTACGACGGCAACGCTGCCAGCTACTGGTCAGACATGGAATTTGCCACCGAAAACTGGGGCGGCCTCGCACCCCAGGGTGTGCCGCTCGTGGTCAAGCTAAAGAGTTCCGCCACTGTCTCTTCCATCACACTCTCGCAGCTCGGCGGCTCCGGCGGAAACATCACCGTGTACACCAACGACCGTCCGTCCATCGACGGGGCCAAGGCTGTTGGAACAAACAGCTTCACCTCCACGGACCTGAACATCCCGCTGGCGGAGCCCGTACAGGCACAGTATGTGATCGTTTCGATCAATTCGCTGCCCCGGCTGGCCGCTCCCAAGACGCGTTATGGATACGGCCTCCGACTTGCCGAGATCAAGGTCCAGTAACGCCTGACCGCATTGTCCGGGTCTGTCGAGCCGGCCCGGTTAAGTGCCGCCGTCCGCACCAGCGGACGGCGGCACTTTCGTTTTGCATGGGGACGGTAATCTTGAAAGAGCGCCTGACGGAGCTGGCGTAGTGCTGCCTGCCGGCATTCCTCCGTGATTGGGCGCCGGAATATTCAGCCAGCAGTATCAGTTGTGCCATGTGGCCGGCCTCCAAGGCGGGGCGCGTCTAAAAAGGAAGAGGTTCACCGTCCAGTGACCATCGCAGAAAACACCGCGTCGGATGTACGTGATGTCATCATCGTCGGCTCCGGCCCGGCTGGCTACACGGCAGCTGTCTACACTGCCCGCGCCAACCTGAAGCCCCTTCTGCTGGCAGGTTCCGTCACCGCCGGCGGGGAACTGATGAACACCACTGACGTGGAAAACTATCCGGGATTCCCGGAAGGCATCATGGGTCCGGACCTGATGGAGAACTTCGAGAAGCAGGCCGCGCGCTTCGGCACCGAGATCCAGTTCGAGGACGTAACGTCGCTTGAGCTGGATGGACCCGTCAAGAAGGTCACCATCGCGACCGGTGAAACTTTCCAGGCAAAGGCAGTAATCCTCTCCACCGGCTCCGCCTACCGCGAGCTTGGCCTGCCCAACGAAAAACGGCTTTCCGGACACGGCGTTAGCTGGTGTGCAACCTGCGACGGTTTCTTCTTCAAGGACCAGGACATCGCAGTCATCGGCGGGGGAGACTCGGCCATGGAAGAGGCACTGTTCCTCACCAAGTTTGCGAAATCGGTAACGGTTGTTCACCGCCGCGACTCGCTCAAAGCGTCCAAGATTATGGCAGACCGCGCGCTGGCCCACGAGAAAATCAACTTCATCTGGAACAGCACTGTTGATGACGTCATCGGCGAAAGCAAAGTCACCGGACTGAAGTTGAAGAATCTGGTTGATGGTACGGTTTCCGATCTTGCCGTCACGGGTGTTTTTGTCGCGATCGGTAACGATCCCCGGACCGACCTTGTGAAGGACGTCCTGGAGCTGACCCCCGCGGGCACCATCGCCGTCCAGGGGAGGAGCTCCAAGACGAGCCTTCCCGGCGTCTTTGCTGCCGGAGACGTTGTTGATCCCACGTACCGCCAGGCCATCACTGCGTCCGGTTCAGGCTGCGTAGCAGCCATCGACGTGGAGCATTACCTCGCAGACCTGCCCGCCTAAATCTGTAAAGCGATATTGAAGAGGAAGAGAGAAACAAGGTTATGAGCAACGCCAAAGATGTAACGGACGCAAGTTTCGGCACGGACGTACTGTCCTCTGAAAAGCCGGTTATTGTTGATTTCTGGGCCGAATGGTGCGGTCCCTGCCGCAAGCTTGGCCCTATCCTCGACGAGATCTCCGTGGAGTACAGCGAGAAGGTCGATGTTGTGAAGCTGAACGTTGACGACAACCCCGCCATCGCGGCCGAATACGGCATCACTTCCATTCCTGCCGTTTACCTGTTCCAGGGCGGCGAAGTGAAGAGCACTGTTATCGGCGCAAAGCCAAAGCAGTTCTTCGAAAAGGAATTTGCCGACGTCCTTTCCTAAGCAACAGCAGGTGCTGGCGGTTCAGCATCTCTAAAGGGTGGCCACTGCTCGTTCGAGCGGTGGCCGCCCTTTTTGTCGTCACCATGCGCCTCAGCATGCATTGGTAGTAGCGCCTGCCTGCTACTGGTCCGCCGGTATTGGTGTGGTGTCATCGCTGGAACCTGAGCTTCTCTTCACTGGTCTGGCATCTGTCACCAATCACATGTCCAAGTGACCGCCGCTTTATTGCCCGCGCTCGGCTACGGCCTTTCGTTTCACGTGAAACTGCCGCCGTGCTGGAAGGTTTCTATGTTTCACGTGAAACGGCAGGCACTATATGGAGGCGCGAAGAAGGGCTCAGATCCCGACAGCCCTGGGCCCCGCGCACCAAATAGGAGACGGACCTCTACAGTCATCGGATCTTGAACTCCTGTCCACCACTTCACCGAGACCTCACCTTCTCCATTATGGGGAAGCAACATTCCGAGATGTTGACGTCAGCGGTTGATATTGGCCGGTCGACTCGCGGACCGCCCCTCCACACGTATGTTGAGCTCGTAAGCAGGCTGCGGGGGCTTATCACAGTTTTCCTGATTCGAGGATAGAGTAACGGTCACTTGAGAGGCCGACTGGAGCATTGTCGCGGTCATCCGCTGTTGGTCATACCGTTCGTAGCCCTGGCCAAGGGGAGGCTGCCTGGGACCTATCGGCGGCGGACCGCGGTGGGCAGTGCATCGGCCCGCTACTAGACGAGGTCTTTCTGACTGTTAGACCTGTCTCCTTGGTGCTGCCGCCGCATTGTTTCACATGAAACCGGGGGTGCCATCGCACGAACGCCGCGAGGATCACGGGCTGTCGCAAGCTGACTGTGTGCCCACCGCCCACCGCTACATACTTCGTTGGCCCTGTCGTTTCGGTGAGGACAGCAACGGGGGCCTCTACTGGCGCGACCCCTTCGCGGAGCACAAGCCTGCCACCATTTCCACAACTTACACACAGTCATCGTCCGAAAGCACCTCCGTCCAGGAGAAGGGCGAGATAGGAGAGGACTCATCGCGCAGTAGCCAAGGTCCTGGGACGTGATCCCTGGATGTGGGGCATCAGAGTTGAGCCAAATAGACGTGCCGGTCTTGGAGTTGTGGGCAAACGCGAAGTCCGCCGGGGCTAGGCGCGAAATTCACGTTGTGCGCATATGCAGGGCACGTCCCAGTGCCGCCCTGCACTCAGTCGCGATCCTCGCCAGGATGCAATAGTGGTCTGTGCCGTTTTGGACCCAGCCTTCTGGTATCCCTTGGTCCTCCCATTCAAGGGCGTACCCGTGTGTGATGGCCCGCGCGTCAGCAGTGCAGCACAAGCCCAGTCTCGATGAAGCAACAACACCGCGGATCTCTGGACTCAGTCTCGGGCGCTGCATCTCGAGGGTCTCCCTTGCACGTCAGCCCGTGCAGAAGGTACGGCTAAGGACCCGCATGATTGGCCGTTCTGCCCGGGTCCGGTCAAGAGTATATTCGGGGCCAACAGGAATTTCGCTATTGCGCGGCAGCAGCCACAACCGCTCGTGGCATCCCTTCCTGTTTCACGTGAAACGGCGCAGGTTCGATGCAGCATCTCCTGGCCCTCTGAGGCCTTGGGCTACGCATTCCCTCTTGAGTTGCCTAGCTAGCCGAGGCGCCACTTAGCAGTCCATTCCCACCCCCGTTCTGTGCAAAAGAATGGGGACGTTATGAGTAGGGTGGCAAGCATTCACTAGGCCTGTCCGCAAGCGACCCCATGGGGGCCCCCTCTGTCCCTTTCTGGAACCAGGCGTGGTGGCCATTAGTTCTGTGTCGGAGTACGTGTTGTCTGTAATAGCCCTCTACCGCCAAGGGGGCAGCACCGCCCAATCTCGTCATAGCGTCGCCGCTCACTGCCGAGTGTCATGCAGACCGATCGGCAGCAGACTGCCTCACCGCTATGGAATCACCTATTTCGGCTGGGGCTGGCGGGCGGAGTGGAGCACCTGCCCATCGCTTTTGTGCGGAAGGAGTTGCGCGGGTAGTGCTGCTGCAAGCCTCTTCACGGCGGGCCGCCGCAGGCAGTGCCATGCCCCATGTCCTATAACGGAATGGTTGTTGCTGGACAGGGTCGCATCCCGGCCGCCGGGCATCGCGCCGCAATGCAGCCGAACAGGCACGTTCAGCGCGCGTGGTCGTCTGAAGAATCGGCGCAGCTCAGGCCCACGCACCGGGCTGCGGCCCATAGTTATCCCCACGATATCCACAGTCCTTACATTCCAATATCCACAGAGTTATCCACAGGTGCCAGCGGCCGCTGTTGGTAGACAACACATCACAGCGCCGCCCAAGCGCAACCGGTGCTTCCAGCACGACGGTATGCAGTCCACGAGGACAGGACCGCCAGCGCAGTTGCGGAGCCAGACTCTGCCCAAAAATACCGCCAGTAAACCCCAAACCGCCGAATTTGACCTGGTGCCGGACCGCCAACTTCGCCAGCAGACCCGGTAGTAGAAGCAGGGGCGCAGTTTCACGTGAAACAGGTCACAACCGCCTTGCCAAGACCAGGACTGATCCATCTCCTGCTGCGCTGGAGTCGGGATGAGAACATCATCACATCCACAGGGGACGCCAGGACTATCCACACAGTTATCCACAGCCTTATCCACCGCTCCGCGTGCCAACCACAGTCGACTAAGCGACCAAGGCCTCTACGCTGCAGCACTCCCCAAGGACCCACTTTCGGGGGCTGATGCAGGTCCTCACTGTGAGTGGGAGGACAGCTCCATGTATCGTCAAGCTGCCGGTCCCACTGTGGGAAGGTGGACTCGATAGGGCGAGTTCGCAGCAGCTTACCTGAGGTCGCTGACGGCAACATCATCGGCCCACGCGTTAGGGGTACGGATACAAAAGACGCGCAGGCGGACGGCATGATGCTCCTGCCAGCGGAACGTCGGCTGCGGCCTTAGAGGAAGCCGCACCGAGCTTCGGGGAACGTGTGTGTCGCCCCCCCAGGGTATCGGTTCCCAGCTGTCGGAAAGTTGTTCTGCCATCGCTCGGGGTAAGGCCCTGGAGCTGGTGATGTCCAAGCCACCAAGTACGGTGGATGCGCGCCGCTCGTAGGTCGGACGGATTGACCTGTCACGCTCTAGGGTCGGAACATGACCGCTGCAATCGGCGCCCGTCAGCTAGCCAGTTCCCGAAGCGGGCTAGGGTCGGCGAAGTACGGGGGAGACCCAGTCCTCTACTTCCGGGTGTGCGTTGGAGTGGGAGGGGGAGAGACTGTGACTCAGGCCCAGGGCATAGTCCCCTTCGCATTCCAGGAGACTACCACAATGACCTGCTGCGGAACGGGTGGTCGTCTAAGCTGAGCTAAGAGAAGGGACGGGTCCCCCTGATTTGGGCAGTCCCGCCAGTGACGGGACTAGCCACGGTTTCACGTGAAACATGAGAGGGCCCGCTTGTGGAAAAGTCGCATGCTAATCGCCTGAGGCCTTTCGGAGCCACTGATGATAAATTCGATGCTAACGCGGCAGTGCAATTTCGGGGCGAGCAAGTTGTCGGAAAGCAATAGATCGAACACGGACCTGGAGTCCTGCAATTCACCTGCATGGGTCCAGGCTTGTGAGTTTGGCGAGAAGGCGAACCTCCCAGGCCTCGCCTGGAACCCGCGCGTACTCCGTCTTTCCTTCAGACCTCTTGTCCCGAATGCTCTGCGCAAAAGCTGCCCTAGGGGCGGGTACCACATTGGCAATGCTGCTGAGAAACAACAATATCTTGCTCGTGACGTCTCGTCACACTCAAGGGGCGCAGTAAGCAAGAGGTCGATGGGTGATGCTAGGAAGCATGCGAGGGGAGTAGCCGGCACCGTCTGCGGGCCCAGCCGCGACCTAACCGCGACTGCGAGGTCGGGGGATGCAGACACAATCATGTGGACTGGGGGAATCGTTGACCAGATCCGGAGCGTTGCAAGGACCTGAGGGAGTGACAAAGTATCTGTCCGATCGCTGGCCGAACCACAGCAACTGGCAGCAATTTCGACCACAGCCTGTGCCTCTAGTGAGGAGCTGCGTGAAGGGGAGAGCCCTACACCCATCGAGTGTTTCACGTGAAACGAATGCAGGCCGGCTTCCTCACTCCGCTACCCATCCAGTCGTACGAGGCCAACAGGCTCAGTGATAAGCGATAAAGGTTGGAATGCCATGAGCTAAATGGCTAGGTTTTCAAGAACTTCGGTTGATATTGCTGCTGGCATCTCCGAAGCTCGCAAAATGGACTCTTAGGAAGGCTGGCGGAACGACTGCACCAGCCACGTGCGGACCCCTCGCGGCTGGACCCAGCTTAAGCGCGGCTGCTTTGGCAATGCCGTGAGCTGGGAATCGCTCCGCCGCGCTCCCAACCAACGAAGCTGGGCTTCCTGATGCTTTAAGAAGTGAATCAAAGGGCGGCCGGAAGCAAGACGTCCTCCACGGCACGGTTCCGACCCAATTGTGTGCGGATCACTATGGAGGAACCAGAGAGTCAAAAACGATCAGCACGTCCAAACGTGGATGCCCGCATCTGACGACGGGTGACTGCTAGCGAAGGCTCGCGCCAGAAATAATGCAAGGTACGTTTCACGTGAAACGCTAAACATGCAGGGCCGAAGGCCCGGCCGCCACGCTACAGGCACGTTCTTCAGATTTATGGACGCGATGTAGGCAGCAGCCAGGCAACCAAATGTACGCCACTACTCTAATCCCTATAGATCGCCGGCGTCCGCGACGGCGCCACCAACGACAGGAAGCAAATGAACGCCCGCGCGACCCAGCAGGCTACCTGCACAACTACCCCACCCTTGCGCGGGAACTGACGGGAACTGATATCACCAAAGAATCGCGCAGCAGCCACCCGAGACCGCGAAAAAGGGAAAAGCGAAGGACGCCAGTCCTGGCTCGCTGTTAGTTATCAGCTCCGGGCGCCAAAACATCCATGATCCGGTTGAGATCCTCAACGCTGGCAAACTCGATGCTGACCCGTCCCTTGCGAACGCCAAGCGAGATCTTGACGTTGGTATCCAGGCGGTCCGACAGCGAGGAGGCCAAGTAGTCGAGACGCTCATGACGGGCCCCAGGGCGGGGAATGTTGTTCTTGGCGGGCTTAGCCGGATCCTGGTACAGCGTCACGGCCTCTTCTGTGGCACGTACGGACATTCCCTCGGCGACGATGCGCTGGGCCAGCCGTTCCATGGCAGCAGCGTCAGGGAGCGCCAGGAGGGCGCGGGCATGGCCGGCTGAGAGAACCCCGGCAGCAACCCGGCGCTGGACAAGGGGAGGAAGCTTCAGCAAACGCAGGGTATTGGATACCTGCGGCCGCGACCGGCCAATGCGGTCGGCCAGCTGCTCGTGCGTGGTGCCGAAATCCTCAAGAAGCTGTTGGTAGGCCGCGGCCTCTTCGAGGGGGTTGAGCTGGCTCCGGTGAAGGTTCTCGAGAAGTGCATCGCGCAGGAGGTCGTCATCCGTGGTGTCCCTGACGATTGCGGGGATCGTCTCCAGCCCCGCAGCCTGCACGGCACGCCAGCGGCGCTCACCCATAACAAGCTCGTACGGTTCTCCACCTGATTCGGTAGACTTCCGCACCACAATTGGCTGGAGGACGCCGATTTCGCGGACAGAGTGAACAAGCTCAGCCATGTCGTCTTCATCGAAGACTGAACGCGGCTGTTTGCGGTTCGGATGGATGTCCGTGACAGGAATCTCGGCGAAGCGGACGCCCGGAACCTCTACCAGGTCAACGCCGTTGTCTGCCTCGAAAGGCGCGGCGGAAGCCGCGGGCAGGCCAGCCGGATCAGCAGCCGGCTCGCCAGGCTCTCCGGTTGCGTCCGCAGCCTTCTTCACGCTGGTCTTTGGCTTACCGGCACCGTTGGCGCTGGCCCCGTTCTTCGCAGCCGACCCGTTGGAAGACGCTGCGGATTCGGTAGCGCGCCGTGCAGTAGACGACTTCGCAGCTGTAGGTTTTCCTGCACCGTTGCTTGACGATTTGGCCGTTGCGCCCTGTGCGGCTGCTTCGGCGAAGTCAGTTTCCGGGGAGCCGGCATCCATTCCGGCCGCGGATTCTTCCGCAGCAGTAGAATCCAGCACCGCTTCGGTGGGATCAGTCTTCCTGCGTCCCTCAGGGAAGAAGAGATCGACAGGGCGCGCAACTGCTGTGCCGTTGCCCGCACCGTTAGCACCGGCGGAACTCGGAATCAGTGCGCCAAGACCGCGGCCTAAGCCCCGTCGCTTCTCGCTCATGGGTAAATCCCTCCAGTGGAAGAGCCAGGACGAGCCGGACTCCAGTTGTTGCAATTCTTGAAGATTTTAGCGTTCTGCTATTTCAGCAGCGGCTTCCAGATAGGACAGTGCGCCACTGGATGAGGGATCGTAAGTCATCACCGTCTGCTGGTAGCTCGGAGCCTCCGAGATGCGCACCGACCGCGGTACCACTGCAGACAGGACCTGTTCCGGGAAGTGCTGGCGGACTTCGGCGGCTACCTGCGCTGCAAGGTTGGTGCGGCCGTCGTACATGGTGAGCAGAATAGTGGATACCACCAGGTCAGCGTTGAGATGCTTCTGGATCATCTCGATGTTCTTGAGCAGCTGGCTCAAGCCTTCCAGGGCGTAGTACTCGCACTGGATGGGAATGAGGACTTCGTTGGCTGCACAGAATGCGTTGACCGTCAGAAGGCCAAGGCTCGGCGGGCAGTCGATGAAGATGTAGTCCAGCCGCTGCTCGCCATTCTTCTCCCGGACCTTTGCGTAAACATCGATAGCGCGGCGGAGCCGCTGCTCGCGGGCCACCAGGGACACGAGTTCAATTTCCGCACCCGCCAAATGGATGGTGGCGGGAGCACAAATGAGGTTCCCGATATCCGGGCACTGGGCCACGACGTCGGCCAAAGGAACATCGTTGATCAGGACGTCGTAGATGCTGTCCACGTCGGCGTGGTGTTCGATGCCCAGGGCTGTGGAGGCATTGCCCTGGGGGTCAATGTCAATGACCAGGACGTTGAGCCCGGCGGCTGCGAGGGCCGCAGCGATATTAACGGTGGTGGTGGTCTTGCCGACACCACCCTTTTGGTTGGACACGGTGAAGACGCGCGTTTTCTCGGGGCGCGGCAGCTGGCGGCCCACCAGCCGCTCCCGGCGGCGCGTCTCATGCGCCAGTTCCCGGGCGATAGGACTGGAGTCATCAATAGCGTCGATGATGTTCCCCCTACCCGTAGAGGTTGTTTCACGTGAAACGAAGACAGGGGACGTGTTCGCTACCGCACCGGGTTGATTTCCGAGTACACCGGAGGCGCCCGAAACAGTCCCAGCGAAAGATCGTGCGGACCCCAGAGACACAAACGGGGGTATCCGTTGTGTGGAGGATTCGCTACTGGTCACTGGGGCACACTCACTCTCGTTCAGCTATTTTTGCTGCCGTTGACTAGCCTAACTGCTTACCCCGGCAGACTGCGGCTGCCGGGCCAACACTAGGGCTTCTTTTGGGACTTGTTTACAACGATGCGTACTACGGTGGTGGGCTCTTCCAGCAGGTTCTCGCCAACTGTCAGGACGGACGTCTCAACGCCGCCAAGCTTCCGGATAACCTTGGCCGCCTTCTCGATTTCCTCGCCGGCACTGCGGCCCTTGATGGCAACCACTTCACCCTTACCTCCGAGCAGCGGGATGGTGAGGCCGGCAAGGTTGGTCAGGGCAGAAACGGCGCGGGCGGTCACAACATCGGCGTCAACATGCCCGACAGCCAGTTCAGCACGGGTTCGCATAACGGTGACGTTGTCCAGGCCCAGATCGTCCACCACTTCCTGAAGCCAGATCACCCGCCGCTCCAGCGGCTCGATCAGGGTCAGCTCCAGGTCTGGCCGGGCAATGGCCAAGCATAGGCCCGGGAGTCCAGCGCCGCTTCCGACGTCGGCAACGTGGCTTCCATGGGCTATTGCGCTTTCAATGACGGCACAGTTCAGGACATGCCGGCTCCAGAGCCTGGGAATCTCGCGGGGACCAATCAGCCCGCGCTCGGTACCCGAAGTTGCCAGGTGTTCCACATAACGCTTAGCGAGGTCCAGGCGGTCACCGAAGATCTTCTCGGCGGCCAGAAGCTCGGATGGAGTGATGTCAACCATGATCAGCGAACCAGCAATTCCCTAGTCCGCGGATACAACGATGTGGCGTCCGGCGCCTTCGCCCTCGGACTCACTCACCAGGCCCAGGTCGGCAACGGCGTCATGGACGATCTTACGTTCGTAGGCGCTCATCGGTTTGAGGGCGACTGCCTCACCGGTCTTCTTCACGGTGGCGGCCGCATCCTCGGCGATCTTTTGCAGGTGGCCGGTCCGTTCCTTCCGGTACCCGTTGATGTCCAGCACCAGCCGGGACCTGTTTTCCGTGGCGGACAGCACGGAAAGGCGGGTCAGTTCCTGCAGGGCTTCAAGGACTTCGCCGTCCTCGCCCACGAGGCTGTCGAGGCTGTCCGACTCCTCCTCGGTAACGATGGAGATGTAGGTGCGCCCGTTCCGGACCTCGATGTCGATGTCACCGTCGATGTCTGCAATGTCCAGCAGTTCCTCGAGGTAATCGGCTGCGACGTCGCCTTCTTCCTCCAGGCGGCTCGCGGAAGAAGCCTTGGGGGAGGAACTGTCCTGGTCCACGGACTCGTCCTGCTCGTCAATCGTCTCTTCAGAAAGGGCCTGTTCGGTACTCTCGGCTGACATTACTTCTTCTTCCTGTTCTTGCGTTGTGGCTGAGTGCGCTGTCCCTTGGCCTGCGCGACGGCAGCGGCAGCGGCCGCTGCGTCGGCGTCGTCGTCCTTCTTACCGGTCAGGATCGAAAGGGCCGGAAGCCCCTTGGCGGCACGGCGCTCGGCGAGGGCCTTCGCTGCGGGGGATCCCGGCGTCGGCATGCGGCGGATGACAAAGAACTGCTGGCCCATGGTCCAGAGGTTAGTGGTGGTCCAGTAGATCAGGACACCGATGGGGAAGTTGATGCCGCCCACGCCGAACACGATGGGCAGGATGTATAGCATCATCTTCTGCTGGCGCATAAAGGGGCTGGCCATGGCTTCTTCAGACATGTTCTTGGCCATGATCTGCTTCTGGGTGATGAACTGCGAGGCCGTCATGGCAAGGATCATCACGATAGAAAGGATCCACACAGCAACCTGGTTACCGCCACCTCCGCCATGCAGCAGGGAGGCGGACAGCGGGGCGCCGAAGATACTCGAGGAGTCGAACTGAACCACCTGCTCATGGCTCAAGGCTCCGATGCCCTTGCCCTGGTCCTTCGCGGCGGTGATACCGGAAAGCACCTGGAACAGGGCGAAGAAGAACGGCATCTGGATCAGCATGGGCAGGCAGGCGGAGAACGGGTTGGTCCCATGCTTCTTGTACATGGCCATCTGTTCCTGCGCCATGGCCTGGCGGGACAGCTGGTCGGTCTTGCCCTTGTACTTGTCCTGCAATTTCTTCAGGTCAGGCTGCAGCAGCTGCATACCCCGCTGGGCTTTGATCTGCTTGACGAATACGGGAATCAGGGCAGCGCGGATCACCAGCACCAGGCCGATGATGGACAACGTCCACGTCCAACCATTGGCGGCAGGCAGGCCAATGGCGCTCAGGCCGTCATGGAAGCCCACCATGATGATGGACACAAGCCACTTGAACGGAAACATGATTGTTTCAAAGAAGTCCATACTTATCCCTATTCGTCAGGCCGCGGTGCGGCCTTCTCCATCAGTCCGAGCAGCCAGGTACTTGTCCGGGTTGTTCAGCACAACAATTGTGGGGGTCCGGCTGGCGGGCCATTCCCGGTGGCCGGCGGGGACGTGGTCCACACCGCCGGCATTCCATGGGTGGCATCGGGCAAGGCGGCGCACAGCGAGCCAGCTCCCCTTGACGGCACCATGGACAGTAATCGCTTCAAGGGCGTAGGCCGAGCATGAAGGAAAGAACCTGCAGACCTGGCCGTACAAGGGAGAAACCACCTTGCGGTAGGCCTTCAGCAGAAGAATGAGGATGTTGCGGGGCAGGTTCCAGAGGAACAGCACCACGGCGGCCACCACAGGATGGAAATGGGCGACGACGGCGGTGGCGTTACGCACGCGGTGTCCCCTCCTGTGTTGTACCGGCCGAACCATTGGCAGCCGCCCGGGGGCGGCCGGCCAGCCGGGCCATTGTCGATTCCAGTGCAGCGTTGTAATCCGACAGCAGCTGGTCCCAGCTGGCGGACGCGGACGCGGGCAGCGCCCTGACCACTATGGCGAACCCGGTACCGTACTCGCGCAGCGAGGCAGCACCGGCCTCCCTCAGTCTCCTCTTAACGAGGTTCCTGACCACAGCGTTCCCAACACCTTTGGAAACAATGAACCCGATCCGGCTGGGTTCGTCAGCAGCGATAGCTGCCGTATATAACACTACGTTCCGGCGTCCATTGCGGACACCGGAACGTACAGTTGTTGAAAAATCGGTTGCAGTCCTCAAACGGTTGCGGGTGGCCAGCACCTTAAACTCGCAAAGAAACGTCTACCGACAAGTCAGGTATTTACGCCGACAGCTCGGTACGGCCCTTGCCACGACGGGCTGCCAGGATGGCGCGGCCGGCACGGGTACGCATACGAAGGCGGAAGCCGTGCTTCTTGGCTCGACGGCGGTTATTCGGCTGAAAAGTCCGCTTGCTCACGTTAGTTACTCCAGTGGATCAAAGGTGCGCCCACCCGATCAGTTATGGGGAAGAACTGGCCGACGCTAAGTTTTGTATATGCACGCTTCCCCCGGCTGCCCAAACGCACTGCGTCTGAGAGATTCAGATGGGGCCAAAAAGCGGACACAAAGGACTTCACAACGTTAGGGCAATCCAGGGCGCCTAGTCAAACCGGAGCAGGCCACCGGCGCTATCCCCAGTTGTGGCAAACCTGCCCTTCAGGCCTGTGGATGAAGTGGCTCACAGGCCCCGATTCAGAACCACAACCGTGTAATTATCCACAAGCTACTTGCCAGCTATCTTCTAGGCTTTTCATCCCCTAGAGTGGCCCAGTAGCCGATTATCCACGTGCTGTGTATAACCCTGTGGATGAAGCTGAACCGGATCCTGGTTCCGTGCTGGCGGCTGCAGGCAATGCAGGCAAAGCAAGTTTTGAGGGAACCCATTGATGACAGTAGACGAAGCCAACCACGCCAATACTGTCGGAAGTTCCTGGCGGCGCGTTGTCAGCCTGCTGGAGAAGGACCACCGCGTTTCACCGCGGCAGCGTGGCTTTGTCATCCTCGCCCAGGCCCAGGGCTTGATCGGTTCCACCCTGCTGGTGGCAGTACCTAACGAGCTGACCCGCGAAGTGCTCCAGACCCAGGTCAAGGACGCACTGGACGATGCCCTGCACAGCGTCTTCTCCGAGGACATCCGCTGCGCCATTGACGTGGACACGGACCTGGTGCCCATCCACGAAGAGCCCGAACCCGTCGTCGAGCCTTCCTTCTCTGCTGACCAGCTGATCGAGCAGAAGCCGCAGCCGATGCTGCCCAGCACCTCCCACGAGTTCGGCCGGCTGAACCCCAAGTACGTCTTCGATACCTTCGTGATCGGTTCCTCGAACCGGTTCGCCCACGCTGCGGCCGTTGCCGTGGCGGAAGCGCCGGCCAAGGCGTACAACCCGCTCTTCATCTACGGCGATTCGGGCCTGGGAAAGACCCACCTCCTGCACGCGATCGGGCACTACGCCAGGCGTCTCTACAGCGGGATCCGGGTCCGGTACGTCAATTCGGAAGAATTCACCAACGACTTCATCAACTCCATCCGTGACGATGAAGGCGCCAGCTTCAAGACCACCTACCGCAACGTTGACGTCCTGCTGATTGATGACATCCAGTTCCTGGCCGGGAAGGACCGGACGCTGGAGGAGTTCTTCCACACGTTCAACTCGCTGCACAACAACAACAAGCAGGTGGTCATCACCTCGGACCAGCCGCCCAAGCTGCTCGCCGGGTTCGAGGACCGGATGAAATCCCGCTTCGAGTGGGGCCTCCTGACGGACATCCAGCCGCCGGAACTGGAAACGCGCATCGCCATCCTCCGCAAGAAGGCCCTCAGCGAAGGTCTTTCCGCTCCGGATGACGCCCTCGAATACATCGCGTCCAAGATTTCCAGCAACATCCGCGAACTTGAAGGCGCCCTGATCAGGGTTACCGCGTTCGCCAGCCTCAACCGCCAACCCGTTGACGTGGCCCTGGCCGAGATGGTGCTCAAGGACCTCATCACCGACGACGGCGCGCAGGAGATCACCTCCAGCCAGATCCTGCAGCAGACGGCCGAGTACTTCAAGCTCAGCATGGAAGAGCTCTGCAGCAAGTCCCGCACCAGGACCCTGGTCACCGCACGCCAGATCGCCATGTACCTGTGCCGGGAACTGACGGACATGTCACTTCCCAAGATCGGCCAGGAACTCGGCGGCCGCGACCACACCACTGTGATCCACGCAGACCGGAAGATCCGTGAACTGATGGCCGAGCGTCGTGTGATCTACAACCAGGTGACCGAGCTGACCAACCGGATCAAGCAGCAGCAGCGCGATTCCTGACGAAGCACCTATACCTTATTAACAGGTGCATGTGGATAAGCCTGTGGATAGTTAAGGGGACAACCGCGGTTAATGGGCTTAAAACCCTTAAGCCGCCTGTGGATCGGGAAAAACGCTAAAATTCTTATCCCCATCCACACCCTGTTTAAAACCTGCTCCGCCCACAATCCATGAACAGGGCTTAACCGCCGGATCCCGCGGCGGGAGCCAGTTATCCACAGTTTCCACAGCAGTTATTAACACTACTAATCCCAAAAATTTGAAGTCCCTCAAACAACAAGATCGATTCGCCCGCACCACATCGAGGGGCTGACGGCCCCAAGGGGCCAGCGGCGCGAAGTGGGGATGGGTTAATCCCGGATCTTCCGGCTAAGCTGTCAGCAGCGCTCCCATCCTTGGGTTTCTGCGTGGTTCAGGCAGCACGGACCATGCAGGTTCACGGCATGGGTCAACTCCTTGAGGGGCTTCCTGCGGGAAGTTTCGAAGCACACCACAGCAGCAGCAATGAAAGGCGGCACCCTTCCGTGAAGTTCAGAGTCGATCGGGACGTCCTGGCAGAAGCCGTCACCTGGACAGCCCGCTCGTTGTCTCCGCGGCCGCCGGTCCCCGTCCTTTCCGGCCTCCTTTTGAAGGCTGAAGCAGGCACGGTCAGCCTCTCGAGCTTCGACTACGAAACCTCCGCACGCCTGGAGATTGCCGCTGACATCCGGGACGAGGGGACCATTCTGGTTTCCGGCCGCCTCCTCGCCGACATCTGCCGCAGCCTGCCTTCGGCGCCGGTCGACGTCGAAACTGACGGCAACAAAGTCACCCTCACCTGCCGCCGGAGCAGCTTTCACCTGGCAACGATGCCGGAGGCTGAGTACCCGCCGCTTCCGGCCCTGCCGGCCGTCAGCGGAACAGTTCCGGGTGACTCCTTTGCCCAGGCCGTCTCCCAGGTGATCATTGCGGCGAGTAAGGACGACACCCTGCCCATCCTCACCGGGGTGCGGATGGAGATCGAGGATGACCTCATCACCCTGCTCGCTACTGACCGTTACCGCCTCGCGATGCGCGAAGTCCCGTGGAAGCCGGTCACTCCGGGTATTTCCACCAGCGCGCTGGTGAAGGCAAAAACCTTGAACGAAGTGGCCAAGACTTTGGGCAACAGCGGGGACATCCAGCTTGCCCTCTCGGATGATGACAGCCGGCTGATCGGTTTCGAAAGCGGCGGCCGCACCACCACATCCCTGCTGGTGGACGGGGACTACCCGAAGATCCGTTCGCTCTTCCCGGATTCCACGCCCATCCACGCCACGGTCCAGACCCAGGAACTTGTGGAAGCGGTACGCCGTGTCTCGCTCGTGGCGGAGCGCAACACCCCTGTCCGTCTGGCCTTCACCCAGGGCCTGCTCAACCTGGACGCCGGCACCGGCGAGGACGCCCAGGCCTCCGAGGAACTCGAAGCCCAGCTGTCCGGTGACGACATCACCGTGGCCTTCAACCCGCACTACCTGGTAGAGGGCCTAAGCGTCATTGAGACCAAGTTTGTCCGGTTCTCGTTCACCACGGCCCCGAAGCCGGCCATGATTACGGCGCAGGCAGACGCGGATGGCGAAGACCAGGATGACTACCGCTACCTCGTGATGCCGGTCCGCCTCCCCAACTAGTCCCCATCGGCTCCCAGCCTTCGCAAGCTCAGGCCGGGTCCCTCGCCGATGGGGCCCCAACCACCGCCACCCTCGCCTCATAGGCTCCCGCCATGCAGAAAGAGAACCCGCATAATGCACATTGGACTGATTGGCCTTGGCAAAATGGGATTCAACATGCGCGAACGCCTGCGCAAGGGCGGCGTGGAGGTCACCGGATACGATCGGAACCCGGACGTCACGGACGCCGGTTCCATCGATGAACTCATCGCAACCGTCCCAGCCCCGCGGCTCATCTGGGTGATGGTGCCGGCCGGCGACATCACCGACGCCGTCATCAAGGAACTGGGCGAAAAGCTGGACCAGGGCGACCTGGTGATCGACGGCGGCAACTCCCGCTTCACCGAGGACCAGAAGCACGGCGAACTCCTTGCCGCCAAGGGCATCCACTTCGCGGACTGCGGTGTGTCCGGAGGTGTGTGGGGGCTGCAGAACGGATATGGCCTGATGGCCGGCGGCGACGCGGCAGACATCGAACGTGCGCTTCCGGTTTTCGATGCCCTGCGTCCCGAAGGCGAACGGGCTGACAGTTTCGTCCACGTGGGCGGCATCGGCGCAGGCCACTACGCCAAGATGGTCCACAACGGCATCGAGTACGGCCTGATGCAGGCATATGCCGAGGGTTACCAGCTTCTCGCGTCCAAGGACATCATCAATGACCTGCCCGGCACCTTCCGTGCCTGGCAGAAGGGCACCGTGGTCCGGTCCTGGCTGTTGGACCTTTTGGTCAAAGCGCTGGACGAGGACCCGGGACTGCAGAACATCGACGACTACGTCGAGGACTCGGGCGAAGGCCGGTGGACTGTGGAAGAAGCCATCGCCAACGCCATCCCCGCACCTGCCATCACCGCCGCCCTGTTTGCCCGGTTCGAGTCCCGCGAGGACAGCTCCCCGGCCATGAAGATGGTGTCCGCCCTGCGCCACCAGTTCGGCGGCCACGCCACCCGTCCCGCCAAGTAGCAGCCAGCGGGGACCTGCGAGGTTCCCAGAATTGCCGAAAACCGCGTGTACATAGAACACCTTTCGCTGACTGATTTCCGCAGCTACGCCCAGGTGGACCTTGCCCTGGGCCCCGGCGTCACCGTCCTGGTGGGCTACAACGGCATCGGCAAAACCAACCTGATGGAAGCCATCGGGTACCTGGCCACCCTCAGCTCCCACCGCGTCAGCTCCGACGCTCCGCTGCTGAGGTTCGGCACCGAGCGTGCACTGGTCCGGGCCCGCCTGGTCCGCGGCGGCCAGATCACGGTCCTGGAACTGGAAATCAACGCCGGGCGGGCCAACCGCGGCCGGATCAACCGCAGCAACCCGGTGCGCGCGCGCGACCTGCTGGGCATCTGCCAGACTGTGCTTTTTGCCCCGGAGGACCTGGCCCTGGTCAAAGGCGATCCCTCCAACCGCCGCCGCTTCCTGGATGAACTCCTCGCCAGCCTGGTCCCGCATCATGCCGCCACCCGCAGTGATTACGACCGTGTGCTGAAGCAGCGCAATGCACTGCTGAAATCGGCCCGCGCAGGCAAATTCACGTCAGCCCATGAAGCAACACTCGACGTGTGGGACCAGCACATGGCCAAAGCCGGCGCCGAACTGCTGCATGCCCGGCTCGAGCTGGTGGAACGCTTGCGCCCGCACCTTGCCCGGGCGTACGCCGGGCTCACGGATACTTCAAAGCCCGCTGACGCCCTCTACCGCTCCACCCTTCAGAACCAGATGGACGACGACGGCGCCCCGGACTTACGGGCTGCCGGCAGCGAAGCCGGAGGTGTTTCAGCCGAGGCTGAGGACCTGCGCCGGCTCACTGTGGAGGAGCTGACGGAGCGCTACGTGCGCGCCTTCGCCGACGCCCGGCGCAAGGAACTGGAACGCGGCATTTCGCTGGTGGGTCCCCACCGCGACGAACTGGAACTGGTCCTGGGCCAGGCACCCGCGAAGGGGTATGCGTCCCACGGAGAAACCTGGTCCATGTGCCTGGCACTGCGGCTTGCTTCCTACTATGTGATGCTGGACGACGCACGCACCGGCGGATCCGCCCCCATCCTGATCCTCGATGATGTTTTTGCCGAGCTGGACGTGCAGCGCAGGCGTAAACTGGCGGCAATAGTCTCGGGCGCGGAACAGGTCCTGGTGACAGCCGCCGTCGACGCCGACATCCCGGAAGAGTTGTCCGGACGGCGGGTGAAGGTCATCGCGGGAGGTATCGATGAGTAGGGACGACAAAGAGGCCGGCCGGCAGCCCGGCCGCGAGCCCGACAACATTGATGCGCCCCAGGCAGCCCTGAACAGGATGCGGGAAGCTGCCGCTGCCCGGGGCGAGATCCGCAGGGCGGCGGTGAGGCCCGGTTCTCAAAAGGCCAAACGCGGGATCCGGGACACCCGCGGGTTCAGCCAGTTTCATGCCACCGGCCGGGATCCCTTGGGGCTGGGCAAGGTGGTGGGCCGCCTCGTGGCTGAACGCGGCTGGACGTCGCCCGTGGCCGTTGGCTCTGTGATGGCTGAATGGGCCACCTTGGTGGGGCCGGAAATTTCGGCCCACTGCACGCCCGAGAGCTTCACGGACACCACCCTGCACGTCAGGTGTGATTCAACCGCCTGGGCAACGCAGCTGCGGCTGCTCAGCGTGAGCCTGCTTGAGAAATTCCGGGTGGAACTGGGTGACGGGGTGGTCACAAGCATCCAGGTTCTGGGCCCCACCGCACCCAGTTGGCGCAAGGGCGGGCGCACAGTGAACGGGCGTGGACCCCGGGACACTTACGGATAGCCCGGCGCCGAACTCTTGAAAATCCTCTGATTGCCGTGTAGCGCCCTGGAAGGGCTGGAGGATGTATAGGCACCCGCAGGCCGGAGTTTCGGAGCGCCCTAGATGCGTCAACGGCCTGCGGGAGGCATCCTGCCCGCCATCCACGCCCCTGGAATGCGGGGATCCGGCCCGTTTCGCGGTAGAATCGTTGTAGATAACTGGGCGCCGGTGAAACGTTGACTGAGTCCGTTCTCCGCACGCTTCCAGCACGCGGATTTCGGATCCCACCATCAGCTAAGAGCCGGCGCCATAAGTTTGTGCCTGTTGGCGGACGGTTTTTCCATGCCTGGAAGAGCTTTTCGGCCGGCCATCATCGAGAACAGAGGAGTCGACAGCGCCTGTGGCTAACGACAATACAGATATTCTGGCAGTTGAACCCGCAGTCGAGGATGCCCGCACGCCCGACACCCCGGCCGAAGCTGCGCCGCCGCGGGAGTACGGCGCCAGCGACATTACCGTCCTTGAAGGCCTGGAAGCTGTCCGGAAGCGTCCCGGTATGTACATCGGTTCCACCGGACCCCGCGGCCTCCACCACCTGGTCTACGAAGTGGTGGACAACTCGGTCGATGAGGCCTTGGCCGGCTACTGCACGCACATTGAGGTTGTGCTGCAGGCCGACGGCGGCGTGAAAGTCGTTGACGACGGCCGCGGCATTCCCGTGGACATGCACCCCACTGAGCACAAACCCACTGTTGAAGTGGTCATGACCATCCTGCACGCGGGCGGCAAATTCGGCGGCGGCGGTTACGCCGTGTCCGGCGGCCTGCATGGCGTGGGCATCTCTGTTGTCAACGCACTCTCCAGCAGGGTGGACACCGAGGTGCGCCGCCAGGGCCACGTCTGGCGGATGTCCTTTGCGGACGGCGGCAAGCCCCAGGGCAGCCTGGTGCAGGGTGAAGAGACCGATACTACCGGCACCACCCAGACGTTCTACCCGGACCCCGCGATCTTCGAGACCACCGAGTTCGATTTCGAGACGCTCCGCGCCCGTTTCCAGCAGATGGCGTTCCTGAACAAGGGCCTGCGCATCACACTGACCGATGAGCGCACCTCCACCACCGACAACGAAGCCGACGCAGACCTGGACCTGGACGGCATGGTCACCGAAGGCGAAGTCAGCGCCGAGCACCGCACCGTGGTGTACCAGTACGACGAGGGCCTGCTGGACTACGTCAAGCACCTCAACTCGGGCAAAAAAGTCGATGTGGTCCACGAGGACGTCATCGCCTTCGAAACCGAGGACAAAGAGCGCAAGATCGCACTGGAAATGGCGATGCAGTGGACCAACGCCTACTCCGAGAGCGTCCACACCTACGCCAACACCATCAACACCCATGAGGGCGGAACCCACGAAGAGGGCTTCCGCGCTGCCATGACCTCCCTGATCAACCGCTACGCCCGGGAAAAGGGCATCATCAAGGAAAAGGACGACAACCTCACCGGTGACGACATCCGTGAGGGCCTCACCGCCGTCATTTCCGTCAAGCTTGCAGAGCCCCAGTTCGAGGGCCAGACCAAGACCAAGCTGGGCAACTCCGAGGTCAAGGGATTCGTCCAGCGTGTTGTGACTGACGGGCTGGGCGACTGGCTGGAACGAAACCCCGGCCCCGCCCGCGACGTTATCCGCAAGGCGATCTCCGCCGCGCAGGCCCGGATGGCTGCACGCAAGGCCCGCGACAACGCCCGCCGCAAGAGCCCGCTGGAATCTTTCGGCATGCCGGGCAAACTGTCCGACTGCTCCTCCAAGGACCCGGCGAGGTGCGAGGTCTACATCGTGGAGGGTGACTCGGCAGGCGGCTCCGCCAAGCGCGGCCGCAACCCCGAGACCCAGGCCATCCTTCCCCTCCGCGGCAAGATCCTGAACGTGGAGCGCGCCCGCCTCGACAAGGCCCTGGGCAACGCGGAAGTCCAGTCCATGATCACGGCCTTCGGCACCGGCATCGGCGAGGACTTTGACCTTTCCAAGCTCCGGTACCACAAGATCGTCCTGATGGCCGATGCCGACGTGGACGGCCAGCACATCACCACCCTGCTGATGACGCTGCTGTTCCGCTACATGCGTCCGCTGATCGAAAACGGCTACGTGTACCTGGCCCAGCCGCCGCTGTACCGGATCAAGTGGTCCAACGCTGCCCACGATTACGTGTACAGCGATAAGGAACGCGACGCCAAGCTCCTCGCCGGGCAGGCGGCCGGACGCCGGATCCCCAAGGACAACGGCATCCAGCGTTACAAGGGCCTCGGCGAAATGGACTACACGGAACTGTGGGACACCACCATGGACCCGGACAACCGCACCCTGCTGCAGGTCACCATGGACGATGCGCTGGCCGCAGACCAGATCTTCTCCGTCCTGATGGGCGAGGACGTGGAATCACGGCGCAACTTCATCCAGCAGAACGCCAAGGACGTCAGGTTCCTGGATATCTAGGGCTTACCCCAGTAGATATTCCCGATCCGACATATACCTGAAACGGAAATAGAAAATGAGTGACGAAACACCCGAGAACCAGGCCCCCGAAGCCCGGAACCCGGACACCGTTCTTGAAGGCGACGTGCTGGTAGACCGCGTGGAGCAGGTGGACCTGCAGACGGAAATGCAGCGCTCCTACCTGGACTACGCCATGGCGGTCATCGTGGGCCGTGCCCTCCCGGACGTCCGCGACGGACTCAAGCCGGTCCACCGCCGCGTGCTGTACGCGATGTTCGACGGCGGCTACCGCCCTGAGCGCTCCTTCAACAAGTGCGCCCGCGTGGTGGGCGAGGTCATGGGCCAGTACCACCCGCACGGCGACACCGCGATCTACGACGCCCTGGTCCGCCTGATCCAGGACTGGACCATGCGCTACCCGCTGGCCCTGGGCCAGGGCAACTTCGGTTCGCCCGGCAACGATGGCGCTGCGGCTCCCCGTTACACCGAAACGAAGATGGCCCCGCTGGCCATGGAAATGGTCCGGGACATCGACGAGGAAACCGTCGACTTCCAGGACAACTACGACGGCAAGAACCAGGAACCCACCATCCTGCCGGCGCGGTTCCCCAACCTGCTGGTCAACGGCTCCTCGGGCATCGCCGTGGGCATGGCCACCAACATCCCGCCGCACAACCTCCGCGAAGTGGCCGACGGCGTGCAGTGGTACCTGGCCAACCCGGGCGCCACCCGTGAGGAACTGCTGGAAGAACTGCTGCGCCGGGTCAAGGGGCCCGATTTCCCCACCGGCGCCACCATCCTGGGCCACAAGGGCATCGAGGACGCCTACCGGACCGGCCGCGGATCCGTCACCATGCGTGCCGTGGTGAACGTGGAGGAACTGCAGGGCCGTACCTGCCTGGTGGTCACGGAACTGCCGTACCAGGCCAACCCGGACAACCTTGCCATCAAGATCGCCGAACTGGTCAAGGACGGCAAGATCCAGGGCATTGCCGACCTTCGCGACGAAACCTCCGGCCGTACAGGCCAGCGGCTGGTCATCGTGCTCAAGCGCGATGCCGTGGCCAAGGTGGTGCTGAACAACCTCTACAAGCACACCGAACTGCAGAGCAACTTCTCCGCCAACATGCTGGCGATCGTTGACGGCGTGCCCCGCACCCTCAGCCTGGACGCCTTCATTCGGCACTGGGTCACCCACCAGATGGACGTCATTGCGCGCCGTACCAGGTACCGGCTGCGCAAGGCCGAGGAGGAAGCCCACATCCTGCGGGCGCTCCTGAAGGCGCTGGACATGCTGGACGAGGTCATCGCCCTCATCCGCGCGTCCAACACCACCGAAGCGGCACGCGACGGCCTGATGGAACTGCTGGACATCGACGAACTGCAGGCCAGGGCCATCCTGGACATGCAGCTGCGCCGCCTTGCAGCCCTGGAGCGCCAGAAGATCCAGGACCGGCACTCAGAGCTCGAAGCCCTCATCGCCGAATACAACGAGATCCTCGCCTCCGAGCAGCGTCAGCGCGAAATCATCAGCACCGAGCTTGGTGAGATCGTGGACAAGCACGGCGACGACCGCCGCACGAAGATCCTGATGGGCTTCGACGGCGACATGTCCATGGAAGACCTCATCCCCGAAGAGGAGATGGTGGTCACCATTACCCGCGGCGGCTACGTCAAGCGGACCCGGAGCGACAATTACCGTTCGCAGCAGCGCGGCGGCAAGGGCATCAAGGGCGCCCAGCTGCGCGGCGACGACGTGGTGGAGCACTTCTTCGTCACCACCACCCACCACTGGCTCCTCTTCTTCACCAACCTCGGCCGGGTGTACCGCGCCAAGGCCTACGAGTTGATGGAAGCCGGCCGCGACGCCAAGGGCCAGCACGTGGCCAACCTGATGGCATTCCAGCCGGACGAGCACATCGCCCAGGTGCTGGACCTGAAGGACTACCAGCAGGCGCCCTACCTGGTCCTCGCCACCAAGCGCGGACTGGTCAAGAAGACGCGGCTGGAGGATTACGACACCAACCGCTCCGCCGGCGTGATCGCGATCAACCTCCGCGACGGCGATGAACTGGTGTCCGCGCAGCTGGTCTCAGAAACCGACGACCTGCTCCTGGTGTCCCGGAAGGGACAGTCCATCCGATTCACTGCCACCGAGGACGCCCTCCGCCCCATGGGCCGCGCAACCTCCGGCGTCACCGGCATGAAGTTCCGCGAGGACGACGAACTGCTCGCCGCCAATGTGGTGACCGACGGCTCTTACGTGTTCATCGTGACCGAGGGCGGCTATGCCAAGCGCACCGCCGTCGAGGAATACCGGCTCCAGGGCCGCGGCGGGCTGGGCATCAAGGTTGCCAAGCTCGCCGAAGAACGCGGTGACCTGGTGGGCGCGCTTATTGTCCAGGAAGAGGACGAAGTGCTCGTGGTCATGGAAGGCGGCAAGGTGGTCCGTTCTTCGGTGGCCGGCGTGCCCGCAAAGGGCCGTGACACCATGGGCGTCATCTTTGCCAAGCCGGACAAAAATGACCGGATCATCGAGGTGGCGCGCAACAGCGAACGCGGGCTCGAGGGCGAGGAATCGCTGGCGGATGACGTAACGTTGGCTGAAGATGGCGGCTCCCCGGAGGACGCCGCAGAGTCAGCAGTTGCAGAAGAATCACCGGCCGTTGAGTCAGAGGACGCCTCGGGCGACGCTGAGCCGAACGAAGACAACACGGAGGTAACGAGTGAGTAATCCCGACTCATTTCCCAAGCCGAACACTTCAGTTCCCGAGGGAAGCCGGCCCTCGGCCGCACCCCGCGTGAACGCGCCCGTCCGCCCGCAGCAGCGGCCTGCCGCTCCCGCGGCAGCTCCGGGACAGCGCCCGGCAGCCCCGGGCCAGCGTCCCCTCCAGGGTGAACGGCCGACGTCGGGACAGGCCGCGCCGCGCACTGCTGCCGGACCCTCCGTCCCCGGCCAGCGTCCGCATCAGGGCCAGCCCGGCCAGCGGCCGGCCCAGGGCACGCCCGGGCTGGTGAAGCCTGCGCCCAAGGCCAAGGTGCGCCGCGCCCGCCTCCTGATCAGCAAGGTGGACCCCTGGTCGGTCCTGAAGATGGCGTTCCTGCTGTCCGTGGCGCTGGGAATCGTCACGGTGGTCGCTGCCATCGTCCTGTGGACCGTCCTGGACCTCACCGGGATCTTTGACCAGGTGGACAGCCTGCTCGGTACGCTTGCCGGTTCCGAAGGCGGCGGCTTCGAACTGAAGAAGGTGGCCTCCCTCGGCCAGGTGGCCTCGTTCGCCACCATCATCGCCGTAGTCAACGTGGTCCTGCTGACCGCGCTGTCGATGCTGTCTGCGGTCCTGTACAACATTGCGGCCACCCTGGTGGGCGGCATCGGCGTGACCCTCACCGACGATTAGATCCGTGCTTCCACCGCCAAATCCGCGGTGAAAGCGCCCGATTTGAGATCGGGCCGGGATGTGCTGTAAAGTCATGTCTCGGCCCGATGAGGTATCGGGGCGTATAGCTCAGGCGGTTAGAGCGCTTCGCTGATAACGAAGAGGTCCCAGGTTCAAGTCCTGGTACGCCCACGGAACCTGTGCAGGTTCAAGTGGAGGTCTGGTTCGCATCACGCGGCCGGACCGGAACGGGGAGCATGTGAAGAAGTTGCTGGTATTGGCAGCTGCAATCGCAGGCGTCCTGGTCTACCGGAAAGCACAGGAATCCGAAGCCCGGAAAACTGTCTGGAGCAAGTCAACCGACTCGGTTGACTAGGCCGGGCGCCCGGTCCTGGAGCTGGTCAGCAGCCCCAAGGTTCTAGGGTATGATGGACGGGTTGCTTCTTATGGGGGCATGGCGCAATTGGTAGCGCACCTGCTTTGCAAGCAGGGGGTTCGGGGTTCGAGTCCCCGTGCCTCCACCATAGGAAAGTCCCGGTTCAGCGGAAACGCTGGCCGGGACTTTTGTTTTGCCGAAGACAGGTAGGGGTGGACGGTGGCCTTTCTTATTGCAGCCCTCGGCGTGCTGGGCGTTGCCTCCTCCGGCCCCCTGATCGCCGCCACGCTCGGTGCCACCAGTGTCAGCGCCCTGGCCATCGCCTTCTGGCGCAACGCCATCGGCGCCGCCGTGATGGCCACCCCCACGCTCATCCGCGAGCCGGCCCAGTTCGGCAGGGTGACCAAGCACGAGCTCCGCTGGTCGCTGCTCGCCGCCGTCGCCCTGGCCCTGCACTTTGCCTGCTTCATCACGTCACTGCAGCTGACCTCCGTTGCCGCAGCCACGGCCCTGGTGTGCCTCCAATCGGCGTGGATCGCCGTCTTCCAGCTCTTCAGGGGAACCAGGCACCGCTGGCAGGTGCTGGCCGGCCTGGGCATCGCTTTTGGCGGAGTGGTGGCAATTACGGGTTTCGACATGGGATCGTCCCCGGACGCCCTCCTGGGCGACCTGCTGGCAGTGGCGGGCGGAGCCTTGGCGGGCATGTACACGCTGGCAGGCGGCAAGGCCCGGCAAAGCATGACCACCGGAACGTACACCACCCTCTGCTACGGCGTCTGCGCGGCCCTCGTGGCGGTGATGGCCCTGCTGGGCGGCCAGCCGCTGGTCGGCTTCGAAGCCGGTGGGTGGCTGGGCATCCTGGCCATCACCGTGTGCGCCCAGCTCGTGGGGCACACCGCTTTCAACCACCTGCTGGCCACCATGAGCCCGCTGCTGGTGTCCATGATCATCCTGCTGGAAATCCCCGGTGCGGCCCTTTTGGCGGCCCTGTTCCTGCAGGAGACGCTTCCCGCCGGCACCTACGCCGGACTGGGACTGATCCTGGTGGGGCTCGCCGTTGTGGTCCTCGGCCAAAAGCCCGGAAGGCGTGGACGCACGCCGGGGGCGGCAGAACAGGACGGGCCGCCGGACCATCCGCTGGCCGAACTCGGGACTGACTGAGCCCTGTTGGAGGGGGAAGCCCTACTGGCCGCCGCGGCGGGCGGGCTGTGCCGTATTAACGGTGTGGATGGCCCGCAGGAGTTTGGCCGGAAAGTACACCGAGAAGAAGACCACCATGGGTGCCTTCAGGGCCATCTTCTTGACGTTGTGGGCCTTATACGTGCGGTCGAACCGGGTGACGTAATAGCGGTAGTCCCGGGGTGAATCCTCAAGCCGGCGGGCGGACATGCCGGACACCATCTGGGGACAGTAGTTGATCTTCAGGTCGTGGTCTGCCAGGTGCAGCGAAAGGTCGATGTCCTCATGCATCTCGTCCTTTTCGTCACGGCACGTCTCGGAGCGGATGATCTGCCAGGCGGACGAGCGCAGGGCCATGTTGGAACCGAACAGGAAGTGGTACTGGTGCTTGGCCAGCTTCAGCATCAGCTGGCGCATTTTGTCGTCCGCTTTGAGGCCGAAGCGGCGCATGGGCATGTCGTAATAGACAACGGGTCCGGTGGCGGCCTGGACTGAGGGGTCGGCGAAGGCGCGCTGCACCTGTTCCACCCAGTCCGGCTCCACTACGGAATCTGCGTCGATGCGGCCCAGTACGTCGCCGGTGGCGTGGTCCAGGCCGAAGTTGCGGGTGGGAATGAGGCCCTGTTCCTGGTCCTGGCTGAGCAGGACGATGGGGCTTTCCGGATACTCAAGCTGCATCTGGCGGACGATATCGGCGGTGCGGTCCTTGGACAGATTGTCCACCACGATGATTTCGTGCGCGGGCACCGACTGGTAGATGGCAGCTATAAGGCACTGCCGGATCACACTTTCCTCGTTGTATGCCGGGATGACAATGGACACGCGGGGCTGTACTGCTGCGTCGTTCAAGGCATCCTCAGAGGATTGATCGGCTGACATCAGTCCAAATCTAGCACCGATCAGCGGTGCTCCTTCGGAGCACGGCGGCATGAGGAGATGAATAAAGGGCCCCGCTTCAGTGAACTGGTCACTGGAGCGGGGCCCTTATCCGGAACGCCCTGAAGGCTAGGACAGGGTGGTGTCCTTGTCCGCGTTGCCGATGTTGGCTGCGATGTTCTTCGTGGCGGTCTTGGCATCGGCGGCTACCGGGGCTGGTGTGCCGCTGGTGTCTTCGGCCACGTGCTTGGCCTTGTCCGCGGAATCGTCGGCCGTTTCGGCAGCTGTCGCAGCCGGAGCGGAGGCGGTGTCAGCCGCGGTGCCGCTGTTGGCCTCGGTAACTTCGTTCACCGTGGTTGCCGGGACCGGTGCGGGCGTGGGCGTGACCGGGGACGGCGTCTTCCAGGGATCCTCGACCGGCTTGGAAGCCTTCCAGGCTGCGACACCGGCGGCAACCGCCGCGGCGATGACACCAAACACTAGCCAGCCGCGCTGCTTCTTGGGCGGCTCGGGCTGGGCCAGCTGGATTCCCACGGTGCGGCCGGCCTCGGTTGCGGCTGCCTTCAGCTGCGTGCCCGTTGCCTGGGCCTGCTCCTGGAGGGCGTGGATGATTCCAACGTCGCCCAGTTTCTGGGCGACGGCGTCAACGCGTGCCGGGGTGCCCTCAAGGGTGCGGTGCACAACATCGGATGCCTGCCCGATCTGGTCCGACAGGCGGGGCAGGTATTCAACCACCACGCGGTCGCGGGCGTTGAGGATGACGGGCGTAGCCTTGTCCAGGGCTTCGTGGAGTTTGGGGGATGCACCCTCCACAGCCTCATTGATCCTCGGAGCGAGGTGTGCCAGGCCGTCCTGGATGCGCGGCGTGACAGTGGCCACGCCGTCCGCCAGGTTGTGGGCCGCGGTCTTCAGGCCTTCCTGGATCTTGGGAGACGCAGTATCCAGGCTGTGCTGGAGACGGGGCACGGCCCAGTCAACAGCTGCTTCCACGCGGGGGGTTGCCCAATCCCGAGCATTCTCTACGGCGCTGGTGACTGACAGCTCAAGGTCACGGGCAATACGGTCCGATTTCTTCACAACTACCTCCCGATTAATGTGACGGTCTGTGGTTAGCCTACGTGGCTTGATGTTCACCGGCTATTCTCTCCGCGGATTTTAGGCGGATTTCACCGAGCGCGGAACTGTCCCCCCAGCCCTCCCCACCCAGGGGCGCCGTGAAAGAATGGGCCCTATGACTGCCATCGCAACTGCAAAAGCAACCATCCACACAAGCCTCGGCGACATCGTCGTCAACCTCTTCGGCAACCACGCGCCCAAGACCGTCAAGAACTTCATCGGCCTCGCCACCGGCGAGCAGGCCTGGACCCACCCGGAGACGGGCGAGGAGAAGACCGGTACGCCGCTGTACAACGGCACCATCTTCCACCGCATCATCAAGGACTTCATGATCCAGGCCGGCGATCCGCTGGGCCGCGGTACCGGCGGACCGGGCTACCGCTTCGACGACGAAATCCACCCCGAGCTCAGCTTCAACCAGCCCTACAAGCTGGCCATGGCCAACGCCGGCATCCAGATGGGCAAGGGCACCAACGGGTCACAGTTCTTCATCACCACCATCCCCACCGACTGGCTGCAGGGCAAGCACAGCATTTTCGGTGAAGTGGCCGACGATGAATCCAAGAAGGTCGTGGACGCCATCGAGGGCGTCCGCACCGGCATGGGTGACCGCCCGGTGGAGGACGTCACCATCAACAGCATCGACATCGAACAGCTGTAATCCCCTTCCATGAGTTACGGAATTCCGTCGGCTGAGCCGTCCGCGCAGGTTCCGGTCTGCCCCCGGCACCCTGACCGGCCCTCTTATGTGCGCTGCCAGCGGTGCGGGCGTCCCGCCTGCCCGGACTGCCAGCGGGCGGCCGCCGTCGGATTCCAATGCGTTGACTGCGTCAACGAAACGCGCCGTACGACGCCGGAAGTACGGACGGTCTACGGCGGCGCCGCAGCGTCCGGCAAACCGTTGGTGACGTACGGCATCATTGCGGTATGCATTGTGATGTATGCGCTGCAGTGGATCATCCCGGGCCAAACTGTTTACGAACAGCTGGCCTATAACAACGTGTTCGCCACCCCTGAGTACGGGGCCTTCGAACCCTGGCGGATGCTCACGGCAGCTTTCCTGCACTCACCGGATTCGGTCCTGCACATCGTCCTTAACATGTACACGCTGTGGATCTTCGGCCAGGCCCTTGAGCCGCTCCTGGGCCGTATCCGCTTCTTGGCGCTGTACCTGATCTCCGCCATTGGCGGCTCCGTCGGATACCTGCTCCTGAACCCGGTGCTGGTGCCCGGGCAGGGACTGGTGGGAGTGGTTGGTGCTTCCGGCGCCATCTTTGGGCTCTTCGGTGCCATGCTGCTGGTGCAGCGGCACCGGGGCGGGGACACCCGCCAGCTTTGGGTGCTGATCGCCATCAACGGCGTCATCGGCTTCCTGATCCCCCAGATCGCCTGGCAGGCGCACCTCGGCGGGCTGGTGACGGGCGCCCTTTGCGCGGCCGTCCTCGCCTACACTCCCCGTGGACCCAGACAGGGCCTGATCCAGGCAGCCGGGATGGTGGCCGTCCTGGCCCTGCTTATTGCGGCCAGCTGGATCCGCATCTCCCTGTAGGTCCCGCAGCACAGCTTTCATACGCAATAGAAGGTCCCGGCATCCAAGCGGATGCCGGGACCTTTCTTATCCACAGCCTTTATCCACAGTGTTGGTAACTTACACGCCTGTAGTTCACATCAGGAAAGTGCTTTTCCCGCCAGCCGGCGGGACTTTAACTGGATATCCCCGCCGATAATCCACACCTGTGGATAACTCTTGGGGATAGGGGTGTGCTTAAGTGGACAAAACCGCCCCAAATCCATGTGCTGTGGAAAAACAGGGGGAAAACGGCCACATGCCACTGGTTCGGACTCGTTCCCCAGAGTCTTTCAACAGCCTTGTGCACAGTGTTAATAAGTGACAGGCCTGTAGTTCAGGCCTCGGGATTGCCCGCTGTACGGTACGGAAAGGACCATTGCGCCAACAATTTCCCCCAGTCTTTCCACAGCTGTGGATAACTTGTGGGTATCGCCATGTTGGTAAGTGGAAAAGATCAGTACTGCCGATGTGCAAAGCTGGTGGCAACGGACAGCCGGCCTGGGCCTTCCCTGCAACGGGCGCCGACGGGTTGTCCCGCCGCCGTGTGTCCCCGAGCAGGAGAATCCCTTGAGCGCCACTACTCAGCACGTCTATCTCGACAAACAGCATCCCGCCCTGTGGAGGGCCCTCAACGGGCTGGGACTCAAGGTACGGGAGGCCGCCGAGGCAGCCGGCCTCGACGAAACCACCGTGGAACTGCTCCGGGTACGCGTCTCGCAGCTCAACGGATGTGCCTACTGCCTGGACCTGCACGTAAGGGAAGCCATGGAGGCAGGCGAGAGTGTGCAGCGCCTGGCCGTGCTGCCGGCATGGCGTGAAACTGCCCTCTTTACCGAGAAGGAGCGGGCAGCACTGGCACTGGCCGAGAGCATCACCGAGTTGCCGGGACACAGTGTGCAGGGGCACGAGGAAGCCTATGCCCGGGAGCACCTCTCGGAGGAGGAGTTTTCGGCGGTGAGCTGGCTGGCCATTGCCATGAACGCATTCAACCGCGTCTCGATCACCAGCCACCACCCTGTCACCCGGGACCGGTAAGAGCGCAGGCCGGGCAACATCGGCCGGTTATCCACAAGGTATTCCACACTGTTAATAACCGCATCCGGATGGCCGGATTGGCGCTTTGGTACAGCAGGGCCCTTGATGGCGCCGGTTGACTCCAGCTGCCGCCCAGTTTTCAACAATGTGGATAACTTTCCCAACAGTTGGGGAAAAGTCTGATGCTAGGCGCTGGAAAAGGGCCAGATTCCCGAGGATCCGCGCCGGTGGCTGTCCAGCAGGTGGGTGTCCACCATGCCAATGGCTTCCATCAGGGCAAACATGGTGGTGGGTCCAACAAAGGAGAACCCTTTTTTCCGCAGCGCCTTCGAAAGCGCGATCGATTCAGGGGACTGCGTGGGAATTTCGGAATGGAGCGCCGGGCGGGGCGTTTCCGCCGGCTTGAACTGCCACACAAAATCCACCAGGCCCCCTTCCTGGCGCAATGCGACGGTGGCCCGGGCATTGGTGATGGCGGAGCGGATCTTCAGCCGGTTCCGGACAATGCCGGGGTCCTGCATCAGGCGCTCAACATCGGCTTCGGTGAACAACGCCACAGCGTCGGGGTTGAAACCGGCGAAGGCCGCCCGGAATGACGGGCGCTTGCGGAGGATAGTGGCCCACGAGAGCCCGGCCTGGAACCCTTCGAGGCAAATACGCTCGTAAAGTCCCTGTTCATCCCGGACAGGAAGGCCCCACTCGGTGTCGTAGTACTCGCGCAGGAGCGGATCGGTAGAAGCCCACAGGGGCCGGGCCAGCCCGTCCGCGCCCGGCACCGCCCCGCTGTCAGGAGCTATGAACGCCACCGCGTGGTCATCAGGAATCCGACGATCGCGATGCCGAAGCCAGCCACGATGTTCCATGATTCCCATGCCTGGACCGGCAGGCGGCCTTCGCTAATGTAAAAAGTGATGATCCAGAGGAGGCCGATAATCATCAGGCCGAACATGACCGGCTTGAACCAGACAGGATTGGGCTTGTAGGTCTGTGACGAAGCCTGCGTGGTGGTGCTGGCGGTCTTCTTGCGAGGCTTTGACTCGGGCACTGGCTCTCCTTGGCGGGCTGAGGCAAGCTCGGCGTTCCGGGCTTGATATCCTGCAAGAAGGAGGTTGCCAGCGGTCTGCGCGATCTTGGTCAAATCTGGATTCTTACTAGCAGCCAATTCTAGTCGTAGTTCACAGGGCACCAATGCCCGACGCAACCGCCCGGAGGAGAACGCGTGGTACTGCAGGAAAAGGCGAGGCCCGCCGCTGCGCCGCGTGTCGGCGTCGTATTTCTGCGCGGGACCATCCAGGTACTGGGTGAGCTGCTCATTACCGCCGGCCTCATCTTGCTGCTCTTTGTCGCCTGGCAGCTGTGGTGGACCAACGTCGAATCGGACGCCAAGCAGAGCGAACTGATCAAGGAGTTCGCCCAGGATCTTGGCACCCCCGCGCCGGCCCCGGAAACGCCCGCGGCCCCTGCCGGGCCGGAAGATTTTGGCCCGCCCGTTGTGGGGGCCGCGCCCGGCCATGCCGGCACCATCGGCATTATGTACATCCCCCGGTTCGGGCCGAACTACACCCGGCCCATCGTGCAGGGCACCAGCCAGGATGTGCTGGACACGCTGGGACTGGGGCACTACAGCAACACGGCCATGCCCGGAGCGGTAGGGAACTTTGCTGTTGCCGGACACCGCCAGACGCACGGCGCCGTCCTGGACAACATCCACACCCTGGTGCCCGGGGACAAAATCTACGTCCAGACGAAGGACGGTTTCTATGTTTACGTCTTCCGCAACAACCAGATCGTGATGCCGTCACGGACCGACGTCCTGGAGCCGGTGCCCACCCGGCCCCGCGTCACGCCCACGGAAAGCTTCCTCACCATGACCAGCTGCAACCCACGCTTTGGTGCCGAAGAACGCATCATCGCTTATGCCCTGCTGGACAGCTGGCGCCCCGCATCGGCCGGTCCGCCCGCTGAAATTGCAGCCCAGGTGGCCGCAGCGACGGGAAGGGGCTGAGCATGTACGCCTGGCTCTTCCGCCATCTGCCGGGGCCGCTGTGGCTGCGGATCGTCACCTCGCTGGTGCTGGTCGCCGTCGCACTGGTATTGATGGTTCAGTTCCTTTTCCCGTGGATGTCCGAGTACACCCAATTCACCGACTCAACGATTGGTTCCGCAAGCCAGCCATGACCACAACCAAGATCCTCGTAGTGGATAACTACGACAGCTTTGTTTACACCCTGGTGGGCTACCTCCAGGAGCTCGGTGCCGAGACCACGGTGGTCCGCAACGACGACGTCACCCTCGCCGAGGCCATCGAGCTGGCCGGCACGCGTGACGGCGTCCTCATCTCACCCGGGCCCGGCAATCCTGCTGAGGCCGGCGTGTGCATCGACCTGATCAAATGGTGCGGCGAGAACAGCCTGCCCATGTTCGGCGTCTGCCTGGGACACCAGGCGCTGGCCGAGGCATTCGGCGGGAAGGTGACCCACGCACCGGAACTGATGCACGGCAAGACGTCACTGGTGGAGCACATCGGAACCAGCGTCTTTTCGGGGCTCCCCTCCCCCGTCACCGCCACCCGCTACCACTCCCTGGCCGCCGTCCGCGAAACTCTTCCGGATGTCCTGGAAGTCACCGCGGAAACCGCGTCAGGAGTGGTGATGGGGCTTCAGCACCGGACCGCACCCCTGTGCGGGGTCCAGTTCCACCCGGAATCCGTGCTCACCGAGGGCGGCTATCAGATGCTGGGGAACTGGCTTGAGTCCCTCGGCATGAAAGGTGCGGCAGCCCGCGCGGCCAAGTTGAGCCCGCTCATCCAGCACTAGCCGGCGGCTTCCGCCTAGCCGTCCCGGTCCCTGCTGCCCCTCGTGGAAGTCGGGGTGGGGGTTGGCGTGGGGGTGGCTGACGGCGGCGGTGGTGGCGGAGCCTTGGCCACCACGATCGTGACGGTCTTGCCCTGCTCCACCACGGCGTTCACCGGCTCGCTCTGGTCGGTTACCCTGCCGGCTTCCACCTGCCCGTTCTCCGCCTCGATGACCGCCGGTACCAGGCTGAGCTCCTTCAGGGCTGCCTCGGCTTCTTCCCGGGTACGTGCCCGCAGTTCCGGCACGGCCACCTTGCCGGTGGACACCACCAGCTCAACCGTGGTTCCCACCCCCACCATCTGCCCGGGGGCAGGACTGCTGGTGATCACAATGCCGGCCGGGACCGTGGCACTGTTGGCTGTGGTGGTGGACGGTGCTCCCACGAGCCCGCTCTGGCGCAGGATATCCCTGGCCGCGGCCTCGGTCTTGCCGGGAAGGCTGTCCGGAATCTTCACGGCGCTGGGGCCTTCAGAAATGTTCAGGACCACATCGGATCCGGGGTCAATGGAAGTGCCCGACGCCGGATCTGTTCCGATGGCCGTTCCCTTGGGCACGGTGTCGTGCTGCAGGCGCACGATTTTTGGTTTGAGGTCTGCTCCGTAGAGCTCCTGCAGTGCCGAGGATTCGGTCATCGCGGCCACTGCCGGGATCTGCACCTTTGGCGGCGGAGGGGCTGGACGGTTCACGGTGTTGTAAACCCACAGCCCGCCGCCCGCGAGGACCAGGAGCGTAAAGATCACCAGGGTGGCTACCCAGGCACGACGGCGGGACTTCTGCCGGGCGGTGCGCTCACGTTCCGGAGGCAGGCCCAGGGGCAGGTCGTCGCGTGCGGACGCTTCGTAAGCGGCGGGAGCCGTGCGGCCGTCGTCGTCCGCTATGGCACCGAAGGCAGCGAGGCGGCCCGTTGGCGCGTCGTCAAGGAAACTTGCGCCCGTGGCCGCGAACGCCTCGGTGGCGGGCGCTTCGGTGGGGGCGGGGACGTGGTCGGTGGGGTCGGTGGCGGCCTCGGAGGCCGGAGCAGCGGGGACAGGAATCCCGGCCCGGGCCGCGCGGAGGGCACGCTGGAAGGCGGCGGCGTCCTGGAACCTGTCATTCCGGTTTTTTTGCAGCGCTTTGGCCAGCACGGTGTCCAGCGCCGGCGAAACCTCGGGGTTCAGGCTGCTCGCCGGTGCTGGAATTTCCCGTACATGCTGATAAGCCACGGAAACGGGGCTGTCGCCGATAAACGGCGGACGGGAGGTCAGCATTTCGTACAGCAGGCAGGCCGCGGAGTAGAGGTCGCTCCGGGCGTCCACTGTTTCGCCGCGGGCCTGCTCGGGCGAGAGGTACTGCGCCGTGCCCACCACGGCCTGCGTCTGCGTCATCGTGGCGGAGGAATCGGCCATGGCCCGGGCAATGCCGAAGTCCATGACCTTCACGGAGTCCGTGCCTTCGCAGTACATCACGTTGGCCGGCTTGATGTCCCGGTGCACAATTCCGGCCTTGTGGCTGTACTCCAGCGCGCCGAGGACACCGAGGCAGTAGTCGATGGCCTGACCGATGCTGACCTCATCGGCCCTGATCAGGTCCCGGATGGTCCTGCCCTCGACGTATTCCATCACGATGTACGGCACCCGGACGTCGTCATCCGAACCGTCATGGACCATGTGCTCGCCGGTATCGTAAATCGCCACGATGGACGAATGGTTCAGCGCCGCTACCGACTGCGCCTCACGCTTGAAGCGCGCCTGGAACTGCGGGTCGCGGGCCATGTCCGGCCGGAGCAGTTTGATGGCGACGGTACGGCCCAGCCTGGTATCCAAGCCCCGGTAGACGTCCGCCATGCCGCCGCGGCCAATCAGGCCGCCCAGTTCGTACCGTCCGCTGAGGACACGCTGGCTATCCACCGGGACGTTGTCCTCCCGGTGCAACGGTGTGCGCGCTGACTCGTTCACTGGCTGGTCCTGGCGGTTACGGCTGGCAGGTGGGAGGCAGGCCGGGCAACTGGTTGTTTCCACAGGCCGGGAGGGACGTCGGTGCCGTCGGTCCTGCCGCAGACGGAGTGGAGGGGGCAGACGTGGGAGCCGGCGTGGTGGGGGCCGGTGCGGGCGACGGCGCAACCGCGTACGTCACCGTGATTGGCGAACCCACTTCCACCCTGCCCGAGCGGGACAGGGCAATCACCGTGTTGGGTGCGGAATTCGCATCAACCTGCGGCTGGACTGTCACATCAAGATTCATGGCCGAAAGCTGCGACTGGACTGTCCGGTAGTCCTTGCCAAGGTACGCCTCGGGAATGACATTGACGGTTTCCGGTGTAGGAGTGGGAGTCGGCGTGGGGGTGGCAACGGTCTGGGTAGGCGTTGCCGACGCCGTGGTCCGCGTGGGGGTGGCGGAGGTGGCCGGCGCACTGGTGGAGGGGGCACTGGAGGACGGATTGCCCGAGGGCGAGAAAAGTCCCATCTGGCTGACCAGGAACCCCGCCAGGGCAAACAGGAGCAGCAGGATCAGGGCGATCAAGGGCCAGGTCCAGGGGCTGCGGCCCTTGCGCCGTGGCTCATCGGCTGGCTCGTCGTCGTACGTTGTCTCTTCCGGAGTCCAGTTGCGCTCGGCGGCCAGGGCATTGGCGCGGGCCAGCGTTCCCTGCGGCTCGCTGTCAGCTGCGGAGGAATCCGCCCCTGCTGCCATCCCGGCCGCCGCTCCCGCGGCGCCGGCACCCAGTACCGGCAACGCCGAAGTGGCCGCGGAGGACGCGTCGCGCTGGGCACCGATCACGCCGGTGGGGGCGGTGGCCGTGTCCACTGGGGCGGTAATGGGACCTGTGTCGGCGGCATCAAAGAGGAGCATGCCCGGTACGGCGGCGCGGGCGGCACTGATGTCCCCGTTCCGGATGGCCTCAGCGGCTTCGGCAAGCTTGATGGCGTTGGCCGGACGGTTCTTGGGATCCTTCGCCAGCATGGACATCAGGAGCGCCCGCACCGGGGCTGGAAGCGACTCCGGCAGGGGCGGCGGAGCGTCGTTGACCTGGGCCAGGGCGATGGCAATCTGGGACTCGCCGGAGAACGGCCGGTGCCCGCTAAGGCACTCGTAACCGATGACGCCCAGCGAGTAGATGTCCGAGGACCCCGTGGCCGTCTGCCCGGTGGCCTGCTCCGGTGCCAGGTACTGGGCGGTGCCCATGACCTGGCCGGTCTGCGTCAGCGGCACCTGGTCGGCAAGGCGGGCGATGCCGAAGTCGGTCACCTTCACCCGTCCGTCAGGAGTGATCAGGAGGTTGCCGGGCTTCACGTCGCGGTGCACCAGGCCCTGGGCATGGGCAACGGAAAGCGCACGGGCCGTCTGGGCGATGATGGACAGCGTGCGGTCCGGGGACAGTACCTGCTCATGCTCAATGATGCTGCTCAGAGGCTGGCCCGGAACGAGTTCCATCACCAGGTAGGCGGAGCCCTCTTCCTCGCCGTAGTCGAAGACGTTGGCGATCCCCACGTGGTTGAGCAACGCGGTGTGCCGGGCCTCTGCGCGGAAGCGCTGAAGGAAGCCGGGGTCTCCCGTGTATTCCTCTTTCAGCACCTTGATGGCGACGATGCGGCCCAGGACGAGGTCTTTGGCTTTCCAGACTTCACCCATGCCGCCGATCGCGATCCGCGTAGTCAGCTGGAATCTGCCGCCGAGGGTGATTCCGGTTGTAGGCCTCACTTATTCAACACCGCCTCAAAAATCTTCTTCGCGTTCGGACTGGTTAGCTGTGCGCCGGTGGTGATGTCCACGCCTTCCATAACGATCGTGACACCCACCTGCGGGTTGTTTGCGGGGGCGAACCCGGTGAACCACGAATTGTTGACGCCATTGCCCAACTCTGCGGTGCCCGTTTTGCCGGCCACCTGGACTCCGGGGACTGCCGCCCTGTTGGCGATGCCCTGGCTTACCGCGCTGGTCATCCATTCGGTGATCTGGTTGGCAATATCCGGAGTGGTGGACGTCCGCAGCTGTTCCGGCCGTGGTTCCTCGATCACCCGCAGGTCCGGAGAGCGCAGCGCCTTGATCAGGGTGGGCCGCATCTGGACACCGTCATTGGCGATGGCCGCCGTCATCATGGCCACCTGAAGGGGCGTGGCCCGGACGTCACGCTGCCCGATGGCGGACTGGGCCAGTCCGGGAGCGTCCAGGTCGTCCGGGAAACCGTTGCCCCGGGCGTAACCGAGCTTGAGCTGGTCGCCCATGTCTTCGCCGAACCCGAACTTCCGGGCCTGTTCGGCGATGGCGTCGCGCCCCAGATCGAGGGCAATGCTGGCAAACGGGGTGTTGCACGACTGCTGCAGGGCGAACGCGAAGTCCGCCGTGCTCCGCGTGTAGCAGTTGCCGCCTGCGTAGTTGGGAAGCTTGTACTGGATGCCGTCAAAGGGCATTTCAGCCGGGTTGGGGAGCTCGCTGTCCTTGTTGTACTTCCCCGAGGCCAGGGCCGCGGCCGTGTCCACCAGCTTGAAAACCGAACCCGGGGCGAGCTGCTCACCCGTGGGACCGCTGACGTTGGCGTTGAGGTTGATGCCGGGAACCTTGACCAGTTCGTTGATGTTGGCCGATTCTTCCTCGGTGTTCTGGGTTGCCACGAGGTTCGGGTTGTAGGACGGCTTGGACACCATGGCCAGGATGGCCCCGGTCTTCGGGTTGGTCACCACGATCGAGCCGCGCTGGCCGTCCGGAATCAGGTCGTAGGCGAGCTTCTGGATCTCGGGGTCGATCGTGAGTTCAACCGAGGCCCCCTTGGGCTGGTTTCCCAGGAACATCTGGCCAACCCGGTCCAGGAAGAGCTGGTCCGAGTTGCCTGCCAGCTGCTGGCCCAAGGCCTGTTCCAGGCCCGTGGCGCCATAGTTTTGCGAGAAGTACCCGGTGATCCCTGCATACAGCTCCGGCTGCGAGTAGGTGCGCTGGAACTTGCAGGTTTCCGAACCGCTCTCCACCGATTCCGCCACAGGGGTGCCGCCCACAATGATGGCGCCGCGGTCGTTGCAATAGTTCTGCAGGATCGCGCGCTGGTTCAGCGGGTTGGCTTTGAGGTCGTCGGCGCCCACCACTTGGACGAAGCTGATGGCACCGAAGAGCAGCGCGAACATGGCAACTGCCGCTACCCAAGAATGCCGAATTGCCTGGTTCACGGGTGCTTCACCGCCTCGGTAGGAGTATCAATGCCCATGGAATCTGCTTCCTTTGCGGACGGAAGCGGAGTGGTATCCACCGGCCCGCGGGCGGTATGCGAAATCATCAGGAGCAGCCCCACAATGATCCAGTTGGCCAACAGCGACGAACCACCGGCTGCCAGGAAGGGGGTGGTGAGGCCAGTCAGGGGAATAAGCCGGGTGACGCCGCCGATCACCACAAAGCACTGCAGCGCCACGGCGAAGGACAGGCCGCAGGCCAGCAGTTTCCCGAACGCATCGCGCGTTCCGAGGGCGGCGCGGAAACCGCGGGTGAACAGCAGCAGGTACATCAGGACGATGGCAAACAGTCCGATCAGCCCGAGTTCCTCGCCGAGGGAGGCGATGATCATGTCGCTGTTGGCAAAGGGCACCAGATCGGGGCGGCCCTGCCCAAGCCCTGTTCCAACCAGGCCGCCGTTGGCCATGCCGAACAGGCCCTGGATCACCTGCCGGCTGCCGTTCTCGTAGACCTCAGGGGAGAAGGCGTTGAGCCATCCGAACACGCGCTGCTGGACGTGGGAAAACACCTGCGCCGCCACGAAACCGCCGCCGAGGATGAGTGCCAGGCCGATCACCACCCAGCTGATGCGGCTGGTGGCGACGTAGATCATCACGATGAAGAGGCCGAAGAACAGGACCGAGGAGCCCAGGTCACGCTGGAAGATGAGCACGCCGATGCTGACCAGCCAGGCGGTGATCATGGGACCCATGTCCTTGAACCGTGGGAACTGCAGCGGCCCGATCTTCCGGCCCGCCAGCAGGATCAGGTCCCGGTTGGACGATAGATACCCGGCAAAGAATATTGCGAGGGTAATCTTTGCGACCTCGCCGGGCTGGAAGGTCATGGGGCCGAGCCGGATCCACACCCGCGCGCCCAGGATCTCGCCGGCACTGATCCCGGGGATCAGCGGCAGCAACAGCAGCAGGGCGCTGGCGGCCAGCGAGATGAAGGTGAACCTGCGCAGGACGCGGTGGTCCTTGAGGAACCAGATCACGGCGATGGCAACGGCCATGGCGATGAGGGTCCATCTGAGCTGGTTGTTGCCGGTGTCCTCGCCGGGCGAATCCAGGCGATGGATCATGGCCAGGCCAAGTCCGTTGAGCGCCACCACCAGGGGAAGTATTACCGGATCAGCATATTTGGCCCGGAAGCGGAGCACACCGTGGAAGACCAAGGCAGCAACAGCAAGGAGGCTGGACTGAAACCAGAAATCCGAATCAAAAGCCTTTTCCTGGTCCACCCCCACCAGCATGTTGGCGCCGATGCCAACAGTGAGGGCAAGTAAGAGCAACGCGAGTTCCACGTTCCGTCGCGGCTTGGGCGTGGTACTGAGCTGGCTCATTGGCCCCCCTCGCAGGTGATTGTGGGACTTGGTGTGGGGGACGCGGCGGCAGGCGACGGAGCGGCTGAGGCGTCGGGTGCCGGTGCGGGCGCGGCCGTTACCGGCGGGCTGGCCGCGGGCGTGGAGGCAGCAGGGGATGCCGACGGCGTCGGGCAGCCTTCTTGAGGCGATGTGGTGCCGGTGAGTTCAAGGTTCTTCACGATGCGCTGGGCGTCGTAGAGGTCCTGGGCGGGCACGGTCTGGCGGACGCGTTGTTGCGAGAAGGGGGGAAGCGAGTCCATCCGGATATCGGTGACCGCCTCCAGGGTGGAAAGCTGGATGGGTCCAAGCCGCTGGGAAACGCCGTTGTAGATGGCCACGCGCGAATCGAATTCACCAACGTAGTAACGGGTTTGAGTCCAGGCATAGCCGAGCCAGAGCCCCACGGTCAGGACCACCAGCACGGCGGCGGCGATGGACCAGGTCACCCACCGGCGCGGCTTGAGCGGCACGAGGTTCTCTTCGGCGTCGCCGGCCTGGGGTTCGGCCTTGTGGGTGAGGAGTGTGGCCGCACGCCGTGCCACGGTGCGCCCGGCGATAGTGGGAATGGAGCCGGTTTCCGCGGCGGCTGCCGCTGCTCCCACCAGCTCGTGCGGCCGGGACGAGAGTTCTTCCCGGAGTACTTCGGCGGTCAGGTGCTCGCCGAGGTGCGGGTCCGTGGAGCCGGCATCCGGGGAAGCATCCTCGGCCGCATCCGGTTCGGAGGACCCTGCTTCCGGGGAATCCGTCCCGGAGCCTGCCGCCTTGCTGCTGTCTGTGCCGTTTCCCGGGCCGTCCCCGGCTCCCGCGTCCTTGCTCGGGGTGGCGGCAGGACTCGCGGCCGGCGGAGCGGCGGCAGCCGTGGCGGCGTCTGTTCCGGCCGGCGCGGCAGCTGCAAGGGGACGTGCGTCCTGCGCTGCGGCGGGGGCTTTGGTGGCTGCCGGGGCAGGAACGACTTCGACGGCGGCTGTGCTGACGTCGTCGGGCGTTTCCTCAACGATTTCCAGCATCACCACGGTGACGTTGTCCGGGGAACCGGCGTCAAGTGTCAGGTCCACCAGGGTTTCCGCGCATTCACGCAGGTCCTTGGTCTCGCGGACAGTCCGTTCCACGGCATGCCCGGCCACGTAGTTGAGCCCGTCCGAACAGAGGAGCCAGCGTTCGCCCGGCTTCACTTCCAGGGTGTCCAGGTCAAGCTCGGGGCTGGCGTCCACGTCGCCCAGGACACGCATCAGGACATTTTTGTGCGGATGGGTTTCGGCCTCTTCGGGGCGGAGGCGTCCTTCGTCGATGAGCCGCTGTACAAACGTGTGGTCAACGCTGACCTGCTCGAACTTGCCGTCGCGCAGGCGGTAGGCGCGGGAATCGCCGATGTGGGCGAAGTGCAGCTTCCCTTCGGCGAGGAGGAGCGCGGTGACGGTGGTGCCCATTCCAGCAAGCTTGGGATTGATGTGCACCAGCTCGGACAGCAGCGAGTTGGCGGTCTGGATCTCGTCCGCCAAAGTGGTGGCAGCGTCGCCGTCGTAATCGCCGTGGTCCAGGTGGATCATGTCCAGAACGGTGGCAGCGGACGCAACGTCGCCGCCCGCGTGGCCGCCCATGCCGTCGGCGACGACGGCCAAGTGCCGTCCTGCGTACGCAGAGTCATCGTTCTTGGATCGGATTTTGCCGACGTCGGACCGCGCGGCGAACCGCATGATGAGGGGCCGCTCCACCGGCTTGGGGTCGGGTGCGGGAGTCTGCGGGTCGGCCACGGCTATGGCCTCAATTCGATGACCGTCTTGCCGATTCTCACGGGAACGCCAGGTTCAACGGGCAGGGCGCGGGTCAGCTGCTGATCGCCCAGGTACGTGCCGTTGGTGGAGCCGAGGTCCTCAATGAACCAGCGGCTGCCCTGGGGAAATAGCCGGGCGTGGCGGCCGGAGGCATAGTCGTCCTCGAGGACGAGGGTGGCCTCCTGCGCGCGGCCCAGGAGGATGGGGCTGGCGGCCAGCGGAAGCGTCGTGCCCTTGAGCGGGCCTTCAACCACTACCAACTGCCGGGCTTGCTGCTTCACGGGCTGCGGCGGCGCTTCGGCCAGCTCAGGATTCTTGCGGACCTGGCGGGCGGTGGGGGCGCCGGCGGCTGCCTTGCGCCCCACCATGAGGTCGCGGCGCATCGCGGAGACGATGCTGAAGATCAGCACCCACAGCAGGAGCAGGAAGCCGAACCGCAGGGCGGTGATGGTCAGTTCGCTCATGCGCGGCCACCCGGGCTGGCGGGGAGCAGGCGGAAGATGATCTTTGTTCGTCCCATCGTGATGGTGGAGCCGTCGGTGAGCTCGGTGCTTCCGGAAACCCTGTGTCCGTTGACGTAGCTGCCGTTGGTGGAGCCCATGTCCACTGCGCTGGTGACGCCATTGGCCGTCCGGATCTCAAGGTGGCGGCGGGAAACCCCGGTGTCCTCGATGTGGATGTCCGCTTCCGAAGACCTGCCCAGAACGATGGACGGCGCATTCAGTGAATACCGCTGCCCGTCGATGTCCAGAACGGGCTGCATACGGACGGGCTGGCGGCTCGGAGCGGCCGGTACGTTGGGGCGGGCCGGCGCAGTGCCGGACTTCTCGGTGGTGGAAACGATCTCGAAGTCGCCGGGCCGGAGCTCGGACTCCCGCCGGAACGAGATCCGTACGGGGCCCTGCAGGATGTAGCCCTGGCTGCGGACGTGGTTAATGACCACGTCGCACAGTTCCTCAGCCAAGGCGGTGCCCCACTCCTGGGCACGCTTGAAGTCCTCATCGCTGAGTTGGACATCAAAAACGTTGGGCACCAGGGTGCGGCCGGCGGCAACGGTAAGGGACTTGTGGTCCACTTCCCGCCGAAGGCGGCTGGCGATCTCCACGGGTTCCACCTGGGCGCGCGAGCCGGTGGAGAAGACGCCCCGGACGGCCTTTTCGATGCCGCGTTCCACCTTGTCCAGCAGACCCATGGTTCTTCTCCTTTCCCCCCGGCTGCGGGGCAGTTTTCGTTCCGTAAGTGCACTTGCAGTGGTGTTGCCAAGCCTCTGGTGCGGCCGCAGGCAGCAGCCACTCCTACATCAGATACTACTGGGCAGGCCTGTGAATGACCTTAATCCACAACGGCCGGGCGCTGCCAAAAGTTCGGTTTCCAGTTGCCCTTGGTACCGTGCAGGCCTGGGCTTCGGTTCTCTAGGGGCGCCCTTGTGCTCCGTTCTTTCGGGCACCAGGCGGCGGCCCTGGAGCCCAATTGGTGTTTTCCCTGCAATGTCCGTTATGCTTGATCTCGCTGCTTTTACAGGGTTGCGGATCAGGGAAACCGGCCGCGATTCAGTAAAGGAAGTTGCGCGCGAGTGGCGGAACGGCAGACGCGCTGGCTTCAGGTGCCAGTATCCGAAAGGGTGTGGGGGTTCAAATCCCCCCTCGCGCACGCAAACAGGAAGAGCCCCGGTCTTAGGACCGGGGCTCTTTTGCGTTCACAGAGTTTGGGTAAAGCCGGTTGCACCGCTGTCTGGACTTTTCACCCCGGGGTTACGGGGTGTTGTGTCCAGACCCGGGTGCCTTAAGGCCCGGTTCGACGACGGCAGCCGGCTTGGTGCCACGCGGCGGCGATAGTTCGCGGACGCTAGGGACGCGCCGATGCCTTGAACCGTCGTCGTGAGTTGGCCAGGTGGCTGCGCATGGCCGCCGCCGCGGCAGCCTCGTCGCCGTCCGCTATGGCGTCCGAGATGGAGCGGTGCTCCTGTACCACCTGGTCGAAATGGTCCCGGGCATAATGCTCGACGCCGGTCATCAGCCGGGTGCGCGGCATCGCGATCATCGTCTGCCCCAGGGCAGCAAGGCAGTCCGAGTAATAGGGGTTGCCGGATGCCACCGCCACGGCCCGGTGGAACTCGAAGTCGGACTTCATGGCGTGGGCCGGATGCCCGGCGCTTGCCGTGAACTCCTCAAGTGCGGCTGTGACGGCGCGAAGCTGCCGTTCAGTGTGGTTGCGGGCGGCAAGTGCCGCCGCCTCGGTCTCCACGCCCATGCGGAACTCGAGCAGATGGAGCCGGTCCTCCATGGAGGCCACCGGACGGACCCCTGGTACTGCCTGGGGCCCGTCCGACGGCGGCGTAAGGGCGAAGCTGCCACGCCCCCGTTCGGTTTCCACAAGTCCCTCGGCCTGGAGCCGGGTCAGCGCGGCGCGGACAACGGTCCGGCTGACGCCGAAGTCGCTGATGAGGGTGTTTTCGCTGGGGAGCTTCTCGCCTGGCTGGATGACGCCGTCGACGATGCGCGTGCGAAGGTCAGCGGCGAGGTCCGCGGTGAGATTCCGGCTCATGGCTTCAAGATTACGGCTTCGGGGTTAGGCGCCGAACTCCACGGACTCGGTGGTCCAGGCGCGTGCCTGGTCGCTGAGGGTGACGCCGAGGCCGGGGCGGTCCGGGACGATCATCCGGCCGTTCTTGGTTTCGAGGCGCTCGTTGAACAGCGGGTCAAGCCAGTCGAAGTGCTCCACCCACGGTTCGCGGGGGTAGGCGGCGGCGAGGTGGAGGTGGATTTCCATGGCGAAGTGCGGGGCCAGGCCCAGGCCGCGCTCGTCGGCGAGGGCGGCGAGGCGGAGGAACTGGGTGATGCCGCCCACGCGCGGTGCGTCGGGCTGGATGATGTCGCAGCCGTTGGCGTTGATGAGGCCCTTGTGTTCGGCCACGGAGGCGAGCATTTCGCCGGTGGCGATGGGGGTGTCCAGGACGTTCGCGAGGTGGGCGTGGCCTTCGAAGTCGTAGGCGTCCAGGGGTTCTTCGATCCAGATGAGGTTGAATTCCTCGAACTGGCGGCCCATGCGCAGGGCGGTGGCGCGGTCCCACTGCTGGTTGGCGTCCACCATGAGCGGGACGTCCCAGCCGATGTGTTCGCGGATGCCGGCGACCCGGCGCAGGTCTTCCTTGCTGTCCGGGAGGCCAACCTTGATCTTGATGCCGCCGATACCTTCTTCGAGGGACTGGGTAGCGCGGGCCTTGACCTCTTCGAGGGTTGCGTTGAGGAAACCGCCGGACGTGTTGTACGTCTGGACGGAGTCGCGGTATGAGCCGAGGAACTTGGCCAGCGGCAGGCCGGCGCGCTTGGCCTTGAGGTCGTAGAGGGCAATATCGATGGCGGCCAGCGCTTGTGTGGCCACGCCGGAGCGGCCCACCGAGGCGCCGGCCCAGAGCAGCTTGGTGTAGATCTTGGCGATGTCGTTGGGGTCCTCGCCGATGATGCCCTCGGCAACTTCCTTGGCGTGGGCGTACTGGGCGGGGCCGCCGGCGCGCTTGGAGTAGCTGAAGCCGACGCCGGTGTGCCCCAGTTCGGTGGTGATCTCGGCAAAGAGGAAGACCACCTCCGTCATGGGCTTCTGCCTGCCGGTGAAGACTTTGGCGTCGCTGATGGGGACTGCGAGTGGGAGGCGGGCGGTGGACAGTTTGACGTGCCGGATCAGATCGACGCTGCTCATGGATTCTCCTAAAGGCGGGGCTGGGCTCCTTCGCCCACCTTCTTAGGATATAAGTTTGCTACTTGTATTACAAGTGCTTGCTGGCCGGAGCAGGGTGAGTCAAAGCGGGGCCGTCGCCCGGCAAAATGACTTTGCCGTCCGAACTGGCCGCGACCCGCGGAACTCAAACGAGCCCGCCACCCCTTCCGAAAGAAGGGGTGGCGGGCTCTGCCGGCTCTCTGTGGGCCGCCCGGGGGCGGCCTTCCAGAGGCTGCCTCCGCAAAGGTCAATCAGTTGGCGATGGCCCGGTCCTGCGGGCTGCCGGCGTTTTTCTCGTCCAGCTCCTGCGCGGTGGTGATGCGCTTGTCCAGCTTCGCGAGCGTTTCCGGGGCGAGGATGGTCGCCACAACGGTGATGACGCCGATGATGCTGAAGTACAGGATCACCCAGCCCGGCCTGCCGTTGCCGGCGTTCAGCAGTGCCACTGCGACCAGCGGGGCGATGCCGCCAGCGAGGACCGAGCCGAACTGGTAGCCCAGGGACGCGCCGCTGTAGCGCAGCTTGGTGGAGAACAGCTCGGAGAAGAAGGCGGCCTGCGGGCCGTACATCGAGTTGTGGAATACGGCGAGCCCGATGATGATGGCGAGTGTTGCCAGCAGTGCGCTGCCGGTGTCCGTCATGACGAAGTAGAGCGGGAAGAACAGCAGCCCGCCGATAGAACCGAACAGGTACAGCGGCTTGCGCCCGATCCTGTCCGAGAGGATGGCCCAGAGCGGCACGGCAAAGACGCCGATGGCGGAGGCGATCAGAACGGACATGGTGCCCTGGTTGGCCCGCTCAGCACCGAACGTCTTCATGATGTAGACCACGGAGAACGTCGTGTACAGGTAGAACGCCGAGTTTTCAGCCAACCGCATGCCAACGACGAGCCAGATGCCCTTGGATTCCTTCTTCATGGCTTCGCCCAGGGGCTTCTTTGAGGTCTGCTTCGTCGCAACCAGTTCCTTGAAGTCGTCTGAGTCCTCGAGCTTGGCGCGGACGATCAGGCCGATGACGATGAGGACCACGCTGAGCAGGAACGGCACCCGCCACGCCCAGGCGTCAAAGGCGTCGGCGGGCACGGCGGACTTGACGATCAGGACGCTCGAGTTAGCCAGCAGCATGCCGGCCGGGACACCCATCTGGGTGAAGCTGCCGAAGAACCCGCTGCGGCCGGGAGGGGCGTGTTCGATGGAAATGACGGCCGCGCCGGCCCATTCGGCGCCGGCACCGAAGCCCTGCAGCAGGCGGAGCACCGTCAGCAGGATGGGAGCCCAGACCCCGATCTGGGCGTAGGTGGGCAGCAGCCCCATGGCGAGGGTGGCGAAGCCCATGATGAGCAGCGAGAGCACCAGCATGGGCTTGCGGCCGATCTTGTCGCCGAAGTGGCCGGCAAACATGCCGCCGAAGGGACGGGCGACGAAGCCGACGGCGTAGGTGACGAAGGCCAGGAGGAGCCCGGTGGCCGGGTCCTGTTCGGGGAAGTACAGCCTGCTGAAGACGCCTGTCGCGGCGAGCAGACCGAAGATGTAGTAGTCGTACCACTCGATGGTGGTGCCTGCGAAGCTGGCCAGCGGTACGCGCCACGCTGCCTTCGGCTTGGCTTGGGTATTGGAGATCGTCATTGGTCTTTTCTTTCGGGTGGAAACGAAGGGAGCGGCAGGCTACCAGTCGAGGGCGATGTACTTGGTTTCGGTGAAGTCCAGCAGGCCCTGGTGGGCACCTTCGCGGCCGAGGCCGCTTTGCTTGACTCCGCCGAAGGGTGCTGCGGGATCGGAGACGAGTCCCCGGTTAATGGCCACCATGCCGCTTTCGACGCGTTCGGAGACTCGAAGCCCGCGGCGAAGGTCTTCGGTGAAAACGTAGGCTGCGAGGCCGTACTCGGAGTCGTTGGCGGCGGCGATGACTTCTTCTTCGGTGTCGAAGGGGATGACCGAGGCCACCGGCCCGAAGATTTCCTCGCTGACCATGCGGGCCTGCAGCGGCACGTTGGTGACGACGGTGGGCGGGTAGTAGAAGCCGGCGCCGTCGATGGCCTTGCCGCCGGCGAGGAGCCGTGCTCCCTGGCTGACCGCATCGCGGACCAGCGAGTCGACTTTGCGGACGCTGGCCTCGTCCACGAGCGGACCGACCTCGGTGTCGGCGTCGGTGCCCGGGCCCACGCGCATGGCGCCCATGCGTTCGGCCAACCGGCGGGCGAATTCGTCGTGGATACCGCGCTGGACGTAGATCCGGTTGGCGGCGGTGCAGGCCTGCCCGCCGTTGCGCATCTTGGCGATCATGGCGCCGTCGAGGGCCAGATCGAGGTCCGCGTCATCGAAGACCAGGAACGGAGCGTTGCCGCCGAGTTCCATGGAGCACTTGAGCACGTTGTCGGCCGCCTGCCGGAGCAGGTGGCGACCGACGCTGGTGGAACCGGTGAAGGACAGCTTGCGGACCCGGGGGTCCGCGAGAATCGGGGTCATGACGTCGCTGGTTTTACTCGTGGTGATGATGTTGACGACGCCGGCGGGGACGCCGGCGTCGATCATCAGCTGGGCGATCGCCAGGGTGGTCAGCGGCGTGAGCGTGGCAGGCTTCAGCACGGCGGTGCAGCCGGCGGCCAGGGCCGGTGCCAGCTTCCGGGTGGCCATGGCCGCCGGGAAGTTCCAGGGGGTGATGAGCACGCAGACGCCGATCGGCATGTGCTGGACCAGGATCCGGTTGGAGCCCGACGGCGAGACGGACACATCGCCGATGATCCGGACCGCTTCTTCGGCATACCAGCGGAAGAATTCCGCGGCGTACGCCACTTCACCGCGGGAGTCGGCGAGGGCCTTGCCGTTTTCGAGGGAGATGAGGTGGGCGATCTGCTCGCTGCGCTCGGTCATCAGTTCGAAGCAACGCCGCAGGATTTCGGCGCGGCGGCGCGGCGGCGTCGCCGACCAGTCCGGGAGGGCTGCTGCCGCGGCGTCGACGGCGGCGAGGCCGTCTTCGACGTCGGCGTCGGCGATGCCGGTGATGGCGGAAGCGTAGGAGGGGTTGATCACCTCGACGGTGTCACCGCTACTGGCGTCCTGCCAGTTCCCGGCGATCAGCAGCTGGCGGGGCACCGCCAGCCCGTCGACGTCGAGCGGTTCAGAGGTTGAAAGGAGAGTCATCAGAGGTCCTTATTGCTGATTAGCGGATGGTGCGGTCGCCGGCGTAGGCGGCGCGAACGATGGAGGTGACGGCGTCGAGATCAAGCGGCACCGGGTTGTTGTCGATGAGCCGCTTGGAGTTCAACGACAGCTTGGCGATCTGGTCGAGATCGCTTTCCTGCACGCCCAGGGCCTGCAGCGTCGGCGGCAGCTCGATGGCCGCGATGACCTCGTCGATTGCCTCGATGCCGGTGACGGCGGCGGCGCGCTCGTCGAGCCCGCGGATATCGCGCCCCAGGGCCTCTGCGATCTGCGCCAGCTGCGGCTGGATCGCCTGGAAGTTGTGGCGGACGACGTAGGGGAGCAGGAGGCCGACGCCCACGCCGTGCGGGGTGTGGGTCAGTGCGCCTACCGGGTACTGGATGGCGTGCGCCGCGGCGGTTCCGGCGTTGCTGAGGACAATCCCGCCGTAGAGTGCCGCGAGCATCATCCCGCCACGGGCCTCGGTGTTTTCCGGGTCCTTGTAGGCGGTGACCAGGCTGCGGCCCACCAGCCCGATGCCGTTCAAGGCAATGGAGTCCGTCAGGATGTTCTTGCCGACGAAGACCCGTTCGGAGGAAAGGGTGGAGGTCGGCTCCCGGGTGATGGCGGTGAAGGACTCCACCAGGTGCACGAAGCTATCGGCGCCGGTTGCGGCCGTCAGGGACGGCGGGCAGGAGTAGGTGAGCTCGGGATCGCACACCGCGGCGAACGGGATGATGTGGGGGCTTGAGATGCCCATCTTCATGCCCAGGTCAGGATCGGAGACGACGGCGATTGCGGTGGCTTCGGAGCCTGTTCCCGCCGTGGTGGGAAGGGCGATGACCGGCTTGACGGGGCCGGGAACGGCGAACTCGCCGTAGTAGTCGCTCGGCTTGCCGCCGTGCGTGAGCAGCACGGAAACAACCTTCGCCATGTCCATGCAGCTTCCGCCCCCGAATCCGATGATCACGTCGATGTCCTGGCCCTTGAGTTCCTCGACGCAGGCGATGATCCCCGGCACCGGAAGTTCCGCCTCGGTTTCCCCATAGACCCGTACGGTCAGGCCCCGGTCCTCGAGGCTTCGAACCAGTGCCTCCAGTTCCTCGGAGGCGGCCAGCCGCGGATCGGTGCAGATGAGGACGTTAGTGCCGAATTCGGCTGCGATGCCGGCGATGGCGAAACGCTGCCCGGCGCCGACAACGACGCTCCGGGGCAGGCGCAGGACGCCGAAAGTTGCGGGACGGATCCCTGCTGCATGCGCACACGACATTGTGAATGACTCCTAAAGATGGGGTTGGCGGGCTGCCTGACAGGAGCCGCTGAAACCAGCATTCCAGAGTGGAGTGACGCCCACCATGTTGTTTTGTGCCATAGCGAAGCGCTTTAGATGTGGGCGGGCGCCATGTGCCAGGGGTTAGCAAAGCCTGGCCGTTTGGTCCGGAACCGGCTTGGTCAGGAACCGGCGGAACCGACGCCGGCAGTCTTCATCCGCCATAGGCGCAGCGCCACCTGGACGTCGAGGGCCCGCGCTCCCCGGCGCCAGGAGGGACCGATCAAGACGTCGATCCTGTCCAGCCGTTGCCGCAGGGTGTTGGTGTGGATATGGAGGGAGTCAGCCGTTTCCTGCATGGCGCCGCCGTTTTCATGGAACATCCACGCGGTGAGGACCAGCTGCGTTCCCCGCTGCTTGTCGTAGGCGAGAAGCGGCCCCAGCTGCGCGGTCAGCAGTTGTCCGGCGAAGGGGCTGTCCATCGCTCCGAGCAGCATTCCCGCGGTCCCAAGGGCAGCCCGGTCCGCTGCCTCGCCGTCGCGGGCGAGGGCCTGCAGCGCGCGGAGGACGGCGTGGGCTTCGGTGTGTGCGGTCGAGAGCCGGGAGAATCCGGTCACCGGTTCGGATGAGCCGACGGTGGCCGCAATGCGGCGCCGTTTCAGCTCATCAATGATGGACTGGCCGGTGCGGCCTGCATCGCGGGGGCCGCCGTCGTGCCTTTCAACGGGCTCAATGACGCACAGGTGTGATTCGTGCAGGGCGATGATCCCCGGGGCGCTCTCGCGTTGCCGCCTGAGGACGGACAGCGCGCGTTGGCGCTGGTCGTCACTGACCCCCACTACGCGCACCACGAGCTGAAGGTGGTTTGCCAGGCCGAACTGCGTTGCCCTTCGGGTCAGTGCCGCGGCGTGTTCAGAACGGGGATTAAGCAGGTCATCAATGAGTTCAAGCTGGAGCCGGTATTGGGCGTCCTGGTAAGTCCGTTCAAACAGCAGCGACACACTGAGCACCAGTGCGCTGCGTTCCAAAACGGCAAGCTGGGCCGGGCTGAGTTCCTCGGTGACGATGAGGGAGGCGAGATGCTGCTCGCCCGCGACGGCGGACATTACCGTGTATCTCTTCTTCCCGACCTCGAACTGGACGGCCGAGCTCCTGGCGGCAGATTCCTCGGCCGCGCTCAGGGCCGCCAAGCTTCCGAAGTCCGGATCCGCTGCCATTCCCGCCAGCTGTTCGCCCATAGGGGAGACCAGGAAAACGGGGGCGTCCAGGGACTCGGCCAGCAGATCGAGCAGGTGGGGAAGGCTACCGGCTGAGGCCAGGGTCTCCATGAGCCGGCGGTCCAGGGTTGAGAGTTCTTCAAGGGCCCGCACGTGGGACAGGTTTTGCTGGCGCGCCTGGTCCAGCCGCGCGAGGGCATCAGCCATTTCGGTGAAGTAGCGGGCGTTTTCCAGCGCGACGGCCGCGTGTGTACCGATGGATTCCATGAGCGCTACGTCGTCGCTGCTGAAGTCATGTGGATGCCTGTCGGCGACGAGCAACGCGCCGATGACTTTCCCTTCTGCCCGAAGGGGGACACCCATGATTGCCCGGACGCCCTCGGCGGCCACAGCAGCGTCGCTGGACTCCAAATGGGACTTGGTGGAGTCGAACAGGTAATCTCCGCTTTGGGCGGGTGCCTCGCCGGTGGCCACAGCGCCGAGCACGCCTTCACCCAGGGGCATGCGGATATTGCGGAACAAAGCGGTGGTTGCGCCGTCGGTCACCCGGACGTAGGACTCGCCGGTTTCATAGTCGTTCAGGCTCAAGTAGGCGATATCACTGCCGATGAGAGAGCGCGTGCGCCGGACGATCGCCTTAAGGACTGCCTCGACATCGCGGATGACCGTCAAGTCGGTAGCCGTATCGTAGAGGACCCGAAGCAGGCCCTCCCGGCGGCTGGCCTCCCATAGCCGGGCGTTTAACCGGCGTGCTGCCGCGGCGCTGGCCTGGTCGATGACGCCGTCCTCCAGCCAACCGGACAGCCTCGTCTCCAGTTCCGCCGCGGAAACACCACGATCAAGCATGGCCATGATCTGGCCGGCAGGCTTCGCAGCGTCTGACGGACCCGCCCCGGTGTGCACGGCAGGATTGTCATTGGCGCCCATGGACCAGACTTTACTCCGGGTCCTCCCCGGCCCCAGCGGGGGACCATCCCAAGGCGGGACCCAATTTGCCAGCGATGTCGGTAAGGATCTGCGTGTAATCCTCGTGGTCGAAACTGAAGGGCAGTGCGAACGCCACCTCGTCGACTTCCTGGAATCCTGCGTGGGCGTACAGCTGCTCGGCGATTTCATCACTGGTGCCGATGAGGTCCGGAGCGAACAGCATGCCCTTGGGCCCTCGCGGCGCCCTTGTCCGGGGACTGCGTTCATCAACGTACCGCCGGTACTTCTCCCGCTGATGCGGCGACGCCGAATCGGTGGGGATCACCACCAGGCCCTGGGACACCCGTGCCGGATGCGCTTGCGCCGATGCGGCGGCCCCACGGAAGGCACGGATCTGCGACTGCTGGATTTCGGCAAAGTCAGGTTCCTGATCCGGTTCGGGAAAGACCACGCTGCTGGAGAGCAGGTTGAAGCCGTTCGCCCCGGCCCAGACGGCCGACTTCCTGCTGCCCGCCCCGTACCAGAGGCGGTCCCGCAGGCCGGGAGAGTGCGGCTCGACGCGGTTGGAAAATTCCTCCACCACCCCCTGCTTTCCCGAAAAGTCCCGCACGGGTTCCCCCGCAACCAGGCGTGCAAGCCGGTCCATGCGGGCGTAGCTGAAGTCCTCCAGTTCCGCGGAATCCGGGTACAGCTCGTGCTTCACGGTGTCGTAGTGCATCGGTTCCCCCACGCTCAGCCCGGGATTGATCCGTCCGCCGGCGAGCAGGTCCACCGTGGCCAGGTCCTCCGCCAGGCGCAACGGGTTTTCCCAGCCCAGCGGGGTCACCGCTGTGCCGAGCTCGATCCGGGACGTGCGCTGGCTGGCTGCTGCCATCACCGCGATGGGAGAGGAGATTCCGAACTGCAGATGGCGGTGGCGCAGCCAGGCGCTGTCGAATCCGAGCCGCTCGCCCAGTTCGATGATCTCCAGCGTGGACTGGTGGCCGGCGGCGGGATCCGCCGGATCGAACAGGCCAATGGTCAGGAAGCCAAGCTTGCGCAAGGGACGTGTGGGCTCAGGCACGGAGCTCCTTCAGGACGGGGGTGCGGCTGCTACCCAGAATATGCGCCTCGACAGGAGGCGGCGTTCACCCCCGCAGCGCGCCCAACCCGGAGATCAGCGCCTCAAGCCCGAGCTCGAACGCCACATCAGCCGGCCGCCCCAGCCCGAGGCCGGCAGTCGCCTGGCCCGCAGCACTTCGGACAGCAGCGGTGAAGTGGGGCGTCGAGTCCGCCATGGAGCCGGAATCGAAGATGTCTTCCGGCGCCGTGACGTCATACGCGGAGCCAAAAATGAAGGACTCAAACGCCACAATCGAGGACACCACCCGCTCCTGCGGGAAGCCGGCGTCGAGGAAACCCTTGCTGACGGTCTCGTACATGGCCAGGGTCTGCGGCGCATCGGTCACCGGAAGCACGGCAATGACAGGAATCAGCGGCGTGTGCTCGGCGAAGACATTCCGGTAACTCCAGGCCCAGCTGCGTACCGCTTGCTCCCATGGCGCCGAGCCGAAATCGGACACGTCCACCAGCGACGTGAGATGGTCCTCCACCAGGAGCAGGACGTCCCGTTTCGACGCCACATGGTTGTAAAGGGCCGACGGCGCGACGTCCAGTTCCTTGGCCAGGCCCGCCATGGTGAGGCCTTCGTAGCCCTTGCGGTTGATGAGTTCCAGCGCCGCCGCCGTGATTCCGGCCTTGTCCAGCAGTGCGGCGGAAGGCCGCCCGGCCCGCCGTCTCACGGCGCTCCCGTTCCCCTCGGTGCGTCCCTCTACGGCTGGTACTGCCGGCATCACTGGCCTTTCTCTGGTGGTCTCCTGCATTATTCCATCCGGCACTTCCAGTCCCGGCTCCGAACAGCTATAGTTCTAATAAATGAATGACATTCATTTAGTGCTCCCCGTCACAGGAGGGAGCTCAAGAGAGGACATCATGCTGAACCTGAACCGCGACGTCGTTGTCGTTGGAGCCGGGCCCTCCGGACTGACCGCAGCCCGTGAGCTGAAGAAGGCCGGCCTCACTGTCGCCGTGCTTGAGGCACGTGACCGCGTGGGCGGCCGCACCTGGACCGATACTGTCGATGGCGCCATGCTGGAAATCGGCGGTCAGTGGGTCTCGCCGGACCAGACCGTACTCCTGGACCTCCTCCAGGACCTGAACCTGGAAACCTACCCGCGCTACCGCGAGGGCGAGTCGATGTACATCGGCAAGGACGGCATTCCCGTCCGCTACACCGGCGACACGTTCCCCGTGGACCCGGACACCGAAGCCGAGATGAACAAGCTCATCGCCCTGCTGGACGGGCTCGCCGCGGAAATAGGCCCCACCGAACCCTGGGCGCACCCCAAGGCGCGCGAGCTGGACACCATTTCCTTCCATCACTGGCTGCGGCAGCACTCCGCCAATGAGGAAGCCTGCAACAACATCGGCCTCTTCATCGCCGGCGGCATGCTCACCAAGCCCGCCCACGCGTTCTCCGCCCTGCAGGCGGTGCTGATGGCCGCGTCCGCGGGCTCCTTTACGCACCTTACGGATGAGGACTTCATTTTGGACCGCCGCGTGGTGGGCGGCATGCAGCAGGTTTCCCTGCTGATGGCACAGGAGCTGGGGGACGACGTCGTCCTGAATTCCCCAGTACGCACTGTTAACTGGGAGCCGGACGCCGACGGCGGCCACCGCGTCACCGTCGTCTCCGAGCAGGCCACCGTCAACGCCCGCTTCGTGATCATGGCCGTTCCCCCCAACCTGTACTCCCGCGTCTCGTTCAACCCGCCGCTGCCGCGCCGCCAGCACCAGATGCACCAGCACCAGTCCCTGGGCCTGGTCATCAAGGTCCACGCCGTCTACAACCGGCCGTTCTGGCGGAACTCCGGCCTGTCCGGCACCTGCTTCGGCGCCGGATCCCTGGTCCAGGAGGTCTACGACAACACCAACTTCGGCGACACCCGCGGAACCCTGGTGGGCTTTATCTCCGATGAAAAAGCCGACGCCGTCTTCGAGCTGGGTGCCGACGAACGCAAGCGCGCCGTCCTGGAGTCCATCGCAGGCTTCCTCGGCGCCGAGGCGCTGGAACCCGAGGTCTACTACGAGTCCGATTGGGGCTCGGAGGAATGGACCCGCGGAGCCTACGCCTCCAGCTACGACCTGGGTGGCCTCCACCGCTACGGGAAAGACCAGCACGCGCCCGTCGGGCCCATTTACTGGTCCTCCTCAGACCTGGCCGCCGAGGGCTACCAGCACGTGGACGGCGCCATCCGGATGGGCCAGCGCACGGCAGCCAGCATCTGCGCAGCAGCGAAGGTTGCAGTCCCGGCCTGAAGCAGGGAAGTGCGCCGGGTGGATTCTAAGCATGCTTACCAATAGGCTGGGCGATGGGGAGCGTCCCCGCACGCAGACGAACGAGGTGAGACATGACTGACACCGAGAGCATCAGCAAGGTTACGGACATCATCAACCATTCCCACATCGGAATGTTGACCACCATCAACGAAGAAGGCGCGCTCGTCAGCCGGCCGCTGGCCGTCCAGGATGTCAAGGACGACGGCGACATGTGGTTCTTCACCGGGCTCGGCACCTCGCAGGTGGCCCATGTCCGGGCCGACCCGCGCGTGAACGTTTCCTTCGGAAAGAACACCGAGTGGGTCTCGGTAGCCGGCACCGCCGAAGTGGTGACCGACCGGGACAAGATCCGTGAAATGTGGAACCAGGCTGTGGAGGCGTGGTTCCCGGACGGTCCGGACACTCCTGAAGTGTGCCTGCTCCGGGTCGACTCGGACTCCGCCGAGTACTGGACCAGCCCCGGCGGGACCGCCGCCACCGTGTTGCAGTGGGTCAAGTCCAAGGTCACCAACAGCCGGATGAGCGTGGGCGAAAGCGGCACGGTCGAGCTGTAGGGAACCCCTGCAGGCTACAGACCAGTCAGGGCGCCGAGGACGGCGGGCAGCAGCACGTCGTCCCGGCCCCACACCGGGTCCAGGATCTCCACGTACCAGGAGTCGGCCAGCAACAGGGCCAACGTGTCATTGGTTTCGTTGGCCCAGTCCTGGATCTGGTCCTCGGTCACCGGATTCTCGCTGGACCCAAGGACCGTCACCACCTCGCCGCCATCCAGCGTCACCGGGATGGCGGCGTTGCTGGTTTCACCCGGGGCATGGGCCACGGTCACCAGGTCGGACCGGGTAGAGAGGGCCAGGAGTTCCGCAGCAGCTTCCGCGTTGCAGAAGCCCGTGACGTACTGCCGCTGCGCCAGGCCGCCAGACTGCAACCCGGGCTGCGATTCCTTGGTGAACAGTCCGTTCCGGTTCAGGGCGGCAAGCCCGACGGCGATCGGTGCGGTTTCGTCGTCGAAGCTGGCCGTGAACGTGGCAGGCTGGAATTCACTGTCCCTTTCGAGCCAGCGCGCCGTCAGTTCGCCCGCAGCCGCCAGTGTGATGGCCTGGCGCCAGGCGCCCCGGTCCTCCAGCCGCCTGCCGAACTGGTCGCGGTCTTCCGTTTCTTGAAGGTCCATCCTCGGATGCTACGGCGCCCCGGCGCCGGACTCCAGCCACCGCGACACAGCACTTAATGCGCGGAACCGCAGTTAGCTCCCCCTGGCAGGGATCCCCGAAGCCTGCTCAGCCGCGGCGAGGGCGCGGCCAAAGCGTTCGACGGCGGGCGGGTACTCCTGGTGCCGGGCGGCGCGCAGCTGTTCGGCCTCGCGCATGGCCTTGATTACCGCCGCGGTGTGCGGCAGCCGCACGTCAGTCATGGCGGGGTAGTCGATGCAGTAGGCCGGATCCAGTTCGTACCGGCGCCAGCGTTCCAACAGCATACTGTGCTCAACCTGGGCTGCCGTATAGAGGGGCAGGTATTCCCGGCGCTGGCGCCGGTCCGACAGCCAGGACATCAACCGCGGGCTGCCCAGGTAGGCCGCGGTCCCGGATGCCGCCGCAGCTCCTGTGAGGAACAGTCCTGCCCACGGGGAAGACAACGTGGGAATGAGCAGGGCGGGGAGGGCAACCGCCGATCCGAGGAACAGATCCCAGAACAACTGGTCCGACCGCTCAGGCTCCAGGCCTGCGCCGGCCAGCGACCGCCGTCGGACCTGGAACACCGTGGCGGCCACGCTCACCACCAGCACGGACCCGCACAGCAGAAGGACCAATGCCCCTTGGAACAGGGATTCTGCGATGGCTGCCACCTTGCACCTCCACGTCCACACGCCCGGGCGTCAGGCCGGGCTGGTCCTTCCATTGGAGCGTCTTCCCGCGCCGCGGTCAATGGCCCGGCGGGGGCAGCTCGGGAGCATGAGGACTCTTCCCGGCCGCCCCGCAAGTCACTTACGGTGGGACCCATGAGACTCAAAATGTGCAGCATCCACGTCCAGGACCCAGCAGCCGCCCACACGTTCTACACGGAGACGCTGGGCTTCGAAACACTGATGGCCATGCCGGAGTACAACTTGTTCATCATCAAGGATCCCGGAGCTGGCCAGGACTCAGTGGGCCTGCTGCTCGAACCGAGCGACAATCCCATCGCGGCGGACTACATGAATGCGCTGCATAAGGCCGGGCTCCCGGCGATCGTTTTCGGTGTGCCGGACGTGCAGGCGGAGTACGAGCGGCTCACGCAGGCGGGCGTCACCTTCAAGGGTGAGCCGGCCGAGGACCCGTCCGGGATCAGCGCCGTGTTCGACGACGGCTGCGGCAACTTCATCCAGCTGCACCAGGACTGACGCCACGGATCTGCGAACAAGCCCCGGTCTTGGGAAGGCCCCGGGTCAGGCCCGGGCCCGCTTGGCTTCCTTCTTGGCTGCTTCTTCCTTCACGCGCTGGGCCTCGGCCCGGACGGCGGCATGCGTTGCGCGCTCGGCGACCAGCCACGCAGGGGGAGCCTGCAGCAGCGCGGTGATTTCCGCCGTCGTGAGCGCTTCCTCAACGCCGCCGCGTGCCAGGCCGCTGATGGACACGTTCAGCTTCTGTGCCACTACCGGGCGGGGGTGCGGGCCGTTGCGGCGCAGTTCGGCGAGCCATTCCGGCGGGTTGGCCTGGAGTTCGGCGAACTCCTCGCGCGTGATGGTGGATTCCTGGAACTCCTGCGGTGTTGCGGGCAGGTAGATGCCAAGTTTCTTGGCAACGGTGGCCGGCTTCATGGACTGGGAGTTTGCAGAGGTCATGCTTCAAGGGTATCCGGGCGGACGGTACTGTGAAGACGTGCCCACCGACAATGCCCCCCAGCCAGACGCCGCTCCCTTAGGGTCTGCCGATCCCGCCGCCGGGGAAGCTTCCCGCGTCCTCCGCGTCGCCTACGTGGCGGGGGTGACGCCAGGAAAGTGGATCCGCCGGTGGGAGGAGCGGGTGCAGGACGTGCCGCTGCAGGCGTTTATGTCCGACGACGGCGCCCAGGTCGAGGTGCTGCATGACGGTTCCGCGGACCTCAGCTTCGTCCGCCTTCCGGTAGAGCGCGAGGGCCTCAGCGTGATTCCTCTGTACGAAGAGCAGCCCGTGGTGGTGGCGCCGAAGGGCCACGAGATCTCGGTGTTCGAGGAAGTGGCGCTTGCCGACCTGGAGGAAGAGTCCTTCCTGGACGTGGCCGCACTCGGCGGCCCGGAAGCCGCGCTGCAGGTGGTGGCTACCGGGGCAGGACTGGCCATCCTGCCGATGTCCGTGGCCCGGCACTTCAACGTCAAGGACACCGTGGCCAGGCGGCTGTCCGGGGCACCCACTACGGAGATTGCCGTTGCGTGGCCCGCCGATTCCACGGATGAAGTCATCGAGGAATTCATCGGGATTGTGCGCGGACGCACGGCCCACAGCTCACGCCAGCCGTCCGCACAGCCCGTCAAGGTGAAGAAGGACCCCAAACCGGACCGGCGGGGCACCGGAGCCAAGAAGGCCCCGAAGGTGGCCCAGCGCTATGCCCCGAACCCGGACAAGGGCCGCGGCAAGGGTTCGCGGAAAAAGGGCAAGCGCTAGCACCGCCCTGCCTCAGACAGGGCCGCAGACGCAGGAAAGCCGGCCCCTTGCGGAGCCGGCCTTCCTGGACCTGGAATGTCCCTACCTCGGGTAGACCCTAGGTGTTTTGGACGTGGTCTTTGGCGTCGGTGGCGCGGTCTTTGACGTCGGTGGCGGCGTGCTGGCCTTCGGCTTTGACGTTCTGGGCTGCTTCGGTGGCGGTGGCTTTGACGTTTTCCATCGCTTCCTGGGCTGGTTCCTTGAGGTCCTGGACCATGTCCTTGGCGGCGTCGGTGACCTGGGTGGCGAGGGGCTCGGCAGCGGTCTTGAGCTGCTGGGCCGCTTCGCGTTCCTTCTCGCTGGCCGGGATCAGGGACGAGATGAGCATCCCGGCGCCGAACGCGATCAGTCCCGCGGCCAGGGGGTTGCCCTGGGTTTTGGCTTTGACCTGGTCCGGTGCGTGCGAGATCGCGGTGCCCGCGTCGGAGAGTTTGGTGCTGACGTTGTCCTTGGCCCCGTGCAGGGTGTCTCCGGTGCTGTGCAGGGCGTCGGTGGTGTGCCCGGCGCCGGAGTGGACCCTGTCCTGGACCGAGGATGTTGCGGAGTCTGCTGCTCCCATGATTCGCTCCTTCACGCCGGTGACGGCGTCTTTGACCTTGTCGGTCTGGCGGTGGACGATGTTGGACGGGGTGACCTTGTCCGCGACCGCGTCGACGTTGGTGCCCAGGCGGGCGCGGGTTTCTTCAATGTCCTGACGGATTGCGTCCGGGTTATCGCTCATCGGTTTACCTCACCTGGTTTTAGGGTTGGGGGAATTTCAGAGAGTGTTTCGCCCGTCTGGGGCATGCCCTGGATCTGCTTGAGGTTCTTGCGGCCGATCGAGGCCAGGACCGCGGCGATGATGGCCCAGATCACGGCGACGATTACGGCGGCCCAGCCCAGCGGCATGAGGGCGCCCAGGGCGAACATCAGGGCAAGGGACAGGAACACCAGGACGAAGTGTCCGGCCACGCCGGCGCCGGCGAGCATTCGGCCGCCCTTGCCGGCCTTGGTGGCGGACTGTTTCAGTTCGGCCTTCGCGAGCTCCACTTCCTGGCGCATCAGCGTGGACAGGTCACGGGTCACCTCGCCCAGGAGCTCACCCAGCGACGCGTTGTCCGCCTTCACATGCGCCTCACTCGGAGGCATCTCCGGAATCTGGCTACTCACAGCTGGCGTCCTTCAGTTGACCGGTAGGTGCCGTCAGCAGCGTGGTAGCTGCCGTCCTCGTCACGGTAGGGGTCATCGTCGAACCGGAGCGGGCTGTCCTCGGCCGTGCCTGAGGGAAGCGTAGAGGTGGATACCGGTGCTCCGGTGCCTACCACGGGCTCGGCAAACAGATCGTCTGTGCCGGCTGCATAAACCGTCTCCTGGCGGAGCGGCGCTACTGGTGCGGACTGGACCGGCCGCCGGGTTGCGGTGGACTGCACGGCGCCCTGGGAACCGGTGGCCCCTGCTGTGAGGCCGCGGGTGAGGCGGCCCGCCAGGACGCCAGCGCCTGCTGCGAGCAGGAGGAAGGTGCCGGGGCGGTTCCGTGCGAACCGCTGCACTTCGCCGAGCAGGTCGCCCGGCTGCTTGTTCTCAAGCCAGGAGGCGACTGATTCGCTGCGCTGGGCAGCCTGGCGGATCAGGTCACTTGCCATGCCCTGCTGGTCCGGGGCATCGGCCATGCTCTGCAGCTGGCTGGAGATGGTGCGGATGCCTTCGGCGGCCTTCTGCTGCTGCGTGCCGGCCTGGCTGGTCAGCCCCGACTTGGCCTGGGACAACAGATCCTGGGCGCTGCTCTTGGCCTCCGCGGCGACGTTGGCAGCTTCGTCCTTGGCAGTGTGGGCTACGCCCTGGGCTGCAGAGGCGGCGTGGCCGGCCACGTTGGAAGCTTCTTCCTTTGCTGCCTCTTTCTTGGAGGCGCCGGTGGTGCCCGGTGTGCCTGAAGTGTAGGTATCCTCAACGCCCGCTTCGGAAGCGCCGTAGGGGTCCGAGATTGCAGGGTTGGGTGTCTGGGGCCATTGGTTCTCTGTCATCATGCTCTCTTTCGCAAAGGGTCAGCTGGCGATCAAGAACCAGCAGTGCTGGCAGTCGTTAGTAAGCAGGGTTACTACTTAGATACTAAGCACACTTCCCATTTGGATTGCAAGGGGGTGTGGTGGAAGGCTTCCGGTTAAGCCCCCCCGGTGGCACCTGAATAGTAAGCCTACTTGCGAACCTGATGCTAAGCATGCTTATTGTAGGTAGGTAGCGACGCATGAAGGGATAACTACACCCGCACACTTCGCCACCTACAGGAAGGCCGCGGCCGATGACGAGCAACCTCGATCCGGATGCACGGAACAGCTACCGCCTTATTACGCTGGCGGCGCGCCTGGTCCAGCGGCGTCAGGATGATGCTCTGGCGCCCTTGGGCCTGACCCGTGCAGCTGTTATAGCCCTGGAAGGGCTGGCAGCCGGACCCCTTAACCAGGAGCAACTTGCCGAAGTGGTCCGGGTGCAGAGCCAGACCTTGGGCCGGGTGCTCACCCGGCTCGAAGGCTCAGGGCATATCACCCGGACCCGCCAGTCCAAAGACCGCAGGCAGTTTAAGGTCGAGCTGACCGATTTCGGCCGGGCGGCCCTCGACGCAGCCCGGCAGGCGGAAATCGATGCGTACCCGGACGATCCGGAGATTTCCTGGAAGGTCCTGCAGGATGAGCTCGGCAAGTTCATCCGGGCAGTGCCGCCCAGCCGGAGCCCGGAGGTGGTGCCGTTCGTAGCGCCCGACCACCACCGCACCGCGCGCCGTTTTCCGGGCACGCGCGGCCATGGCTTTCGGGGGCCGGATCATCCGCAGCAGTGAAAAGGGGCAGTACGCCCCATTCTGCCTAGGCTGCGCAGGCATCCTTGAGGGCTTGGACTGACTCGGACGGCACCTGGTCCCCGGCCTCAGCAATCTGGCCCAACGGCGTCGTAATTTCAGCGGGGACGCCAGCGGTGCGGGCGGCCGAGACCAGCCCGCCAAGGGCCTGCTTGTCCTCCACGCTGACCAGGCCGTCCTGGACTACGGCACAGATCTGCCGGTTCACTTCTTCCGCCGCAGCCGTAGCCACCTTCGACGCGGCGTCGCTGGCAGCATTTCCGGCAGCTTCCTCGACGGCGCCGCAGCCCGCCAGCAGCAGCATCAGGGGGACGGCGGACAGGACTGCAAGGCGACGGGTCATGGTTCCACCCTAACAAGCGGCCCGCCTGCAGGAGTCCCGCGCTGTTACCTGCCGCTCGCCGCCGGGACGCCCAAGATGGCGTCCAGCAGCCCGTTGCGGAATTTGCCGTCGGGATCGTGGAAAGAGGCCAGGGAACGGAACCCGGCGAACCGCGGGTACAGCGTCTCCCAGTCATGGCCGGTGGGTGAGAACAGCTTGCCCCAGTGCGGCCTGGCGCCAAAAGGCCTGAGCAGGTCCTCGAGTTCGGGAAGGAGCGCTTCAACCTCGGGCTGCAGCGGCTTCCAGGTGAAATGCAGTGCCACGCTCTGCTGCCGGTAGAAAGGGCTCAGCCAGAACTCATCAGCCGCACCGGTACGGATTTCCGAGACGAAAAGCAGGGGCGCCAGCTTGTCTGCCAGGCTGCGGACCGCCTCAAGGGCCGCCGGTGCATGCTCCAGTGGAAGGATGAACTCACTCTGCAGTTCCTCACCCTTGCTGGGCGTGAACTCGTGCCGGAAATGCGGCAGCCTGTCCAGCCACTGTCCCGGCTCATCAAGCTGGAGGGTGCAGTTTTCTGCGGACATGTCCGGCAGCGGGTGGCGGGGGAGCTTCGCTGCCGTGGCGCCGAACAGGTCAGCCAGTGGAGGCTCTGAATCCAGGGCCTTAAGCCACACCTGGCTGATCGTTTCGCCGGCATAGTCCGTGAACAGGCTGACGCTGTAGGCGCTGGACACGATGTCCCTGAAGTCCGTCAGCGCACGTTCCCACGGCAGGTTCTCCAGGACGCGCTGGCGCATCCGGAAGCTGGGCTGCACCGTCAGTTCCAGGCCCGTCACAATACCCATGGCGCCCAGGCCCACCACGCTGGCCAGGAACTCGTCACCGTCGGCCCGGGTCAGGGTGACGCATTCGCCCGAGGGCCGGACCAGGTCGATGGACTCCACGGCGCCGGCGAGCGAGGGATTGTTCACCCCGGAGCCGTGGGTTCCGGTCTGGACAGCTCCTGCCACCGAGATATGGGGGAGGGATGCGAGGTTGTGGATGGCCATGCCGGACTGTTCGAGGGTGCGGCACAGGGCCCCGTAGCTCACACCGCCGCTGACCTTGACGGTATTGCGCTGCGGGTTAAGGACGATCTGCTGGGGGAGGGCGTCGAGCAGCACATGCACCCCGTCGGTGTCTCCCACCCGGTTGAAGGAGTGCCGGGATCCCAGGGCCTTGATGCGGCCGGCCCGCTGCACAATCCGGGCCAGTTCCGTTACTGATTCCGGCTGTTCAACATGCGCTGAGGAGTATTCGAGGTTGCCTGCCCAGTTCTTCAAAAGTCAGCTTTCCAGTGGGGGACGAAATGTAGCTCCATCAACTGTCAGCGCTAACAACAGAGGGTGTCAAGGCACTTCCATGGACGGTCAAGCTTTCCCGCGCACCATGCATTACTGCCGGTCCACCCGGGTACGGACAACCTGAACGCCGCTCACCTGAAATTCGACGGCATGCTCCGTTCGGCGTGCGCGTGAATCGTGGCAGAGTGGGATGCAGTCGAGTTGAGGGAGGAACTCAGTGTCTGATCTGGGAGAAGCGACCACCAGCATGTCTGAGGGCGATGCAGTAGAACAGGCCGGCGAAACCGGTAACGCGACTGGCCCTGAGGCAGCAGGGGTGGCCGTACCCGCAGGATCCATGGAGGAGGAAGAGGCCACGGAGGTGCCCGAAGCTCCGGAAATCACTTTCGACGAAAAGTTTTACCCCGCACGGCCCAAGGCCCTGCGGCCCGTGGCACGCCGCCGGCAGTACTTCGCCAACGCCCCGTCCCTGGAACTGGACGGCCTGAACAAGACCTACGTGGAGTGGCTGCGGAACCAGGCAATGCTCGGCGACGCCAACGTCCTGGCCCGGCAGCTGTCGGGGCAGGCGAGTATGTGGCAGCACTCGTTCGCGCACCCCAACCCGCGCGCCGCCGTCGAACGCGCCTCCGTGTGGTTCACCGCCTATCCGCTGTCCTACATGACCACGCCGGGGCAGTCATTCCTGGGGGCACTCGGTGACCCGGAGTTGTGGAAGACCTTCCGCGAGATCGGCATCCGGGCCATCCACACCGGCCCCGTCAAGAAGGCCGGCGGGCTGGAGGGGTGGCGGGAAACGCCGAGCGTGGACGGCCACTTTGACCGCATCAGCATGGCCATCGATCCCCTTTTCGGCTCGGAAGACGAGTTCCGCCGGATGTGTGAGGTTGCAGGCGAGCACGACGGCACCATCATCGATGACATCGTCCCCGGGCACACCGGCAAGGGTGCGGACTTCCGCCTTGCTGAAATGAACTACCGCGATTACCCGGGCATCTATCACATGATCGACATCCCGGAATCGGACTGGCACCTGCTTCCGGAAGTCCCGCCGGGGGAAGACTCGGTCAACATCAGTCCCGACGCCGAGCAGGCGCTGCAGCAGGCCGGATACATCATTGGCCGGCTGCAGCGGGTTATTTTCTACGAACCCGGCGTGAAGGAAACCAACTGGAGCGCCACCCGGGCCATTGTGGACACCACCGGCCAGAAACGCCGCTGGGTGTACCTGCACTACTTCAAGGCCGGCCAGCCGTCCATCAACTGGCTGGATCCCACGTTCTCCGGCATGCGCCTGGTGGTGGGTGACGCGCTGCACTCGCTGCTCGACCTGGGGACAGGTGCCCTCCGCCTGGACGCCAACGGGTTCCTGGGCGTGGAAAAGAGCGCCGAGGAACAGCCCGGCTGGTCCGAAGGCCACCCGCTCTCCGAGGCGGCCAACCAGCTGATCGGCAGCATGGTGCGCAAGGTGGGCGGTTTCTCCTTCCAGGAGCTGAACCTCACCATCGATGACATCAAGGCAACCTCCGAAACCGGGCCGGACCTGTCCTACGACTTCATCACCCGCCCCGGCTATCACTACGCCCTGGTCACTCAGGACACGGAGTTCCTGCGGCTGACCCTGCGGCTGGCAATGGAGATCGGGGTGGACCAGGCATCGCTGGTGCATGCCCTGCAGAACCACGACGAACTGACGTACGAGCTGGTGCACTTCGCCACCCGGCACAAGGACGACGTCTTCGAGCTGGCCGGCAGCGAATTGACCGGTGCGGAGCTGACAGAGCACGTCCAGGAAACGCTGCGGAATGCGCTGACGGGGGAGAACGGACCGTACAACGCCGTGTTCACCACCAACGGCATCGCCTGCACCACGGTCAGCGTGATCACCGCGGCGCTGGGTATCAAGGACATTTCCTCGCTTACGGCCGAGCAGATCGATACCGTCCGGGAAGCGCACCTGCTGCTGGCCATGTACAACGCGCTGCAGCCCGGCGTGTTTGCCCTGTCCGGCTGGGACATGGTGGGCATGACCACGCTGGACAGGTCGCAGGTCCAGGAGCTCACTTCCCAGGGCGACACCCGCTGGATCAACCGCGGCGCGCACGACCTCATGGGTGTCAACGCCGAAGCGACAGTCTCCGCCTCGGGAATGCCGCGGGCGCGCAGCCTGTACGGGCCGCTGCCCGAGCAGCTCAAGGACGAGGGGTCCTTCGCCCGGCGGCTGCAGAAGATCCTGAAGGTCCGTGAGGAGTGGGGCATTGCCACTGGCCTGCTCCTGGACGTTCCGCAGGTCTCCCAGCGCGGTCTGCTGGTGATGGTGCACCGCCTCGCCTCCGGGCAGATCCAGGTGACGGTCCTGAACTTCTCGGGTGAAAGCATCACCGGCAGCGTGAACTCCAGCCACCTGGAGGCCGGCGCCGGCGTGCGGGACCTGTTCACCGAGGAGACGGTGGGCCAGGTGGATGACCTGCACAGCTTCTTCATCGAGCTTGGCGCCTATCAGGGAACAGCGCTGCTGATTGAGGAGCCGGCCGCTGAGGAGGAAACCGAGGGACCCTAGTTCCTCATGCTGCCTTGACCAGGGGGAGCTCGTCCCAGTGCGTGGTGTACCGGGGCGAGCGCATCCCGCGCTTCATGGTCCAGTCGGGTCCGCCGCGGATTCCGGCATGCCCCAGGCCGATGGAGCCGCGGCCGTAGCGGCGGGTGATGTCTTCCAGCAGCGGACCGATGTGCCTCTCCTCGTGGGGGTTTTCGAACGGTTCCAGCGGCTTCTGGTTACCGCTGGGCCGCAGGTCCGTGACCATGATGCCGGCGCGGGCGTACCTGGTGCCTTCGATGATGGAGGGCAGCAGTGCGTGCGCTGCTTTGGTGAGAATGACCGGGTCCGCTGTTGGCATGGGAAGCCGGATGCAGATTGAGGGGAAGGACGTTTGCCGGGAATTGAAATGTGATGTGCCGGCGAATGCGGTAAGTACCTTCGCCTGCAGGTGGTGCCTGGCCAGCCGCCCGCTGGCCATTTGGGCATAGACGCTGAGGACCTGCCGCACGTCCTGCGCGGTGGTGATCGGGGTGGAGAAGGAGCGGGAGAAGATCAGCTGGTCGCGGCCGATCCGGGCCTCTTCCATCGGGATGCACGGCGTGCCCTGCAGTTCAAGGACCGTACGCATCATCACCACGGAGAAGCGCTCACGGATCCTGACGGGGTCGGCGCGCTGAAGGTCCAGGATGGACTGGATGCCCATGGCGTTCAGGCGCCTGGTGATCCGTGTTGCCACGCCCCAGATTTCGATGACGGGGAGCCTGGCCATCAGGGCCTCCTGGTGTTCCGGCGGCACTGAGTCCCAGCGGCAGACGCCGGCGAACGCAGGGTTGTGCTTGGCCCACTTGTTGGCGAGCTTGGCCAGGGTCTTGGTGCGGGCGATACCCACGCAGACGGGCACCCCCACGTTCCGGGCGGTAGCAGCCTTTATGGTCCGGCCGAGCTCCAGCAGGTGCTCCGGGGTGCCTTTGACACCCAGGAAGGCCTCGTCGATGCTGTAGACCTCCAGCCAGGCAGAGTAGCGTCCCAGCAGTTCCATGACGCGGGCGCTGATATCCCCGTACAGCTCATAGTTGCTGGACTTGGCGATGAGGCCCCATTCCTTTGCCCTGGGTGCGAGCTTGAACCAGGGATCGCCGGTTTGAATGCCCAGGGCTTTGGCCTCCGGCGAGCGGGTAACAGCGCAGCCGTCGTTGTTGGAGAGCACGATCAGCGGCTTTCCCTCCAGGGAGGGGTCAAAGACGCGCTCGGCGCTGGCGTAGAAACAGTTCACGTCCACGTGGGCGATCTCGGGCATCTGCCGCATCAATGCCGGCCTGGCCATGGCCGCCTCTCACACATGGTGCAGGCACCTGGTGGCAACACCCCAGATGGTCAGTTCGCTCAATGCGGAAACCCTGATGTCCGGGTACCTGGGGTTTTCGGCCTGCAGCACCACTCCCCGGGCAGTGATCCTCAGCCTCTTCACGGTCAGCTCGCCGTCCAGCACGGCCACTACCACCGAGCCGTCCCTCGGCTCGAGGGCCCGGTTGACGATGAGCTCGTCCCCGTCACTGATGCCGGCCCGCTCCATCGAGTCGCCGGTCACCCGGACCACGAAGGTGCTGGTGATGTCCTTGATCAGATGCGCATTCAGGTCTATCCGGCCATCGAAGTAGTCCTGTGCAGGTGAGGGATAACCTGCTGCCACCGTCACCGGGGACAGCCAGGCCAGCTGCAAAGAGAGTCCCGCATCTATCACACGGGGACCGATAATAACGCCCACAACACACCCTTATTCGAATATATGTTCGATGTGTTGAGTGTACAGCGGAGGGCCGACAATGACGACGGCCGGACACGAAGGCGCTCCTGCCCGCGAGGGGCAGGAGCGCGGGGGTGCCTATTTCTTCGGGCACTTAAGGTCCGGGTTGAAGGCTGCGAACATGCCGTCCGGGTTGTCCCGCCACACCCACGCGTGGAGTGCGAAGGAATTGGGGAATGGCCCGTCCTCGAACTTGAGGCCGGCAATCGAAGGCCGGTGGGCCGCGGTCGAGATAAACTCAGCGGCCACCAGTTTGTACCGCCCGTATTCATTGGGCATGTAGACCAGAACCTCAGGCTTTCGGGCCTGGGTCTTGTCATCGATCAGTTCCTGCTTCGCGTAGTGGAAGCCCATGGCCCCCACGCCGGGTTTATCGATGCATTCGGTGATCTTCTTGTAGCCGTCCGCCTCCGCGTTCTCCAGCCAGCGATAGTTGTCCGTAACGTGGCGCAGGACTCTGACCAGCCGGCGCTGATCGTCATTGTTCCGCCAGTCGTCGCTCTTGTCCGATCCTCCGTGCCCGGACCCGCCATGCGCCACCGCAGCTCCGGGGGCAAGTCCCAAGGCAAGCGCCGCAGCGGCCGCCATCGACAGGAGCCCCGTCTTGGTGCGATTCATTGTTAATCTTCTGCCCCTCTGAGACCGATATGTTCTTCCAAGGGAGGCGAACAGCATGGGAATCCAGGTCCCCGCCTTCGCCAGGATGCCGGCAGATTCCCCCGGACCTGCCGGTGATAGGCCGCCGGGACGGAGAAACCTCCATCGACTAGGCGGCGTTTTCAGTATGCTCCTGCCGCAAAACGCGGCGCTACGCTACGGGCGGGTAGTAGGGGGTGGATTGGGGAGGCCGAAGGAGATCAGCCTCAGGCCGTACGTTCCACTGCCGCAAGGATGGCCCGTCCCAGTTCAGCCGGCCTGGTGAACTGCGGCCAGTGCCCGGTGGGCAGGTCCACGTACTCGACGTCGCGCATCCGGGCCAGTTCGGCAACAAAGGGGTGGCGGCCGGCGATCCACTCCTTCAGCATCGAGGACGGAAACTCGCAGGCGATGACGGTGGCGGACACGTCGTAGCGCCGCTCGTCACTCAGGTGCTGCCGGTCGTAGGCCACACCCTTCGGTTGGGGGATGGCCCGTGCACGGAAGGCTGCACGGAGCCCGTCGTCGAGGTCCACCAGGTCCGCGTCCTCGAAGGCCTCCCACGGCGGCAGTGGAACGTCGTCGCCGTCGGCCGGCAGTTCATCATTGATGACGCCCCCTTCGCCCAGGGGTCCGCTGTCCACATAGATGGCGCGCTCCACCCGGTTCGGCCGGGCATCCAGGACGCCGTGGATGATGGCCCCTCCACCCGAATGTCCAACGAGCACAACCTTGCCTTCCAGGGAGTCCACTGCGGCAACCACGGCATCGATATGCTGACGCAGGCCGATCCCGGCCCGGTCAGCGTCAACCGACTCCAGGCCGGGAAGGGTGAGCGGATGCGTCCGGTGGCCAGCGGATTCCAACACCGGCGTCACCTCTGCCCAGGAGGAAGCATCCAACCAGAAACCGGGAACCAGGATGATGTCCATGACCGCACCCTACCCGCCCGGACTGACAAACTGAACGCGCACTCAGCGACGCTTCCCCGCCCGTCCTTTAGTTCCGGAGCTTTCCTTCCTTTCCGCCGTCTCGCGCTCCGCCCACCGCTGGGACTTCCCGGCGGACACCACCTTCTGGTGCCATTCCCGCTGGTAAGCACGCTGCGCCGCGGCATCACTCCGGCGCGCCAGGGCAGCCAGTTCGCGCTGCAGTTTCAGGTAGTTGTGCCAGCGGCGCTCCTCCAGCACGCCGTCGGCGATCGCGGCCTGCACGGCGCAGCCGGGCTCGCCCTGGTGGGCACAGTCGGAGAACCTGCACTGGTCAGAAAGCAGCGCGACGTCGCCGAACATCTCGCCGATCCCGTCCTCGGCGTCGAACAACCCGAAACCGCGCACACCGGGCGTATCCATCAGGACCGTCCCGTTGGGAAGCGGCACCAGTTCGCGCGACGTGGTGGTGTGCTTGCCCTTGAAATCCCCGGCCCTCACTTCGCCGGTGTCCTGGACGTCACGCCCCACCAGGGCATTGATCAGCGTCGACTTGCCGGCGCCGGACGGCCCCAGCAGGACGATAGTTCCGCCCGCGGGGATGTGCGCCAGGAGTTCGTCGATGCCGTCACCGTTCTCCGCCGAGGTGGTGACCACGTCCACTCCTGCAGCCTGCAGGATGACTTTGCCGACGACGTCGTCCGCCACCGCGGCGAGGTCCGCCTTGGTGATGATCACCAGGGGAGTGGCGCCGGAGTCCCACGCCGCGACGAGGGTGCGCTCCAGCCGGTTGTGCGTGAGGGGCCGGTCCACCGGCACCACCACTCCCACCATGTCCATGTTGGCGGCCAGGACCTGCGCGGCGGAGGAGTCCTCGAAGGCCCGCTTGCGGCTGAGCTCCGAACGGCGCGGGAGGACGCCAAGGATCTGGCGCTCGCCGGCCCGGTTGGGACCGATCCACACCCAGTCACCGGTGACCGCCGATTCCCCCGTCAGCGGGTAGGGCAGGTGCAGAAGGTCCGTCCCGACCGCCACGAGCAGCAGGTTGCGGTCCACGCGGACCACCCGGCCGCGCCCCGTGGCTTCCGGGAGGGGATGGTTTTCGAATTGTTGCGCGACGGCCGCGGTGTAGCCGTAGGGGAAAGGAATGCTGGAAGAAGCGTTCACTGTGATACCTCGGGGTATACCCCTGCGCACCGGCCACTGACGGCCTAGGTGTTCGGCGCTCCGCTGGTCAGGCGGCGAAGGTGCGGTGCAGGGAAAGGGTTTGGATGATGGGTGCGGAGCGCTCAGGGCGAGCGACAGTGACAGTCATCAAAAACACCTCCCTCTCCAGCAATGGGGACCGGTATCGGGTCCGGTTTTACTGTAGCTGCGGCCTGCCGGATCCGCCAGAGGTTTGTTTACCGCTGCAGCTCCAACGCCCGCCGCTGCCGCGCTGAGATGCTCGAGACGAAGCCGCAGTTGGTGCACGTGATGCGGTAGGAGCGCGAGGTGGTGAACACCGGGATGAAGAACAGCGTGAACTTGGTGGCCCGCTCCTCCAGGTGGTGGTGGACGAAGGATCCGCAATTCCGGCAGGTGGCGGGCTTGCCGGGCAGGGCTTTGAGCACTGTTTTGAAACCGAAGAGAAGGAGCACGGTTCTGCCTTTCGGGCTGGTCCTGCGGGCTATCAGACAACTCTAGGCCCTGCACGCCCCGCCGCGGTTCTCCTGACAGGCCCGCGGACCCGGTGCAATACTTGGGGCAGCACGCTTTTCCGCATCGGGGGGACTTCGGTTACATGGTTCTGGATACCGCGACCCTGAGAATCGCGTTCGGGCTCATGGCCCTGGTTCTGGTGTTCCTCTTTTACTTCTCCGCCTACCGGATCACGCGCTCGCCGTACAGCGGCTGGTGGTGCCTGGCGCTGGTGTTTTTCCTCGCCGGATCCGCGTGCTTCCTGCTGGACGGCACACCGCACCAGGTCTGGGCCAACCCGGTGGGCAACGTCCTGCTGGTCCACGGCGGCGTGGCGGTGTGGGCAGGTGCGCGGTCGCTGCGGACCGTCCCGCCCATTAAGTGGGCCTTCACGGGCATTCCGCTGGTCACCCTGGTTGCTTCCGTCCTGGACAACCCCGCCACCAACACCTGGTCCGGCGGTCCCGTGTTCCTGGGCGCCATGAGCCTCACCATCGGGCTTGCGTCCCACGAACTGTGGCGCCTCGAACCCGGTTATTCGCGCGTCCGGATTCCCATGGCCGTGGCGGCCGGCGGCCTCTCGGCCTTCTATTTCCTGCGCTGGCTGGCGTTCCTGGTGGAAGGGCAGAACGGCCCCACTTTCGTCACGTTCTTCGGTTCCGCCGTGACCACCATGGTGACCATGGTGCTGCTGGTGGTGGTCTCCTTCAGCATGGCCGCGCTCAGCAGCGAACAGCAGACCAGGGCCCTGCGGGTTGTGGCATCCCGTGACGACCTCACCGGGCTGCTTAACCGCAAGGCCTTCCTGGACCTGGCGGCCGAGCAGTTGGCGGACCGCAGCACCACGCGTGGCTCGGGGACCCTGATCCTGGCCGACCTGGACCACTTCAAGTCGGTCAACGATACCTACGGCCATGCCGCCGGGGACCTCGCTTTGCAGGCCTTCGCCGAGGCGTGCACTGCCACTGTCCGGTCCACGGACCTGGTGGGGCGGTACGGGGGAGAAGAGTTTGTCCTCTTCCTGCCCGGGACCAATGCCGAGCGGGCAGAAAACATTGCCGAGGAGATCAGCCGGCGCCTGGCTGCGGCTCCCGCAGTGGACGGAATGGCAATGCCCACCGCCAGTTACGGAATTTCCACCTACGACGCCGGCACGACAGATGTGGAGGTCCTCATCGCCGCCGCGGACGGAGCCTTGTACCTGGCCAAGTCATTGGGCAGGAACCGTACAGCCCGCAGTGACGGGGTGCGCTAGGACCCCTGCCAGCGGCGGGTCAGGTCCCCAAGTGTCCGCTGAGGCGGCGGTGGAAACCGCTGCTTCGCTCGTCAAGGCCCTGGATGGTCACAGTGGCCCCGTGGGCGCTGTATTTCGTTTCGATGGAATCCAGGGCCGCGACAGTGGAAGCGTCCCAGATCTGGGCGCGGCTCAGGTCGATGGTCACCGTCTCCGGGTCATCGGCGTAGGCGAAATGCTCCACGAGGTCATTGCTGCTCCCGAAGAACAGCGGCCCCACCACGTCATAGTGCACGCTTCCGCCGTCACCGGCCAGGGTGCGCTCAACGCTGATGACGTGGGCCACCCGGCGCGCAAACAGGACCATCGCGAGGACGACTCCGACGAGCACACCATAGGCGAGGTTCCCGGTGAGGACCACTACGGCCACGGTGGCAACCATAACGATTGTCTCCGGCAGGGGCATCCTTTTCAGGGTGGACGGCTTGACGCTGTGCCAGTCGACGGTGGTGACAGCGACCACCATCATGACCGCGGCAAGGGTGACCATGGGGATCCTGTCCATGACCGGGCTCAGCCCGGTCACAAGCGCCAGCAGGAACAGCCCCGCCACGAACGTCGAAATCCGGGTCCGCGCCTGGCCGGTCTTCACATTGAGGACGGTCTGGCCGATCATCGCGCAGCCGGCGATGCCGCCGTAGAAGCCGGCAAGGATATTTGAGACGCCCAAGCCCCAGGACTCGCGGCCCTTGTGTGAGGGCGTGTCCGTGATGTCATCGACGAGTTTCGCCGTGAGGAGGGTTTCCATGAGGCCGACGAACGCCACGCTCAGCGCGGTGGGCAGGACCAGTTGGAAGGTCTCGAGCGTCAGCGGAACCTGGAAAGGGGTGATGCCGGGCATCTGGCCGGTGAGCGGGCCTTCGTCCGAAACGTTCGGTACGGCGAGGCCGGCTACGATGACAATCGCGGTGACGACGACGATGGCCACCAGCGGCGACGGGACCATCTTGGTGAACCGCGGAAGGATGAAAATAATGGCCAGTGTCAGGACGAACAGGATGTAGGCGGGCCCGGGGACGTTGAGTACGTGGGGCACCTGCGCTACGAAGATCAGCACACCCAGGGCGTTGACGAACCCGATCATCACCGACCGCGGAATGAACCGCATTAGGCGTGCAAGACCGGCCAGTCCAAAGACCACCTGGATCACACCGGCCAGGAGCACCGCCGGCAAAACATACTGCACACCGTGCTCATGCACGAGCGGGGCGATCACCAAGGCGACGGAACCGGCTGCGGCTGTCACCATCCCGGGCCGCCCGCCAAGAATCGACATGGACAGGGCCAGCACGATGGAGGCCACGAGGCTCACCATCGGATCAACCCCGGCAACGATCGAGAAGGAAATCACTTCCGGGACCAATGCCAGGGTGGTGACCATTCCGGCCAGGACCTCGCGGGAAAGCTGCCGTGGCGAGCGGAGGGCAGTACGGACCGTGATCGGTTCCCGAAGAGGGCGGGGGCGGTCGGCGACAGCCAAGGAGCGGCTCCAGGGGCTCGGCTCTTGTGTGGAAGAGCGGTTGGGGGATCGCTGCACGCCGCGTTGCGTGCGGTCCAGCGCCGTCATGGAAGGGAGCCGGAGAACAAAGGGGATGCGCCGGGTGGCTTTCGGCTGCGTGTTCAAGATTACCCCTACGGGAGAGGGGGACGTCATCCGGGGGCAGGCGGAATCGCGGCTGATAAAATAGCCAGGTTGCAGGGCGGCCTTTTCGCTGGTGCAGCCAGCGCCGTAACGAAGTAGGGGACCAACACACATGACGGCAGGCGGTGCACCCCCCGGGACGTCGGAAAGCCAGCCTGGCTCGGCGGCCACTCCGGTGGCCGTGCCTGCCAAGCGCCGGGCCTACGTGGCAACCATTGAAGGATTCCTCGGCGCCCTGATGATGTTCGTGGGTTCGATCGGCACCGGCTGGATCGCCAACGGTTCGCCCATGATCCGCCAGCCCATTGTCATCGCACTGCGTACCGAGGGCTGGGGCGTCACCGTGTCCACGGTGCTGCTGACGGTAGGCGCCATGGTGCTGATGCGCTCGTGGCTCCGGCTGGGGCAGCGCCTTGCCGACTGGGGCGCTTCCTCGTTGCGGTGGGTGGTCATCGCCATCTCCGCCTGGTCCCTGCCGCTCCTCTTCTGCGTGCCGGTTTTTTCCCGCGACGTCTACGCCTACACCGGTCAGGGCAGGCTGGTGATGGAAGGCCAGAACCCGTACCAGGTGGGCATCTCCACTCTCAACAACTGGTTTGCGCTCGGCGCGGATCCGGCCTGGGCCGAAAACAGGACCCCCTACGGCCCCTACTTCCTCTGGCTGGCGCGTGCGGTCGTCGGGCTGACCGGCGCCCAGCCGGACGCATCCGTGCTGCTCTTCCGCCTCCTGGCCGGCGTGGGTGTCCTGCTCTGCGTGATCTACGTGCCCAAACTCGCGGAACTGCACGGCATCAACGGGGCGCGGGCACTGTGGATCGCCGTGGCCAACCCGCTGTTCCTGATCAGCTTCATCGCCAGCGCCCACAACGACGCACTGATGGTGGGCCTCGCCGTCGCCGGGGTCTACTTCGCCGCCACGCGCCGCTACCTGCTGGGCATCCTCCTGGTCACGGCGTCCATCGGCATCAAACCCATTACGGTGCTCCTGCTGCCGTTCATCGGCGTGATGTGGGCCGGCCCGTCCGCCTCCTGGCCGCGCAAGTTCCTGATCTGGGGAGCCACGGCGGGAGTCAGTTTCAGCGTCCTGGCTCTGAGCGGGATTCCGTACAACCTTGGGCTTGGCTGGACCTGGGCCATCATGGATCCAACCCCCGGCTACACGGGCTACTCGCCCTCGGGCTTCCTCGGCCAGCAGGTGGAGTTCCTGGCCAACGTGCTCGGGCTGCCCGGCGGGACCTTCGCCACCCTGCTGCGGACCGGCATGAAATATGCCGCCATCGGGCTGGTCCTGCTGCTGATGTTCCGCGGCGACTACTCGCGGGCGGTACGGCGGATGGCCCTGGCGTTCACCGCCGTGGTGATGCTCTCACCGATCATCCAGCCCTGGTACATCCTCTGGTTCATCCCGTTCCTGGCCGTCACCGGCATCCGCGACGACTGGCAGATCCGGTCCTTCTACGTGGCCGTGACGTTCTTTGTGGTGTTCGGCGCGCAGGACCAGCTCTCGGTATGGTCCTTTGTGGAACTGCCCATCGACGCCTCCTCGCTGGCATTCATAACCGCGCTGGCATTCACGTTCTACCTTCTATTCCTCGACGTGCATACACGCAAGCTGCTCATCGAAGCCAAGCCCTGGGACCTTGCCAAGCGGGGCTGGAACTGGAGCCTGGACCGGTGGGAAAAATTCCAGGCGTCGCGCAGCAGCTGACCGGGCCTGGCTGACCGGGCCCCCGGCGGCGGACTAAGCGCCTGCGGGCACTGCGGCAGGCTTCCGGCCCAATTCCGCCGTCCGTTTCACCGACCACCACAGCAGCACCACCAGGAGCACATTGCGGGTGGTCAGGATCGCGGCCATTACCGGGTGGGCGTGGATGAGCGGGGTGTAGAACAGCGGGTAGATCACGAAGGTGGTGATGGCGATACCCATCAGCAGGGCGGCCGGGACCTTCCACCTGTTCCAGTCGTGCGTGAGGCCGGCGATGATCACCGGCGCCAGCCAGATGATGAACTGCGGGGAACCCACCTTGTTGAACACAATGAACGCAGTGACCATCATGAGCGAACCTTCAAGGAACAACTCCTCCCGCTCCGCGCCGCGGTTCAACGCACGGACCAGCAGGATGGCGGCTCCCACCGCGGCGAGGATCAGCAGGGGCTGCATCAGGAATGCTGCCGTGCCGGCGCCGGGGCCGTAGACCTCGGTGGAGTTGATCGCGGTGTTGTCCGCCATCTTCGAACCCGCGATGTTGAAGACGCTAAGCCACACCCACGGCGTGGAGAAGGTAGCCTCCAGCTGCATGCCCCGCTCGCCCTGGTTGAGGAGGAAGTCCAGGATGTGCCGCAGACCGCCGGACAGCCAGGTTCCCAGCGCCACCACGGCCGTCACCGCGACGCCTGCGAGGACCACCTGGACCCGCTTCCGGCTCGCAATCACGATGGGCACCAGCACGGCCGCCGGCCATACCTTGATCCAGGTGGCGATGCTGAGCAGGACACCGGCCACCACCGGCCGTTGGGCCGCATACAACAGCGCGATCAGCACGATGGGGGCGGTGATGCCCTCCACCCGCGCGAAGCTGAGGTAGCCCATAAACACGGTGAAGAACAGCCACCACCAGGCCGGCGCGATGCCGCTGACCTTCCGCTGCCCACGCGTCAGGAAGGCCAGCCCCACGGCGTTGAGGGCCGTGATGATCAGGAACCAGACGAGCAGGTACAGGCTTGGCCCGGCGATGTTCGCGAGGAAGATGGGGAGCTGGGCCAGCACCGGGTACACCCAGGGGCTGATTTTGCCGTCGAGGTCCTGCGGGTTGTAGCCGTCCTGGGCCCATTGGCGGTACTGCTCGGTGTCGCTGAAGGTGTCGCCATTGAGGAAAAAGGACGCCATCCAGCCCAGGAAGTAGAGGTGGACGACGGCGAAGCCCCACCACACGCTGGACGGGCGGGCGAACCAGTCCACCACGTTGGCAGGGAGGACTTTGGTGCGGAGCGTCACCAGGCGGTCAAAGAACTTCGCGGAAATCTTAGGACTCCTTCAGCACGGGAGCGGCTGCGGGGGTCTTCTTGCCCAGCAGGTAGAGGCGCCGGACGCTCCAGAGGAACAGCACCACCAGCAGGACGTTGCGGATGGTCAGCACCAGCGCCATCCACGGGTTGTTGTGGCTGAGCGCGTCGTAGAACAGCGGGTAGATGAAGTAGGTGGCGACGGCGATGGCGATCAGCATGGCCGCCGGGACGCGCCACTCACGCCAGCTGTGCGCCAGCCCGACGGCGACCGCGGGCGCCAGCCACACCATGAACTGCGGGGAGCCCACCTTGTTGAAGACCACAAACGCCGTGGCGAGGGTAAGCGCGCCGGCCAGGAGCAGTTCGGTGCGGTCCACGCCGCCGCTGATTTTTCCGTTGTGCAGCGCCCAGAACGTCAGCCCGGCCACCAGCAGTGCGGCCAGGACCAGGAGGGGCTGCATCAGCACGGACATCAGCGCGGTACCGGGTCCGTCCACCTGCATGGAGTTGATGTCCGTGTTCATGTACATCCGGGAGCCGCCCACGTTCATGACGGACAGCCAGAGCCAGGGCGTGGTGAAGGTGGCCTCGAGCTGCATGCCGCGGTCGCCCTGCTGGGTGAGGAAGTTCAACAACTTGGGAACGCTGCCAACTGCTGCTGCCAGCGCAACGACGCCCGCCGTCGTCGTGATGCCGGCAACCACCACCAGGATCCGGTTCCGGACCACGGCGAACAGGGCCAGCATGATGGCCGCAGGCCAGACCTTCACCCAGGTGCCGATGGCCAGCAGGATGGAGGCAATGAATGGCCGGCCCACACCGTAGGCGAGGGCCACCAGGACCAGCGGTGCGGTGAGGCCGTCCACGCGGGCGAAGCCGAGCCAGCCCATGAGGAAGGTGAACACGAGCCACCACCAGCCGGCGGGGATGGCGTTGTGCTCGCGGCCGCGGTTGGTCAGCTTCAGCAGCGCCCAGCCGTTGAGCACGGTGGTCATCAGGACCCAGAGGAAGAAGAACGGTCCGGGCCCCGCGATACCGGCCACTGCCATGGGGATCAGCGCCAGGATGGGGTAGACCCAGGGGCTGGGGCCGCCGGTGAGGTTGGCGTCGTCGAAGCCCGCCATGGCCCAGTCGCGGTAGATGAAAGTATCGCTGAAGGCTTCCCCGCGCAGTGAGAGGGAAGCAGCAAAGATCAGGAAGACCAGGTGCACCACGATGAAGCCGCCCAGCAGTCCGCGGCCGGTGTTCAGCCGGTTCCGGGCGGGCGCCGGAAGGATGACGTTGCGGATCCGGGTGAGATTGCCGAAGAAAGCGTCCGTGGAAATGGCGGGATCCTTGTCAGGTCGTGGCACACGTGGGGTGTTGTGCTGGTGGCTGGGTTCTGCCGCATGGCTGGCTTAGGGGCATCGGAGCCGTCCGGAAACAGCTTCCACTCCTGTCCAACTCTAATTCACGGTGCTTTGGCGCCCGTAATTGCCTGACCCGCGCTTGAGCCGTCACGCTTTTGACCTGCGAAGACTTATTACTTGATTTTTCAAGTTGCTGGTGATCCATTACTCCGGCATTATGAACTGGGCACAAAAGTGCCCAACTTCGTCTGCAGCCTTGGGGAGCGCAGGTGTTAGATATGACCCCCTACCCCCAACACACAAAGGCTAGACCCATGAACTTCCCACTGACCCTCACCGTTGCCGACCGCCAGAGCATGGACAGCGAGCTCGATGCCGCCGTCACGGCCGCCAAGGCCCACGCCCTCGCCGAGAAGCGGCACGGCATCCTGGTCACCCGCCACGGCGTGGACAAGTTCACCGTGGCGCTCAGCGAGGCCGTTCCTTTCGGCCTGACCCGCGAACACCAGGCCTGGTAAGGCTAAAGGCGCCTTCCTTGCAGAAGGCGCCTTTACTCTTCTCCGGCGTTGTCGGAAGCGTTGCCTGACACTCTTCCGCTGCGCTGCTGCAGGCGGTCAATGTGCTTGGACGCTTCCGCCTTGTTGAGATCAGCCGGCAATTCTTCCCCTGCCTCGCGCGCCAGCGTATCGAGGTAGCTGCGCTGTGCAGCGGTCATGGGCTCATCTCCTGTGCCCCAATCCTCAGGGTCCCGGTTCAAGCCTGCGTCCGGCTCGCGGGTGGAGCTTCCGATGGTTTCCTGGTTTTCACTCATGCCCAAAAGTCCAGGCACCGGGACTGACAGAGTGAACCTGCCCTTGCGCCTTCTGCGCACTGCACCTTCGTGGCGACAGGTGCCCGCACTCCTTCCATTTCCAATGTATCGCCCAAGGTGGGGCTTGCCGCAAGGGCCCATGGGGGCCGGATAATCGCAGAGGCCTCAACCGGGAGAACGGGAGCAAATGCGATGACCGAGCACGCGGTACTGATCGTGGGCGGTGGCCCCACGGGGTTGATGCTGGCAGGGGAGCTGGCGCTCGCGGGGGTTGACGCAGCCATTGTGGAGCGGCGCCCCAGCCAGGACCTGGCCGGTGCGCGGGCGGGCGGCCTCCACTCACGGACCCTTGAGGTCCTGGACCAGCGCGGCATCGCCGGCCGGTTCATTTCGGAAGGGCAGCCGGCGCAGGTGGCGGGGTTCGCGATGACCCGCCTGGACATCAGTGACTTTCCCACCCGCCATCCCTACGGCCTGGGGCTGTGGCAGAACCACATCGAACGCATCCTGGCGGGCTGGGTGGCCGAGCTGGCCGTGACGATCTACCGCGGCGAAGAGGTGACGGGCCTGGCGCAGGACGGTGCCGGCGTCGACCTTTACCTCAAGGACGGCAGTACGCTGCGGGGAGACTACGTGGTGGGGTGCGACGGCGGCAGGAGCCTCGTGCGCAAGGCGGCGGGCATCGGGTTCCCCGGCTGGGATCCCACCACCAGCGCGCTCATCGCGGAGGTGGAAATGACCGGCGATCCTGAATTCGGTGTGCACCAGAATGCTTTCGGCATCCATTCCTTTGGCCGGCGGGAGTACGAGATTGTGGACGGCAAGGTGGTCTATGCGGACAGCGGGCCGGTGGGGGTGATGGTGACCGAGGAACACGTGGGGCCGTCCGCCGAGCCGACCCTGGCGGATCTCAAGGCGGCGCTGATTGCCGTCTGCGGCACCGATTACGGGGCCCACAGCCCCACTTGGATCTCGCGTTTCACGGACATGACACGGCAGGCGGCAACGTACCGCGCGGGCCGAATCCTGGTGGCTGGTGATGCCGCGCACGTCCATGCCCCGGACGGCGGGCAGGGCCTGAACATCGGGGTACAGGATGCGGTGAACCTGGGCTGGAAGCTGGGGCAGGTGGTCAGAGGGGCCGCCCCGGAAGGCCTGCTGGATTCTTACCATGACGAGCGCCACCCGGTGGCTGCCCGGGTGCTGCGCAACACCATGGCGCAGAGTGCGCTCCGCCGCCCGGATCCAAGGATCAAGGCGGCCGGGGAGGTGGTTGCTGAGCTCCTCGCCATGGAGGAACCGCGCAGGCGGTTCGCCGGGATGCAGTCCGGCCTGGACGTCCATTACGACCTCGGCGGGGGCCACCCGCTGCTCGGACGCCGGATGCCCGACGTCGACCTTGCCACTGAGGATGGCGCGCTGACCGCCTATGCGCTGCTGCACGACGCGCGGCCGCTGCTGCTGAACCTCGGGGCGCCGGGCGTCTTCGACAACGTGCAGCGGCCCGAAAGGGTGAAACTGGTCGATGCCCACTACGGCGGGCCGTGGGAGCTGCCGGTGCTGGGGGGTGTTCCTGCTCCTCTTGCCGTCCTGGTCCGGCCGGACGGGTACGTCGCATGGGTGGGCGAGGGAACGGAGGCCGGGCTTTCGGAGGCTCTGGCCACCTGGTGCGGATCCGCCCTAGTTTAGGAGCATGACCACCAAGACGGCACTTGTTACAGGAGCATCCTCGGGAATCGGGGAGGCCACTGTCCGGAAGCTGCAGGGCCTCGGCTTCACCGTGTACGGGGCGGCGCGGCGCACGGACCGCCTGCAGGGACTGGCGGCCGACGGCATCCGGCCGCTTGCCATGGACGTGACCGACGATGCGTCGATGAGCGCCGGCATTGAGCAGATCATGGCCGATACGGGCCGCATTGACGTCCTGGTCAACAACGCCGGCTACGGCTCGTATGGCGCCGTTGAGGATGTCCCCATCGACGAGGGCCGCCGGCAGTTCGAAGTCAACGTCATCGGCGCGATCCGGCTGGCGCAGCTGGTCCTGCCGCACATGCGCGGGCAAGGTTCGGGCACCATCGTGAACGTCACCTCGATGGGCGGGAAAATCCATACCCCGCTGGGCGGCTGGTACCACGGGACGAAGTTTGCCCTGGAGGCGCTCAGCGACTGCCTCCGGCTTGAGGTCAAGCCGTTTGGCATCAATGTGGTGGTTATTGAGCCCGGCGGCATCGCCACCGAGTGGGGCGGTATCGCGGCGGACAACCTTGAGGCTACTTCAGGGCACGGACCCTATGCAGGGCAGGCGGAGGCTGTGGCCCGGACGTTGAGGGCGGAATCGACGGGGAACCGGAACTCGCCGCCGTCGGTGGTAGCGGACGCGATCGGGAAGGCCGTGACCGCCGGGAAGCCCAAGACCCGCTACGCGATGGGCTTCGGCGCCAAACCCCTGATTGCGGCGCGCGCCCTGCTCGGCGATCGCCAGTTCGACGCTGTGATCAGCCGGGCGATCGGGCTGCCACGCAACCGTTAGAGGTGCGCATCCCTGACCTCCGGCGGTGTGGCGCCTTGGAGGACCCAGCGGTTGCCGTCCGGATCGGCGAAGTGGGCAAAAAGCACGCCACCCATGTCCTGGACGTCGCTGATGTCCGCGCCCCGGCGGAGGAGTTCGTCGCGCGTGGCGCCCATGTCCGGCACCACCAGCTGCAGCCCCTCCAGGCTGCCCGGCTGCATGGCTGTCATACCGGTGCCGATAACGATGGAAGCGGCCGAACCCGGCGGCGTCAGCTGGACCACCCTCATTCCGGGAACGTGCTCCACATCGTGGTCGAGCACGAAGCCGAGCTTCTCTGTATAGAAGGACTTTGCCCGGTCCACATCGGATACGGGTACCTGCACAACCTCAAGGCGCATCTCCATTGGCCCACAGTATCCTCTGAGCCGTTCCCGTGAGCGTCTTCAGACGACGACGTTGTCCCGGCTTTCGGTGCCTGCCCTTTGCACGTTCGTGCCAAGCGTTTCCTGCCGGTACGGCAGATCGAGGCTGAAAACGGACAACGGGACCTTGGGCGGTTCGCGCTGGACGTCCCGCTCAGGCCGGTGTTCGAAACCGAAACGAAGATACAGCCGCTGCGAACCCAGGTTGTTCTGCCCGGTATCGAGAACCAGGCGTTCCGCACCCCACCCCGTGGCAATATTCGCCCCTTCCGCGAGAAGCGCAGCACCAAGCCCCTGTTTCCGGGCAGCGGGAAGGACGGCGAGCAGCCGCAGCTCCGCTTCACCTTGGCGGGCCTGACGGGCGTAGGGGACAGTGTGCGGGAAGATGCTGGCGGTACCCAGGAGTGCGCCGTCGGTTCCCTCGGCCACCAGCAATACTCCCTGCTGGTCGCGGCCCTCGGCGTCCAGCAGCAGTGCAAGGCGTTCCCCGTCCGGCAGCGATCCGCCCGGTTCGAGGTGGCCGAATCCAGCCAGCGTCAGTTGCCCGATGTCCCCGTATTCGTCGGAGCGTGCCCGGCGCACAATAAAAGTCATTGGCCCACACTACGGTCCCAGGAAAAGGCAGCCCAAAGGCGGTTGAGCCCTGTTTCCCGAGGTTGCGCTTTGTGTTCCCCGATATCCCGGGCGGTGCCATCGGCGCTGGTCAAGGGCCTCTTTCGTTACTCCATGCTTCGGGCTGTGACCCCGTATTGCCTACGGCGTCAGTGCGTTTCACCCCCGATTGAACAGGACGCTGACGGGTGGTTGGTTGGGATTACCGGCCTCGAAAGGAAAAGAACATGACGGAACACTTTGATCTCACCCCGCAGCGGCTGCGCCACGTCCTGGGCCACTTTGCCTCCGGGCTGACCGTCATCACCGCGGCCACGGACAACGGCCCGGCGGGCTTCACGTGCCAGTCTTTCTCTTCCCTCTCGCTGGACCCGGCCCTGGTCACCTTCAGTCCGGCACGCAGCTCCAGCACCTGGCCCCAGCTGCGCAATGCGGGCCGGTTCACCGTGAACATCCTGCCTGCGGAACACCAGCATCTGGCCGCCCAGTTCGCCCGGTCGGGCACCGACAAGTTTGCCGGCGTCGATTACTCGCTGTCACCCTTGGGCAACCCGGTGCTGGACCAGGCGCTCGCCTGGGTGGACTGCGAGCTGCATAAAGAGTACGACGGCGGCGACCACACCATTGTGGTGGGTGCTGTCCGCGCCCTGGGGGCGCGGGAAGGAGCCGAACCGCTCCTCTTCTTCAAGGGCAGCTACTTCGAAGGAGTCGAGTCACGCGCCAACCGGCTGGAGAAGGTCGCATGACGGCGGCCAAATCCCGCACGCGGGACCGGGTGCGGTTGACCCCGGCAGGAACGTGACAGCATGATCGGCCTACTCACCCGCAGGATCCAGGCGACCTGCTCGGATGAGCTTTCCCTGCTCCGCCGGCAGATGTACTCCCTGGCGTGGCAGGAGATGCGCGAAGGCGGGGTGGAGGGCGCCGCCACTGCCCTGGCCCGCAAACCTTCATGCGTCAACCACGGGGTCAGCGTGGACGTGGTCTGTTTTGCCCAGCGCGCCAACTTTGAGGAAGCCCCCTTGATGATTTCCGTCGCGATGCACCTTCACCCGGACCGCCGGTCCGGTGAGGTGTACTGGGAGGAAGCGGACGCGTGGGCGCAGGCCGTGGCCGGCCATGAATGGTTCAGGGTTGAACCGCGCGGCGGCCTGGAAACCCTGGACGGACGGGTCTTCCACTACGCACTGACTGAAAAAGCACCGGCAGCCCAGATAATTCCGGTCGAGGCGGCAGACTCCTCACGGCGGCGGTGAGGATCGACTCGCTGCCGGGGATGCTGCGCGGATCGGCTGGCGGCGTAAATGTCAGACCCTACTCCTAGTCTGAAAGTGTCCCGAAGAAGAGGGTCGGCAAGGGTTCCGCGAAGGAGGTGCAGCATGGATGTTCAGCCGTTCGTCATTGGCGACGAGGCGTGGGTTCCGGCTGTCGAGTTCACGGACCGGGAGGATTCCCTCCTGGCCGGGACGGTGAGCTTTCCGGCTCCCGCCTTCCTGACCGCCGATGGTGCGATCCGCGTGGTCCAGTCGGCTGACAGGCTTATCGCGTGGGCTACGGGCATAAAGCAGGGCGCGCTTGCGCGGGTTGAGGAAGCTGTTGCGGAAGAAGCCCCCGTGCGGCAGGAGAGCCAGCCGGTACGGTTTGGCGGGGACGAGGCCCATGCGCTTGCCGTCACCGAAGTGTCGACTGCCTGTGCCCTCTCGGAGGGCACGGCTGCGCGCTTGCTCAATGATGCGGCGGAGCTGACCACGTCCTTTTGGGAGGTCGTTGAAGCCTTGGAGGCCGGCGAAATTTCCGATGTGCATGCCCGGATCATTGTCGAACAAGCCCGCTCCCTCCCTGACGGGCAGGCTGAAAGGTTTGCATCGATTGCGCTGCGGCGCACGCGGACCCGGCACGGCCGCAGGCGCACTCCCGCTGAATTGCGCGCCTGTCTGCGGCGGTTGCGTGAACAGCTTCACCCTGAAAGCCTCGCGGCCCGCAAGGAGGCGGCCCAGCGTGAGCGCGGCGTGTGGTTCAGGGCCGAGCCGGACGGAATGTGTACGCTCTCGGCGTTCCTCACCGCGGAGGTCGGCTTGGCAATCTATAGCGGACTCGATCGTGATGCACGGCTGGCCAGTGCGCGGGCCGCGGAGCTCCAGGAGCTCAGGGACCTTCCCGGGCACGGCGCGGCTGCTGAACCCGGCCCTGCACCTGAAGCCGGTACTCCTGCAGATGCGCCCACGCTGTCCGAGTTTCGCGCCGAGGCGCTGGCCTACCGCTTCTTGGGTGGCCCTGACGGGGTGGAATCCGGGGTGTTCCGCCCTGAGATCGTGGTGACTATTCCGGTCGAACGGGTAATGGGCGGCAGCCCGGGTTCCGGAGGCGGTGCCGTACCCGCTGAACATGAGCTTGGAACGGCTGAACTCGAAGGTTATGGCCCCCTTGATGCTGCAACGGGCAGGCGTTTGGCGGCCCTGGCCCCTACCTGGTACCTGCTCTTCACGGAAAATACCACCGGGCAGGCCTTGGGCGTGGGGCGCCGGGCATATCGTCCGCCGAAGGCGCTGCGCCAGTTCCTGCAGTGCCGCGACGGGACCTGTCGGTTCCCGGGATGCACCCGCCGGGCCAGCGCCTGCGAGCCCGACCACACCATCGAATGGCAGGACGGCGGGACTACCGACCCCTGCAACCTGGCAATGCTCTGCCGCAGGCACCACGCGCTGAAGTCCATCGGCGCGTGGAGTTACAGACACTCTTCCCCCTCCGGGGACCTTGAGTGGCGTTCACCGCTGGGCCGGCAATACACCACCGAAGCAGCGGACCTCGGAAAAGTCCTGTATCCGCTCCAGCAGCCAGAGCCACCGCCGTTTTAGCCAGCCGATAGGCGAGCCTCGGACGTGCGCGGGTCCGGTTCGGGGGCAGCGCTAGCTGGGGGTGGTGCTTTTAGTAGACGGAGCCCTCGAGAAGCTCAGAGAGCCTGCTTGCTGCACGCCGCAGCTCCGGGACATTCGCCTTAATCTTCTCTTCAGTTGTCGCCTCCGCCGGGCAGTTCAGTGCTATGGCCTCATTGGCGCGGCCCGCCCTGTTGCTCAAGGCAACCCCAACGGAGAGCACGCCGATAACGCGCTCGTTCGCGGAGTACGCATAGTCCACGCCAGGCCCGGGCAGCCGAGACCGCAGCTCCTCGATTGTGAATCCTTTTTCCTCATGGCCGGCGGCTATAGCGGCCGCCGCGACCTGTTTGAGTTCGGCGTCGGAGGCCTCCGCAATCAGGATCTTCCCCGCAGCGCCGCGGGTCAGTGGCAGGCGTTTACCCAGGGGCAGGTCGTACTGCATGGGCGCCTCCCCTTGTACGCGTGCCACCAGGATTCGCTCGTTGCCCAGCCGGGTATGGAGGGATACGGACATTCCGGTCTGAGCGGCCAGTTGCTGCAGAACGGGACGTCCCGCCACCGCTAATGGATCGTTTTCCAGAAAGCTTTTTGCCGCCGGCAGCACGGCCGGCCCGATCCTGTACGACTTGTCCGTCTGGCTGACCATGCCGAAGTCCTGAAGTACCCGCAGGATTCTCAGGGTTGTGGGCAAGCTCATGCCGCAAGTCCTGGCGAGGTCGCTCAGCCGCTGTGGCCGCTCCGCGCGTTGGAGCTCCGCGAACACCTCCATGGCGCGGGACAGGGAGCGCATATTCGATGCCTTCGGGGCGTCCTCAGGTGAGTTGCCCGCCTGTGGGGAGGTCGTCGTCGTCATTCTTTCATTGTATGTAAGTTCCTTGCGCTTGACAGCGAGTGTGTCTGCTGTCACTATTTCTCAGTACGCAATACAGTTTCATTCTGTGAAATGAATCGACGCACAGTAAGAAGGAACCGATGACAACGGAGTCAGTCATGACGAAACCCGGGAACGCCGCACGAGTGGCTCCCCCGGTGCTGGTGGGTATCGGCGCTTTCGCCGCCGTCGGCGCCTACGTCCTGGTCACCTCAATCGACCTGGGCCTCTGGACTTCCCTGGGGCCGGGGCCCGGCCTGTTCCCCTTCGCCATGGGTGCAGTTCTCGTAGCCATGGCCGCTGTCTGGCTCATCCAGGAACTGCGCCGCCCCAGCGAGGCAACCGAGGGCGTCGACCGCGGACTGGTGATCGCCGTGACCATCAGCCTGGTCATCCTCGCAGCCGTGATGGACCTGATCGGTTTCCAGCTGAGCATGTTCCTGTTCCTGATGTACCACCTGAAGCTGCGCGGGGGCAGGCGCTGGCCCTCGTCGCTGATCACGGCCCTTGCCGGCAGCGTGGGCGCGTTTTATGCCTTCAACTACGGCCTGAACGTGTCACTGCCCGTGTCGGTTTTCCCCCTGCTGAACACGATCGGACTCTAGACGTGGATATCTTCAACGAACTTATGGGCGGCTTCGCATCCGCCATGACCTGGCAGAACCTGCTCTTTGCCTTCCTGGGCTGCCTCCTCGGCACCATCATCGGAGTGCTCCCCGGTATCGGGCCCGTGGCCGGCGTCGCCCTGCTCATTCCCCTCACGCTCAACCTGGACGCCACCGGCGCGATCATCATGCTGTGTGCCATCTTCTACGGCACCGCCTACGGGGGAACCATCACCAGCGTCCTCTTGAATACCCCCGGTGAGGCCGCCTCCGCCATCACCACCATTGACGGCTACGCCATGACCAAGATCGGCAAGGCCGGAGCAGCCTTGACCATCGCCGCCGTCGGATCCTTCGTGGGCGGCACCATAGCCACCCTCGGCCTGGTGGCCGCCGCGAAACCCCTCGGGGAGCTGGGCCTTCTCGTCGGGCCACCGGAATTCTTCGCGCTGATGGTGGTGGGCATCTGCCTCCTCGTCGCCCTGGCCGGCAAATCCATGGTCAAGGCCGTTATCTCCGGCGCTTTGGGCCTCCTCATCGCCATGGTTGGAATCGACCCGGTCGCCGGTGCACCGCGGTTCACGTTCGGCATGGACCGGCTGCTTGACGGCGTCAGCTTTGTCGCCGTGATTGTCGGTGTCTTCGGTCTCTCCGAGCTCCTCTCCTACCGCAAAGGCGACCAGCCGGCTGCGGTGCACGCTCCCAACTTCCGCTCGCTGCTTCCCACCGGCAAGGAATGGCGCCGCAGTGCCCCGGCCATGGCCCGCGGCACCGGAATCGGCTTCGGCCTGGGACTGATCCCCGGCATGACCGGATCGGTGTCTTCCCTGCTGGCGTACGGCGCGGAAAAGAAGTTCTCGCGCTTCCGCAGTGAGCTTGGCAAGGGTGCCATCGAAGGTGTGGCCGGTCCGGAAACAGCTAACAACGCCCATGCGAATGCTGCATTGATCCCGCTGTTCACGCTCGGCATCCCGGCATCACCCACCATTGCCGTCCTAATGGGCGCCTTCCTCCAGCAGGGCCTCACCCCTGGCCCGACCCTGTTCACCGAGCACTCCGAGATCGCCTGGGCCATCATCGCCAGCCTCTTCATCGGCAACCTCCTCCTCCTGCTGCTCAACGTCCCGTTGGTGGGCCTGTGGACCTCCATCCTCCGCGTACCGTCGTCGATCCTGACGGCCCTGATCCTGCTCTTTATGGTCATCGGGGCTTACACCATCAATTTCAGTGTCTTTGACGTGTTCGTGATGATCGGGTTCGGCCTCCTGGGTCTCGCCCTGCGGCACCTGGAAATCCCGCTGGCACCCATGGTGCTTACCCTGGTGCTCGGCCCGCTGATGGAACGTTCGCTGCGCGAGTCCCTCGAAATCTCCCAGGGCGACTTCAGCATCTTCACCAGCCGCCCGATCTCTGCCGTCCTGATCGGCCTAGGCCTGCTGATCGTCTTCAGCCCGCTGCTCAAGCTGCGCAAGCCCAAGGCACTGAACGAAGACCCCGAAACCTAAAACGCCCACCTACCCCCGAACACCCCCTTCAAAGGAGAAGAACCATGAAAACCCGTTCCCGCCTCGCCGCCGCCCTCGCGGCAGCAACCCTGATCGCACTGACCGGCTGCGGCGCCAACGCCGGGGCCACAAAAACCGCCGGCGACGACTTCCCGAAGAAGGGCAAGTCCATCGACCTCGTCGTCGCCTTCTCCTCCGGCGGCGCCGTGGACACCGCGGCCAGGCTCATCCAGCCGATCCTCGAGAAGGAACTCGGCACCAATGTCGAGGTCATCAACAAGCCCGGCGCCGGCGGCCAGATCGGTTACACGCAGCTGACCAGTGCCAAGCCCGACGGCTACACCATCGGCGCTACCGGCTCACCGTCCGTGGTTGTTTCGCCCCTGGACCCCGCCCGCGGCGCGAAGTACACCCGCGACAGCTTCCAGCCCCTGGGCCGGCAGGTCATCGACCCCGCCGTCATCGCAGTCCAGCCGGACAGCCCCTACCAGACGCTGAAGGAACTCCTGGACGCCGCCAAAGCAAACCCCAAGTCCATGACTGCCAGCACCACAGGCCTCCAGACCGGCGAACACTTCGCCCTGGCCCAGATCCAGGAAGCCACCGAGGCTGAGTTCGCGCCGGTCCACTTCTCGGAAGGCGCATCGCAGGCCACCACCGCATTCCTCGGCAAGCACGTGGACATCCTGGTGGCCAACGTCAGCGACGTCACCGATCTGACCAAGCAGGGCAAGGCCCGCGTCCTTGGCGTTATGACGTCTGAGCGGTCCCCGTCGTTGCCCGATGTGCCCACGTTCAAGGAATCAGGTTACGACGTTGAAGCCGGCACGGCCCGCGGCTACTCAGCTCCCGCCGGCCTGCCCGAAGGCGTTGCCAAGAAGCTCGAGGCTGCGATCCAGAAGGCCATCGAGGACCCCACGGTCAAGGAAAAGATGAACGCCCTCGGCCTGCAGACCAGCTACCTCTCCGGTGAAGACTACAAGCAGTTTTGGGCCGGACAGGAAGAGGACTTCAAGAAGGTCCTCCCGCTGGTCCAAAAGACCAACTAACCGGCACGCACCCGACGGAAGAATCCATTATGACAATCCCAGCCATTGACACCATCGACGCCGACTTTCCCCGCCCCGACAGGGATGTCGTAGAGCGTCTCGCCAAGCTTCCCGCCGCCAACATCGGCGACGCTGTGGACCGGCTCGGCGTAGCAGACTCCGCGATCCAGGCCGTCTGGCCGGGTGCCCGGCTCGCCGGACCGGCGTTCACCGTGTGGACCCGCCCGGGTGACAACCAGGGCATCCACAAGGCCCTGGAACTTGCCCGGCCCGGAGACGTCATTGTGGTGGCCGGCGGCGGGGACGAGTCCCGCGCGCTGCTCGGCGAACTCATCGGTGAGCGGGCCATCAACCTTGGCATCGCGGGCTTTGCCCTGGATGGAGCAGCGCGCGACGCCGAAGCATTGGGTGAGATCGGGATGCCAGTCTTCGCCAGGGCTACTTCCCCTGCGGGTCCTTACAAGAACGGGCCCTTCCGGCTGGGGACGCCGCTTGCCTTCGGCGGCGTCCCGGTCCTGCCCGGCGACGTGATCATCGGCGACTCCGACGGAGTTGTGGTGATTCCCCGCGACCAGGCAGCCGCCGTCGCCGAAGCTGCGGAAGCAGTGTTCGCTGACGAAACCAACCGCAGGCAAGCCATCGTCGCAGCCCGCGGCTAACGCAAGAAAGACAGAGAGAACAATGACAGCGGTAACAGTTATCGGCCTCGGCGAAGCCGGCGCCACTTACGCCGCGGCACTGACAGCCGCCGGCCACAAGGTCACTGGGTTTGACCCGGTGGCACAGTCCACTCCTGCCGGCGTCACCCGCGCAGCAACGGCGGCGGAAGCCTCCACCGGAGCGGACATCGTCCTCGTGATGACAGGGGCGGCGGCTGCGCGCAGCGTCGCACTGGAGTGCCTCCCGGTTCTGGAAGCAGGAAGCTGCTACGCCGACTTCACCTCGTCCTCGCCAGGAGTGATGCAGGAATTGGGGCAACTGCCCGGGAAAGCCGACTTTGCCGACGTCGCCATCCTTGGACCAGTGTCCGCGTTGGGCGAGAAGACGCCCCTGATGGTGAGTGGGCCCGGAGCCCAGGCGGTGGCTGACCTGCTTGGTCCGCTGGGGGTCGACGTAGAAATTGCGGCGGGAGAACCCGGCGCGGCCATGGCCCATAAGCTCCTTCGCAGCGTCCTGATGAAAGGCCTGGCCTCCGTAGTGGTGGAGGCCGTAACCGCCGGCCGGGCCGCCGGACTCGAGGAATGGATCCGAGCGCAGATCGCCAGCCAGCTCGCCGGCGACGGCCAGGCCGTTATCGACAGGTTCCTCACCGGCACGGCCAAACACGCCGTCCGGCGCTCCAAGGAAATGCAGGACACGGCCAGCTACCTCGCCGATCTTGGAGTTCCCGCCGAGATGACCAGCGCGTCCGCTGCCGCCCTTTCCCGCATAGCCCGGCCAACTGAGCCTGCCTTGCGCTGAGAGCTGCATCCGGCAGAATCAAGAACGGGTATTACGTGACTCACCAACTAACCGGCGTCCCGTCGTCAGGAGCAGCAGCATGATCGGCATCTGGGCACTCGGCGCCTACCTTGCCGTCATCCTGTTGTGGACCACTGTGCTCAAGCGCAGTGTGGGGGAAGCCATGATCCTCGGCTTCCTGGCCGTGCTTCCGTTCACCGGGGCAGCGGCGGCGGCGGTCGGCTGGGATGCGCTCTACTCGGCCGTGACCGATGAGATCGTCTACGCCACCATGGCCTTTGTGTTTATGGGCTACCTGCTGGACAAAACGGGTGTGCTGGACCGGCTGATCGACCTGCTCAACTCACTGATCGGCGGGGTCAAGGGCGGCCCCGCCTGGGTGTCCACTGTGGCCTCGGCCGGTCTGGGCGGGGTGGTCCACAACCAGGCAGCCATCGCCGCCACGGTGGGATCGGTAACGATTCCCTGGATGGAAAAGTCGCGGTTGGACAAGCCCTCGGCGGCCACCCTGGTGGCCGGTAATGCGGGCATGGGAATCACCTTTCCGTTCAGCGCATCGATGTTCGTGCTGGTGGGGTCCGCCACCGTGGGTCCCCTGCTGGACATCAACGCCCTGGTGCTGCCCTTGCTGTTCGGGGGCCTGTGGTGCTTCCTGCACCGGCTGATCGTGACCTGGCTGCTGATCCGCAAGAGCGGAATGGCTCCGCTTGATGCGGCCCACCGGCTGCCCGTCCGGGATGCGTTCGGCCGTGGCTGGGCCACCCTGCTGCTGTTCGTTGTGGTGGCCATTCCGCTGGTAATCACGTCCGGGGCCATCGCCAAGGGTCTCTCGGACTGGACCGGTGGAGACGTCTCCAAATCCGTCAGCGTCATCGTCTGGATCCCCGTGGTCCTGATTATCACCGGCTTCCTGCTGGGCCGGAAGAAACTCCCCACGAACGGGCGCGCGTGGTGGGCGTTGCTGCAGAACTCGGCCCCGCGGTTCGGGATCGTGGGCGTCACCGTGGTGTTCGCCTTCGCCGGAGCCAACGCCCTGGCCGCCACCGGGCTGCCGAAGCAAATGACGGAGCTGCTGAACGGGATGAATCTGCCGGTATGGATCCTGGCCATCCTGATCGGGCTGATTGTTATCGCCGTCGCCGCGCCCCTGTCCGCCACTGCCACCATGGCTGCTGTGGGAACGGTCGGCGTCGCGGCCCTGGTGGCAGCCGGAGTCCCGGCAACCACGGCCGCGGTGGCCGTCCTGGTCTTCTCCTCCTGCGAGGCGGCAGTTCCGCCCGGTGGTGCCCCGCTCTATGTGGCGTGCGGCATCGCAGATGTGGATCCGATCAAGACATTCCTCCGGCTGCTCACCCACTATGCCCTGCCGCTGCTCGGCATCGGCGTCCTGATCATCCTCGGCGTCCTGCCGATCTAAAGGAAGTCATCATGCACACCATCCGAAGGGCCGTCGAAGTCCTCTTCGTCCTCACCCTCGCAACGCTCCTCGCCGGCGGCGTTCTGTTCGTGGCCGGGCAGGCCATCGCCCTGGTGGCCGGCCAGGGCGACTGGCTCAAACTGCTCAATGAAACCATCAAGGCGCCCATGTGCATCGCCGCCTCCCTCTGCGCCATCGCCGGATTCCTGCTCAGCTACAAACGCCGCCAGAACCAGGAGCAGCCGCAGGAAGCAGGGGCACGGTGAGCTCCGGGGACGGAACCTACCCGACGTTCGCCGAGCTGCTGACGCGGGAGGGCGCTTTGGCCGGTACCTCCTGGGGCCTCTTTCCGGACGCAACCCGCGGGACGCCGTCGTTCATTGAGTCCAGGGCTGTATTGGAGGCGAAAAGCTGTATCCGCACCGGCACGGCCTTTGGCCTGGACTATCCGGCCGACGCGTTCGACCCCGGCATGTCGCTCAAGCGCGGTGCTCCCCGGCACACCATCTACTCCTCGCACCCGGCCCACCGCGACGACTTCCTCGACGGGTACTATCTGCAGGGATCCAGCCAGATCGACGGGCTGCGGCACCGCCGGGCAGACGACGTCGGCTTCTACAACGGCACGCCGGATGAGCTTGTCCGGGAGGGCACGCCGGATCTTGGCATCCAGGAATGGGCGGACAACCCGATCGTCGGCCGGGGAGTCCTTGTCGACCTCGCGGGGTACCGCGCCGGGCAGGGTGCTCCGATCGACCATGCCGCAGGTGAGCCCCTGGGCCTGGAGCTGATCCAGGCTGCAGCGGACGCGCAGTCCGTGACCCTCCGGCAGGGCGACATCCTGATGCTGCACACCGGCTGGTGCGAGTGGTTCCTGGGCCTGGCCCCGGAGAACAAACAGCGGTTGCGGGAGAGCAGGCGGGCCACCGGCGTTGCACAGTCCGGGGACTTCGTCGCCTGGGCATGGGACCACCGGCTCGCGCTCCTCGCGGCGGACAACTTCGCCTTCGAATGCCTGCCCGCATTGGCTTCCAGCCCTTACCGCGACTCCGCCCCGAACGATCACGGCATGCTGCACCAGCAGCTGCTCGCCAAGCTGGGCATGCCGCTGGGCGAGCTGTGGCGGCTCGGGCCCCTCGCGCGCCATATGCGTGGCATCAACCAGTGGGACGCCTTCATCACCATCAAACCGCTGAACATCACCGGCGGGACCGGATCACCCGCGAACGCCACCGCGCTGCTGTGACGTAGCCCCGTCAGGTGAGGCGCTCGCCGGTGATACCGGCCAGGTGGTCCAGGAGCGCGTTCTGGAACCGCTCGTCGCGGGCTGCGTGGTGGGGATTCTCCCGGTTCTGGTGGAACCAGTAGCCACCGCTGGTGAGCGCCGCCGGGTCATCGCTCGTGGCGAGCCACTCCTGCGTCAGGTGGCCTAGCCGCAGGTCGTCAGGTGCCCCTGCACCGCCCATCCGGGTGGGCACCCAGCCGGGATCGACGGCGTTGCTGAGGACGTCCGGCCATAGACGGGCGACGGCGGCCGCCAGGGCAGTAAGGAAGAGCTTGCTGTCCGAGTAGGTCACCTTCCCCGTGTCCGCTTCGAGCCTGCTGGGATGGGCGTGGCCGCCGCGATGCATCCCGCTGCTGAGGTAGACCAGCCGGTGCGGGCGTTTAATGAGCGCGGTGAGGAGATACGGGGCCACCACATTCACCATGAAGATGTCCGGGCTGTGCAGGACTCCCGCGTTGTGGATGACGGCGTCCATGCGGCCGATCGCGTTGACTTGCCGGGCGACGTCGCGTGTCTGTTCAGTGTCCGCCAGGTCGCCCACCACGGCTGCGGCCCCGCCGTCCATCAGCTCCTGGACGGCATCCAGCCGGGCAGTGCTCCGGGCATGGACAACAACATCGTGCCCGCTCTCCATAAGGGTCCGCGCCGTCGCTTGTCCCAAACCAGCAGCAGAGCCGGTGACAAAAACACGCATGCCTACACCCTATCGGTCTGGCTCAGCCAAGAATCATACTTGTATACATCTATACAAGTATGATTAATTGTGGAGGTCGAACATGACTGATTTACCGGCACGGAACACCGGCGCACATTTTGTTTACGCTGAACTGAAGCGGCAGATCCTCAGCCTTGAGCTGAAGCCCGGGGCGCGCATTTTTGAGCCTGCAATGGCGGCATCGCTGAGAGTGAGCCGTACACCGCTGCGTGAGGCCATCAGGCGGCTCATATCAGAAAACCTCCTGGAGCAGCAGCCCACCGGGGGTGTCCTGGTGCCCAGCCTGGACGAGGCAGTCATTTCAGAGTTATACGAGGTCCGGGCAGCCATGGAATCGCTGATGGCACGGAACGCCTGCATCAAGGCCACGCCTTCGGACATCGAAGCTCTCCGAGGCATCCTTGCACGTAACGCCGCAGTGGTGGAATTTGCCGATGACGCAATGCGGCAGGGCATGGCACTGCACAGCAGGCTCGCGGAGATTGCCGGAAATTCCTGGGCCCGCCGTTTCCACGACCAGGTATCCAACCACATGGAGCGGTACCGGCACTTCACCAACAGCACGCAGGAACGGCGTGACCAGGCCCTGGCCCAACACCGGGCCCTGGTGGACGCGGTGGCCGCGGGCGATCCGGACAACGCTGCGAAAATAGCTTTCGAGCACGTCATGGGCGCCCGTGATGCCGCCGTGCGTGCCATCTCGGGCAGCGGCCTGGGCATCTCATGATCGGCGAACTGGGACGCCGCACAACAACTTCCCTCCTGGTCCATTCCGCGCTGATCCAGGCCGTGACCTTCCTGGTCCGGCCCGCGGCAACCTACCGTGCGCTTGAACTGGACGTTCCCGGGTTTGCCCTGGGCCTTCTGGCAGCCAGCTATGCTGTTTTTCCTTTGCTGCTCGCGGTCCCCACCGGCGGCCTGGTGGACCGCCTGGGTGAGCGCCGGCTGATGGCCATTGGGTCCGCCGTCGTTCTTGCCTGCTCTGCTTTCCTGCTGCTGTGGGGCTCGTCAATCGTCACCCTGGTCATCGGAACCGCCCTGCTGGGTGCCGGTCAACTCGCATGCGTCGTTGGGCAGCAGGCCGTGGTGGCCAACAACGCTGCCCCAACCCGCATGGACGCAGCCTTCGGATACCTGACTTTCGCCGCCTCCCTGGGCCAGGCCCTCGGACCCCTGGCGATTTCGCTCGTGGGAGGCGCCTCCATCCGCCCCGACACGCAGGCGATCTTCTTCCTGTCGACGTGCATGAGCCTGGCACTCTTCGTGGCCACGTTTGGTGTGGCAGCACATGTCAGCGGCGCGAAGAGGAAGGCAGTTGCAGGTGGTGGCAACACCGGCAACGCACTCTCGCTGCTCAGGACCCCTGGCGTCGCCCGCGCATTGGCCACCAGCGCCACCGTGCTTGCCGTGGTGGACCTGACCATGGTGTACCTCCCGGCGCTCGGATCCGAACGCGGGCTCACTGCTGCAACAGTGGGCGCCATGCTCACTGTCCGGGCGGTGTTTTCGATGGTTTCCCGGATCCTGCTGGGGCGGGTGTCCCGGAAGCTGGGCCGCATGAGGCTGCTGGTGTTGAGCCTCGCACTGTCCACCGTCGCCTTGGCTGTCGCGGCAATTCCGATGCCGGCCTGGCTGCTGTTTGTTGTGATGGCCGTTCTCGGGCTGGGCCTCGGCATCGGCCAGCCGCTGACCATGTCCTGGCTTTCGGCGCAGGCCCCCGCGGGGCAGCGCGGACGGGCGCTGGCTCTCAGGCTCGCCGGGAACCGGGTGGGCCAGGTGGTACTGCCGAGTGCCATCGGCGTGGTTGCGGCAGGACTTGGTGCAGGGGGTGTTTTCCTTGCTTCAGCCGCGGTGGTGGGCGGGACGCTACTGCTGCTCCGGGGCGTGGAGTTGGACTAGCGCGTGCAGTTGGATTAGCTACGGCAGCCGGCTGGGCCGCAGCACCGACGGCACCCCGGCCTGCCCGGGATCCAGCGGAACAGGGCTCACCAGTACCGCCGGACCGCGGTGCAGGCTGCCGCTGGAGAGTGCGCGGCAGCGGATGCCGCCCCTGCCCCGCATCGCAGCATGGGCTCCCGGCGCGAGCACCTCATTCATCCAGGCACACGGGTGCGCGGGACGTCCGCCATGGAACTCCACCAGGGACTCCCCGGATTCGAGCGCGAAGTCCTGGCCCAGCAGGGGAGCCATGTGGGCACCGCGCAGGATCACGTTCCGCCGGGTGGCCAGGGGATCAAACGGCCCGGCCTCAAGTTCCGCGGCCATGGCCTCAAGGGCCTCGACGGCGAACAGGGTCACTGCAGCGTCCATGTGCGCGGCCTTGCCGAAAAACCGGTCGCCCACAATCCCTTTGCCCGCCACCACTTCAGCCGTGCCGGCGTCAAGCGTCGGCACGTCCGCAGGGCCGTCCTTGGCCCGTCCGAAGTAGGCATGCCCGGGTGACACCAGCAGGTGGAGGATTTCGACGTCGTACCGGTAGCGTTCGGCCATACCGCCAGCGTAGTTTGATGTAACCGTCAGTCACGCTGATCGAGACTATTTGGGGGAGCGGAAAATGGAACCAATCACTGTCGACGGCGGCAAGGGCACCGTCAAACTCGGATCCGACGGAATTATCCACCTCGTCTGGCAACCCGGGATCGTTCTCGAAAGCGATGACGTGCACGCCGCCATGGCAAGGGTCAATGAAATTTCCGAAGGGTCCGCATACCCCATGCTGGTGGACATGGGAGTGACCAAAGCAGTGACCCGCCAGGCCAAGTCCGCCTTCCAGATCCCCTGCGCAGCGTCGCGCATTGCCTTGCTTGGCTCAAGTCCGGTGGACCGCATCATTGCCAACTTCACCATTGAACGGCAGAACCTGCCTTGTCCCACACGCTTCTTCACGTCCCGGGATGAGGCGCTGGGGTGGCTTGTCGATCCCGCGATTTCCTGACCGGCGGTTCCGGCCTCAGTCTTTCTGCAGTTTTTCGGCGAGCATCACGAGGATGCCGCTGGGGCCGCGGAGGTACGTCAGTTTGTAGACGTCGCCATAGGTCGCCACGCCGCGCAGGGGATGGCACCCGTGTTTGGCTGCTATCGCAAGGGCCTTGTCGATGTCATCCACTGAGAAGGCCACGCGGTGCATGCCGATGTCGTTGGGGCGGGTCGGATGTGACTCGATTGCTTGGGGGTGAATGTATTCGAAGAGCTCCAGCTGGCCGTGACCGTCCGGGGTCTGGAGCATCGCAATCCTGGCGTGGTTGCCATCAAGCCCCACGGCAGTATCGGTCCACTCTCCGCTCACGGTGTCACGGCCGATAACCGTTAGACCGAGATCGGTGAAAAAGGCAATGGCTGCCTCAAGATCGCGAACCGCGATGCCGACGTTTTCCAGTTTGATGGCCATGCTCAAGCACCGATATACGCAGCAAGGTGCTTGCCGGTGAGCGTTGCGGCGTCAGTCACCAGCTCAGCCGGCGTGCCCTCGAAAACGATCCGCCCGCCGTCGTGCCCTGCTCCCGGCCCCAGGTCGATGAGCCAGTCAGCGTGCGCCATCACCGCTTGGTGGTGCTCGATGACGATCACGGACTTGCCGGAATCAACCAGCCGGTCCAGCAGGCCCAGCAGGTTCTCCACGTCGGCAAGGTGCAGGCCGGTGGTGGGCTCGTCCAGGACGTACACATCGCCCTTTTCGGCCATCTGGGTGGCGAGCTTGAGCCGCTGGCGCTCGCCGCCGGACAGCGTGGTGAGCGGCTGGCCGAGGCTGAGGTAGCCCAGGCCCACGTCCGCGAGCCGGTCAAGGACGGTGTGCGCCGCCGGCGTTTTGGCCTCGCCTTCGGCGAAGAAGGCGGCGGCCTCCGTTACAGACATGGCCAGGACGTCGGCGATGTTCTTCCCGCCGAGGGTGTATTCCAGCACCGATGCCTGGAAGCGGCGGCCCTCGCAGTCCTCACAGGGCGACTCCACCGTGGCCATCACGCCCAGCTCGGTGAAGATGACGCCTGCGCCGTTGCAGGTGGGGCAGGCGCCCTCGGAGTTCGAGCTGAACAGCGCCGGCTTCACCCCGTTGGCCTTCGCGAAGGCCTTCCGGATGGGCTCCAGCATGCCCGTGTACGTGGCCGGGTTGCTGCGCCGGGAGCCCTTGATGGCGCCCTGGTCAATCACCACCACGCCCTCGCGCTTGGCCACCGAACCGTGGATCAGCGAACTCTTGCCCGAGCCGGCCACACCCGTTACTACCGTCAGCACGCCCAGGGGGATGTCGACGTCGACCGCCTGCAGGTTGTGCGTTGACGCCCCGCGCACCTCAAGCGCTCCGGACGCCTTGCGGACCGCTTCCTTCAGCGACGCGCGGTCCCCGAGGTGGCGTCCCGTGATGGTGTCGCTGGACCGCAGGCCCTCCACCGTACCCTCGTAACAGACAGTGCCGCCCGTGGTGCCGGCACCCGGCCCGAGGTCAACAACGTGGTCCGCAATCGCGATGGTTTCCGGCTTGTGCTCCACCACCAGCACGGTGTTGCCCTTGTCCCGCAGCTGCAGCAGCAGCTGGTTCATGCGTTCGATGTCGTGCGGGTGCAGGCCGATGGTGGGCTCGTCAAAGACATACGTGACGTCGGTGAGGGAGGAGCCGAGGTGCCGGATCATCTTGGTGCGCTGGGCCTCGCCCCCGGAGAGCGTGCCGGCCGGGCGGTCCAGGCTGAGGTAGCCCAGGCCAATGTCGGAAAAGGAGTCAAGCAGGTGCTGCAGGCCCTTGAGCAGGGGAGCCACGGAGGGGTCCTTGAGGCCGCGGATCCACTCTGCGAGGTCGCTGATCTGCATCTGGCACAGCTCGGCGATGTTTTTGCCGTTGATCCTGGAGGCCAGCGCCTGCTGCGTCAGCCGCGTTCCCTCACACTCGGGGCAGGTCTGGAACGTCACGGCCCGTTCCACGAACCGGCGTACATGCGGCTGCATCGCCTCGGGATCCTTGGACAGCATGGACTTCTGGATCTTGGGGATGATCCCCTCGAAGGTCAGGTTGACGCCCTCCACCTTGATCTTGGTGGGCTCGGCGTACAGCATGGTCTCCAGCTGCTTCTTGGTGAACTTGGAAATGGGCTTGTCCATCGGCAGGCCCATGCCTTCGAACAGGCGCCCGTACCAGCCGTCCATCGAGTAGCCCGGAACCAGCAGCGCTCCCTCGGCCAGGGACTTTTCGTCGTCGTACAGCGCCGTGCGGTCAATGTCGCTGACTGCGCCCATACCCTCGCAGCTCGGGCACATGCCGCCGAGGTAGACGGCCTGCTGGACCACGGCTTTCTCCACCCGGCCGCCGCTCTTCTCGGTGGACATCACGCCGCTGGCCTTGCGGGTGGGCACGTTGAAGGAGAACGCCGTGGGCGGTCCCACATACGGTGAGCCGAGCCGGCTGAAGAGGATGCGCAGCATCGCGTTCGCATCTGTCGCAGTGCCCACGGTGGAACGCGGGTTGGCCCCCATCCGCTCCTGGTCCACGATGATCGCGGTGGTGAGTCCTTCCAGGAAGTCCACCTCGGGCCGGGCCAGCGAGGGCATAAAGCCCTGCACGAACGCACTGTAGGTTTCGTTGATCATGCGCTGCGACTCTGCGGCGATGGTGGCGAACACCAGGGAACTCTTGCCCGAGCCGGATACGCCCGTGAACACCGTCAGCCGGCGCTTGGGCAGCTCGACGCTGACGTCCTTGAGGTTGTTTTCCCGCGCCCCCTGCACCCGGATCAGGTCGTGGGTGTCGGCGACGTGCAGCCCGTTGGGATCGGTGGTGGTGGCGGTACTGGTGTCCGTGCTCATCGGGTCTCCATCTCTCGGGCTGCGATATGTCCTGCGTGGGGGAGGGCCGCGCCCGCAGCCTCCCCCTCGTGCCGCTGGTTCATATCCTCCCAGCTCAGGGCTGCTGGTTGATGCGGACGGTGTTGCCGGCCGGGTCGCGGAAGGCGCAGTCGCGGATTCCGTAGGGCTGGTCGACGGGTTCCTGGACAACGTCCGCCCCAGTGGCTTCTACGGAGGCGAACGCCGCGTCCACGTCCGGGGCGGACATGATGACGGTGGCGTAGGTGCCCTTGGCCATCATTTCGGCGATGGTGCGGCGTTCGTCGTCGGTGATGCCGGGATCCACGGCAGGCGGGTGCAGGACGATCGAGACGTCCGGCTGGCCGGCGGGGCCCACCGTGATCCAGCGCATAGTGCCGCGGCCAACATCGTTGCGGACCTCGAAGCCCAGGGCGTCGCGGTAGAACGCCAGGGAGGCGTCCGGATCGGTGTGTGGAAGGAAGGTTGAGGCAATGCTGATCTTGTTCATGGCAGTCATGCTAGTTGCGGCTCCTGCGCGGGCGCTTCTCGATTCCTGACCGGTCTGGTGACCTGTTTGGCCACGCAGGCGGGGATGCCCGCCGTCGACATTTCCGCTTCCTGTTTGTAGACACTGGGCGGCATGCCCACCAGTTCCGCGAAACGGGTGCTGAAGGTTCCCAGCGAGGAGCAGCCGACGGCGAAGCACACCTCCGTGACTGAGAGGTCACCGCGGCGAAGCAGCGCCATGGCCCGCTCGATGCGCCGGGTCATGAGGTAGCTGTAGGGGGATTCCTGGTACGCGGCCTTGAAGCGGCGGCTCAGGTGCCCGGCGGACATGTGCACGCCGCGGGCCAGGGATTCGACGTCCAGCGGCTGCGCGTACTCCCTGTCGATCCGGTCCTTGACGCGGCGGAGATCCTTAAGCTCGCGGAGGCGGGCGTCAGAGAGGGGGCTGGTGGTCACACCTCAGATCGTGCTACGCCCCGGCGGAGTTGTCCAGAGCCCCGGAACCTGCCGCCCGCATCATTACCCGATGGGGGCAGGGCCAAGATCGTCGAGCAGTTTCTGCATGGCCACATACGCTTTGTTCCGGTAGGCGATCAGCTCGGGAATCCGCTCGGCCGGGACATTGAGGAAGCCCGCGCCAGTCTTAGTGCCGAGCTTTCCGGCGTCCACCAGGTCACTGAGGATCTTCGGGGTGGCAAAGCGCTCCGGAAATTCCTTCTGCAGGGACTTGTAGCAGAAGTCGTACACGTCCAGCCCGGCCATGTCCGCGATGGCGAACGGTCCGAAGATCGGCAGCCGGAAGCCGAAGGTGGTGCGGACCAGGGTGTCCACGTCGTCGGCCGTCGCGATGCCCTGCTCCACCAGCTGTGCGGCTTCATGTAACAGCGCGTACTGCAGGCGGTTGAGCACAAAACCGGTGACGTCCTTGACCACGGCGGTCTGCTTGCCCGCGGCATGGACCAGTTCGCGGACAGCGCCGACAGTGGCGGCGGTCGTGCCGGCGTGCGGAATGATCTCCACGCCCGGGATGAACGGTGACGGGTTCGAGAAATGCACCCCGAGGAACCGTTCCGGGTTGGCAACCGGCACCGCCAGTTCGGCGATGGAGATGGTGGAGGTGTTGGAGCCGATGATGGCATCCGGCCTGGCGGCAGCGCTGATGCGGGCCAGTGTCTGGTGCTTGATGGCGATGACTTCGGGGACAGCTTCCTCTATGAAATCCGCGTCCGCGACGGCTTCCTCGATGTCCTTGGCGGCCCAGAGGTTTTGTTTCAGGATTTCGGTGGCTCCGGCGGGAAACAGGCCGTCGGCCACGAACTGGTCAGACTCCACCAGCAGCCGGTCATAATTACCCTGGGCAACCTCGGCCGACACGTCAGAAAGAGCCACGCGCGCCCCGCCCAGCGCCAGGACCTGCGCGATCCCGCCACCCATGTAGCCTGAGCCGACGATCGCGATCTTCCGGGCGCCGCTCCCGGCTGCTTCAGTTGCTGGATAGTGTGTTGTTTCGGTCATTGTCAGACTGCTTTCGTGGATTCGGGTTCGTAGGAGCAGATGGCGTCCACCTTCGCGGCGGAGGCTGAGTTTTCGTCGAACCGGTAACCGAGCCATTCGCCCACCAGTTTCTTTGCCAGTTCCAGGCCGATGACGCGCTGGCCCATGGTGAGGACCTGGGCGTTGTTGCTCAGGACCGAGCGCTCCACGGAATAGCCGTCATGGGCGGTGACCGCACGGATTCCGGGAACCTTGTTGGCCGCAATTGCCACGCCGAGCCCTGTGCCGCAGATCAGGAGGGCGCGGTCAGCTTCGCCCTCCGCAACTTTGCGTGCAGCGTCGACGGCGACGTGCGGGTAGGCAGTGGTGTCACCGGCGCTGACGCCCACATCCACGACGGAGGCGACGCGGCTGTCGGCCTCCAGCAGAGCCTTCAGCGCTTCCTTGTATTCGACGCCGGCCTCGTCGTTTCCGATGACGATCCGCCATCCTGCTGCGCCCGCACTCATGCCTGGAGTCCATTTCCGGCTATCAGGGCAGCCGCCCTGGGATACTGCAGGGGCGGTGAAGCGTCGAGGTGATGGGAAACCAGTGTGGCGATCAGGGCAAAGGACACCGCTCCGGGATCAGGATGGCCCAGGCTCTTTTCGGCCAGCGGGCGCGCCCTCCCCTTGAGCGGGCGCAGGGATGCGGTGGCGTCGGCCGCCTGCCGGGCGGCGGTCACCGCGGAAGCCAGCGCCCCGCTCACCGGTGCGCCGTCGCCGGACGCGGCCAGGAAGGCATCCCGGAAGGGAACCAGCGCGTCCACCATCGTCTTGTCGCCCACATCAGCCTTGCCCAGGGTGGTGACGGCATCCACGAAGGCGTTCACTGCGGCCGCCGCATCCTCACCGCAGTAAGAGTTCTTGTTGCCAAAGGCCCGCCCGGCGGCCGCCAGCGCGGATCCCCAGAGCGCACCGGAGGTCCCTCCGGCGCGTTCGCTCCAGGCCTCGCCCGCCGCGGTGAGCACCCGCTGCACGGAAGCGCCGCCGGCCGAGGCGTCCCGGGCCGCCGCCGCTGCCGCCTCCGCACCGCGCCGCATGCCAATGCCGTGGTCGCCATCGCCGGCTATGGCGTCCAGCCTGCCCAGCTCCGCTTCGTGGCGGACGACGGCGTCCCGCACCTGGGCGAGCACGGCGGCTGCCAGCCGGCCCGCGTCAGCCGCTGCCGCCGTCGTCTCTTCCGCTTCGGCAGCCGCAGGTTCTTCGGCAACGGCAAGTTCCCGCCGGGTTTGCGGCCCCCTGCTGCCCTTGCGGAATCCGGGGGTGTCGGCCGGGGCAGACCAGTATCGTTCCAGCTCTTCGTCCAGCCACAGGAGCGTGAGGGACAGGCCGGACATGTCCAGGCTGGTGACCAGCTCCCCGCATTCGGGTTCCACGATGGTCAGGCCGGCGGCGGTGAGGAGCTTGTCGATCTTGCCGAACAGCAGGAACAGTTCCTCGTACTTCACCCGGCCGAGCCCGTTGAGGATTACCACCACACGGCTCCCGGCATCATCGGGTTTGTCCTGGAGCAGGCCGGAAACGAGCAGTTCGGCCAGTTCGGACGCGGTGGGCATGGGATGGTCCGAGATTCCCGGTTCGCCGTGGATGCCCAGCCCGAGCGACATCCCGCCGGCGGGCACGTGGAACAGCGGTTCGGCAGCGCCCGGCAGGGTGCAGCCGTCGAACGCCACGCCCAAAGTGCGCGTGCGGTAGTTGGCCAGCACGGCAAGCCGTTCGACGGCGTCCAGGTCCAGTCCCGCTTCAGCTGCGGCGCCGGCGATCTTGAAGACGGTCAGGTCTCCGGCAATGCCGCGGCGCTTGTCGATCTGGTCCAGCGGGGCGCTGGCGATGTCATCCGTGACCAGGACGGTGCGGGCCTCGATGCCCTCTGCGTTGAGCCGCTGCTGTGCCTGGCCGAAGTGGATCACGTCTCCGGCGTAATTGCCGTAGCTGAACAGCACGCCGCCGCCGGTGTTGGCCGCCTTGGCCACCCGGTACGCCTGCCCGGCAGACGGCGATGTGAAGATGTTGCCGCACACCGCGCCTGCGGCGAGGCCCGGCCCCACCAGGCCGGCGAAGGCCGGGTAGTGGCCCGAACCGCCGCCCACCACCACGGCCACCTGCCCGGCGGGCACCTCGGTGGAGCGGACCACGCCGCCGTCCACCCTGGCCACGTAGCCGCGGTTGGCTGCCACCAGACCGTCCATTGCCTCCTCCACGAAGTCTCGGGGGTTGTCAAAGATCTGGGTCATGGTTTCCTCGTCGAATGCTTTGGGTTGGGAAGGCCGTGATTCAGGCCTGCATCAGTTGCGCGCCGGACCAGTTACACGCGGGCGGGCTGCGCCGGCTGCTGCCGCCCCTGCGCCACCTGGCTGCTGCCCAGGGCGTATCCGCCGGTCTTGGGGAGGACGTGCCGGCGGAGGTAGTCCTGGTTGCTGGCCGAGACGCTCAGGCCGTCCCCGCCGTAGTGTTCGGTGCACAGGATCCCCTGGAAGCCAACGGACAGGGCCACCTTGAAGGCCTCCCGGTAGTTGATGAGGCCGCTTTCCATGGGGGCAGGCATGGCCACGTACATGCCGCGGGCCGTGTCTTCGTCGCGGAGGTAGTTCTTCATGTGCCAGAAGTTGGCGTAAGGCAGGGTTTTGGCCACCAGCTCCCGCCAGTCCTCCACCGGCCGGTGCAGCCGGATCAGGTTTCCAAGGTCCGGGTTGAGGCCCACGTTGGCAAGCCCAATGTCCTGGACAAGGCGCACGGAAGAATCGGCAGTGCCCAAGTACGTGTCCTCGTACATTTCGAGCGAGAGCAGGAGGCCCACCTCGGCCGCGTGCCGGCCAAGTTCGCGGAGGCGGACGACGGCGTTGCCCCAGGTTTCGCGGTCCCCCTCCGGGTCCTTGTGCCCTTCAACCGTCCAGAACCAAAGCTGTTCCTGCTGCTCTGGTGTGATGGCCTGGTGCAGGCCAAAGGAGACAACCTCGCAGCCCAGCTCTGCCGCCGCGTCAATGGTCCGGTGGCTGTAGGCCAGGTTGGCTTCCCAGTTCCGCCCGTCAATGACGCTGCGGCGGATGGCGGAGATGGCAGGGGTTCCGATTCCCACGTCGTGTGCCGTCTGCTTGAACTCAGCCAGCCGGCCAGGGCCCAGGTCGCCGGGGCGCACCCAGCTGTCGGTCAGGTCCGCGTTGGCAAACCCGGCTTCCTTGACCTCGGTCAGAGCCTCTGCCCAGGTGGAGGGATCAGCATCGTTGATGTGGGTTCCCTGCGCGCCGGCGCCCGGGAAGGGCAGCATGGCCGCGGTGATGGGCCAGTTGCCGGCTGTGTAGGCCATGCCTAGACCGCTTCCTGCGTCTGGAGCCTGTCCAGCTCCTCCGCCAGGACCGTCAGTTCAACGCGCGCCGGCCGTTCCACGGTGCTGCGGATGGCTACGGCCGCGCCGCTGTGGGCTGATTCGAGGACCGATTCCATGACCTCGAGGGCGTGGTAGGCCAGGGCGCCGCCCGCCCGGGGCTCAGCGCCCTCATGGGTGGAGGCGAGATCGGCGATGCCGAAGCCGCGCCCGGAGCCAACGTACCCGGCGGAAACGGGGAGGGTTTCCCAGTCCTCGGCCCCGAGGGAAAACAGCTGGACGTCGCCGTCGAAGTGGTTGGGGTCCGGCACCACCAGTGACCCGCGCTCACCGTGGATCTCGATGTTGGGCGACTTGGACTTCACGGCGTCGAAGCTCATGAACAGGGTGGAGAGCGCGCCGGAGGCATGCACCAGGACACCGGTGACATGGGAATCGATGTTGACGGGGACCTTCTCGCCCTGGCGGGGTCCGGAGCCGATGGTGCGTTCGTTGCGGGTGTGGCTGGCGGCGCCGATGACGGAGACGACCGGACCCAGCAGGGTGACCAGGGCTGTCACGTAGTACGGGCCCATGTCCAGGAGGGGGCCGCCGCCGGGCTGGTAGTAGAAGTCAGGGTTCGGGTGCCACCGCTCATGGCCCGGGGTCACCATCGTGGCGCTCGCCGAGATGGGTGCGCCGATCAGTCCGTCGTCAATCGCCTTGCGCGCGGTCTGGATGCCGGTGCCGAGCACCGTGTCCGGAGCGCAGCCGACGGCGACGCCCGCCTCGCGTGCCGCGTCCAGGACCTGGCGCGCCTCGGCAGTGGTGGCGGCGAGGGGCTTCTCGCCGTACACGCTTTTGCCGGCGGCGATGGCCTTCAGCGCAACCTCGGCGTGGGCGGCGGGGATGGTCAGGTTCAGGACGAGTTCGACGTCGTCCGCGGCGAGGAGTTCCTCGACGGAGATGGCACGGACACCTTCGTAGTCATCCGCCACGGCCTGGGCCCGTGCGGGGTCCAGGTCAGCGACCGCCACCAGGTCGATCTGCCCGAGTTTGCGGAAGTTCGCCAGGTACTGCGCGATGATGGCTCCGCAGCCAATGATTCCGACTTTCAACGGCTTGCCCACAGCAGGCCCCTTTCGATGATGGTGCGGACGTTGGTGTCCTGGAGGATTTCGACCCGGTGGCCGGGGGTGGCAACGAAGATGCGGCCCTTGCCCCACTGGCGGGTCCAGATGGCGGGGGAGGTGACCTCCCGGTTCCAGGGGTCCCACTCCCGGACTTTCTGGGTGGTGGTGGCCAGGACGTCGATGTAGTCGTCGGAGAGGACCCAGTATTGTTCGGTGACCAGGTCGAAGTCGGAGATGCCCTGGGTGATGGGGTGCTCCGCGGCTGCGGGCAGCATGTTGACCGTGTAGGGAACGTAGTTGTCCGACTGCTCGCCGATGCACTCGTCCGGGTGCTTGCCGGGGTGGCAGGCGAACTGGCCTCCGATCAGGTGCAGGTAGTCCGAGTTGTTGCGGTACGAATCGGCGATCCCGCCGTGCCAGCCGGCCAGACCGGTGCCGTTTTCGACGGCGGTCCGCAGCCCGGCGAACTCGTCCTTTTCGATGGTGGTCATGGTCATGCACTGCAGGATCAGGTCCACTCCGGCCATGTATTCGGCGTCGGCATAAACCTTGGGGGATTCCTCGACGCGGACGTCGTAGCCGTTGTCCTTGAGGTAGGGGATGAAGAGCTCCGTGGCCTCGTACGGCTGGTGGCCGTCCCAGCCGCCGCGGACCACCAGGGCGTTCTTGCGTTCTGTCATGTCGGGGGTTTCCTTTTGTTTGGCTGCCGGCCGGGGCCGGAAAGTCTGGGTCAGCGGCTGGAGAAGGCGGCGTCGAAAGCGGCTGCCGGCGGGGCGATCCGGGCGAGTTCCTTGACCATGGCCAGCGCCTGCGGTGCGCCGACGAGCCGGTCCATGCCGGCGTCCTCCCACTCGATGCTGGTGGGCCCGGTATAGCCGATGGCGTTCAGGGTGCGGAAGATCCGGTTCCACTGGACGTCCCCGTGCCCGGCGGTGACGAAGTCCCAGCCGCGCCGGGGGTCCGCCCAGGCCAGGTGGGAGCCCAGGCGGCCGTTGCGGCCATCGAGCTGCCGGACCGATTCCTTGACGTGCACGTGGAGGATGTGGTCCGCGAAGTCCTGGAGGAACATCACCGGATCCAGGTCCTGCCAGATGAAGTGGGACGGGTCGAAGTTGAGCCCGAAGCTGCTGCGGTGCCCGATGGCTTCCAGGGTGCGCTTGGTGGTCCAGTAGTCGTAGGCGATCTCGGACGGGTGGACCTCCAGGGCGAACCGGACCCCCACCTCGTCGAAGACGTCCAGGATGGGGTTCCAGCGGTCCGCGAAGTCCTGGTAGCCGGCGTCGATCATTGCCTCGGAGGCGGGCGGGAACATGGCCACCGCCTTCCAGATGGAGGAGCCGGTGAACCCTGTTACGGTCTTGACGCCCAGGCGCGCGGCGGCCCGTGCGGTGTCCTTCATAGACTGGGCAGCCCGCTTGCGGACTCCTTCCGGATCACCGTTGCCCCAGATTTCTGCGGAGAGGATGCCCTGGTGGCGTTCGTCGATGGGGTCGTCGCACACTGCCTGGCCGGTGAGGTGGTTGGCGATGGCGAAGACCTCGAGGTTGTTCTTCTCGAGGATGTCCAGCCGGCCCTGGAGGTAGTTGTCGTCCTCCGCCGCCCGGCGGGGGTCCAGGTGGTCTCCCCAGCAGGCGATCTCCAGCCCGTCAAAGCCCCACTCGCCGGCGAGCCGGGCCACCTCCTCGAACGGCAGGTCGGCCCACTGGCCGGTAAACAGCGTAATTGGTCGTGTCATGGCGTTCCTTCTCCTGTGTTCACGTTCCTAGACCTTCTGCCACTGGCTGGAGTTCGAAGCGCTGGCCTCCACGGCGGCCAAAACCCGCTGGACCTGCAGGGCATCGGTGAACGAGGGTTCCGGCTGGCGGCCCTCACCGATTGCGGTGACCAGGTCCACCACCTGGTGGGTGAAGCCGTGTTCGTACCCCAGCCCGTGGCCGGTGGGCCACCAGTTCCCGACGTACGGATGCTCGGGTTCGGTGACGAAGATCCTGCGGAAGCCGGCGTCGGGGGATTCGGCTGCGTCGTAGAAGGACAGGACGTTCATGTCCTCGAAATCGAAAGCGAGCGAGCCTTTGGTGCCGTTCAGTTCCAAGCGCATGGCGTTCTTCCGGCCCAGTGCGTAGCGGGTGGCTTCGAAGACCCCGACGGCGCCCGCGGAAGTACCGCCGCCGTCGAACTTTGCGCTGAAGATGGCGGCGTCATCCACGGTGACCTTCCCGCGGGGCGCGTCACCGCTGAGGTCGCCGTGGCCGCCCAGGCCCACGAGGTCCCCGGCCAACGGGCGCTCCGGAACAAACGTTTCGAGCAGCGCCGAGACACCTGTGATGTTCTGCCCGGTGACCCATTGGGCGGCGTCGATGCTGTGGGCTCCGATGTCGCCCAGGGAGCCGGACCCGGACTTGCTCTTGTCCAGCCGCCAGGTCATTGGGGCATTCTCGTCCGAGAGCCAGTCCTGGAGATATTGTGCGCGGACGTGCCGGATGTCGCCGAGCCTGCCCTGTTCCACGAACCGTTTGGCCAGCGCCAGGGCGGGGGTGCGCCGGTAGCTGAAGCCGCACATCGAGGCGACGCCGTGCTTGGCGGCGGTTTCCGCGGCCAGGGCCATCCGCTCTGCCTCCGCCACGGAATTGGCCAGCGGCTTTTCGCACAGCACGTGCTTGCCGGCCTCGAGGGCTGCGATGGCGATCTCGGCGTGGGTGTCGCCGGGTGTGCAGATGTCGATCAGGTCAATGTCGTCGCGCTCGATCAGGCGGCGCCAGTCCGTCTCAACGGACTCCCAGCCAAGCTTGTCCGCGGCGGCCCGGACGCCGTCGGCATTCCTTCCGGCCACTGCGGTGAGCCGGGGCTGCAGCGGCAGGTCAAAGAACCTCGGTGCGGTGCGCCAGGCGTGCGAGTGGGCTGCACCCATAAAGGCATAACCCACCATGCCGACGCGCAGGGGTTTGGATCCGGTCATGGAAGTTCCTTTCTACTTGCTGAAGCCGGCGGTGAGGCCGGCCAGCAGCTGGCGGCGCGCAACGACGTAGATCACCAGGAGGGGGAGCGTGGCCAGGACCACGGAGGCCAGGATGGCGGGGATGTTGACGCTGAACTCCCCTTGAAAGGTCCAGAGCGACAGCGGCAGGACCCTGGTGGCCGGGCTTTGGGTCAGGATCAGCGGGAAGAGGAAGCCGTTCCAGACATGCAGGGCGTTGTAGATGCCTACCGTAATGACGGCCGGCTTGGTCATGGGGAGGGCTAGCCGCCACATCATGGCCCAGTCCGAGCAGCCGTCGAGCCGCATCGACTCGAACAACTCATTCGGGACATCGCGCATGAAGTTGGACAGGATGAGCACACTGACGGGGATGGCAAACGCCACGGACGGCAGGATCAGGGCGAGCAGGGTGTCATACAGGTGAGCCCGGGTGATCATCCAGTAGATGGGGATGATGGTGGCGTGGAGCGGGATCGCCAGGCCCAGGAGGAACAGGTTGTTCGTCATGGACAGGAATTTGCTCCTGCCGCGGACGATCGCGTAGGCGGCCATAAAGGACACCAGCAAGGCTGGGAGTACCGTGCCCAGGGTGACGATCAGGCTGTTGGCGAAGTAGCGGACAAAATTGTTCTCCAGCACCAGCTTGTAGTTGTCCAGCGTCGGCTCCGTCGACGGAAGCATCGGATTGGAGGTAAAAAAGCCCGCCTGGTTTTTAAAGCTGGTAATCACCACGTAGTAAATCGGGACGATGATTATTGCAAGCCAGAGCCAGCCGCCCAGGCCGCCCAGAAGGTTCGGACGCAGCCGTCCCGGGCCCTTGGCGCGGGAAACAGGTTCCGCGGCGATGCTGCCCGCGGCCGAAGGAGGAACCGGGAGTTGAGTCGTGGACGCCATCAGGCACCTTCCAGTTGGCTTGCATTGCGGTTCTTGCCGCCCAGGCGCTGCAGCAACAGGGCCAGTCCGAGGCCGATGACAACGAGCATCACGCCGAGGGCACTGGCGGCGCCCATGTCGTTGGCCTTGAACCCCGTCAGGTACATATGCAGCGGGAGCAGCCGGGTGCTGTAACCGGGTCCTCCGCCGGTGAGCACGAAAATGAGGTCGAAGTACGCCAGGCTTCCCACCACCATCAGGGTGGACGACGTGATGACCGTGTACTTCAGCTGGGGCAGCGTGATGCTCCAGAACTGCCGGAACCGTCCGGCGCCATCGATCTCTGCTGCCTCATACAGTGATGCCGGGATCTGCCGCACGCCGCCCTGGTAGATCAGCGTGTGGAAGGGAACAAACTGCCAGGCGATGACGAAGACCACCACGAACAGCACCAGGTCCGAATTCCCGAGCCAGTCCTGGGCCAGGGCAGGAAGCCCGAACCCCGGTCCCAGGCCGAAGTTCGGATCCAGCAGGGCTTTGAAGGCGATGGCAACTGCGGCGGAGGAGAGCAGCAGCGGCAGGAAGTACAAGACTGCCAGGGCGGCACGGTATTTCTGGGCGCCCGCGGTGAAGACCCCCAGGAGCAGGCTGACTGGTGCCTGGACGATAAACGAGAAGAACATGATTTTCGCCGTCACCATCAAGGCGTTGCCTGTTACGGGATCGGTCAGCACCGTGGTCCAGCTGGACAGTCCCTCCAGTTTGATCTCGCCCAGGCCGTTCCAGCTTGTGAAGCTCAGGAAGACCACCCCGATGAGCGGGACAACGGCGAAGACGAGGAAGAAGATCAGTGCCGGCGCAGCCAGCCACCCCGAGGGGCCCGCGTCGCGGACCCCCCGGGCGGCGGTACCTGGGAATGCCACCGGTTCCTACTTCCCGATCGTGGCGTTCATCGTGGCGATGAACTGTTCCGGGCTGATCTTCTTCAGGAAGATCTGGTCCAGGTTGGAGAGCATGGCATCACCCTGCGCAGGGCTCAGGGCCTGGTCCCAGGAGAGCGTGAAGCTCGGTGCATCCTTGGCCAGCCCGTAGACGAACGTCAGGAAGTCCTTGTCCGGGGAGGCTTCGAGCTTGCTTTCGATACCTTGGACAACCGGCACGGCCCCGGAGTTGATCAGGGCATCGACGTTGGCATCGGTGAACATCCCGTCCTTGACGTAGTCCAGGGCGGCCTTCTTCTGGCCGTCCGTTGCTTTGGCGGAGATGGACCAGAAGTTGGACGGGTTCCCCACTACGTTCGCGGGGTCGCCCTTGCCGCCGGACACCGTGGGGAACGTGGTGTAGCCCAGCTTGCCGCCCTTGACGAAGTCCGAGGCGTCCTTCTTCATGCCCTGGTAGATCCAGCCGCCCTGCAGGATCATGGCCGCCTTGCCGGTGTACATCAAAGCCTGGTCGGCATTGCTGTCTGCGGCAATTGATGAGAAACCGTTGATGAACCCGCCGGCGTCAACCAGCTCCTGGATCTTGGTCAAAGCTTCTTTCACTGCAGGGTCTGACCACGCACCTGGCTTATTGGCCGCGATGTTGGCAAAGACTTCCGGACCGCCGATGCGCTCCACGAGGTACTCAAGCCACATCAGGTCCGGCCACTTCGACTGGCCGCCGAGCGAGAACGGGGCAATGCCGGCATCCTTGAACTTCGGCACGAGGGCCATGAGCTCGTCCCAGGTCTTGGGAGGCTGCGCGCCCACCTTGTCGAATGCTTCCTTGTTGAAATACAGGACCACAGGCTGAACGTTGTTGTTCGGCAGGGCGTAGGTCTTGCCGTCCACCTCGCCGTTCTTCAACACCGACGGAAGGTAACGGTCCTTGACGTCCGGGTTGTCCTTGAGGAAACCCGACAGGTCGTCCACCTGTCCGGCGTCCACGTACGACTTCAAGACTCCGCCGCCCCAACCGTAAATGAACGTGGGGCCTTCGCCTGCTCCGACGGCCGTGCGGACCTTGGTTTTGTAAGCATCGTTGGCGAAGAAATCCAGCTTGATCGACTTGTCCGGATTCGCCTGGTTCCAGTCGTCCACTGACTTCTGCAGGACCGGCTGGTTGCCGCCGGTAAGACCCCACATGCTGGCCGAGTCACTGCTCACGTTTGAACCGGCAGGACCTGCAGAACCGCAGGCGGCCAGGCTGAGCGCCACTCCTGCAGCGGAAATTGCCATGGCTGCCGTGCGCAACTTTCGAATGTTCATTTCGTTTCCGTTCATCCTCCGGGCTCAACGCTGGGTCCCGGTAACGTGTAACGCGGGTCCGCACTTCGGCTTCGAAGCGGTGCCTGCATCAATTCGGTTCTGGGCCGCACTGGCAATCTTCGAAATCTTTCGAAAACTTACGACCGGTGATGTAAATCTAACGGTGAGGTGAATCACAGTCAAGGGCATGCTGTTTGGTAGATGTTCGCGCTTTTGCAGAGACGTTGACGCAGAGCCTCGGCTGCACCACTATTGGACTCAACGAAATATTTCGAAAGACGGGATCGAGTCTTGGCTATAAATGTGCGGCCGGAAAAGCCCACTCTGGCAGCTGTTGCCCTGCAGGCAGGGGTTTCAACACCCACGGTCTCCAAGGTGGTAAACGGACGGGAAGATGTGGCTCCCGAAACCCGCGCCCGGGTACTGGCCGCCCTGGAACAGGCCGGGTACCAGTCGCCCCTTCAGCGGCGCGCCGCAACGAAAACCAGCACCGTGGTGGAGGTGGTGGTGGACGTGCTCACCGCGGCCTACACCGTGGAGGTCCTTGACGGCATACTCCAGTTCGCCGCCCAAGCCGACGTTGAAGTGCTGGTCAGCGCTACCGGGCCGGCCAGCTCCGGGGCTACCGCCGCGGTGCACAGCCCGGAGCGCCGCGCCCAGCGCATGGTGGACGAGGGCAGGGCGGGAATGATTGTGGTGACGTCGGCCTTCAGTGAAGCGCAACTCCAGGCGTTCCGGCGCCGCAAGCTGCCCGTCGTCGTGATCGACCCGCTCAACCCGCCTCCAGCGGACGTGGTCAGCGTGGGTGCGACCAACTGGGCTGGCGGCAAGGCCGCAACCGAACACCTGCTGGAGTTGGGGCACCGGCGGATCGCCTATATCGGCGGGATAGAGCAGGCAGAATGCAACCAGGCGCGGCTGCACGGCTACATGGCCGCCCTGGCGGCCCACGGCGTCCCGGTGGATCCGCAGTACATTGTTTCCGGCGGCAGGTTCCGCCGTGACAGCGGAACAGCCGGACTGCAGGCACTGCTCGGGCTTGACCAGCGGCCTACGGCGATCTTTGCCGCGAGCGACAGCATTGCGCTGGGTGTTTTGGGCGAAGCGGCCCGGCAGGGCATCGGGGTTCCCGGACAGCTGAGCCTCATTGGCTTCGACGGAACAATTCAGGGCGAGGAGTCCGTGCCCGCCCTCACCTCTGTGTCCCAGCCGCTCGAGGAGATGGGGCGGACGGCGTTGCGGTCGTTGCTCCGCCAGGCCCGCGGTGAGGTACTTGATTCCCGCCGTGTTGAGCTGGCAACCCAAGTGATCGTCCGCGAGTCCACCGCGCCACCCGCGGCCTGACCCGGCCCTTCGAAAGGAACATCCATGTCATCCATTACCTGCCCCAACGGTGAGCTGACTGTCCTTCGGGCGGGGGACTATGAGGCAACTGTCGCGAGCGTGGGGGCCGGGCTGGTCAGCCTGTCCTTCCGCGGAACGGACCTTGTCCTGCCCTTTTCGGCGGACGAACTGCCCCCGGCCTACGCAGGAAAGACCCTTATGCCCTGGCCGAACCGGGTGGCCGGCGGCGCCTACAGCTTTGGCGGTCAGCGTTTTGAACTGCCGGTGAACGAAGCGGGCACGGGCAGCGCGCTGCACGGGCTTGCATTGTGGAACGCCTGGCAGGTGGAACGGCGCTCGGACGCCGAGGTGGTGCTGGCGCACCTGCTGCACGGCGAACCCGGGTACCCCTTCCAGCTCGCGCTGACGGCCCGTTACGCCCTGGACGCCGGGACCGGGCTGTCCATCGAACTCGGCGCCAGGAACCTGGGATCCGCCCCCGCCCCCTATGGCTGCGGCTCCCACCCCTACCTCACTGTGGGCGGCGAGGACATCTCCGCGTGTGAGCTGACCTTCCCTGCGGGCAAGGTGCTGATGACGGACGAGAAACTCCGGCCCACCGATCTCCGGGACATCACGGGCACGGAGTTCGATTTTTCCCAGGCCCGCATACTTGCTGCGCAGCAACTCGACCACGCCTTCACTGCCCTCCCCGAGGGAACATGGGCGGTCAGGCTCCGGCACCCTGCCCGGCAGCTCTCGGCGGTAGTGGAATCAACGGGGACGGATGCGCCCTGGCTGCAGCTCTACTCAGGGGAGCTGCGGGACCGGAAAGGGGTCGCTGTTGAACCCATGACCTGCCCGCCCGATGCCTTCAATTCCGGTCAGGACCTTGTTGTCCTGGCGCCGGGACAATCACACTCGCTGGCCTGCAGGATCCACGCTGTGGAGGGCTGAACGCGACAGGCGAAGGGGTGGATCCAACCGGCCCCCGGGGCGGAGTATGATTATCCCGCCGACCCACAAACGAGTCCTCGCCCCTCCGGGCTCGAGTCAACGGTTTGTCCGGCGCAACCAACCTTCAAACCCCTCGTTTCCCCTGCCCGCCTCCGGCCGGCAGGCATCCCGAAAGGACACCATGGAACTGCTGTGGGAAATCGCCGGCTGGGCCGGTGCGGTGGCGATCCTCAGTGCCTACCTCGCCGTTTCCATGGGCTGGCTGAAGGCCGGCAAAGGCTTCCAGACCGCAAACCTGTTCGGCGCCGTCGCCTTTATCATCAACGGCACCGTCCACGAGGCGTGGCCTTCGGTGGTGACGAATGTGGCCTGGTTCCTGATCTCGGCCATCGCCCTTGTCCGCATGCGCTCTGCGGCTCCCCAGCCGGTGGTGCCGGCCGAGGAGCCGCAGGTTCAATTCCCCGGCGTCCCGGACACCACCGGCCAGCTTGCCGTTGTGGAGGTCCTCACCGGTTCCGTTCACGGTGAGGCGGACGTGCACCGGGGGCCCACGGAATGCACGACGGCGGTCAGGCCGGCTGGGGTGCCCTGCTGACCACGGCGTTATCTGCCGGGGCCTTGCGCACCTGCGCCTGCCGGCCCAGCCAGTGTGCGCTCTCCTTGGGCGTCCGTTCCTGGGTCTCCCGGTCCACGGTGATGAGGCCGAACTTCGGCCCGTAGCCGAACACCCACTCAAAATTGTCGAAGGCCGTCCAGGCGATGTATCCGCGGACGTCGATGCCGTCCTCAAGGCAGGACGCCACACACTCGACGGCGGTGCGCAGGTAGTCCACCCGCTGGGCATCGTCCTCGGTGGCCAGGCCGTTTTCCGTGACCATCACCGGAATGCCGGCAATCCGGTGGGCTTCCCGAATGGTCGCTTCGAGGGCCTGCGGGTAGATCTCTTCGCCCATCTGGTTTGTGGGCACGCCTTCCGGCGCCGGCGCATGCCCGTCCGGGCCGTAGACGGTGCGGCCGTAGGTCTGGATTCCCACAAAGTCGTCACCCCGTGACGCTTCGAGGAAGCGCTCGTTCACGCCGCGGCGGACCTTTTCGGCCAGTTCCCCGCCGCCGTCGATGGACTGGATGTCGGAGTTGGCGAGCGTCCAGCCCACCAGGAGATCCGGCCGGTGCGCTTTGATTGCCGCGGTGCCGGCCCGGTGCGCCGCCAGCTTCACCTCGAACCCGGCCTCGGTGGAGCAGAACTGGAACGGCGCAACGGTGCTGGCATCCACGCCAAGGCGTTCCGCCGCCGCGGCCCACACGGGTACTGAGCCGCGGTTTTCCGGTGCCACGCCGCCAATGCCGAAGGACTCCAGCAGCCACGGCAGGTTGGGTTCGTTCAAGGTGCAGGCGACGCCGATCAGGTCACCCAGGTGCGCCATCACCCGGTCACAGTAACGGGCAAAGAGCTCAGCGGTGCGCGGGCCTTCCCAGCCGCCCAGGGCCAGGAGCCAGCGCGGGGACGTGAAGTGGTGGAACGTGACCACGGGGGTGAGGCCATGCTCGTGGCAGGCCTGAAGCATGCGGCGGTAATGGTCCAGCTCGGCCTGGGAGAAGAGCCCCTCCTCCGGCTCAACGCGGGCCCACTCAATTGAAAAGCGGTAGCTGGTGAAGCCGAGGCCCGCGATCAAGGCGATGTCCTCGCGGTAGCGGTGGTAGTGGTCCACGGCATCCCCGGACGGCTCGGAGAACATGCTGCCGGGCAGGTGCTCAAGGAACCAGGTGTCGCTGTTGACGTTGTTCCCCTCCACCTGGTGCCCGGCGCTCGCAACGCCCCAGAGGAAGTCCTGCGGGAATGGTGTTGTGGTGGTCATGCAGTTCCTTTCGGTTCAGCGCCGGACTACAGCGCACGGGGCTTCACTGCCCTGGCTTTCCATCCTGACCGGCCACGTGACCGGGACCACAATACTTTTTCAATCAATGACATTCTCATGTGAGTGCCCTCGGCGCCCGGCTGATGCTTGGAAGGAGCCGGCCAGCAGCCGGCCCCAAGACATTCCCTCCGTTGTCACATCCGAATGCAAAGGCGCACTACATGAAACTCCTGAACTCCACCGCCCGTGCGAGCTCCGCCGTTCTGGCCGGAGCGCTCCTGCTGGGATCGATGACCGCCTGCGGCGGCGGTTCAAGCCAGGCCACCGCCAAGGCAGACACCAGCACCCTGACCCTCGCCGTTGACAGCGACTCGGCGTCGTTCGGCTTCGATCCGCTGAGGGTGTCCGCTGCCCAGCGGCAGTTTTTCGAGGGTCTCTACGACAGCCTGATGACGCTCCAGCCGGACGGCTCGGCCGGTCCGGGCCTGGCCAAGGAGTTCAGCTACAACGCGGACAACACGGTCCTGACGTTGACCCTCAAGGAGGGCGTGACCTTCACGGACGGCTCCACGCTGGACGCTGAACTGGTCAAGGCCAACCTGGACCGCCGGTCCGATCCCGCGCTCAGTGCCTACTCCGCCGTCGCCAAAGGCGGCGCCCAGGAAATCACGTCCGTGGACGTGGTCAGCCCCACCCAGGTTGCCCTGACGTTCGCCTCGCCGCAGCCGGGTTTCGAAAAGAACCTGGCGTCCACCACAGGCATGATCGTGGGCAAGAACGGTGTCACCGACTCCGCAAGCCTCGCCGCCACCCCCGACGGGTCCGGCCCCTACACCCTGGATCCCGCCACGGTGAAGGGCAACAAGTACGTTCTGGTAAAGAACGAGAAGAGCCCGGAGGCCTCCAAGTACGCCTTCAGCAAGGTGATCTTCAGCGTGGTCCAGGACCCGCAGGCCCGAGCGAACGCACTGGTTTCCGGCCAGGCCGACGTTGCCATGCTGACCTCGCCCACGGTGGACTTTGCCAAGTCGAAGGGACTGGGCGTATCCCAGATCGGCGGCACGCTGCACACCATGGTCTCCTTCGACAAGATCGGCAAGATTGCGCCGGCCTTTGCCGAGGAAAAGGTCCGCCAGGCGTTCCAGTACGCCATCAACCGCAAGGCCCTGGTGGACGCGCTCCACAAGGGTGACATTGCCTCCTGGAACGCGCTGCCAAAGGACTCGGCCGGTTTCACCGAGGCCCTTGAAACCACGTACGCCTACAACCCGGACAAGGCCAAGAGCCTGCTGGCAGAGGCGGGCTACAGCAACGGCTTCGATTTCACCATCGTGGGCAGCGCCGAAACCCAGACCGACCTGCAGGCGGTCCAAAAGGACCTCGCCGCCGTCGGAATCACTATGAATATCAAGATGGCCTCCTCCACCGACGAGGCTTTCGCAGCCGTCGCCACCACGCCCCTCGGTTATGCGGCACTCGGTTGGGACAACCCGGTGGGCCTCATGTACGGCGTTGTCCTCAACGGCTTCACAAACGTGCAGAAGGCCACCGACGACCAGCTGGCCGCCGCCACTGGTGAAGCTGCCGCCGCGAAGGACGACGCCGCCAGGAAGGCCGCGCTGACCAAGCTGAACACCAGGCTGGTGGAATCCGGCTGGATGATCCCGCTTTATGAGTCGCTCACCAACCAGGGCTACAACACCAAGAAGGTGGCGCCGGTGGAGTTCGCCGGAACCAACGCCTACCCGCTCCTCTCGTCCTACAAGCCGGCCAGCTAATACCCGCACCTGCCGGGCGGGCGCTCCCCACCAACAGGAGGGCCCGCCCGGCAAGAGCCTGACCGATGGAGGTCACCATGGCATTATTCATCACCAAGCGCCTGCTGATGGCGCTGGCCACCGTGCTGGTGGTTGCGGTACTGGCGTTCCTGCTGGTGCACGCAATGCCCGGCAGCCCGGGCGCCGTGTCCCTCGGCGCCGGCGCCTCCCAGGAAGCCATCGCCGAAGTCAACCAGCGCCTCGGCTGGAACGATCCGCTCCTGGTCCAGTTCGTCACCTGGCTCGGCGGCGCAGTCCAGGGTGACCTCGGCATCTCGCTGATCGACGGACGTTCCGTCAGCGCGGACCTGGCCAGCAGGCTCCCCGTCACCGCGTCCCTTGCTGCCGGAGCCACGCTCCTCAGCGCGATCCTCGGCATCGCCCTGGGCGTCACCGCGGCTGTGCGCGGCGGTACCGTGGACCGGCTCATCGGTGGTGTGGCCGGCATGGCCGTAGCCCTTCCGGCGTTCTGGATCGGCATCATCTTCGTCTACCTCCTGGCCGTCCAGTCTTCAGTCTTCCCGGCCACCGGCTACGTCCCGTTCGTGGTCTCACCCCAGGACTGGGCGCTGTCCCTGGCCCTGCCGGTGATCACCCTTGCCGTGGGCGGCGGAGCGTTCATCGCCCGCCAGACCCGGGCCTCCATGCTCGAAGCGCTCCAGCAGGAACACATCCGGACCCTCCGGGCCACCGCCACCCCCACGTGGAAAATCCTCTACATCCACGCCCTGCGCTATGCCAGCCTCCCCATCGTGGCCGGCATTGCGCTCCAGTTCATCCAGCTCTTCGGCGGTTCCGTCATCGCCGAGCAGCTGTTCGCCATGCCGGGGCTGGGCCAGGCCGTCCAGAACTCCGTCAGCACCCATGACGCCCCGTCCGTCCAGGGCGTCGTAGTGATCGCCACCGTGGTGGTGGTCGCCGTGAACCTGGTGCTGGAACTCGTCACCAAGTTCCTCGACCCGAAGTTGCGTGCCTCATGATCCCCAACGTTGCCCCCGCACCAGCAGATTCAGCGGAGCCGACGGCGGCTGCCGTCCTTCCCAAGGCCCCGCGCCAAAGCGCGGCCAGGAAATTCTCCGGCAGCAAGCTGTTCCCCTCCCCGGCGAGCATCGCCGGTGTCCTCTGGCTGGCCGCGCTGGTGGTCGCTTCCCTGACCGCTCCGCTGTGGCTGCCGTTCAAGACCGAGGACCAGGACTTCACCGCCGTCCTGTCCGGACCCACCCCCGCCCACTGGCTCGGCACCGACGAACTGGGCCGGGACCTCCTCAGCCGCATCTTCGCTTCGGCGGCCGGCACGCTGGGGACGTCGATGATCACGGTGATTGTCGCCGTCGGCCTCGGCACGCTGCTGGCGATGCTGGCCGCAGCCGCCGGCGAACGCGTGGAGAACGTCATCAGCCGCGTCACCGAAATCATGATGTCCCTGCCCGGCACGGTGATCATCCTGGCCGTGATCGGCGCTGTGGGAACGAACATTCCGCTGATCATGGGCATCCTGGGCGTGCTGATCTCGGCCGGCATCTACCGGGTGATGCTGGGCCAGGCCAAGTCCCTGCAGTCCCAGCTGTACGTTGACGCCGCCAAGGTGGACGGCGTCAGCACGGCCGGCATCAGCCTGCGGCATGTCCTGCCCGGCCTGACCAACACCATTGTGGTGCAGGCAGCCCTGATCTTCGCCGTCGGCATGCTCATCCAGGCCGGCCTGGCCTTCATCGGCTTCGGCCCGCCCATCCCGCAGCCCAGCTGGGGCGGCATGATCCAGGGCGCCTCGCAGCACGTCTACGACGCCCCGTGGCTGATGGTCCCCACCGGCGCGGTGCTGGCCCTGACAGTCCTGGCCGCCAACGCCATCGGCAACGCCCTGGGTAAGGCGCCCAACGCCACCGCCTCGCACCTGCCCTCCGCGGCAGCCCGGCGCCAGCGCGCCAAAGCGGTCGCCGCGATTGCCGCTGCTGCGCCGGCCTCGCAGGATGCCGCGAAGAACACCCTGAGCGTCCGCAACCTCTCCGTGGGCGTGGACTCCGTGGGTGCCGGCAAGGGAGTCCGCCTGGTCACGGACGTCTCCTTCGACGTCGAACCCGGCACCGTCCTTGGTTTGGTGGGTGAATCCGGCTGCGGCAAAACCATGACCGCGCTGTCCCTTCTCGGCCTGCTGCCCTCCGGGGTCTCCGTGACCGGCGGCCGGATCCTCTGGAACGGCAAGAACCTGGCCGCGGCTACCGAGAAGGACATGGAAGGCATCCGCGGACGCGACATCGCCCTCATCTCGCAGGAACCCATGCGAGCCCTGGACCCCATGTTCACGGTGGGCTACCAGCTCACGGCCACGGTCCGGCGGCTCCGCGGAATGGGCAGGGCCGAAGCGAAGGCCGAAGCCCTGGGCCTGCTGGAAAAAGTGGGCATCGTGGACGCCGCCCGCATCCTCAAGACCTACCCGCACCAGATCAGCGGCGGCATGGCCCAGCGCGTGGCCATCGCCCTGGCACTGGCCGGCCGTCCCCGCCTGCTCGTCGCCGACGAACCCACCACCGCACTGGACGTCACCGTGCAGGCCGAGATCCTCTCGCTGCTGCGGTCCCTGGTGAAGGAGACCGGAATGTCAGTAGTGATGGTGACGCACGATCTTGGCGTGGTGGCCGACCTCTGCGACCAGGTGGCCGTGATGTACGCCGGCGAGGTAGTGGAGAACGGCCGGACGGACAACATCCTGGACAACCCGCGCCACCCGTACACGCTGGCCCTGCTCGCCGCGGATCCGCACGCCAACCACGCCTCGGACATGCCCGAGCGCCTCGCCACCATCAGCGGCCAGGTCCCGCAGCCCAAGGACTGGCCCGGCACCTGCCGGTTCGCCGCCCGCTGCCAGTTCGCCGGGTCCGCCTGCATGGTGCCCATCCCGCTGCTTCCCTCCGGGACCGGCGACGGCGTGGTGCGCTGCGTCAAAGCCGACGAACTCGCCGTCGAAGGCCTGGACTGGGTGGCCACGGACGTCCCCGCCCATCACATCCTGAACCTGGTTGAGGCCCCGGCTGCTGCAACCCGAACTGCTGAAAAGGATCCCGCATGAGCACCGCAACAACGGAACGCCGCGAAGCGCCGCTGCCCGCCGCCGCCCAGCCGCTGCTGGAGGTCAAGGACCTGGTGGTCCGCTACGGCAGGGGCCGCAAGGCAGCCGCCGCTCCCGCCGCCGTCGACCGTGTCAGCTTCAGCATCGCCCCCGGGGAAACCGTGGGGCTGGTGGGGGAGTCCGGCTCGGGAAAATCGACCATCGGCAAAGCGATCCTGGGCCTGCAGAAGGTGTCCGGCGGATCCATCACCTACCAGGGCAAGGACATCACCTCCGCCGGAGCGTCCCAGCGCCGGGCCTTGGGAAGTGAACTGCGGGCCGTCTTCCAGGACCCCAACTCCTCGCTGAACCCGCGGAACACCGTGGGGTCCTCGCTGGCCGAACCGCTCCGGCTCCGCGGCGTTGGGGCCGCGGAGGCACGGCAGCGCGCCGAGGACATGCTGGAACGGGTTGGCCTGCCCCGCGAGGCGGTGGACCGTTACCCCAGCCAGTTCTCCGGCGGCCAGCGCCAGCGCATCTCCGTGGCCCGCGCCCTGATCTGCGACCCCAAGCTGGTGGTCTGCGACGAAGCCGTCAGCGCCCTGGACCTCTCCACCCAGGCCCAGGTGCTGAACCTCCTGGCCGACCTGCGGGACGAGCGCGGCCTGGGGTACCTGTTCATCGCGCACGACATCGCCGTGGTCCAGTTCCTGGCCCAGCGCGTGGTGGTCCTCTACCGCGGCCAGGTGATGGAAAGCGGACCCGCCGCCGCCGTCACCGAGAACCCGAAACACCCGTTCACCCAGGCCCTCGTTGCCGCATCCCCGGTGCCCCGGCCCGCAGAGCAGGCAGCCCGCCGGGAGGCACGGGAATCCCTGGGCGTCCGCACCGGAGCGGCAGCGGTGCCCGGACCCGGCGGCTGCCCCTTCCGGCTCCGCTGCCCGCTGGCCACCGAGCTGTGCGCCACTGAACGCCCGGCCCTGCGCACGGTGGGCGGCTCCGACGTCGCCTGCCACTACGCCTGAACACCTTTTTCACAGACTGCAGAACGGAATATCCCGCATGACTTCGACTCCCTGGCACGCCGCCATGATCACGCCCGATGAAGACTTCGACGGCGCCCCGCTGCTCCGCAAGGAGTTCACCCTCGACGAGGGCCACGGCGCGGTGGCCCAGGCGACGCTGCGCGCCACGGCCTTCGGGATTTACGAAGCCCTGATCAACGGCGTTCCCGTGGGCGAGGACGTGCTGAGCCCCGGCTGGAGCTCCTACGAATGGCGGCTCCGCTACCGCAGCTACGACGTCACGGCCCTGGTGGGCCCGTCGACCGTCATCGGGGTAGCGCTGGGCAACGGCTGGTACCGCGGGCGCCTCGCCTGGCACGGCATGTCCCACCTGTATGGGGATGAGCTGGGCTTCTTCGGGCAGCTGGACATCGAATTCGAGGACGGGCACGTCCAGACCGTCTCGTCGGATTCCTCCTGGCAGTCCGGCCCCTCCGCCACCACCTTCAACGACCTCTACGACGGGCAGACCATCGACGCCCGCCGGAACCAGCCCGGCTGGGCGGAGCCAGGCTTCGGCGCCGGGAGTTGGGCCGGGGTGCGCACGCTGGAGTTCGACGCCGGCCGGCTGGCTGAGCCGATGGGCCCGCCCGTGGTGCGAACCGCCGTCGTCAAACCCCAGGAAATCTTCGCCTCGCCCGGCGGCAAAACGCTGGTGGACTTCGGCCAGAACCTGGTGGGCTGGGTCCGGCTCACCGTGAAAGGCGAAGCGGGGCAGGCCGTTACCGTGCGCCACGCCGAGGTACTTGAAGATGGCGAGCTGGGCGTCCGCCCGCTGCGGTCCGCCAAGGCCATGGACACGTTCATCCTGTCCGGCGACGACGACTTCTTCGAGCCCACCAAAACGTTCCACGGGTTCCGCTATGCCGAAATCTCCGGCTGGCCCGGCACGCTCAGCGAGGATTCGCTCGAGGCCGTAGTGGTCCATTCCGAGTTGGAGCGCACCGGTACCTTCGAGTGCTCGAATGGACTGGTGAACCAGCTGCACCGCAACATCGTGTGGGGCCTTCGGGGGAACTTCCTGGACCTGCCCACCGACTGCCCCCAGCGCGACGAGCGGCTCGGCTGGACCGGCGACATTGCCGTGTTCGCACCCACCGCGGCGTTCCTCTACGGCGTCAAGGGCTTCCTGCAGGACTGGCTCAAGGACCTGGCAGCCGAACAGAAAGCAGCGGACGGGCTGGTGCCCATCACTGTGCCGGATGCGCTGAAGTACTGCCCGCAGCCGGCCGAGTTCCCCTCGCCGGAGTCGTCGGCTCTCTGGAGCGAAGCCTCGGTCTGGGTGCCGTGGGCCCTCTGGGAGTCCTACGGCGACCTCACCGTGCTGCAGAACCAGTATGAATCCATGACCTCCCACACCCGCCGGGTGGAGGGTCTGCTCTCGCCCACCGGACTGTGGGACACGGGTTTCCAGTTCGGCGACTGGCTGGACCCGGACGCCGACCCGGACAAGCCGTGGGACGCGAAGGCGGACACCGGCGTTGTGGCCACCACGTGTATGTTCCGCACCGCCACCATCACGGCCCAAACGGCCCGGCTGCTGGGGCACCAAGAGGACGCCGAGTACTTTGAGCAGCTGGCGGCACGGGTCCAGGCGTCGTATCTGGAGCACTATGTGGCCGCCGACGGCACCATCCGCAGCGACTGCACCACCGTCTACGCGCTGGCCATCGCCTTCGGGATCCTGCCCAGCGCCGAGCACGTCGACTTCGCGGGGGAGCGCCTCGCCGAGCTGGTCCGGAAGAACAACTACCGGGTGTCCACCGGCTTCGCGGGTACGCCGTTCATCACCGGCGCACTCACGGACACCGGCCACAGCGAGGAGGCCTACCGCCTGCTGCTGGAAGAGGGTTGCCCGTCCTGGCTCTACCCGGTGACGATGGGCGCCACCACCGTGTGGGAGCGGTGGGACTCCATGCTCCCGGACGGCACCATCAACCCCGGCGAGATGACCAGCTTCAACCACTACGCCCTGGGCGCGGTGGCGGACTGGCTGCACAAGAGCGTCGGCGGCATCAGCCCGCTGGCCCCCGGATACACCAAGGTGCGGATCGCGCCGGTGCCGGGCGAGGGCATCGACTGGGCCAAGACCTCGCTGAAAACGCCACACGGAACCGTCCGCGTCGAATGGAAGCACGACGACGGCGCGTTCCGCCTTGAGGCGACGGTACCTTCGGGAGTGGAGGCCGACGTCGTACTTCCGGGCGGTGAGCCGCGCACTGTCGGTGCAGGGACGCACAGCTTTAGCGTGCCTGCTGTGCTGGCCGTCCCGGCCGGAGCGTAGGAGTGGCGGCTTTGGCGGAGCTGCTGGTCGTGGATAATGACTTCGGCGGCGATCCTGACGGGCTGGTGGCCCTGGCGCACATCCTGTTGCGCTGTGGCCCCGACGTGACTGTGCTCGTGACGAGCTCGCCGCTGGATCCGGGACTGGCTGCGGCGGCAGGAGCTGACCCTGCGACTACCGCCAGCCGCGGCCGCGACCTCGCCAGGCAACTCGTCGGGCTGATGGAGCGCCATGATGTACGTGTCATGGCGGGTGCCGAGTCAATCGGGACCGGGGTGCCGCAGCTCCGCGCTGCGGCTGGACCCGGCGCTCGCCGATCGCGCAGTGCTGGTCTGGGTGGGCGGCACGCTCGCGGAAGCGGACTGGGGCGAATACAACGCGGACACTGACGCCGCATCAGCCGTGGCGGTGCTGGCCTCGGGCATGCCCCTGGTCCGGATCCCGTACGAGGAGTACACACAAATGACCGTTGCGGTGGACGCGGTGAAGAACGAGCTGGCCGCCGCATCACCGGTGGGATCCTGGCTGGCCGAGCGGCTGCTCGACGTTCCGCCGTTTGTGCAGCTGGGCAGTACGTTGACCCTGGGTGACAGCGTGCTGGTGCCGTTTGGGCCAGGCGTCGAGACTGTTGGGGTCGCTGCTGATCCGGGAACCGTGATCCACCATCGTGTGGATAGTGAGGCGCTCTGGAATGACCTGATTGAGCGGCTTGGGGCGCATGGATAGGGCGTCCTTGGGGTGCTATCTGCCGGCTGAGAGCAGCCGCTGGATCTGCTCCGCGGCGTCGCTGTCCGGCGCCGGGGTGTAGACCACAAGATGCAGGTCCGGCCGGTCCGAGGGTGAGACCTGGTGGTGTTCCAGCCGGAGGACCCCCACCGAGGGGTGGTGGAAGAGCCGTTCGCGGGATTCGAAGCCGAGGATGTCGTACCTGTCCCAGCCTTCCTTGAACTCCGGACTGGTCTCCTTGAGCCGCTCCACCTGGTAGGCCACGTCCGGATCGCCCAGCCGCTGCCCTGCTTCAGCCCGGAACTCGGCAAGGAACCGCCTGCTGGTGACGTCCCAGTCGGGGAGCAGCTCCCGGACGTACGGGTCCGTGAAGACCAGCCACAGCAGGTTCCGCTCCGGGGCGGCAACGTTGGCGATGTTGGGATACAGCGCGGCGTAGGCCCTGTTCCAGCCGGTGACGCTCCAGTCCGGTGCCAGCGCGAAGGCGGGGTTGGGGCCGAGGGCGTCGAGGAGGCGTTGGATGTGGGCGGGAGCGTCGGCAGCCACCGGACCGGCTGTGACGGGTGCCGAATAGCCGCCCAGCGACAGGACGTAGGAACGTCCGGTTTCCGAGAGGTGCAGGGTCCGGGCCACGGCTTCCAGGACTTCGCGGGAGGGCCTGATGTCCCGGCCCTGTTCCAGCCAGGTGTACCAAGTAACGCTGACCCCGGAAAGGAAGGCCACTTCCTCCCGCCGCAGCCCTCGTTCGCGGCGGCGGGCGACGGGCGGCAACCCGTACTCGGACCGCAGTGCCTGGTCCCTGCGTGCGCGCAGGAACAGGCCCAGTTCCTTGCGTTTGTCCCCGGCCTCTTTCACGGCAACTAACACTAGTACTCTGTTACTCCTACTACTAGTATCAGCACTGTCTTCCGCCCGCGCGCGCGGGCGGGCAGGATCGGTAGCATGCCTGCACTTCGCTCTAAAACAGTCACCCATGGCCGCAACATGGCCGGCGCCCGCGCACTGCTGCGCGCCTCCGGCGTCGCCAACTCGGACATCGGGAAGCCGATCATCGCCGTCGCCAACTCCTTCACCGAATTCGTCCCGGGGCACACCCACCTCGCCCCCGTGGGCAGGATTGTCTCCGACGCGATCCTCACCGCCGGCGCGGTGCCGCGCGAGTTCAACACCATTGCCGTGGACGACGGCATTGCCATGGGCCACAGCGGCATGCTCTACTCGCTGCCTTCCCGCGACCTGATCGCCGACTCGGTAGAGTACATGGTCAACGCACACTGCGCCGACGCGCTGGTGTGCATCTCCAACTGCGACAAGATCACGCCGGGCATGCTGATGGCCGCGCTGCGCCTGAACATTCCCACCGTGTTTGTTTCCGGCGGCCCCATGGAGGCCGGCCGCGTGACCCTGACCGACGGCTCTGTGCGCTCGCTGGACCTGGTGAACGCGATTGCCGACGCCGTGGACGAGTCCATCTCCGATGAAGACATCAACCTCATCGAAGAGAACGCCTGCCCCACCTGCGGTTCCTGCTCCGGCATGTTCACCGCCAACTCCATGAACTGCCTCACCGAGGCCATTGGCCTGTCCCTTCCGGGCAACGGCTCCGTGCTGGCGACCCACACCGCGCGCAAGGCGCTGTACGAGAAGGCCGGGTCCACCGTCGTCGAGCTGGTGAAGCGCTATTACGACGGCGACGACGCCTCCGTGCTGCCGCGCTCCATCGCCACCGCGAAGGCCTTCGACAACGCCATGGCCCTGGACATCTCCATGGGCGGCTCCACCAACACCATCCTGCACCTGCTGGCCGCGGCGCAGGAGGCGGGCGTGGAGTACGGACTGGCCGAGATGGACGCGAAGTCGCGCCAGGTGCCGTGCCTGGCCAAAGTGGCCCCGAACGTCGCCAAGGACAAGACCTACTACATGGAGGACGTGCACCGTGCCGGCGGCATCCCCGCGCTGCTGGGCGAGCTGAACCGCGGCGGGCTCCTGCACAAGGACGTCCATTCCGTGCACTCCGACGACTTGGATGGCTGGCTGGATGACTGGGACATCCGTGGCGGGAAAGCCACGGAAGAAGCGAAGGCCCTGTGGCATGCGGCTCCCGGCGGCGTCCGCTCCTCCACCGCCTTCTCGCAGTCGAATGAGTGGACCTCCCTGGACACCGACGCTGCAGAAGGCTGCATCCGCTCCGTGGAGCATGCCTACTCCAAGGACGGCGGCCTGGCTGTGCTCCGCGGGAACGTGGCCGTCGACGGCGCCGTGGTGAAGACCGCCGGTGTGGACGAGTCCATCTGGATTTTCGAAGGCCCGGCCGTGGTGTGCGAGTCCCAGGACGAAGCGGTGGAAAAGATCCTGAACAAGGGCGTCAAGGAAGGCGACGTGGTGGTCATCCGCTACGAGGGCCCGCGCGGCGGTCCGGGCATGCAGGAAATGCTGTACCCGACGTCGTTCCTCAAGGGCCGCGGCCTGGGCAAGAAGTGCGCCCTCATCACCGACGGCCGTTTCTCCGGCGGCACCTCCGGCCTGTCGATCGGGCACATCTCCCCGGAGGCTGCCTCCGGCGGCGCTATCGCCCTGGTGGAGGACGGCGACATCATCAGCATCGACATCACCCAGCGCTCCCTCCAGCTGCAGGTTTCCGACGAGGTTCTCGCCGAACGACGCGAAAAGCTCCTGCTCAACGGCGGGTACAAGCCCAAGGACCGGGACCGCCACGTGTCCCCGGCCCTGCGCGCCTACGCCGCCATGGCCCTTTCGGCGGACAAGGGTGCGGTGAGGGACGTCTCGCTGGTGGAGAACCTCGTGTAGGCTGCGCTGGAACTCACAGGAGGATGCATGCCGTACACCGTAGATTTCAAGAGCGTGTCCACCGTTGGCCTGGAATCATCGCCGGTGGCTGAGGCGCTGGCCGGGCTGCGGGCCAACGAGGCGCGGTACTACAAGAACAAGTACGACCACGATTTCACCGTCACGCCCGCTGACGAGGCGCCGGAGACAGTGGCGTACGTGCACAACATCCTCTCCGCCGAGCGCAACCTCGTCATCGCGTCCCGTCCACTCGAAGTGTCTTCCTTCGAAGTGGACGGGTTGCGGATGACGTACGTATTTTACGAGTCCGGCCTGGCCATCAATGTGATGTATGGACTCGAGGAGGGGGCTAAGCGGGCCGTTGGGTTCAAGCTCTCCGACGGCATGGACGTTCCCGAGGAACTGGCGTCCAGCTTCAAGTTCGCACGCCAGAAGTCGAAGCTCGCTGGCGTGATCCGCGGCTCCTACTTCGTGATCAAAGGCGAGTACTGACCGGCGGACGTTGCGTTAGGGGCTCGGGGTGTCCGGCCTTCTCGCGGCGGCCCGACTGTCAGGTTAGGTGCTGGACTGTTCGCGGGAGAGTGTCAGTAAACGTCTTTAGGACCCTATTCTGACGCTTGTTTGCGTCACTTTCTGACGTCAGGTTGGGGTGTGCCTCGCGTGGACAGGTCGAAAACGCCCGAGACTGCAGGTAGGGAGTGATTGACCGTAACCGCTGAGGACACGATTCCCGGCGGATAACACGAACCTGCCACCCGTCCTCCCGGCGGTATGTTCGTCCAGCTCTCCCATAGGAGAGCTGGAGCCGGATGAGGCTATGATCCGAAGCCAGGTCTTCAATTACTCCACATGCAATGGCAAGGCCGTCATCGAGCACCTCAACCTCATCACCGGGTCTGATCCCTTTCCAGTCGAAGATTTCGGAAGACCTTGGCATTGGTGAAGCCTTCCTTGATTCGGTTCAGTAGAGATGTGCAATTCACGGGGCTCTGATATCCGAAAAATGATGGCAGTCGAGAGGCGGTGACCACCTCCGTTTTCCCATCGAAAGCAAAGCCAAATCGCGGGCAACAGCTTTCTGGGCCTCCGTGTGATTTACGCGGCCATTGCCCTTAGAATTCTTCCCAGACTTCGCGGCCCGGGGAACCTCCTCACCGTTCCTACTGGAAGACAGCGGATCGTAGAAGACAACGTCCACCCTTTGCCGGCCCGTGACGAAACCAGGCGGTAGGGGTATCAGATCAAGGCGGGTGTTACCTTCGACAAGCTGTGGGAAGACACCTGGGTACATCACGCCAAGAACAACCACAACAAGTTCCGGATGGGGATGCTGCGACGATCCAGGTTTGGGGAGGGGGGAGCGCTTGTCCTCATCAGCACTACGGCGTCTTCTAGCAGGGGGCTTCACTGTTTGTTCCTCTTCCCACTCGCTGAGTGGAAGCTCGTCGCCCTTCTCATAGTCTGTACGGGACTTTCTCGCCTCCAGCTGCTTCATGACGGTGGCTACCTCTAAGAGGTCCGGTTCGTCAGGCTGGGGTGTAGCTCATAGAAAAGGCACCCTTCCAATAAGGTGGGTTAGGAGGGAATCTATTCGGAGAGCAGTCGGCGTTCAGAAACGAAAATTTGTCCTCGAGACTCTACGGGCGGGGCACAACCGATCTGTCGGGTTCTCTGGTTCACCTTCGCACGATCTCTTCGCGGGACTCCCGAGTTGTGCCGCATGGCACTTCGGGGTCGACGCGAACGGTGTACTTGCCGTAGTCGCGTTGCACGACCATAATTCCTTGCCTGCGTTCAAGAGCAGCGGGTATGAGTCTACTGATGGCACGGTTAAGCTTCTCGTCTCTGCTCTGAGGCTCCTCGAAAGTGATCACCTCAAGGGCAAGAGGAAGTGCCTGGCTTGGGAACAGGCTGCCGCCCGCCAGCGAGAAGGCGTTTGCTTCCGGTTTATGCAACTTGTAGAACACAAGTCCTCCTTTCCCTTCACTAGGTCGACCTCGCAGCGGCTAATCCAAGATTGTTTGGCGCCTCCCCAAAGGAGGGCACCAAACGGAGTAGGCCCACGATCAGATATTCGGTTCAGCCGGGGACCCCTGCGCGAATACGGCTGCGGATCTGCTGGTCCATTTCTTCCTGCTGCCACTTTCGGCCGCAGTTTCCACGGTTAGGACAGGTGGACCACCTATCCCGTCCTGATCTCCGATGACAATGTCACCAGTCCCGCAGATGACGTTGCCGCAGGTCAGGGCCTGCCCCACTGCGGCAAAGCCGCCCTCAAGGAGTGGCCCGGACACGAGCTGAATACGGTCTTCCACAACTCCTTGACTTCCACGCCTGATGTTCAACGACAAGCAACTCCGGCCCTGGTCTTGCTTTGTTGGGGCCGGAGTTGCAGTCGTTCGGGGGTTTATGCCTTTAGGTCGAAGGCGCGCTGGGTGACGTTGACCTTGACGGTTTCGAGTTCGGTGATTGCTTCTGCCAGGTAGGTGGAGAA
>NZ_JBDGJZ010000013.1:0-63421 GCF_057656635.1 Arthrobacter sp. Soil_C_49
AAGGCGGTGGCGTTTGGTGGTGAGGGTGTTCCGGCGGCGCCGGTGCAGTTGGGCGGGTGTGTGCATGCGGCGTGGTCGGGTGCGAACAAGTATGTCCGTGACTGTACGAATGATGCTGATGATAAGAACGTTGAGGTGCCGAAGGCCAGTGCGTCGCCGTCGTATGTTTTCCGGGTGAACCGGGACCTGGTGGTCCTGAACGATGTGAATTCCGGGAACGTGTGGCTGGTCAACCAGAACATGCAGCTGGTCAACAACTGGGACGACGTTGTGCCGCCCAAAAACGAATCCGACGAACAGGACCAGGAGTCGGCGGACAACAACACCATCAACGTCCTGCCGGACCGCACCAAACCCAACCGTCCGCCCGAAACCAAGCCCGACGCCGTCGGCGTCCGCCCGGGCCGGACCACCATCCTCAGCGTCCTGGACAATGACTCGGATCCCGACGGCGACGTCCTCACCGCAGCCGTGACTGACTCCGGCCCCAAGGCCGGCACCTTGGAAAACATCTACGGCGGCACCGCGTTCCAGGTCTCCGTCCCGGCCGACGCGAAACCCGGGACGGAGACGTTCAGCTACAACGCCTCGGACGGCCGCGGCCTCTCCGCCGCCGGCCAGGTTACCCTGACGGTGATGGCGCCCGAGGAGAACAAACCGCCGCAGTTCAAGCGCGGCGACAGCACCACCATGCTGGTGGAACAGGGCAAAACCGTCAGCCAGAACATCCTCACCGACTGGATCGACCCAGACGGCGACGACCTGGTACTCCTTGACGCCAAGGCAGACAACGAGCAGGACCAGGTCAAGGTCCGGCGCGACGGCCTGCTCACGTTCCAGGACTCTGGCGCCACCGCCGGGAAAAAGAACGTGGAGGTCACCATCTGGGACGGCCGCGCCACGGTCACCGGAAAAGTGGTGGTCAACGTCCAGCCCCCGGGAGCCCTGGCACCGGTGGTCAACGCCGACCACGTCACGGCCGTGGTAGGCCAGGACCTGGTCATCTCGCCGCTGAAGAACGACGTCGATCCCAACGGTGGTGCCCTCCGCCTGGCCCAGGTGGAAGCCAACGGCCCGGCCGAGCTGGGACCCGTCACCGACGGCGGCACCTTTACCTTCCACAGCACCACCCCCGGGCCCGTCTACCTCACCTACATCGCCAGCAACGGGCCGCAAAGCAGCCAGGGCCTCATCCGGGTGGACGTGGAATCCGGGGACGACACCGGCAACCCCGTGGCCGTCCACGACGTCGCGCTGATGCCCACAGGCGGAAGCGTGCTGCTGGACCCGCTGGCCAACGACTCCGATCCGTCCGGCGGCGTCCTGGTGCTGCAGTCCGTGAAGCTCCCGGAGAATTCCACTGCGTCGGTCAGCGTGATCAACCACAGCGTCCTGCGCATCACGGACATCCTGGGGACCAAGGACCCCATCCTCTTCGAATACACCATGTCCAACGGGAAGAAGCCGGCCACCGGCAGCGTTTCGGTGGTCCCGGTCCCGGCGCCCGCCGTCGTGGAAGCACCCCAGCCCAAGCCGGACGAAGTGAATGTCCGGGTGAACGACGTCGTCACCATCCCTGTGCTGGACAACGACACCCATCCGCAGGGCCAGGAACTGACTGTGGACCCGGTCCTGCCGCAGGGTGTGGACCCGGCGGACGGGAAAAGCTTCGTCTCGGAGAACACCCTCCGTTTTATTGCCGGCAGCCAGCCCAAGACGGTCCGGGCCATCTACAACGCCGTGGACCCGCAGGGCCAAAAAAGCGCCGCTGCCGTGACCATCCATATCCTGCCGCTGGAGGGCGCAGAGAATTCGCGTCCGCAGCCGCGTAACCTGACCGCAAGGGTGGTGGCTGGCGGCACCGTACGGATTCCTGTCCCGCTGGACGGCATCGATCCCGACGGCGACTCGGTCCAGTTGACCGGCATTGACAGCACCCCGGCCATGGGCACGGCCACGGTGGGCAGCAACTTCATCGACTTCACGGCGGCCGGAAACGGCGCCGGTACCGACACGTTCCGCTACAAGGTGGTGGACCGGCAGGGCGCGGTCAACACCGGCACGGTGACTGTCGGGATGGCCCCGCGCGGCGAGGTCAACCAGAAACCAACTCCCGTGGACGACGAGGTGCGGGTCCGGCCCGGCCGGCAGATCGCCGTCGATGCCATCGGAAACGACACCGACCCCGACGGCGACCTCATCCGCATCCTGACTGACGGTATTGAAGCTGATCCGGCGCTTCAGTCCACGGTGAGCAAGGCCAGCGGCCGGATCATCCTGCTGGCGCCGGGCGAAGCGGGCACCGTCAACGTGCGCTACACCATCGCCGATGACCGGGACGCCGCGGCGCAGGCCGCCATCCGTGTGGTGGTGGACAACGAGGTGCCCCTCAAGGCGCCCATCGCCCGGGACGACAGGGTGACGTCCGCCCAGACCCTGGGAAAAACCGCTGTTGATGTCCCCGTCCTGAAAAACGACGAGGACCCTGACGGCGTGGGCGAAAACCTCAAGATCAGCACCGAGGCCACCACGGCCCGGCCCGGCGCCGAGGGCAATATGGTGGTGGACCTTACCGAGCAGCCGCAGCTGATCCCCTACACCGTGGAGGACGTGGACGGCCAGCAGTCGACGGCGGTCATCTGGGTCCCGGGCCTGGGACAGCAGGTGCCCACCCTGGCCAAGGATGAAGTCATCGAGGTCATCGCCGGCCAGTCCGTGGACGTTGACCTGGACGAGTGGGTGAAAGTCCGCGAGGGCCGTTCCCCGCGGCTGACCCAGGCGGACCGGATCAGACTGATCGGCGCCGATGGCGGCGATCCCGTCACCGGGGACGGCACCGGCCTCAAGTACACGGCAGGCGCCGATTACGTGGGCCCGGGCTCGCTGACCTTCGAAGTGACCGACGGTACCGGCCCGGACGATCCGGCCGGCCTGAAGTCCACGCTCAGCATCCGCACCAAAGTGCTGCCTGATCCCAACAAAAACAACCCGCCCGAGCTCCTCGGCGCCAGCGTGGAGGTCCCGAAGGGGGACTCCGCCAGCACCGACCTGGGCAAGCTGACCTCGGACCCGGACCGGGACGACGTCGAAAAGATGAAGTACGAGCTGGTGGGCGGATCACCGGCCGGCTTCAACGCCAGCATCGACGGCAAGGCCCTGAAAGTCTCCGCAGCGGATTCCAGCGGCACCGGAACCACCGCCGCCGTCCAGGTCAAGGCCCGCGATCCCCGCGGACTCGAAGCCACCGCCACCTACCAGCTGGCCGTCACCGCCTCGGACCGGCCCAAGCCGGTGGCGAACGACGACGTGGAACCCAACGCCGCCGCCGGAAAGCCTGTGACGGTCAATGTCCTGGCCAACGACGCCAACCCCTTCCCGGAGACGGCCTTGAGGATCATCGCGGCCGCAACGGAAACCGGCAGCGGCAACGTGGAGGTCAGCGGAGATTCGGTGACCGTGACTCCCGCACCCGGGTTCACCGGAACCATGGTGGTGTCCTACACGGTGGCCGACAAGACGGGGGATTCCTCCCGCCAGGCCACCGCCCGCATCCGGCTCACCGTCAAGGACAAACCGCAGGCGCCCACCACGCCGCAGGCCCAGAGCGTGGGGGACCGGACCGCGCTGCTGAACTGGACGGCGCCGGCGGACCGCGGCTCTCACATCACCAAGTACACGGTGTACGGCGAGGCCGGGTTCCAGCAGGACTGCCCGGCCAACACCTGCACCCTCAACGGGCTGGTCAACAACACCAAGTATCACTTCCAGGTGACGGCCACCAACGAGTTCGGCGAGTCTGACCGGTCACCGGCCTCCGCGGAGGTGCGTCCGGACGTCAAGCCCGATACGCCGCTGGCGCCGTCTATGAAGTTCGGCGACAAGGAGCTGTCCATCAACTGGACCGCCCCGGCCAGCAAAGGGTCGCCGGTAAAGTCCTACGACCTGGAAATCTCGCCGCCGCCGCCCGGGCAGAACGCGCAGATCCAGAACCTGACCGCTGTCAGCTACGTCTGGAAAGGCCTGCAGAACGGGGTGTCCTACAAGGTCCGGGTCCTGGCACGCAATGATGCCAAGGAACCGTCGGAGTGGAGCCCGTATTCAGCTGCCGAGGTTCCTGCCGGTGTCCCGGCAACTCCTACCGCGCCCACCGCTGCGCAGGCGGGGTCACTGGGTTCGCAGAGCCAGTTGAAGGTCAGCTGGGCTGCGCCGAACAACAACGGTGACGCCGTCTCGGCCTACACCCTGACCACCCTCCGGGGCGGGGCAGTAGTGTCCAGCCAGCAGGTTGCCGGCACCACCCAGAACGTGACGGTGGACAACTCCGAAACCAACTACACGTTCACGGTTTCCGCCACCAACAAGGCAGGAACCAGCGGGACCAGCCCCCAGTCGGCAGCCATCCGGGCCGTGGGCAAGCCAGGCATGGTCGGCACACCGACTGCAACGCTCTACGACACCGGCGGCAGTGGCGGGAAGATTGACGTTCGGTTCCCAGTACTGACGGACGCCCAGCGCAATGGGTCGACCGCACAGGAGATCACGTATAGGTACAGCCTGACGTCAGGCGGCGGCAGCGGCACCATCGCGGCCGGTGGCGAAGTTATTCCGGCAGCCAATGGCACTCCCACGTCTGTGGTGGTCTGGGCCGTCTCGTCCCGCAGCTCCACCGCGGGCGACGCGAGCCCAGCGTCCAACCAGGTTAATCCCTATGGTCTCGCCTTTGCGCCCTCCGTGACAGGCAGCAAGAGCAGCGGTGTTGGTGACAGGACGGTCTCCTGGGTCTGGACCGAGCCGGATGGCAATGGCCGCCCTGTCTCTGGTTACCAGTACAGCGTCGACGGCGGTGCCTGGCAGGACACAAATCAGCGCTCGTTCTCGAAAACCGTTGGCTACAGCGAAACGGTAACCCTTCGTGTCCGGGCCATCAGCGGCGGCCAGGCCGGCAGGATCGGCAGCGACACCTCCCGGAGCGGGACCGAACCGCCGCCCCCAGGTCCGCGCACCTGGCCAGCCGTCGTCAACGTCAACAGCTGCCTGGAGGAAGCCCGGGGAGCCGGTAAGTGGGACGGCGACTGTGATGCTTCAACCTGGATGCCCCAAGGGTCCAATCTTCAGCTCGAATGCTTTAGGGATGGCTGGGGAACGCACCGCTGGTACTACATCTACAGCAAGGATGGACAGCGCTGGACAGACCGTAATCGGTTTATCCGTGCAGACACGGTCAACGGTTCCTTTGGCGGAATGGGTTCGTGCCCCAGTAGCTACTAGATGCCGTCCAACTACAAAACTGACATTGCGTCACACACCCTTAAACAAAGGAACACACCGATGACCATGACCACCGAGCAGGCCGCCTGGTTTGCTGAAACCTTCGAAAAGCTCGTCGCCAACGTGGGGAAGGCCGTCCTGGGCAAGGAGCACGTCATCCGGCTCACCTTCACCGCCATGCTGGCGGAGGGGCACGTCCTGTTTGAAGACGCACCCGGTACCGGCAAGACCTCCCTGGCCCGTGCACTGGCTGCCACGGTGCAGGGATCCAACAACCGCATCCAGTTCACCCCGGACCTGCTGCCTTCGGACGTCACCGGCGTCACCATCTATGACCAGAAGACGCAGAAGTTCGAGTTCCACAAGGGCCCGATCTTCAACAACATCGTCCTTGCCGACGAAATCAACCGCGCCTCGCCCAAGACCCAGTCGGCACTGCTGGAAGTCATGGAGGAATCCCGCGTCACAGTGGACGGCGTCACCTACGCTGCCGGGCGCCCCTTTATGGTGATGGCCACGCAGAACCCCATCGAACAGGCCGGCACCTACCGGCTGCCCGAGGCACAGCTTGACCGCTTCCTGATCAAGACGTCCATCGGCTACCCGGACCACGCCTCCACGGTCCGGCTCCTGGGCGGCTCGAACCTGAAGGACCGCTCCCAGGAACTCACCGCCGTCATCACCACCCAGGCTGTGGCGGACATGGCCGACCTCGCCGCCACCACCCACGTGGACACCGCGGTCCTGGAATACATCTCCCGGCTCTGCGAGGAAACCCGCAGCGCACCGGAAACCCGGCTGGGAGTCTCCGTACGCGGCGCCCTGGCCATGGTGCGTGCCGCGAAGGTCTGGGCAGCGGGCCAGGGACGGAACTTCGTCCTCCCGGACGACATCAAGGAACTCGCCCCCGTGGTATGGACACACCGCTTTGTTATGGACCCGGAAGCCGAGTTCTCCGGCGCCACCGCCGAAGCCGTCCTGACCCGCATCCTGGCAGACGTGGCCGCGCCGCAGCAGCGCACCAACGCCTGACCGCCGCGCCCGGCCCAACAGTCCATCCCCAGCAGCACAACGAAGGTTCACATATGTCCACCGGCACCCCGTTGACCCGGATCGCCGAGCGCCTCAGGCAACCCTTCCACCGGAACGGCCAGCCAACGCGCCTGCACCCGTCCGCCGTCTGGGCCGAGGCCAGCAGCACTGCCGGACTTGCCCTGGCCCCCGCCTGGCGAACCCTCAAAGAAGCATGGCTCAAGCACGTGTGGCCTGTCCTCTCGGTGATCAGCGTGCTGGGCTGGTCCGTGCTGGCCGCCGCCATCCTCCTTTGGACCGCGGGGCAGGCCTACGGCTGGCAGGAAGCAAAGGCCGCCGCCGTGGCAGCCTTTGTGATGTTCGTGATCGCCGTTGGCTTCATCCTCGGGCGCTCCACCTACGGCGTGGTCCTGGACCTGGCCCGGACCCGCGTTGCCGTGGGGGACAGCGCCGTGGGCAGCATCGCCGTCACCAACACCTCCAACCGGCCCCTGCTGCCCGCCGCCGTCGAACTGCCCGTGGGCGGTGTCACCGCCGTATTCCACCTGCCCCGGATGAAACCGCAACAGGTCCACGAGGACCTCTTCACCATCCCCACGGCCCGGCGTGCCGTGATCGTCGTCGGCCCGGTGCGCTCGGTCCGCGCCGACCCGCTGCACCTGTTGCGCCGCCAGGTCCTGTGGACCGAGCCTGAGGACCTTTTCGTCCATCCCCGCACCGTGGCCCTGGCCGGATCGGCTGCCGGCTTCATCCGCGACCTCGAAGGCATGCCCACCACCGACCTGTCCAGCGCCGACGTTTCCTTCCACGCCCTGCGGGACTACGTCCCGGGCGATGACCGGCGGCACATCCACTGGAAAACAACGGCGCGGACCAACAAGCTCATGGTCCGCCAGTTCGAGGAGACCCGGCGCGCCCACCTCGCCGTTTCCTTGTCGATCAACACGGACGAATACGCCTCGGAAGAGGAATTCGAGATGGCGATTTCCGCCGCCGCGTCCATCGGCCGGCAGGCCATCCGCGAGCAGCGTGAGCTGGACGTCCTCACCCAAAAAGGGCCGCTGAGGTGCGAAACCGGCCGCAACATGCTCGATGACATGACCCGGATCGTGGGCGCACCCATGCGCCGCACCGCCGTCGACCTCGCCAGGACGCTGGCCGACACCGTCCCTAACGCCTCCGTGGTGTTCTTTGTGGTGGGCAGCAACGTCACCGCCACCCAGCTCAGGTCCGCCGCCGCCTCCGTGCCGCCCGGGGTGCGCAGCCTCGCCGTCCGCGTGGAAGCCGGTGCCGCATCAAGCAGGGCGAACATCGCAGACCTGACAGTACTCACCCTTGGCGACCTCGCCGACCTCGGCATCGTCCTTAGGAAGGCGGCAGCATGACCTCCGCACCAGAGCTGCGTCCGCGCACCACATCCGCCCGGCAGCAGGCCCGCAGCAGCCTGCAGTCCGGCTTCGCCGACGGCCAGCCGCTCTGGCATTTCCTGGTCGACGCCGGCGCCCTGACCATACTCCTGGGGCTGGGCCTGCTCGGCTTCGGCCTCAGTTTCGGCGGCGATCCCTACTACCTGGTGTCCGGCTTCGGCGGGATCATCCTGGGGCTGGCCATCGGCGTGGTCAACGCCCACCTGCGCCTGGGGCTGCTCATCACCTCGGCCCTGGCGCTGGGGGCCTACCTCGTCTTCGGGACCCTGCTGGCAGTGCCCGACTCGGCCATCGCCGGCTTCGTCCCCACCCTGGACTCGCTCCGGATCCTCCTCCTGGGCATTGTGTTCGCCTGGAAGGACATGCTCACCGTCGGGGTCCCGGTGGGAACTGCCGGCGGCGTGCTCATTGTCCCGTTCCTGAGCTCCATGATCACAGCGCTGGTGGCAGGGGTCCTTACCTGGCGGGCCAGGACCCCGTACCTGCCGCTCATTCCGGTGCTGGTCCTCTTCATTACGGGCATCGCGTTCAGCACCAACGCAGCCTTCCTCACCCTCGAACGCGGGATCGGCCTGACGGTGCTCGGCATCGCCTGGGCAACGTTCCGCCGCGACGCCCTGCGGCGCAGCAGCAGCCGGAAAGTGGCCGTCAACAACCCGCAGACCGACTCCGCCACCGCACAGCGGGCCAAGCTGCGCAGGCTGGGCATGGCAGCCGGCGTGATCGCCGCCAGCGTGGCCGTCACCGCGCTGTCCGCCCCGCTGGTCACCGCCGGGGGAGACCGGAAGGTCCTCCGGAACGTTGTGGTCCCGCCGTTCGATCCCAAGGACTACATCACACCGCTCGCGAGTTTCCGCACGTTCGTCAAGGACAAAAAGGACGACACCCTGTTTGTGGTCAAGGGCCTCCCGCGGGACGGCCGCGTCCGGCTGGGAGCCCTGGACGCCTTCAACGGCACCAACTACAACATGGATCCCAACGGCTCGGGCAACTTCAGCAAGGTGGGCGACACCGAGTCCATCAACACGTTGGCCGACACCTCGGGCGTGGTCCCCACCAATGATTATTCCATCGGCATCACCATCGAGGACTACCAGGGCTTCTTTGTTCCCGGCGGCCGCAAAACCACCGGCATCAGCTTCGACCAAGGCGCTTCCGCCGCGGCTTCGGGCCTCTACTTCAACTCGGGCACTGATACCGCGGTGACCACCAACGGGCTGTCCAAAGGCGATTCTTACAGCGTCCAGGTGTCCGATCCGGTCAAGCTGGAACACGGGCAGCTCACGCAGTACGACTTCGCCCAGGTGTCCCTGCCGGCCCCGGTCGAGGTGCCGCCGGTAGTGGGATCGCAGGCGAACGACCTCTCTGCGGACGCGCCCACGGCCATTGACCGGGTACGCCAGATTGAAGCGCACTTCCAGAAGACGGGCGCCTTCAGCAACGGCCTGGTCAGCGAAGGGCAGCTGCCCAGTGTCTCCGGCCACGGGTCCGCCCGCATCAGGAACCTGCTGACGGCAAAGCAGATGCTGGGTGACGACGAGCAGTACGCGGTGGCGATGTCACTGATGCTGCGCCACCTCGGCATCCCCTCCCGTGTGGTCATGGGCTTCTACCCCGAGCCGACCAGCCCCGAAAACGGGGCAGGCGAAGTGAAGATCACCGGCAAGGATGTGCACGCCTGGGTGGAGGTGGCGTTCGAGCGGGTGGGCTGGGTCAGCTTCGACCCCACCCCGCCCAAGGACAACGTGCCCATTCCGCCGGATCCCGAGAACAAGTCCAAGCCCAAGCCCCAGGTCCTGCAGCCGCCGCCCCCGCCGCAGGAACCCGCGGACCTGCCGCCGGACTCCTCACCGGACGCCCTGGACGCGGACCAGAAGAAGAACAACCCCTGGCTGTTCTGGGGCGCGCTGCTGGGCGCCTTGGGCGTGGCGTTGATCCCGCTGTCCATCCTCGCGTTGCCGCTGCTGCTGGTTGCGTTGCTGAAATCACGACGACGGAAGTCCCGTTTCCGGGACGGTGACCCTGCGCAGCGGGTCGGCGGAGGATGGAGCGAGGTGGTGAGCCTGGCCACCGACATGGGCGCCGCCGTGGACACCCGTTCCACGCGCCGCGAAAGCGCCGCAGTGCTGGCCGAGGCGTTCCCCAGCAGCGGCGGCACCACCACGATGCTGGCGAGGCGGGCAGACGCCTCGATCTTCGGTGCCGGCCAGCCCAGTGAGGACGAGGTCCGGGAGTACTGGACCATCGTTGACGGCTCGCTGAAGGAAATGACCTCCGCCGTGGGGTTCTGGCGCCGGCAGCAGGCAAGGTTCTCGCCACGTTCTCTGCTCGCGGACGCTCGTACCCTCCTCAGCCGCCGCGGTGCCGGGCTGGCACTGCCCGTGCTTCCGACCCTCAAGGGGAGCGGCCGCCGTCGTCCTCCCGGTCCCGAAGCGGCTGCCCGGCCCGCCGGACCGGACGCAGCGGCTGACGACGCAACAACCCCCGACACACCCACGCAAGGACCCGGAAGCCAGTGACAGACGACGCCGGGCGTTGCCCGCACTGCCGGCAACTGATCCGCGCCGGGGCTGCTTTCTGCACGGCCTGCGGAGCGCCCTTGCCCAACCGGTCGGCGCGCAGCAGCCGCCAGCCCCACCTGGCGGCTGAGCCGCACGCCGGTACCCCCGCCGCGCACCCGCCCCGGATTCCCGGTACTATCCCGATAGTAGAAAGGCCGCAGGCATTTCCAGCGACGGGCATTAACGCGGGCACAGGCCGGGGGAGCGCCGGCGGGTCCACTTTGCAGGTGGGCGCCGGTCCAGGGGGAGGAACGGGAATGGCAGTGAATCTTCAGCTTGTTCCAGCCACGGCGGGCAAGCGCCTTGGTGCTGCCGTGATTGACTGGCTCCCGCCCCTGGCTGTCCTCGTGGTGACTTTTGCCCTCGGTTTCGCCGGCATCACGCGGACCCGCAGCGGCGGCTTCATCATCTACGACACTGCCTCTTTGGTGCTGTTCGGGGGGATCGGCCTCGGCCTGACCCTCGTGTACCTGTTGGTGGTGATGGGCTGGGAAGCCCGGACAGGCAAGACCCTCGGCAACCTGTTGATGGGAATCCGCAGTGCGGACAACGACGGCTACGCGCCTGGCGCCGGTCCCGTCTTCCTGCGCGGCCTGATGACCGGGGCGGGCATCCTGCTGGCGCTGCTCGCGGCCATCCTTGTGGTGGTCTTCAAGTGGTTCGCCATTGCCTTTTTTGTCCTCGGGCCGCTGGTGCTGGCGGGAATGGCGTGGGCTGTGCTGGTGGTGGTCTCGAACAACTGGGACAAAAACGGCCGGCTCCGCGGCTGGCACGATACTGCCGCAAAGACCCTCGCCTTCGACGTCAAAGCGGGCCGCAACCCCATCTCCACCGGCGGCATCCAGGGGCCGTACAGTTTCGCCCCGTTGGACCTGCCCCCGGTGCAGCAGGTGTTGTCCCCGGTGGCCGGCGCCGCGCCCGTCCCGCCGGCGCCGGCAGCCACCCAGCGCACCCTGCCGGAACCGCCGGTTGCCCCGTACCAGGCGCCAGTTCCGCAGACCCCTGCCGCCGAAGCCCGGGCATCGGCGGCACCTGCCTTCCAGGCCCCTTCATTCCAGGCACCTCCCTTCCAGGGCTCCGCACCGGTCCTCCAGCAAGGGCATCCGGATGACGACGTGGAGCGCACCCAGGTGCGCCCCGGCTCCGCAGCCCCCGCCCCGGTCGCCGTCTTGCGGATCAGGCTGGACGACGGCCGCGACTTCCAGCTGGACCGCAGCGTGCTGGTTGGCAGGAACCCTGTGGGCCAGGCGGGCGAACAACAGGCCCAGTTGCTCGCCGTCGACGACCCCGGCCGGTCCATTTCCAAAACCCACCTGCACCTGCTGACTGACGGAGCCGGCATCTGGGTGACGGACCGCAACTCCACCAACGGCAGCGCCGTGACCACCCCCGACGGGCGCCGCACGCCCCTTCAACCGGGAGTGCCCGCATTTGTTACCCCGGGATCCAGTGTCCATTTTGGAGACCGCACCTTTTACCTAGGACAGGCATGAACCAACAGCCCGCAAGCGTTCCCTCCAGCACTAAACCGGGGGCAGGGCTCAGCCTGAGCGTCGGCCACGGAACGGACCGGGGACTCCGCAGGGAGTTGAATGAGGATTCGTACATTGCCTCCGATCCCGTCTTCGCCGTGGCGGACGGGATGGGCGGCCACGAAGCCGGTGAGATCGCCAGCGGCATGTGCGTCCGCGCCCTGGCAGGGATACCTCAGCTCACCACGGGGGAGCGGAGCGTTACGGCTGCCGTACTCCAGCAGTACCTGGTCAAAGCGGACGACTCCATCCGTGAAGCGACCGGCGCTCGGGCCGGCACCACCCTCACTGGCGCCGTCATCGTGGAACAGATGGGGGTGCCGTACTGGCTGGTGATGAACATTGGGGACTCCCGGACCTACCGCCTGAGCCAGGGCAGGTTCGAACAGATCAGCGTGGACCACTCCGAAGTCCAGGAACTCGTTGACGCCGGGGAGATCACGGCAGAGCAGGCCACCATCCATCCGCGCCGGCACGTGGTGACGCGTGCGCTGGGCACGGGAGACGAAACGGAGGCCGACTACTGGCTGCTGCCCGTGGAGGAGGGGGACCGGATCCTCGTTTGCTCTGACGGCCTCACCGGCGAGCTGACGGACGATCACATCTACCGGATCCTCAGCACCGTGGGCCACCCCCAGGACGCAGCGGACGCCCTGATCCAGGCCGCACTCCGCAGCGGCGGCAGGGATAACGTCACGGTCATTGTGGTGGACGTGCGGAACGTCCTGAACGACGCCGGTGCAGCAACCACCGCCCCGCGCCCGGAATCGGCCGAAGACGAAACAACGCTGCCCCGCACGGCCACCGTGGAATCAGCCGCCGTGGAACCACGGAGCGTGGAACCGGGAACGGCGGAACCAGGCGGTGTGGGACCAGAAGCTGCGGAACCAGGCAGCGCGGAACCAGGCACTGGGGACGAGAGCGGGGAACCCGGCGATGACCGCCGTTAGTTACGTCCCCGGGACCTGGCTGGGTATTGTCCGCTCGCAGACGGCTGTCCTCCTCGACCCGGACACCCAACCGTCCCTTATTGCCGCACTCTGGGACCTGCTCGATAGCCGGCCGGAAGTGCACGAGGTTCTTCACGCGGTGACCAGCAGTTCCGGGGGATCGCTGGCCAACATCCCGTCCTTTGGCATCCTCGACTTCCAGGGACCACTGCGCGTCTTCCTGCGCGGGGACCTGGATGTCACGGTCCAGTCGGCCGACGGCCCGGTGGAGCTGAACGGCCGCGACGTGACCACGTGGACCGAGCGGCGGCTCAATCAGTCCGGGACGTGCCGGCTGGTTATTCCGGCAGCGGGCGCCAGCCTGCACCCCCAGTCTGTGCCTGTGCCCGCGCACGCCGACCTGTCGGAACTTCCGGACCTGCCACTGGGGGAAGGCGTGGTGCTGCTGCAGTCCCTGGTCCTCACCGCTGAGGCCGCGACCAGCGCCGCCAGGCCCGCTCCCGCAGCAGTTGAGCCCGCCGTTGCTGCCGGAACTCCCGTGACGGCGCCCCCGGCGGCCGACGCAACCGCGGCGGTTATTGAAACGTCTGCAGCCGAAGCGCCCGCCTACGCGGTTCCGGCCCCGGTGATCGTAGCGTCCGAAGAGGCCGACCTTCCGGAAATCACTGTTGCGCCGGAGCACGAGGCGTCGGCAGAGACTGTTTATGCCGTCATCGATGAGGACTCCGATGACGGCGGGTTGGCCGAAACCGATGCTGCGCCGGAGCCAGGCGCTGACCCGGACCCGGAAGCTGCCCGGGAGGATGACGGTGGCGCCAGTATTGACGCTGCCCCTGGAACTGGCGCTGCCCCTGGAACTGGCGCTGCCCCCGCCACTGTAGCTGGCCTCAGTGCAGCACGGGACGACGCCACGTCCACTGCCTCCGGACATGCGGCCGCCAGCGAGATGACCAGCTCGTATGACCACCTGTGGGAGCGGACCGTCGTCCGCAGGATCGAAGACGCCGCCGTCCGCGAAGAGCCGGAGCCAGACGGCTCTGAGCCCGGCCGTCAGGCGGCCGCGGACGAGGAAAAAACAGGCCAGGCAACCGGGCTCCAGGAAGCCGCGCACCAGGAGGCAACAGACCTGGCGGCATCAGGCCAGGTAGACGCAGACCAAAGCAATGCAGCTTCACCGGCTGAGTCCGGCAGCGGCCAAGGATCTCCGGCGACGGCAGACGCGCCGCCCGCCGTCGTTCCGGAGACACCTTCGACAGGTTCAGCCGCCCCGGTGCCCGGCCGGCCCGCAGCCAGCGGCCTCATCGACTCGGTACCCTGGCGGACGCCGGCCGGAGGCAGCGAGCCGGCCCCGCCGCCTGCAATGGCTACACCCATGCTCTCCGCCATTCCCTCGGCAGCTTCCGCCGCAACGGTTGCCCCGGAGGCGGAAGCAAACCATGCAGAATACGACGCCGACCATGACGGCCAGACAGTCATGAAGGGCAGCCTGAAAGGGATGGCTGCCCAGCCCGTCCGCACGGTGGCAGACGCCTCAACGGCAGCCGGGCCGCTGGTGCTTGCGCGGCTCTGCCCCCAGGACCACGCCAACCCGCCCACCAGCGCCACCTGTGCCGCCTGTGGCGCAGGCCTGCTGCCCGACGCAGTCCAGGTGGCCCGTCCGCGGCTGGGACGGATGCGCATCTCCACCGGGGAACTCGTGGACCTCGACCAGTCGCTGGTGATCGGCAGGCAACCCTCGGTGTCCCGGGTCCAGGGCGGTGTGATGCCCCGGCTGGTTCAGGTGGCCAGCCCGGGCGGGGATATCTCGCGTTCGCACGTCGAAGTCCGGCTGGAAGGCTGGCACGTGATGCTGTGCGATCTCAAAGCCACCAACGGGACCGTCCTGGTGCGTGAAGGCCAGCCCCCACGCCGCCTGGCCCAGAACGAGATGGCCATCCTGCTGGACGGGGACATCGCTGAACTGGGCGACAACATCTCTCTGCGTTTTGAGGAGATTCTTTGAGTTCCAAACGGCCGCCTGCGCCGCCGCCCCACATCCCGGGGTTCACCTACATCAGCCTGCTGGGTTCCGGCGGGTTTTCCGACGTCTACCTCTACGAACAGGACCGGCCGCGGCGGAAAGTGGCCGTCAAGGTGCTGCTTTCGGACCTGAAAACCGAGGGCGCCCGCCGCCGGTTCGAGTCCGAGGCCAACCTCATGGCCCAACTGTCCTCCCACCCGTACATCGTGACCATCTTCGAGGCGGAGGTCACCGACGACGGGCATTCCTACCTGGCCATGGAGTACTGCTCCCGGCCCAGCCTGGACGTACGGTACCGCCGGCAGCGGTTCAGCGTTGACGAGGTGCTGGCTGTCGGCATCCAGGTGGCCTCCGCCGTCGAAACCGCCCACCGCGCCGGCATCGCGCACCGCGACATCAAACCCGCCAACATCCTGGTGACCGACTACAACCGCCCTGCCCTGACGGACTTCGGCATTTCCGGAACCCTGGCCGGCGACGCCGACGAGGACTCCGGCATGTCCATCCCGTGGTCTCCGCCGGAGCAGTTCCGCGACGGCAACGTGGACGGCGTGATGGTGGACGTGTGGGCGCTCGGCGCAACCCTCTACACGCTCCTGGCCGGCCGCTCGCCCTTCGTGATGCCGGGCGCTGACAACTCCCAGCGCGAGCTGATCAACAGGATCAGCAACATGCCCGTGCCCAGGCTGGGCCGCGCCGATGTCCCGGAATCCCTGGAGCTGGCATTGTCCACGGCCATGGCCAAGTCACCGCAGTCCCGGTATTCCTCGGCCCATGCCTTCGCCCTCGCCCTGCAGCGCATCCAGGCTGAACTGAACCTCTCGGTCACGCCCTTCGAAGTCCTCGAAGAACCGCACCAGGAAGACAGCCATCCGGACGACGGTGCCGAGGAGACGCGGGTGCGGAGCATCGCGGCCATCGATCCGGAGCGGACCGGCAGTGCGCCCACTTTCCCTGCCCGCACCCGGCCGCAGGTTCCCCCGGCGGAGACGCCGCCGTCGCGCTTTACCCCGCCGGCAGCCCTGACGCCGGCAGCGCCCGCACCCCGGCCCCAGGACTGGACTCCGGCCACTGTGCTCCGCGGCAGCGCCGGCAGTGCGCCGGTTACCCCCGGGCTTTCCCGGGACGGCGGGCTCCAGGACAGCAGGCTTCCCAACGGCGGTGACGCTGCCGACACAACGCTCCACCGGCCCGCAAAGGTGGAGGACCCTGCCGAAGCGCCCGCGGCCGGCACGGACCACGGGAAACGCAACCTCTGGCTTGCCATCTCCGGGGGCACCCTGCTGGCCCTCGCCGCGGTGGTAGGGATCGTGATCGCGAACGCCGCACCGGAGACCCCCCAAGCAATGCAAAGCCAGGAAGCCAGTAAACCGCCGGCCGATGCGCTGGACAACGGCACGGTCCCCGACGTCGAAGGGCTCACCGGATCCCTGACTCCCGGCGGCGCCTCATTCACCTGGAACAATCCGCAGCCCAAGCCCGGAGACACCTACAAATGGCGGGTCTACACCATCGGCGGCGGCGGCGAATACCAGTCCATCGCCCAGCCCCCCGTCCAGGTAACGCCGAACCCGTCCGGGCAGACCTGCGTCCAGGTGATGATCGTCCGCTCGGACGGCGCCTTCTCACCAATGGAAGAAGCCTCCATCGCCTGCACCGGCCCATGAGCGGCCCTCCGTTCCAAACACTTGCACCTGCACGATTTACAACGCTTTGCCCAATGAGGAGGCACAGAAAATGGGGGATCTAGCAATAGATTTCTGTGGTGAATGGTACGAACCCTCCGACGAGGACGTCTTCAACATCGGCCGCGAAGGCGACCTGGAAGTGGACGACAACCCGTACCTGCACCGGCAGTTCCTGCAGGTTGCCCGCTACGACGGGATCTGGTGGCTCAGCAATGTAGGCAGCATGCTGTCCGCCACCGTGGCAGACGCCTCCGGCGGCATGCAAGCCTGGCTCTCGCCCGGCGCCCGGATCCCGCTGGTGTTCAGCCACACCAACATCATCTTCACGGCCGGACCCACCACCTACGAATTCGCGGTGCACCTGAAGACGCCCTCCTTCCGGCAGGAGTCGAGGGAGGAAGACAGCAACGGGGACACCACCATCGGCCCCGTGGTGTTCACCGACTCACAAAAGGCTCTGATCGTGGCGCTCGCCGAGCCCATGCTCCGGCGCGAAGGGACAGGCTTCAGCGCCATCCCGTCCTCCGCGGCGGCAGCAAAGACGCTGGGCTGGGCGCTCACCCGGTTCAACCGGAAGCTGGACAACGTGTGCGACAAACTGGACCGTGTGGGCGTTGTTGGCCTTCGCGGCGGCGGCGGCAAACTCGCCACCAACCGCCGCGCACGGCTCGTTGAGCACGCAGTCACCTCGCACCTTGTCACAGCCGATGATCTGTACCTGCTGGAAAAGATGAGGGGCGTGGACGAAGGATGAGGATCCGGCTCACCCTCCGCCGGGACCCCGCCGAAGCCAAGGACCTGGCCGTCACCGTGGACGGCCTCGCCACCGTCGCCGACGTGGCAACCACACTGTGGGCCGCGGACCCCGCCCGCAAGGGCACCCCCGCACCGGACAACCTCTCCTTAAAGATTGACGAGGCGTTTGTGGGCGGCGGCATGCGCGGCAACGTCCTGGCCCGGGAGGACAACCTCCTCGAATCCGGCCTCCGTCCCGGTTCCGTGGTCTCGCTGACCCAGGTCAGTACGCAGTTCGGTGACCCCGGTGCCGGCCGGGGCCCCGCGGCTGCCACCCTGCGGGTGCTGTCAGGGCCCGACGTCGGCCGCGAATTTTCGCTGCCATCGGGCACCAGCTACATCGGCCGGGACCGGGACGTTGACATCCGGCTCTCCGATCCGCTGACGTCCAAACGCCATGCCCGCATCACCGTGGGCGAAGGCGTGGAAATCGTGGACACCAACTCCGCCAACGGGCTCCTGATGGACGGCCTGCCGGTCACCCGGGCCACCTTGAACTCCTCGGACACCATCACCCTGGGCGACACCACCATCACCGTGGTGCCGCTGGGACACAACCAGGCCGCCGCGCCCACCTCGCCTTTGGTGGACTTCAACCGCTCTCCCCGGGTGGTTCCCCGGTTTGAGGAACCGAAGCGCGTCCTGCCCGCCGGGCCCAAACGCCCCGACGACCATCCTTTCCCCTTCATCATGCTTCTTACGCCGCTACTGATGGGTGCGGTGATCTTTTCGATCAGCAACAACCCGCTCTCGGCGGTGTTTATGCTCATGATGCCGCTGTTCGTAGTGGGACATTACGTGGACCAGAAGATGCGGACCAAGCGCCAGCAGAAGGACCAGCTCAAGCATTTCCGCGCGTCCATGGCCGCCTTCCGTGAGGACATCACCGAACTGCAGCACGTGGAGCGTGCCGTCCGGCTGCAGGAGGCGCCCTCCGTCAGCGACACCGTCAGTGCCATCTACAAACTGGGTCCGCTGCTGTGGACCCACCGCCCTGAGCACGGCGGCTTCCTGGGCCTGCGGTTCGGACTGGGCACCGTGCCGTCCCGGGTCCTCCTGGAGGAACCGTCGAACAACGACACCGAGGTGGAGTACGCCCGCGAAATCCAGGACTGCATCAAGCAGTTCCGGGACATCGAAGGCGTGCCGGTGGTGTCCCAGTTCCGGACAGCCGGCTCGCTGGGCATCGCCGGCGCCCGAGGGCTGGTGGACGATGTTGCCCGCGGCATGGTGCTCCAGCTCGCGGGACTGCACTCACCTGCCGAAGTGGTGCTCACGGCCATCACCTCCGCCCAGTCCAGGGAACGGTGGAACTGGCTCCAATGGCTGCCGCACGTGGGCTCCGGCCACAGTCCCCTTTCCGGTGACCACCTGGCCGCCGGTTCGGCCGGCGGCGCATCCCTGGTGGCCCGCCTCGAAGACCTGGTGGAAGCCAGGGAAGCCGCCGCCCAACGGTCAGGTCCCGTCCTTCGCCCCGCCCTGGATCCCGCCAAGGACGAGGTGGATGCACCGGTGCTGCCGGCCGTGCTGGTAATCGTTGAGGACGACGCCCCCGTGGACCGGGGACGCCTTACCCGGCTCGCCGAACGGGGGCCGGACGCAGGCGTCCATGTGCTTTGGGTGGCCACGGACGTGCAAGCCCTGCCCGCTGCCTGCCGCGACTTCATGGTGGTGGACGGCCACCACGGCACCACCACCGGACAGGTCCGGCTGGGCCGGCACACCTACCCCGTCAGCTGCGAAAGCGTGGATGCCGAACTGGCTGCCCAGCTGGCCCGGATGCTCACCCCTGTGGTGGATGTAGGCAAACCCGTCGCCGACGATTCCGACCTTCCACGCGCTGTTTCCTATGCCACCCTGATCGGCAAGGACTTCCTGGACAACCCCCAGGCCGTCGCCGAACGCTGGACCGAGAACAACTCCGTGCACAGCAGCGCCGTGGCCAACCGCAAGGATAACGGCACCCTGCGCGCCCTGGTGGGCTCGAAAGGTATCGAACCGCTGTACCTGGACCTGAAGAACGAGGGCCCGCACGCCCTGGTGGGCGGAACCACCGGCGCCGGCAAATCCGAATTCCTGCAGTCCTGGGTGATGGGCATGGCCGCGGCGTACAGCCCGGACCGGGTCAGCTTCCTGTTCGTCGATTACAAGGGCGGCGCGGCCTTCGCCGACTGCATCAACCTGCCGCACACGGTGGGACTTGTCACGGACCTTTCGCCGCACCTGGTCCGGCGCGCGCTGACCTCCCTGCGCGCCGAACTTCATTACCGGGAGCAGCTGCTGAACCGGAAGAAGGCCAAGGACCTGCTGTCGCTCCAGCGGGAGGCCGATCCGGAGGCGCCGCCCTACTTGATCATCATCGTGGACGAATTCGCGGCGCTCGCCAGCGAGGTCCCCGAGTTCGTTGACGGCGTGGTGGACGTTGCCGCGCGCGGGCGGTCCCTGGGCCTGCACCTCATCCTGGCTACGCAGCGCCCGGCCGGCGTCATCAAGGACAGCCTGCGGGCCAACACAAACCTGAGGGTGGCCCTGCGGATGGCCGACGAGGACGACGCGACGGACATCCTGGGTGTCCCGGATGCCGCCTACTTCGACCCCGCCATCCCGGGACGGGGCGCGGCCAAGACAGGTCCCGGCCGGATCCAGGGCTTCCAGACCGGCTACGCCGGCGGCTGGACCACGGACAAACCCCAGCGGCCGCAGATCGACATCGTGGAAATGGCCTTCGGCTCCGGCCCGAGCTGGGAGCCTCCGGCTCCGGAAAAGCCCGTCCTGGAGGCGCCGGCGGGCCCCAACGACATCGCCAGGATGACGGCCACCATTGTCCGCGCCGCCGGAACGCTGGACATCCGGCCTCCGCGCAAACCGTGGCTGGACGAACTGGCCAAGACCTACGACTTCTCCAAGCTGCCCAACCCCCGCACAGACGAGCAGCTCCTCCTCGGCGTTGCCGATGACCCCGTCCGCCAGGCCCAGCCCACCGTCTTTTACCAGCCGGACAAAGACGGCAACATGGCCATCTACGGTACGGGCGGATCAGGAAAGTCGGCGGCTTTGCGCGGTATTGCGATCGCCGCCGCCGTGACGCCCCGCGGCGGGCCCGTCCACGTCTACGGGATCGACTGCGGCTCCTCCGGGTTGCGGATGCTGGAGGAGCTTCCGCACGTGGGTGAGATCATCAACGGCGACGACGTGGAACGGGTGGGGCGCCTGCTGCGCCTGCTGCGCGACATCGCGGAGCAGCGTTCGGCCGCGTTCGCCGAGGTGCGGGCCTCCACCATTGTTGAGTACCGGAAGCTGGCCAACCGGCCCCACGAAAAACGGATCTTTGTCCTGGTGGACGGCATGTCGGCCTTCCGCGAAGCGTACGAACACAGCAGGTTGTCCGGGCTCTGGGACATCTTCCTGCAGCTGGCCACCGACGGCCGTACACTCGGCATCCACCTGGTGGTCACCGGGGACCGCCCCAATGCGGTCCCCGCCTCGTTGCTTGCGTCCATCCAGCGGCGCCTGGTGCTGCGCCTCTCCTCCGAGGATGACTACATTTCCATGGATGTTCCACGGGATGTGCTCGGCGCCGGCTCCCCGCCCGGCCGGGGCCTGCTGGACGGACTTGAAGTGCAGCTCGCCGTGCTGGGCGGGAACTCCAACCTTGCCCTGCAGGCCCGTGAGGTGCATAAGCTCAGCGAAGCCATGATGCGCCAGGGCCTGGAGTCCGCCCCCGGCATCGAAAGGTTGCCGGAGCAGGTGGACCTGGACGTCCTGCCCGCAGGCGGCCCGGACCTGCCCGTGATCGGCGTCGACAACGAAACGCTTCGGCCGGCTGAGGTCATGGCACGGGGACCGCTGCTCCTGTCCGGACCGCCGGGCTCCGGCCGGACGGTGGCGCTCGTGACCCTGGCCTACGCCCTCCGCCGGTCCAACCCCGCCACCGAGCTCATCTACATCGGGGCCCGCCGGTCCGCCGTCGCCTCCCTGCCCATCTGGAACCGCTCCGTGGTGGGCCCGGACGACGTAGCCGAGGTAGTGGAAGACCTGGTGGAGCACTCTTCGGGAAACCCGGGAGCCTTGGCCATCTTCATCGAGGGGCTGACGGAATTCACCGACACCCTGGCGGAGTCAGGCGTGGGGCGGCTGGTGACGGCATCCATCAAGGCGGACCAATGGGTCATCGGTGAATCCGAAACCTCCACCTGGTCCTCGGCCTGGTCCCTGGCCCAGCCTTTCAAGTCCGGCAGGCGGGGCCTGCTGCTGAATCCCGGCGACATCGAAGGCGACAGCCTGCTGAACACGTCGCTGGGCCGGACCGGCACGGACTTCATTCCCGGCCGCGGGTACGTGGTGGGGCGCGGAAAGGCACGCAAGATCCAGGTTGCGCTGCCGCCCGAAAACAGGGATTGACACGTTGATGACAACAGGGCCGCGGATCCGCTGGATTTGCGGCCCTGTTGCGCGGTGTAGAAGACTACCGGGGACACCAGAAAGCCGCGGTGGGGGGACTGCGCGCATCGAAAGGTAGCAATGACCCCGTCTTCACCGGTCTTCCGCGTTGCGTCGACGACGGCATCAGCAGCGGTCCTCGCCCTTACCGTTTCCCTCTTTCCGGGCGGCCCCGCGGCTGCGGATTCCACGGAGCCCACCCCTGTATCCACCACATCACCCGACCAGTGCTTTCTGGTGTTTTGCGGGACGGAGCCGGCAGGTGACCAGGGACCCGCCGACCCCACTCGTACCCGCAAACCCAAGGAACCCGAAAGTCCGCCGGCTCCGCCCGCGGACCCTGTGCCGGCGCCGCCGGAACAGCCCGCACCGTCGGTGGCGCCTCCCGCGGTGGAGCCGGCACCGGCTGCCCCGGCCTCAAGACCGGAAGAATCAGCCGCCGGCCCGTCAGTTTCCGCCACGGGATACACCGGGTCTCCGCCGCCCACGGGCCCGTCCAGCGGACAGGACTGGAACACGCCCGTCACCAAGTCCGCCCGTGCAACCCGGGCCGCGGCTGTCACCGTTGCGGGTGATTCCGGCCCCGGCGGGCCGGCTCTCCTGCCGGTCCTCGCCGGCGTCCTGTTGCTGGGCGCCGCCGCCGCTTCCTTCATCTGGTGGGGCAGGAACCGGCCGCGTACCCGGACCCACTGAGGTCAGTGGCGCCGCCACGGCGCTGACGTGCCTTGATGGCAAGATAGGTCTGTGAGTACAGGACCAGGCCCCGCAGAACAGACCGCCACCCGCACCACCGAACCCGTCGAGCCGGAAGCAACCCCCACCGACGCAGTCCGCGAGGAGTACGAGAATCTCGTGGACCTGGTCCGGAAGTACCGGTTCGCGTACTACCAGGAAGACGAACCCCTGGTCTCCGACGCCGAATTCGACGAACTGTTCCGGCGGCTGGAGGAAATCGAGGCACTGCATCCGGAACTGGTGTCCAATGACTCGCCAACCCAGGAAGTGGGAGGGGAAGTCTCCGCCGCGTTCGCTGCCGTGGAGCACCTGCAGCGGATGTACAGCCTTGAGGATGTTTTTTCCCTCGAGGAACTCGAAGCCTGGCTCACCAAAGCGTCGGCCAGTATCGGGAAAATCGGTGACGGATCGCAACAGCCGGCCTGGCTGACCGAACTGAAGATCGACGGACTCGCGGTCAACCTGCTGTACCGGGACGGCAAACTGGTACGCGCCGCCACGCGCGGCGACGGCACCACGGGGGAGGACATTACCCACAACGTCCTCACCATCAAGGAAATCCCGCAGGAGTTGAGTGGGGAAGGGTTTCCGGCGGAAGTGGAAATCCGGGGCGAAGTGTTCATCCCCTCGCAGGCATTCGCGGAGTTCAACGAAGCGCTCATTGAGGCAGGGAAGGCGCCGCTGGCCAACCCGCGCAATGCGGCAGCCGGCTCGTTGCGGCAAAAGGACCCGGCGGAAACAGCCAAACGGCCCCTGAAGATGTTTGTCCACGGCATCGGGGCGCGCGAAGGGCTCCAGGCGCGCAGCCAGTCCGAAACGTACGACCTGCTGAAGAACTGGGGCCTGCCGGTCAGCCCCTACTCCGAAGTGCTGGGGAGCCTGGACGAGGTCCTTGACTTCATCAAGCGGTATGGGGACAAGCGCCACAAACTGCTGCACGAAATTGACGGCATTGTGGTCAAGGTGGATGACTTCGCCACCCAGCGGGCCCTCGGCTACACCACCCGGGTGCCCCGGTGGGCTGTCGCCTACAAGTACCCGCCGGAGGAAGTCCACACCAAGCTCCTGGACATCCAGGTCAACGTGGGCCGCACCGGCCGCGTCACGCCCTTCGGCATGATGGAGCCGGTCAAGGTTGCCGGCTCCACAGTGGAAATGGCTACCCTGCACAACCAGGACGTGGTCAAGGCCAAGGGCGTCAAGATCGGAGACATCGTCATCCTGCGCAAGGCGGGCGACGTCATTCCGGAAATCGTGGGACCGGTCCTTGCCCTGCGCGACCAGCAGGATCCTCCGGTCCGCGACTTCGTGATGCCCGCCGAGTGCCCCTCCTGCGGCACGCCCCTGGCCCCGGCCAAGGAAGGCGACGTGGACATCCGCTGCCCCAACTCAAAATCCTGCCCGTCCCAACTGCGGGAGCGGGTGTTCCACCTGGCCGGCCGTGGTGCCTTCGACATCGAAGCCCTCGGCTGGGAAGCTGCCATCGCCCTCACCCAGCCGGCAGAACCCGAGGTTCCGCCGCTGACCACCGAAGCTGCCCTGTTCGACCTCACCCCCGAGACCCTGGCGGACGTCCGCATCAGGCGCGAGAAGCGCAGCAAGGGCGTGCCCACCGAGGAGTTCGAGCTGGTGCCCTACTTCTACAGCAAGGGCACCGCGAAGTCGCCGTCCAAGCCCACCGCCACCACCGAGAAGCTGTTCAAGGAGCTGGAAAAGGCTAAAACCCAGCCGCTGTGGCGGGTCCTGGTGGCCCTGTCCATCCGGCACGTCGGCCCCCGGGCGTCGCGGGCGCTTGCGCAGGCCTTCGGCACCATGGACGCCATCCGGGCGGCTTCGGAGGAGGAACTGGCACACGTTGACGGCGTCGGCCCCACCATTGCAGCCGCGCTGAAGGAGTGGTTTGCCGAGGACTGGCACGTCGAAATCGTGGACCGCTGGGCTGCGGCCGGTGTCCGCATGGAGGACGAGCGGGATGAGTCCATGCCGCGGACCCTCGAAGGCCTCACCGTTGTGGTCACCGGCTCACTCCCCGGCTTCAGCCGGGACGAGGCGAAGGAAGCCATCCTTCTCCGGGGAGGCAAGGCGGCGGGCTCCGTCTCCAAGAACACCAGTTACCTGGTGGCCGGCGAAAGCGCCGGCACAAAACTGGACAAGGCCGAACAACTCGGCATTCCCGTACTGGATGAGGACGGCTTCCGGCAGCTTCTCGCCGGCGGGCCCGCAGCACTGGAAGGCGGCGCTGGGACTGAGGCAGAACCGGCAGAAGCGGAGGCAGCCCGATGACCGGCGTGACTGAACTGTTGGAGGTGGCCAAGCAGGCCGCGGCCGCCGGGGCGCGTGTCCTCGCCGGCCGGAACGCCGACGCGCTCCATGCCAGCAACAAGGGCGATGCCGGAGATTGGGTCACCGCGTTCGACGTCGCCGCTGAGAACGCCGTCCGTGACGTCATCGCGGCCGCGCGGCCGGGGGACAGCATCACCGGCGAGGAACACGGCACCACCAGGCCGGCGGACCCCTCCGGCTACCGCTGGTCCATCGACCCGCTGGACGGCACCACCAACTTCATCCGCAACATTGTCTACTACGGCACGTCCGTGGCCGTGGCGGATGCCGACGGCACCTGGCTGGCCGGCGTCGTCAACGCCCCTGCCCTGGGCCGCATCTACTACGCTGCCCGCGGCCAGGGTGCGTGGCTGGAAGAAGCCGGCACCCTGACCCGGCTGGAAGGGCCTGTGCCGGGCCGCAAGGGGCAGCTCCTTGCCACCGGGTTCAGCTACGATCCGGGCGTCCGGTCGGAGCAGGCCGCCCATTTGGCCGAACTGCTGGAGGGATTCGCGGATGTCCGCCGGCTGGGGTCCGCCGCGCTGGACCTGTGCATGGTGGCGGACGGAACACACGACGCCTTCGGCGAACGCGGGCTCAATGAGCACGACTTCTCCGCCGGTGCCCTGATCGCGGAGGAAGCCGGCTGCTGGGTCCGCCGCCCCCGGCTGACCAGCCCGCTGGATGGCGGCCCCACCGACCAGGAGCGGCTGGACGCCTGGACCTGCGCGGCGAGCCTGGAGCTGTCCGGCAAATTTCCGCTCTGACTGCCGGTTCCGCATTGCCTGCCATTCCGCCCGGACTGATAGTTCAGTCACGAAAAGCGCACTTTCACGCGGTGTTACCGGCTGGTACCCCTACCATTGATGGGTGCCTTCGCCGATAACCGTCCGTCCCGCCGTCGAATCCGATTTCGACGCCGTTGCCCGCATCACCAGGGATTCCTATCTGGCCGCCGGGTACTTTGAGGACGCCGAGCACCCGTATATGCGCAAGGTCCAGGACGTCGCACAGCGCGCAGGCCAGGCCACCGTCTGGGTGGCGGAGCGGGCCGGAGACGTGGTGGGTTCGGTGACCCTGGCTTTGGCTGGGGAGCCGTACGCGGACATCGCCCTGCCCGATGAGCTGGAATTCCGCATGCTGGTGGTTGACCCTGCAGTCCAGCGCAGCGGAGCAGGCAGAGCGATGGTGGAGGCCATCATCGCTCATGCCCGGTCCCTGCCGGGTATCAGGGCGGTAGCCCTCACCACCGGCGAGACCTGGGAGAGCGCACACGGCCTGTACAACAGGACCGGCTTCGCCAGGGTGCCGGAGAGGGACTGGTTCGTCCCCGGAACTGACATAAAACTGCTGGTTTACCGGCTGGACCTGTAGCCGCCCTAAAGTGGTGCCGACTCATTCCAGCTTTGAAAGGCCCACCATGCGCAAAACCTTCGGCACCGGCTCCGTCTGGGAACAGACCCTCGGCTACTCCCGCGCCGTCCAGGTGGACAACACCCTCTACATTTCCGCCACGGCCGCCAGCGGCGAGGACGGCATCGTGGGGAACGACTTCTACACCCAGACCCAGTTCATCCTGCAGAAGCTCGGCAAGGTCCTCGCGGACGCCGGCTTCAGCTTCGAGGATGTGGTCCAGTCCAAGCTTTACCTGACGGACATCAGCAAGTGGGAAGAAGCCGGCCGCGCGCACGGTGAAGTGTTCGGCGACATCCGGCCAACCCTGTCCCTGGTCCACGTCCTGCCCTTCCTGGACCCCGAAATGCTGGTCGAAATCGAGCTCGTGGCCCAGAAGAGCGCGAACTAATTTATCCAGCCGGCAGGCCGTAGCGGTGCTCCGGCCTGCCGGTGGTCCCGTAGCGCAGCTGGATGTCCACGGCGCCGTCGTCGGCCAGCGAGGACAGGTACCGCTGTGCCGTCGCCCGGGAAACACCCACCCGGCCTGCCACCTCCGCGGCTGAGTACTGCTCGCCGGGAACCAAAGACTCGAGCACAGCGGCCTCCGTCGCGGACCTCGGCTTGGACGACGGCGTGACGTCACCGGGGATGAGCGAGCGCTTGGCCCGCTCCACCCCGTCCTGGTCCAGTGCCCCGGGCTGGGACAGCAGGCGCCGGTACCGCGCATAGGACCGCAGCTGCTGGGACAGGGACTCGGAAGTAAACGGCTTCAGCAGGTAGCCCAGCGCACCCCGGCGGAACGCCACCCGGATGGAGGCGGCGTCCGAAGCGGCGCTGAGGATCACGGTGTCCACGTCCAACTGCTGCAAAAGGTCCAGCCCCGAGGCATCGGGCAGGTAAACGTCCAGCAGCACCAGGTCCGGCCGCAGGCTGTGGATCGCCTGCAGCGCGAGCGAGGCCGTTCCCACCGGCGCCAGGGCCAGGAACCCCGCCACCGAATCCACATAGGCGGCGTGCAGCTTGGCCACGTGGAAGTCGTCATCCACGATTAGCACCCGGAAATCATCAGCCATGGGTGTCCTTTCCCGCAGCGTCCTCGGACGCCGCATCATCGATCCTGGAATCCTTGGTTCCCGCCGTAGTCCCAGCAGTGGTGCCGGGGAGGGTTGCCATAAAGACTGCTCCGGGGCCGCCCCGCCGCCCACGCTCCAGCAACTTAACGTCCCCGCCGCGGCGCCGGGCAAGCTGGCGGGCAAGGGCAAGCCCGAAGCCCTGGCCCCCGCCGGCACGGTTGTTTCTGGACAGCGCGCCGGACGCAGTGGTGAAGCCTTCCGCGAAGACCGCCTCGGCGTCCGTTCCCTCCGCCAGCCCGTCGCCGGAGTCAGCGACCACCACATGGAGGGTGCCGCCGTCGTCCGCCGGCTCATCCAGCACCTCCAGCTCCACCCAGCGGTCCTCCGCAGAGCCGGCCACGGCGGCATTAACGGCATTATCGATCAGGTTGCCCAGCACGGTGGTGACATCCTGGGCGTCGGTGACCTGCCCCCGGACGAGGGTCTCGGGCCCGATGCGCAGGGCCACCCCGCGCTCGTCGGCCTCCACGCCCTTGGCCCCGACAAAGGCCTGCAGGTACGGGTCCTGCAGCAGCTCGGCCTGGTCCACGGGAAACTTCAGCGGGCCCGTCGCGGCCAACCGGGCCAGGTACTCGCGCGCCTGCTGGTGCTGCCCGATGCTCATGAACCCTGCGATGGTGTGCAACTGGTTTGCAAACTCGTGCCGCTGTGCCCGCAACGCCGTGGACATGGTTCCCACGGCGTCCAGCTGCCGGGTGAGCTGCTGCAGCTCTGTGCGGTCGCGGAGCATCACCACCCAGCCCAGGTCCTCCCGCCGGTGCAGGGCTTTGCGCGCGTTGGCCACCAGCACCCGGCCGCCCGCCACCAGTTCGACGGCGGAAGCGTCGCCGGAGCCGGCCCGGGTCAGGGACTTCAGCAGGTCCGGCACGGGGGCGTCCTCCCAGGGTGTTCCGGCGAGGTCGTCCAGCCCCAGCAGGCGCTGGGCGGCGGCGTTGAAGACGGTGATCCGGCCGTCGGCGGAAACACCGATCACGCCGTCGTCCACACCCTGGAGGACCGCCACCTGGTCATGGACCAGGGTGCTGATCTCCTCCGGCTCCAGGCCCAGGGTGAGCCGGTGCAGGCGGCGGCGCAGCAGGAAGGATCCCAGGATGCCGGCGAGCAGTGCGCCCGTGGCGGTCAAGGCGACCGGGCCGATGTCCCGTTCCACGCTCTGGCCCACGGTCTCCATCGAATACCCCACGCTGACCTCGCCCACCACCGTGCTGCTGCCGGGAGCGTAGACGGGGACCTTGGCGCCGGCGGAAGGTCCGAGTGTTCCGGTGTTCCGGGTGGTCACTTCCTCGCCGGACAGCGCCTCGGACGGATCGGTACTCACCCTTTCACCGAGCCGCTGGGGGTCCGGGTGGGCCAGGCGGATCCCGGTTTCGTCGGTGATCACCACAAACAGGGCACCGGTCCGGGCGCGTACTGCTTCAGCCGATGCCATCAGCGGCCCGGCCGCGAGTTCGGAAGCAGGGGGAGTGCCGGGCTGTTCACTGATGGCCAGTACGTCGGCCCGCACGGACGGATCCGAGGCTACAGTCCGGGCCAGCGTCAGCGCCTGGTTCTCCGCCTCGCGGCCCACCCGGTCATAGGTCAGCCAGGCGTGGACGGCCGCGCTGAGCAGAACCACCAAAAGGACCACCGCCAGCTGCAGCAGCAGAGTCTGGGTGGAGAACCGCAGCGGCGCGCGGGGACTGGAACGCAGCATGATCCTCCTCGATCCGGGCGGGAAATTCGGGCCTCCTCAGCCCGTGAGCACAATGAGCAAAATGCTCGCAATAAGCAGTATGCCAATCAATTGAGCCAAAGGCACTGCCGTGACGGCGGCCACCCTAAAGTCTGTAGCACGCGTCACACCGCTGTGCCGCTGTTCACAAAGAAGGAGCCCAGCCGTGCTGGTATTACTTGGATTCGCCATGATCGCGGTATTCATGGTGCTGATCATGACGAAGAAGTTGACGCCAGTGCTGGCGCTGATCATCGTCCCTACAGTTTTTGGCCTTTTCGCCGGCGCCGGCCTGGGCATTGGCGACATGGTGATGGATTCGATGAAGTCCATGACCTCCACAGCGGCCCTGCTGATGTTCGCCATCATCTACTTCGGCCTGATGATCGACGTCGGGCTGTTTGATCCGCTGGTCCGGTTCATCCTGCGCAAGCTCGGCAACGACCCCGCCAAGGTGGTCCTGGGCACCGCCCTGCTGGCAGCCGCCGTGTCCCTGGACGGCGACGGCTCCACGACCTTTATCCTCACCACTGCTGCCATGCTGCCGATCTACCTCCGGCTGAAGATGAGCCCCGTGGTCCTCACCTGCGTGGCCGGCCTGGCCAACGGCACCATGAACATCGTCCCCTGGGGCGGCCCCACCGCCCGCGCCGCCAGCGCCCTGAAGATCGACGTCAACGAGGTTTTCGTCCCTATGATCCCGTCCCTGGCAGCCGGCCTTGCCGTTGTCCTGGTCTTCGCCTGGGTCCTCGGCCTCCAGGAGCGCAACCGCCTCCGCGCCACGCAGCCGGAAATCTGGGGCGTGCCTGACACCGCCGAGGGGTTCGACGGCGGCAGTACTGCCGGCGGTCCGGGAACCGGCCGCGGACGCAAGGCGGACAACCCCGGCGGAGCAGCCCCCGCCGTCGACGGCTCCTCCGTAGCTGTCCTGGAACGCACTGAAACCCTCGTGGACGAAGACCACGCCGCCATGGCCGGCACCGCACTGGACCCCAACCGCACCACCTTGCGCCCAAAGCTGCAGTGGTTCAACCTGGCCCTCACGGTGGCCGTGATGGGCATGCTCATCGCCGACCTGGTGCCCCTGCCGTACGTCTTTATGGTCGGTTCGGCCATCGCCCTGCTGGTGAACTTCCCGCACGTCAAGGACCAGGCCGCGCAGATCGTGGCCCACGCGCCGTCGATCGTTGCCGTTGTCAGCATGGTCATGGCGGCAGCAGTGCTCACCGGCGTCCTCACCGGCACCGGCATGGTGGAAGCGATGTCGGCGTGGCTGGTGCAGATCATCCCGTCCAGCATGGGCCCGCTGATGGCCGTCATCACCGGTCTCCTGAGCATCCCCATGACGTTCTTCATGAGCAACGACGCCTTCTACTTCGGCGTACTTCCGGTCCTGAGTGAAACGGCTGCACACTACGGCATCAGCGGCGCCGAGATGGCACGAGCCTCCATCACCGGCCAGCCGTTCCACATGCAGAGCCCGCTGGTTCCCGCCATCCTGCTGCTGGTCTCGCTGGCCAAGGTGGACCTGGGCGACCACCACAAGAAGGTCCTGTGGCGCGCGGCAGTGGTTTCGCTGGTCATGCTGGGAATTGGAGTGCTGACCGGAGCTATCGGTATCGGTTAGTCTGTAGCTGCCGCGGTGTTGCCCCTGGTGGGCGGCCTTCGGTAAGAAGGTGCCCGTCTGACGCCCGCTGGGGGTCGTCAGACGGGCATCATCGTTTCCCCACTAGAATGGATCGGAAATCAATTCAAACTTTGCAGGGGAGATCCATGGCTGCGATCAACCGTGACGATGTTGCGCATCTCGCGCGGCTCGCTCACATCGAGATGAGTGCTCAAGAGCTGGACAGGATGGCCGGAGAACTCGCCGTCATCGTTGATTCGGTCAAATCCGTCAGCGAAGCCGCCGGTGACGACGTGCCGGCCACGTCCCACCCCATTCCGCTGACCAACGTGTTCCGGGAAGACGTGGTGGGCCACACGTTCACGGCGGAACAGGCACTTTCCGGTGCACCGGACTCCGACGACAACCGTTTCAAGGTTCCGGCAATCCTGGATGAGGCATAACCATGACTGACAACAACCAACTCATCCGCCTCTCTGCCGCGGCGCTGGCCGAAAAGCTGGCGGCCGGCGAGGTCACCTCGGTCGAGGTCACCCAGGCGTATCTGGACAGGATCGCCGCCGTGGACGGCGGCGAACGCGGCGTCAACGCGTTCCTGCACGTCAACGCCGCGGAAGCGCTCGCCGTCGCCGCCGAAGTGGACGCCATCCGCGCCGCCGGCGGAGCTGACGCCGAGGCCCTCCATGTCCTGGCCGGTGTGCCCATCGCCGTGAAGGACCTCATCGTGACGGTGGGCCAGCCCACCACGGCCGGGTCCAAAATCCTCGAAGGCTGGCACAGCCCGTACGACGCCACCGTCGTCGAGCGTCTTCGCGCCGCGAAGATGCCCATCCTGGGCAAGACCAACCTGGACGAGTTCGCCATGGGCTCCTCCACCGAGCACTCCGCCTACGGACCCACGCGCAACCCCTGGGACCTGGACCGGATTCCGGGCGGCTCCGGCGGCGGGTCCGCGGCCGCCGTCGCCGCTTTTGAGGCTCCGCTCGCCCTCGGCACCGACACCGGCGGATCCATCCGCCAGCCCGGCGCCGTCACCGGCACCGTGGGCGTCAAGCCCACCTACGGCAGCGTCTCCCGCTACGGCGCCATCGCCATGGCGTCCTCGCTGGACCAGATCGGCCCCGTTTCGCGGACCGTCCTGGACTCGGCGCTCCTGCACCAGGTCATCGGCGGGCACGATGCCCGCGACTCCACCTCGCTGCCGGACCCGCTGGCGGACCTCGTCGCCGCAGCGAAAACCGGCAATGTCGAGGGCCTTCGGATCGGCATCATCAAGGAGCTCCACGGCGAGGGCTACCAGGCCGGCGTCGAAAACCGCTTCAACGATGCCCTGGAACTCCTCAAGGAAGCCGGCGCCGAGATCGTTGAGGTCTCCTGCCCCAACTTCCAGTACGCGCTGGGCGCCTACTACCTGATCATGCCCTCCGAGGCGTCCTCCAACCTCGCAAAGTTCGACGGCGTCCGTTACGGCCTGCGCGTCCTCCCCGAAGAGGGCCCCATGACCATCGAACGCGTCATGGGTGCCACCCGCGCCGCCGGCTTCGGCGACGAGGTCAAGCGGCGCATCATCCTGGGCACGTACGCCCTGTCCGCCGGCTACTACGACGCCTACTACGGCTCGGCGCAGAAGGTCCGCACCCTGGTGCAGCGCGACTTCGATGCTGCCTTTACTGTGGCCGACGTCCTGATTTCGCCCACGGCCCCCACCACCGCTTTCCGCCTCGGGGAGAAGCTGGACGATCCGCTGGCAATGTACCTGAACGACGTCGCCACCATCCCCGCCAACCTGGCCGGCGTTCCGGGCCTGTCCCTGCCGGGCGGCCTTGCGGACGAGGACGGCCTCCCCGTGGGCATCCAGCTGCTGGCCCCGGCCCGTGAGGATGCCCGCCTGTACCGGGTGGGCGCCGTGCTGGAGTCGCTGCTCGAGGCCAAGTGGGGCGGCCCGCTGCTGGCCCAGGCCCCGGACCTGGCCGCTGCCGTGGCCGGCGCCGCCTCGCCGGTGGTTGAGCCTGTCGAAACCCTTGTTGGAAGCCAGGAGGCAAAATAATGAACACCGACGCAATCCTGAGCTTCGAAGAGGCCATGGAGAAGTACGATCCCGTCCTGGGGTTTGAGGTCCACGTGGAACTCAACACCAAGACCAAGATGTTCTCCTCCGCCCCGAACGTCTTCGGTGACGAGCCCAACACGAACGTCAACGAAGTGGATCTGGGCATGCCCGGCGTCCTGCCCGTGGTGAACAAGGCCGCGATCGAGTCCTCGATCAAGATCGGCCTGGCCCTGAACTGCAAGATCGCCGAGTCCTGCCGGTTCGCGCGGAAGAACTACTTCTACCCGGACACCCCGAAGAACTTCCAGACCTCCCAGTACGACGAACCCATTGCCTACGACGGCTACCTGGACATCGAACTGTCCGACGGCACCGTTTTCCGGGTGGAGATCGAGCGCGCGCACATGGAGGAGGACGCCGGAAAGCTGACCCACATGGGCGGCGCCACCGGACGCATCCAGGGCGCCGACTTCTCCTTGGTGGACTACAACCGCGCCGGCGTGCCGCTGGTGGAGATCGTCACCAAGCCCATCGAGGGCGCCGGCTCCCGCGCGCCTGAACTGGCCAAGGCCTACGTGGCTGCCGTCCGCGAAATCGTCAAGAACCTTGGTGTGTCCGACGCGAAGATGGAGCGCGGCAACGTCCGCTGCGACGCCAACGTCTCGCTCCGTCCCCACGGCCGCGAACGGTTCGGCATCCGGTCCGAGACCAAGAACGTGAACTCGCTGCGCGCCGTCGAACACGCCGTACGCTACGAAATCCAGCGCCACGCCGCCGTCCTGGACGGTGGGGGAACGGTCACCCAGGAGACCCGACACTGGCACGAGGACACCCGCACCACCACGTCCGGCCGTGCGAAGTCCGACGCCGACGACTACCGCTACTTCCCGGAGCCGGACCTTGTTCCCGTGGTTCCCTCGCGCGAATGGGTGGAGGAGCTGCGGGCTACGCTGCCCGAACCGCCGGCCGCGCGCCGCAAGCGCCTCCAGGCCGACTGGGGCTATTCCGACCTGGAATTCCGCGATGTAGTGAACGCCGGAGTGATGGACGAGATCGAGGAAACCATCGCCGCCGGTGCTTCGGCTTCCGTTGCCCGCAAGTGGTGGATGGGCGAGATCGTGGGCCGGGCCAAGAACGCCGACGTGGATCCCGGCCAGTTGGGTGTCCAGCCCGCCACCATCGTTGAGCTCGCACGCATGGTGGAGGACGGCAAGATCAACAATAAGATGGCCTCCGAAGTGCTGGACGGCGTCCTGGCAGGCGAAGGCACGCCGGCCGAAATCGTGGAGAAGCGCGGCCTGGCCGTCGTCTCCGACGACGGGCCCCTGCTCGAAGCCATTGATGCCGCCCTCGCCGCCCAGCCCGACGTCGCGGACAAGATCCGCGGCGGCAAAGTCCAGGCCATCGGTGCCATTGTGGGTGGCGTTATGAAGGCCACCCGCGGCCAGGCCGACGCCGCCCGGGTCCGTGAGCTGATCCTGGAAAAGCTGGGCGTCACCGTCTAGCCCTCCCGCCTGACTGGGTCGCAGGTAACGTCGTTTTGGCGTTCGTCACCTGCGGCCCAGTTTTCGTTTAAGTAGTACTCACTTCCACATGGCGCCGGCTACTCGTGTGCAGCCGTGCACCCCGGTCCTACACTGAAGCTCCAGGGCGCCGGATCCAGGAAAAACCGGCCCTGCTGTTGCTGTGGGAGGTAGGTTATATGTCGGTCCGGAACCCGTTGAAGATCCGCAAAGCCGTGCTCGCCGGGGCGGTGGCCCTGGCCCTGACCGGGACGGGGGCAGCGTTTGCGTGGGCGGCAGGTGACTCCGCCCCGCCGTCGCCCTCCGAGTCACAGTCCGCGCCGGGCAAATCAGGTCAGGCACCGGGGCACAACAAGCCGGACAAAGCCCAGCGCCCGCAGCAACTTCACAGCGAAAGCGTGGTGAAGAAGGCGGACGGCACCTTCCAGACCATCCTCGAGCAGCGCGGCACGGCGGAGGCCGTCAGCGGCACTTCGATCACGGTCAAGAGCGAGGACGGCTACTCGCAGACTTATGCTGTCAGCGCCGACACAAAGGTCAAGCCCTCCATCGCGGACATCGCCACCGGTGACACCGTGCGGATTTCGGGGGTGAAGAACGGGGACCAGGTAACGGCGGAGCGGATCGTCGAGGGCGCCGGCGATGTCCCCGGGCTGGGATTGGGCCGCGGCAACGGGCACGGTCACGGCAAAGGACACAACAAGGCCAAGTGATCAGGGGCGACTCCGTTGGTTCAGCCCTGCTCCACCAGCCCGGCCATGATGGCCTGCAGCGCTTCGGAGACAATCATCACCGAACGCCGCTTCAGGTTTTCCGGCCGGGCCAGCAGGTCGATCCGGCGCCGGGTGCTGATGCCCTCAAGGGGCCGCAGCACAATATCGGGATTGAGCACGGGACCCGCGGTGTACCTCGGCAGCAGTCCCACCACCCCGCCGGCAGCCACCAATGCGGCCACCGTGGAGTAGTCGTTGATCCGATGGACGATGTTCAGCTCCCTGCTGGAAACGGCCGCGACCGCGGACAGTACGTCGGCGGGGGAGTAGCCGGTGTGGCTGGTCACCCAGGCCTCGCCGCCGACGTCGTCCGCCGTGACGGCAGGCTTTCCCGCCAAAGGGTGGCCGGCGGGCAAGGCGACATCCAGCGGTTCGTGGGCGAGCGGTATCACCGTGACCCGTTCGGCAGGCCAGCGGGGGCTGTGGTCCATCCGGTGGGCGAGGACCAGGTCGTAGCGCGCCGTCAGGGCGGGGAAGTCCTGCTGCGCCACGTCCTCATCCGACAGCTCGATCCGCGGCTGGCCCGGGGCGTCGAGGATTCGGGCCAGGGGCGCAAACACCGCCTGCCCCACGCTGTGGAAACCGGACAGCGTGACCCTGCCGGCCGCGTCGCCGTGATAACTCCCGATAGCGCCGCGGGCGTCCGCCATGGCGTTGACGACGGCGGCACCCGCGTCCGCCAGCACCTGGCCTGCCTCGGTGAGGACCAGGTTTCTGCCCTCCTTGCGGGTCAGGGGCACGTCCACGGTGCGCTGCAGGAGGGCCAGCTGCTGGGACACCGCGGAAGGCGTGACCATCAGCGTGTCCGCTACCGCCTTGACGCTGCCCAGGGCGCCGAGTTCACGAAGGATTTCGAGCTGGTGTATCTCCATGGCCCTCAGTCTATGCGTTAGCTTTTGCTACATCGTTGATTGAGAAATTAGCGGTTGTGCTAAAGCTTCTTCCTCGCTGTAATGAGGAGGTCAGCACCCCGCCGACGATGCAGAACGTGACGCAGACAAAGAGTAAGGAAGCCGATGAAGGCTTTGTACAAGGCAGGCCCACAGGCCGGCTTCGAGTTCGTGGACCGCCCCGAACCGGAGGCCGGCCCCGCCGACGTAAAGATCCGGGTGATGACCACCGGCATCTGCGGCACCGACCTCCACATCCAGTCCTGGGATGCCTGGGCGCAGGGGATCATTGAAGCCCCCCTCATCCCGGGCCACGAGTTCTACGGTGAAGTGGTGGAAGTCGGCGAGGATGTCCGCGACGTGAAGGTCGGAGACCGGGTGTCCGGCGAAGGCCATGTGGTCTGCGGCATCTGCCGGAACTGCCGGGCGGGCCGGCGGCAGATGTGCATCCACACCGTGAGCGTGGGCGTCCAGCGCGACGGTGCGTTCGCGGAATATGTGGTGATCCCGGAAACCAACGTCTGGGTGCATCACGATCCCTCGGTGACTCCGGAACTGGGCGCCATTTTCGACCCCTTCGGCAATGCGGTGCACACCGCCCTGAGTTTTCCGCTGGTGGGCGAGGACGTGCTGATCACCGGCGCCGGGCCCATCGGGCTGATGGCTATCGCCGTCGCCCGCCACGCCGGGGCCCGCAAGATCGCCATCACCGACGTGTCCCCGCACCGGCTGGACCTGGCCCGCCGGCTGGGCGCAGACCTCGCCATCAACGTCGCCACCACCCGGGTCCGCGATGCCCAGCGTGAGCTTGGGATGCGGGAGGGATTCGACATCGGCATGGAGATGTCCGGCCACCCCACCGCCCTGCCGGAGATGATCGACAACATGAACCACGGCGGCCGGATCGCGATGCTGGGGCTGCCCAGCCAGGACATCACCATTGACTGGGGCAAGGTGGTGACCCACATGCTGACGCTCAAGGGCATCTACGGCCGCGAAATGTACGAAACCTGGTACGCCATGAGCGCGATGCTGTCCTCCAACCCCGTACTCCACGCCGGCATCTCCGCCGTCGTCACTGATACGCTCCCTGCCACCGACTGGGAAAAGGGCTTCGAGCTTGCCCGCAGCGGCGCCGGCGGAAAAGTTGTCCTCGACTGGACCCGATTCTAAGGAACACCATGTACACCTCGATCAAGGACCAGCTGGGCACCGAGCTGGAGGAGATCCGTACCGCCGGACTCTTCAAGACCGAACGCAGCATCAACTCGCCCCAGTCAAGCCACATCAATGCCGGCGTGCTCGGCCAACCGGGCGCGGATGTGCTGAACTTCTGCGCGAACAACTACCTGGGCCTGGCTGACCACCCGGACATCATCAAGGCAGCCAAGGAGGCCATGGACGAACGCGGCTTCGGGATGGCCAGTGTGCGCTTCATCTGCGGCACCCAGGACCTGCACCTGGAACTCGAAGCCCGCGTCTCCCGTTTCCTGGGAACCGAGGACACCATCCTGTTCTCCAGCTGCTTTGACGCGAACGGCGGCGTCTTCGAGTCCCTCTTCGGCCCGGAGGACGCCATCATCTCCGACGCCCTGAATCATGCCTCCATCATCGACGGCATCCGCCTCTGCAAGGCACAGCGGTACAGGTACGCCAACCAGGACATGGCGGACCTGGAGTCAAAGCTGGTGGAAGCAAAGGATGCCCGCCGCAAGATCATCGTTACCGACGGCGTTTTCTCCATGGACGGGTACCTGGCGCCACTGGAGGCCATCTGCGACCTCGCCGAGAAACACGACGCCCTGGTGATGGTTGATGACTCCCACGCCGTGGGCTTTATGGGGGCAACCGGAGCCGGCACGCCGGAACACGCGGGTGTGTCCCACCGGGTGGACATCTACACCGGTACGTTCGGCAAGGCGCTGGGCGGCGCCTCGGGCGGATACGTTTCCGGCCGCAGCGAAGTGGTGGCCATGCTCCGGCAAAAGGCCCGTCCCTACCTGTTCTCAAACTCGTTGGCTCCGGCCATCGTGGCAGCCACCATCAAAGCCCTTGACCTGGTGGAGAACTCGGCGGATCTCCGGCGCCAGCTCTTCGAGAACGCCGCATTGTTCCGCCGCCGAATGACGGAGGAAGGCTTCGACCTGCTGCCCGGCGAACACGCCATCGTCCCGGTGATGTTCGGCGACGCCGTCGTGGCCGCCAAGGTGGCGGACCGGATGCTGCAACACGGCGTCTTCGTCACCGCCTTCAGCTTCCCGGTGGTTCCGCGCGGGGCGGCAAGGATCCGGGTGCAGCTTTCGGCCGCTCATTCAGCGGACGACGTCGAGGCGTGCGTTAGTGCCTTCGTCGCCAGCCGTGCGGAGGTGGCAGGCTGAGGGCTAAGCCTGCGGGCGGTCACAGCCCGGCATAACTCTGCAAGGATGAAGGCATGGCAGCTCATTACGACGTCCTGATAGTCGGCGGCGGCATCGCCGGCTTGTCCCTGGCCTCCGCGTTGGCGGGCACCTGCACTGTGGCACTGGTGGAGGCGGAGCAGGAGCTGGCGTACCACACGTCCTCCCGCTCCGCCCGGCAGCTCATCCCCAGCTACGGCCCGCCCGTGGTCCAGGAACTGACCGTCCGGACATTGGAGCTGATTGCCGCCCGCGACGCCGAACTGCCCGAGCCTGTGCTCACGCCGCGCAGCTTTATGCTGATCGGTTCGGAGGAAGCGGTGGCAGCTGAAGCCAGCGGGCACATGCGGTCCATCTCGCCAGCCGAAGCGCTCGAGCTCTGCCCGGCACTCCTTCCTGAAACGTTCACCGCTGCCGGCCTGGATACCGGCTCCTTCGGCTGCAACGCGCCCCTGCTGCTGGAGGATCACCGCCGGCGCGCGCTTGCCGCCGGCGTGGACATCATCACCGGCGCCAGGGTCCACTCCGCGCAGCGGGTGGGCTCCGGCTGGCAGGTGGGGGCCGGCATGGAAGCTTTCGAATCCGGTGTGCTGGTGAATGCCGCCGGCGCCTGGGCGGATGAACTGGCTGTTATCAGCGGGGTGGAGAAGCTCGGGCTGCAGCCGTACCGGCGCACTGCGGCGATTGCCGCCGTCGAACGCCCCTTGCCGGAACACAGCCCGATGGTGGCTGCAGCGGACAACTCGTTCTACTTCCGCCGCGAAGGCGGCGACGTGCTGATTTCCCCGTCCGAGTCGGTGCCGAGCGGGCCCGAAGACGCCAAGCCGCGGCCCGGGGACGTGGAGCGGCTCGTGGCCACGCTGAACCAGCTGACAACCCTGGGCATCGCGGGGGTCCGCAGGGCGTGGACGGGGCTGCGGACAGAAGCCGCCGACGGTGTTCCAGTAGCTGGTTTCGACGCCGAAGCGCCGGGCTTCTACTGGCTTGCCGGCCAGGGCGGCTATGGCTTCCAGACCTCAGCGGCGTTGGCGGAACTGGCGGCAGCCCAGATCCTGGCGGGCCAGCAGGCCTCGCATGAGTCAGCGGGTCCGGGTCCGGTATCCCGGACAGCGCAGGCGCTCGCGGCCACCCGCTGGTCCGTCCGGCGCTGAAGAATGGTCCGTATGAGTACCCTGATTACCAATATCGCCGAGCTGATGACCCAGGACCTGGAACACCGGGTCCTCAAAGATGCCGCGGTGGTGGTCGAGGGTGAGCGGATTTCCTGGATCGGTGCCGCAGCTGACGCTCCCGCTGCGGATGAGGCGGTCGACGCCGGCGGCCGCGCCATGCTTCCCGGCTGGGTGGACTCCCACACCCACCTGCTGTTTGCGGGCGACCGGACGGCCGAATTCGAGGCGCGGATGGCAGGGGAGTCCTACTCCGCCGGCGGCATAGCGGTAACCATGAACGCCACCCGCGCAACGTCCGATTTCGATCTGACCCGGCTGGCGCTGGGCCGGGTGGCTGAAGCGGTGTCGCAGGGGACCACCTACATCGAGACGAAAACCGGCTACGGGCTCGACGTTGAGCATGAGGCCCGAAGCGCCCGCATCGCCTCAACCGTTGCAGACCAGGTGACCTACCTCGGCGCGCACCTGGTCCCCGCCGGGCAGGATCCGGACGATTACACGGACCTCGTGTGCGGCCCCATGCTTGCCGCCGTCCGTCCCTACGCACAATGGGCCGACGTCTTCTGCGAGGAAGGGGCCTTCGACGCCGAGCAGTCCCGTCGGGTCCTGCTCGCCTGCCGCGACGCCGGGCTGGGACTGCGTGTCCACGGCAACCAGCTGGGCGAGGGCCCCGGTGTCCAGCTCGCCGTGGAGTTCGAAGCTGCCAGCGTGGACCATGTGAACTATCTGGCGGACAAGGATGTGGATGCCCTGGCGGGGACCTGGGCGCGCTGGGATGCCGCCACCGGAACCGGTGCCCGCGGCACGGTGGCCACCTGCCTGCCTGCCTGCGACCTTTCGACCCGCCAGCCGCTTGCCCCGGTCCGGGAGCTCCTCGACGCCGGAGTCCAGGTGGCGCTTGCGTCCAACTGCAATCCGGGCACGTCCTACACCAGCTCCATGGCCTTTTGCGTGACGACGGCGGTGCTGCAGATGCACCTGAGTGTCCACGAGGCGGTCCGGGCAGCGACGTATGGCGGCGCCCTGGCACTGCATAAGGACAAGGGGAACGACGTCGACGGCGAACGGGCGGTGGGTTCCATCGCCGTCGGACACCGGGCGGACCTCCACCTGCTCAATGCGCCGTCGGCCACGCACCTTGCTTACCGCCCAGGCATGCCGCTGACGTACGCTGTATGGCGGGCCGGAGCCCGGGCGCGCTAGACCTGTTGGCCAGAAGTGACGTTAGATGATCATTTGGCTTCTGTTATGATCAGAAAGCGTCATCGAAAAGCTGGTGGCGCGAGTATCTGGAGGCCCCTGCATGACCCGCACCGACCGTCTGACGGCAATCCTTGACCTCCTCGCCAAAACCGGCCAGGTGGAGGTCGAAGAGATCGTCAGCACCCTCCACGTTTCGCCTGCCACGGCCCGGCGCGACCTGGACAGCCTGGCCAAGCGCCGGCTGCTCACCAGGACCCGGGGCGGGGCCACAACGGGTGCCCTTGCCTACGACCTGCCCGGCCGGTACAACAGGGACGACCATGCCGAGGCCAAACAGCAGATCGCCCAGGCCGCTTCCGACCTTATTGCTCCCGGCGCGGTTATTGGCCTTTGCGGCGGCACCACCAGCACTGTGCTGGCGCAGATCCTCGCCACCCGCGAGGACCTGAATGCGCCATCCAACCAGCCCACCCTTACGGTGGTCACCAACGCCATCAACATCGCCGGGCAGTTGGCCGTACGGCCCAACATCAAGGTTATGGTCACCGGCGGGATCCTGAACCCGCGGTCCTACGAGCTGGTAGGCCCCTACACGGACATCATCATGCAGAAAGTGGTGCTGGACATCGCCTTCATCGGGGTCAACGGCATCGATCCCGAGGTGGGGCCGACCAACACGGGGGAGGGCGAAGCCTCGGTCAACGCCCTGCTCGCCAGCAGGGCGCGCGTCTCGTACGTGCTGGCAGACTCGTCCAAGGTGGGGGTGCGCGCCTTCGCCACCATGGACGGGTACAACTTCACCCGGCTGATCACGGATTCGGGGATCTCCGCGCAGGACAAGGCCGCGTTCGAGGCCAACGGCACCGAAGTCATTGTCGCCGGCAGCTGAAGCTTTGAGCTGGAACAGATCTGCGGGCTGATCCCGCGCCGCCCCGGTGACGTGCGGGCCAATCAGCCGGGATCCAGAAACTGAAGGCAAGATGGGTACATGCTGGTTCCCTCCCGTCGTCGACTGCGCATTGAAGTCTGGATTGTTTTAGGCCTGTCCCTGGGGCAGTCCGCCGTGTACTCGGTGGTGCAGCTCCTGGACAAAATGACGCGTGCGCCGCTGGCGGAAGGCACCTCCACCCTCAACCGTTCGCAGAGCACCCGTGAGTACTTCGACCTGACCTACCAGCTACTGGACATCGTCTTTGCGCTGGTGCCGGTGCTGCTGGTGATCTACTTCCTCACCGATCAGCGGCAGGTCGTAGGCTCCGACGGCGGCCACTCGGGCTCGGCCTTCCGGAAGCTCGGGTTCAATTTCGCCCGTCCGGGCCGGGACCTGCTTCAGGGGCTGGGCCTGGCTGCGCTGATCGGCATCCCGTCCCTCGGCCTGTACGCCGCGGGCAGGGCACTGGGAATCACCACCGCCATCATCCCGAGCGCGCTGGACGCCTACTGGTGGACTGTGCCCGTGCTGATCCTGTCCGCGATCCGCCATGGGGTGGTGGAGGAAGTCATCGTGGTGGGCTATCTGATGGACCGGTTCGGAAAGCTCGGTTGGAGTGTGCCGGTCTCCATCATGGTGAGTTCCCTGTTGCGCGGCAGCTACCACCTGTACCAGGGATTCGGGCCCTTCATTGGGAACGTGGTGATGGGCGTCGTCTTTGCGTGGCTGTATACCCGGACCCGGCGGGTGATGCCCCTGGTGATTGCCCACGCACTGCTGGACATCGTGGCGTTCGTGGGATTCAGCCTCTTCGGCAGGGCGGTCGGGCTAGGCTGAGGCAGGCAGGCTAATGAGGCCAGGTTGATGTGGCCGAGTTGATTCGGCCCAGCTCACACGGTTAGGCCTGAAGCGGCCCAGCTGACAAAGCAGGGTTCGGTCGACCACAGTTGAGCCATGTCGGAGTGATTTACCCGCCCAGCCCCGTAGGCCCGGAATGCGTGATCTGCAGGTCATCGGACGGCGCACTTAGATTTCGGGTTCGCTAGGAGTGGCCGTGGAGGAACCGCTCGAGTTCTTCTTCTCCTGGGGAGGGGCCGTAGACAAAGTCCGGGGGCAGGCAGGACGGATTGAAGCGAGCGTGCCCCAGTTGTCCTGGCTGCCCTTGCGTGGGCCAGTGTGGTGGTTCCCAGTCGTGGTGTTCGGCTTTGTAGTGGCGGCCGGTGGGTGAAATCCAGCCAGGTGGGTCGTGATCGGCGGCCGGGGTGGGCGTCCATCCGGTGGCGTGTTTGAGGCGGTGGTGCTTGGGGCAGAGCTGGGCCAGGTTACTGATCCCGGTGTTGCCGCCGTGTTGCCAGGCTTGAAGGTGGTCTGCCTCGTTGTCCAGGGAGGGGTTGTTGCAGCCGGGGAAGGTGCACCTGCCGTCCCTGAGCTGCAGTGCCTTCTTCATCGCTTTGGTGAGCCGGTAGCTGGTGCGGCCGATTTCCAGCGGCGCCCCGTCCCGCGGATCAACGAGCACGCGGTAGAACGAAGTGGCGCCGCCCTCGACGAGTTTGCGGGCCATCGACGCAGGGATCGGGCCGTAGCCGTCCAGATTCGCCGGTTCGTCCGTGACGCCGAGCAGCGCCAACACCGGGACGGTGACCAGGACATCCACTTTGGGTACCGGGACGTTGCCTAAGACGGCACCTGCGTGGGTTTCACCCGGCTTGCCTGCAGCCGCGCTGCTTTGTCCTGTGCTGCTCTGTTCCACGCCGGCCTGTCCCGCGATGGCCTCTCCCGTGCTGATTTCGGGGTCGGGGTGAAGTGCGGTTCCGGCGCCGAGCAGGAGGCTGGCGGCGATGTCGGGGCGGAGTTGGGTGATGGTGCGGGGTTCGTTGGGGCCTTGGAGGCCGCGGGCGAGGGCGGTGGTGCGGTTCCAGATGGCTGAGCCCTGGTCCGCGGGAACGTAGAGGGAAACCCGGGCCATGCCGTCGCGGTCCGGGGTATATTCCATCCGCCGGTCCGCCACACCCTTGGCGTGGCGTTTTTCGATGGATTCCGGGTGGTGGCGTTCCCGCCAGTTCCTGGCCTTGGCACGGAACCGGTAGGCGGGCAGCTCCCCGGCCGGGGCGGCCGTGGGCGGCCGGGCCACGTCGGGGTCCAGGAAGTGTGCCTCGAGGGCGGCGGCGCCGGCGGGGTCAAGGCCGGCGGTTTCCTCCGCCATGACCAGGGCGTGGGGCCAGGTGATCGTTCCTGCCTGCAACGCCGAGAAGGCCAGCGGCAGCTCTTTGGTCACGGCGTGGGAGGCGGCCAGGAACGCACCGGCTGCCCGGGGCCCGAGGGCCAGGAGGGTGCCGATTTCCGCGGCGACAGCCGTTTCAAGCGCTTGCACCGGGGCGTCCGGCCCCGCGATGGCCTGGGCAGTGTCCGCATACGTCACCGCAGCCCGGGCCTTCACAGCCGCGAACCCGGCTTCCGCCACCCGCGCCCCCGCAAGGATGTCCAGGCACCCATCTCCCAGCCCGTCCAGCGGATCCGCATCCGAGAACGGCTCCGCACCACACCCCTCCGCCTCGGCATTGAGCACGGCAAGGGCAGCATTGATGTCCTCAAATGCCTTCACTACCGCCGCTTTCCCCATACATCAATCATCGTGAGGGGGTCTGACAAAACAGGGCCTTCAGAAGCTGTCCCAGGAAATCTTTTTCAACTTTTTTTGACGCGTTCCATGGAAGCCCAGGACAACAGGTGATGGCACGTTGCGGGGAAAGCTGCGGGAGGTGGTGGCGCGTTGCGGGGAAAGCTGCGGGAGGTGATGGTGGGTTTCTCTTCAACCCGGGAATGGGGATCCTTCAGACGATCGGGGAATATGGCTGCCGGCCCAGACTCAATCCCGGACGGGTCCGGAAAATGGATTCGGCCGCCATCAACTGGTGACGCCGTTGTCACCGGCTGATGGCGGCCGAAGTTTGGGAGGGCATGGCCAGGCCGGAGCCGGCTCACAACCCCTATGCCCGAGCGAGGTGTCCCGGGCATCGGAAGGAACGTCAGATGGTGACTGCTCCGGTGGTGGTTTCGAAAGTGACGGACAGGATGCCCGGTGTTCCGTGCGGTGCCACCCACTCAACGGCCACGTCTTCGAGCGGCTTCTCCACCGGCTCGCCCAGCCACTCCGTGACGCGGGCTGCCGACCCTGCAATGGTGAGGCAGCTCATCTTCACGTTGCTCTCGTAAGCATTGGACGGGTGCAGGGACGGGTCACCCTCCCACTTGAGCATGTAGGGAACCTGGGGGTCGGCGATCAGGCCGAGGATGCCGATCTGCTTCCAGACGAGTTCACGGCCGTCCGGAAACTTGCGGTTGCCGTTCACGGCAGAGCGTCCGAGCCGCTCTTCAAACGGGGCGAGGTCGTCCACTTCGACGCACCAGCCCATCCAGCCGCCGCCGGCAGCGGACCGTGCACGCACGGCCTGTCCGAAGGGGGCCTTGTCCGAAGCGGGGTGGTCCAGGACCTCCACGACCTCGAGGTACTTGTGGCCCGCGAGCGGGATAATCATGTTTCGGGTACCGAACCGCGGGTGTACCCCGCCCTTCACTGCCTCAACGCCGAGGGCAGAGGAAATACGTTCGGTGGTGGCCGCCAGGCCATCGTGTTCACAGGCGTAAGAGACGTGATCCATGCGCATGCCATCATCTTGGCACTTTGTGATCGGGCTCTCAGCTAAGGGTAGCCTTACTGGGATTTTCGCTGCTCAGCCCCCACAAACCGACGGCAGGGCGCGTAAAGATGTCCAGGACCATGTTCGTCACAATGCTGTCCGGCGCACTCTGCGTGTTCCTACACTGGGCTCAGGTCATGAGTGCCAGCATCAAGCCCCGGCTCGCTGGCCGGCAACCCTCCAACCGCGGTGGGGTGCCCCGGGTGAGGACCTGGCTGTCCGGCAAAAGGCCGGACGGCAAGCGCGGCCCGCAGTGCTTCGAGCATGCCGGGCCCATGTCAAAGGAGCCTTGAATTGTCCAACGGATGGTCCTTCGAAACCCGCCAGATCCATGTTGGGCAGGAACCGGACAGCGCCACCGGCGCCCGCGCCCTCCCCATCTACCAGACCACGTCCTTTGTTTTCCCGAGCGCGGAAAGTGCGGCAAACCGCTTCGCGCTGGCGGAGCTGGCTCCCATCTACACCAGGATCGGCAACCCCACCCAGGAGGCCGTGGAACAGCGGATCGCCAGCCTGGAAGGCGGCCTGGGGGCCCTGCTGCTCAGCTCCGGGCAGGCCGCGGAGACATTCGCCATCCTTAACATCGCCGAGGCGGGAGACCACATCGTGGCCAGCCCAAGCCTCTACGGGGGCACCTACAACCTCTTCGCGCACACCCTGAAGAAGTTCGGTATCTCGGTCACCTTCGTGGCGGACCCGGACAACCTGGACCAGTGGCGGGACGCCGTGCAGCCCAACACCAAACTCTTCTTCGGTGAGGTGGTTTCCAACCCGCGGCAGGACGTGCTGGACATTGAAGGCGTGTCCCAGGTGGCGCATGAGGCCGGGGTGCCGCTGATCGTGGACAACACCCTGTCCACCCCGTACCTCATCCGCCCGCTCGAGTGGGGCGCTGACATCGTGGTGCACTCGGCCACCAAGTACCTGGGCGGCCACGGTTCTGCCATCGCGGGCGTCATCGTGGACTCCGGGAAGTTCGATTTCGGTAAGGACGCGGAAAAGTTCCCTGGGTTCAACACCCCGGACCCCACCTACAACGGGCTGGTCTACGCCCGCGACCTCGGCGCAGAGGGCGCGCTGGGCGCCAACCTGTCCTACATCCTCAAGGCCCGGGTCCAGCTCCTGCGCGACCTCGGCTCGGCGGTGTCGCCCTTCAACGCCTTCCTGATCGCCCAGGGGCTGGAGACGCTGAGCCTGCGGGTGGAGCGGCACGTGGCAAACGCCACCGAAGTGGCGCGCTGGCTGGAAGGAAGGGACGACGTCGAATCCGTCGCCTATGCTGGCCTGCCCTCCAGCCCCTGGTACGAGCGGGGCCGCAAGTACGGACCGAAGGGAACAGGCGCCATCGTCTCGTTCAACCTGGCCGGAGGGGCAGAGGCGGGCAAGCGCTTCGTGGACGCCCTTGAACTGCACTCGCACGTGGCCAACATCGGCGACGTCCGCTCCCTGGTGATCCATCCGGCGTCGACCACCCACAGCCAGCTTTCACCGGAACAGCAGGAAGTGGCCGGCGTGACGCCCGGACTGGTGCGGCTTTCCGTGGGCATCGAACACATCGATGACATCCTCGCGGACCTCGAAGCCGGCTTCAGGGCGGCCAAGGGAGCCAGCGGCGCCTGAGCGGCGCCCTGACTGCCGGCAGGAGCACCGGCAGGAGCAGCGGCGGCAACCGGGAAGTCACAACCAGTCACACTCTTGGCGGCGGGCGGGGGCTGTTTCGTACACTCAATGAAGGTCATGAGTGCCAGTGACAGCCCCGGCTTGCTGGCCGGCAACCCTCCTTCCGCGGTGGGGTGCCCCGGGTGAAGACCTGGCCTGCCGGTCAGACGGCGGCAGGCAAGCGCGTAGAAGAGGTCTTGCCATGACGGTTACCGTCACCCGTACCACCGTTCCCGAACACGGGATTGTCCGCTATGCCTCCATCGGGGGGCTGCAGCTCGAGGCAGGCGGCTACCTGCCGGACGTCACCCTCGCCTATGAAACCTGGGGCACGCTCAACGAGGACGGCAGCAACGCGGTCCTGATCGAGCACGCCCTCACCGGCAGCACGCACGTGACCCGCGGCGACACCGACGAAGAAGGCTGGTGGGAACAGCTCGCAGGACCGGGCGCTCCCGTGGACACGGACAGGTTCTTCGTCGTATCAATCAACATTGTGGGCGGCTGTTACGGCTCCACCGGGCCGTCCTCGCCCGCCCCTGACGGCAAGCCCTGGGGCTCCCGTTTTCCGCTGGTGACCCTCCGGGACAGCACCGCGGCAGAGGCCCGGCTGGCCGACCAGCTGGGCATCAGCAGCTGGTTCGCGGTGCTGGGCGGGTCCATGGGAGGCGCCCGTGCGCTGGAGTGGGCGGTGACGTATCCGGAACGCGTGCAGCGCTGCGCCGTGATTTCCGTGGGGGCCGCGAGCACCGCCGAGCAGATCGCCTTCGCCCAGGCGCAGACGCTGGCCATCCGCCAGGACGCCAACTTCAATGGCGGTGACTACTACGGCGGGCCGCTGCCGGAGGAGGGCCTGGCCCTGGCCCGGCGCATTGCCCACATCACCTACCGTTCGCCCCTTGAACTCGACGGACGCTTCGGCCGGGCACCCCAGGCCCCCGAATCACCGTTCCAGGGCGAGCAGCTCGCGGCACGAGGACGCTACCAGGTGGAGAGCTACCTGGACCATCAGGGCACCAAGCTGGTCCAGCGGTTCGACGCCAACAGCTACATCGCCATCACCGAAGCACTGATGAGCCACGACGTCTGCCGCGGCCGCGGGTCCCTGGAACAAACGCTGTCCCGTGCCGGCGCCCGCTTCTTTGTGGCCGCCGTGGATTCGGACCGGCTCTACTTCCCGTCCCAGTCCCTGGAACTGGCCCGCGCGCTCCCGGGAGACGTGGACGTCAACTTCATCGAGGCGCCCATCGGGCACGACGGATTCCTCACCGAAATCGGCCAGCTGGGGCACCAGCTCCGGACCAGCTTCCTGGTCTGACGGCTCCTAGCCGTTCATGATCTCGGTGCGGCGGGTCATGTATTCCTCCATGGAAAGCTCACCGTTGCTGTACTGCGTATCCAGTTCCGCCAGTTTGCGCGCGCGGTAGCCTTGCGGGGCCGACGGCGGCGGGGGAGTTGCAGGGACTGCGGGCTGCTGCGGGGCTTCTTCGCGCTGTCCCTGCTGCGGCTGCCCGGACTGTCCGTAGCCGGGCTGTCCAAACGTCGGCTCGCGGAAAGCCGGCTGCCCGTAGGGCGGGAACTGCTGGCCCGCCGGTGGGACGGGCGGGAGCGGTTGAACGGGCGGCAGGGGCTCGCCGGGGAGGGGCTGGGGCTGGTCAAGCTGGCGGAATCCGCCGCCGAAGTAGTCCTGCTGGGTGAAACCGTCCCGGGGCTGCTTGCTTTGCGGGCCGTTGGAGCCGGGGAACATCCCGCCGCCCGGAAACTGGTCCGGGTAGCGCCCCGTAAAGCTCTGCTCATGGTTCCTGCGGGCCACCGACTTCCGGTACATCCGCATGGCCATCGGGATCAGGAACGACAAGATAATGATCCAGAAAAACAAGTTGCTCACGGTGCCGTGCCTCTCATTGGTGTCCTTCCAGCTTAAGCCCGGGCTGCACGCGGACGGTGGGGAGTCCCATAAAAGCGCCGTACCGTTCCACAGCTGCCTGAACCGCCGCGGCCACGGGAGAACCCGGAGTTTCAGCCCCAGAGAGCCGGACATCGACTTCGCAGCGGCCGGGAAACAGCTTGTGCCGCCAGGAACCGGCCATCCGCCCGTCCAGCAGCACCACATGCATGGGCTCGCCCTGGAACGGGAAAGTCGGGGCGTTGCCTCCGAGGTAGTGCCGCGTGGCGGAATAGCCCATCACGTACTCGTCGTAGCACTGGATGAGATCGATTCGCGGGCCGGCTTCCCCGGCACCACCCGCGCCCGCTTCGGCGGCGTCATGGGTTCCGGCTCCGTAATTCGGCGCGGCACCGTAATAGTGCACGACGCCGTCAATCACCGTTTCGGCCAGGGCATCAGGATGCGCCTCAACAGCGAGCTGCATGCCCTTCCGGACGTCCGTCATGGTCAGGCCGGACCAGTCCGCGCAGTCCTTGACCGTCGCCGGGCCGCGGCTGCTGAAATAGCGGCGGGCCAGCTCTGCCAGCGCTTCCGCCCTTTTCAGTGCAGGCTCCGGTCCTGCAGGAACCCGCTCGTCGAAGAGCGCGTACGTTTGCTTCAGCGCCCCGCCCGGACTGCGCACAGGGGTGCCGCTCACCAGGACCCCGCTGATTTCCGCGTGCATCACCAGGTAGGCAAGTTCCAGGCCCTTAGCCGGGAGCCCGGCGTCGTGAAGTTTTTCCGCCAGGCCCTCACGGGGAAGGTGGTTTCCGCCCGCCACCGCACCGGCCAGGACTTCGGCGCTCCGGGCGGCAACGGCGGCGTCGATGCCGGTACGGCGGTAGGTGGCCGCGTTGGCCTGTTCGAGCCGCGGTGCGGAGAGCGCACGAAGCCAGCGGAGATCGTCCCGGTGGACAAAATGCCAGGTGGGCCGGAGGATGTGGGTCCGCAGGATCCGGCCGTCCGCCACGGCCTGCTCGATGTCCGCCGCGGTAACCGGGCCGGCGCTGGCGGCCACCCGCTGGGCCAGGCTCCACCTGGCGTAGGGAAACTCCTGCGCCTGCACTGCCAGCAGGGACCGCAGCGCAGCTTCAGGGGATGCGGCGCCGGGTTCACGCAGCATCTGGGACTGCAGCCGCAGCCGCACTACCTCGCCGGGTTCCAAGCCCGCCGGAGGCTGCCCCGCCGGCGCATCGGGCGTCCCGGTGTTCACTCCGCTAGCGCCGGGCAGCCTCGGTGGTCCCGAGCGGACCCTCGCCCGAACCCAACGGAACCCCCGGCCCGAACACAGGTCCCGGCGTCGGCCGCTTGGGCAGGATGCCGTCACCCGAAGACTGGTGCCGCAGCCGGCGCAGCACCCAGGGCACAAAGTACTCGCGGGCCCAGACGAGGTCTCCGGACCGGGCTTCGCGCCAGGTCCTCGGCGGCAGCGGCTTGGGCTGGAGCGGTTCCAGGGTGTGGTCAACGTTGAGCGCGTCCAGCACCATTGCTGCGATGGTGTGGTGGCCCAGCGGCGAGAAATGCAGCCGGTCAGCATCCCACATTTGCGGGTCGCTGAGCTGGCGCAGGGACCACATGTCGGCGATGACTGCGTCGTGCCGTGCCGCCACCGTCCGCAGGTTCTCGTTGTAGATGGCCACCTTGCTGCGGATCCTGCCGAGCACCGAGGACCCTGTGTCCGGGCCGTTGAAGAGAACCACGGTGGCGCCGCCCATCGCCAGGAGCTGGACTACGGAATCAAGTTTCTCCGCCAGCGCATCGGGGTCGCCGCCCGGGCGGATCAGGTCGTTTCCGCCGGCGGAGAGGGTCACCAGGTCCGGCTTCAGTGCCAGGCACGGGGCGAGTTGCTGGTCCACGATCTGCTGCAGCAGCCGGCCGCGCACAGCCAGGTTCGCATAGGCGAAGTCGGGCTTGGTGCGGCTCAGTTCCTCCGCCACCCTGTCAGCCCAGCCGCGGTAGCCGCCGGGGCTTGAGGGCTCGGGATCTCCGATGCCTTCGGTAAAGGAATCGCCCATAGCCACATACCGGGTCCAGGGGTGGGATCCGGCAGGGGCAGTGGACGTTGGGATGCTGGTTGTGTCAGTCACGGTCCTATCCTGCCTTCCGCTTCGCGGGCTGCGCGAACGTAGGTTGTTACCTTTGGGTAACTGTAAGAATGGAAACCATGACTGAAGCCGAAGTATTTCCTGCCCCTGTAGTTCTGTGGTCCCATCCCGAGGACCAGCGCGACGGCAAGCCGCTGCTGGTGCTCCTGCACGGCTACGGCGCCAACGAACAGGACCTGCTCAGTCTGGCCGACCTGCTGCCCGGGGACTTCGCCGTGGCGTCCGTCCGGGCCCCGATCGCCATGGGCCCCGGCTTCACCTGGTTCCCGCTGACGGCCTCCATTGACTACTCGCTGGACCGGGTCAAGGCCGCTTCGTCCTATGTGCTTGAGTGGATTGACGAAATCCGGGTGGGGCACCCGTCGGTGACCCTGCTCGGCTTCTCGATGGGCATGGCCATGGCCACCACGCTCCTGCGGCAGCGGCCCACTGACTTCGCAGCCGTCGTCGGACTCTCAGGCTTCGTGGTGGACGCCGGGGACGATCCCTCGTTCAAGGACAATGAGCTCGACGGCACCGTCCCCTTCTTCTGGGGCCGGGACCAGCAGGACCCGGTGATCACCCCGGACAAGATCGAATTCACCATGGGCTGGGTCCGCAAGCACGTCAAGCTCACCAAGGTCCTGTACACGGGCATGTGGCACGGCATCAACCAGCAGGAGATTGGGCACGTGTCCGAGTTCCTCACGCACGAGGTGCTCAAGAAGTAGGAGTACGACGGCGGGCGGCGGCGCGCGCTGTTGGGCGGGCCGTGCGTGCCGGGATACGGTGCCGGTCAGGCTTCCGGCGCCACGACCTTCACCGTCTGGTTGTTCACCGTGACAGTATCCCCGTGGTGCAGTTGGCGGCCGCGGCGGTCATCGATCTCCCCGTTGACCTTGACGAGCCCGTTCTTGATCAGGTCCGCCGCCTCCACGCCGTCCTCCACGAGGTTGGCGAGCTTCAGGAGCTGGCCAAGGCGGATCATGCTGTCGCGGATGGGGACCTCTTCAACGTTGCTCATGAAGCAATGATGCCTGACGTAATGTGGATTCAATGACCTCCACCCACCGCCTGCCACTGCTCGCAGGCCTGCCGCTGGCGGTGGGCTCGGGCCTCGCCATTCCCGTCCAGGGCCGTATCAACGGTGCGCTGGGAGCCCGCTTGGGCGATGGCATCGCTGCGTCAGTGGTGAGCTTCAGCACAGGCCTGCTGCTGATGATCCTCATCTCGCTGGTCCTGCCGCGCGGCCGCGCCGGGCTGGCCAGCATCCTCCCCGCCGTCCGGAGCAGGGCCTTTCCCCGGATCTACGTCCTTGCCGGCGGCATCGGCGCGCTGTTCGTTTTCGCGCAGTCCTTCACCGTGGGGATCCTCGGCGTAGCCCTCTTCACTGTTGCCACCGTCACCGGGCAGACCCTCAGCGGACTGCTGGTTGACCGGCTGGGCATTGGGCCGGCCGGGAAGAAATCAGTCACCGGTATCCGGATCATCGGCTGTGTGCTGACCATCGCCGCCGTCGCCTGGGCGGTATCTCCACGGTTCAGCGCAGCGGCGGGCGGCACGGGAGGCGGCGCACCGGACGCCGGCCCGTCAGCCCTGCTGCTTCCCCTCCTGCTGCCCGTGCTGGCAGGGTTCCTGATGAGCTTCCAGCAGGCCATGAACGGAACAGCCACCGTCCACTACGGCACGCCCATCGCCGCCACGCTGGTCAACTTCGTTGCCGGTTCCCTGGTGCTGTGGACGGCCTACGGCATCAAGCTGGCAGTGGCCGGGCCGGGCAACCTGCTGCCGGGGGAGTGGTGGTACTACGTGGGCGGTCCCATGGGCTGTGTCTTCATTGGTTTGGGCGCCCTGCTGGTCCGTAGCCTGGGCGTACTGGTCACGGGCCTCGGCATGATCGCCGGCCAGCTGCTGGGCTCGCTGGCCCTGGACCTGATCCTGCCCGCGCCCGGGACAGTGGTGGCGCCGGCCACCGTGCTCGGCACCATCCTCACCCTTGCCGCCATTGTCCTGGCAACCCTGCCCTGGCCGCGGGGAGCGTTCCGGAGGTAGGCACCGGTAGGCTAGGACACGCAGCTTTTACGCATCTTTCCTTCATCCGCCCCTCCCGGCAGCCAACGGTGCACACCTGTGGCGCAACCGGGGCCTGAAAACCGCGGACCGCACCCAGCGGCCCTGTAGAAATTGGAGTTACCCCCATGGCAGCAAAATCCGTTCTCGACCAGGTCATTTCCCTCTCCAAGCGGAGGGGTTTTGTGTTCCAGGCCGGTGAGATCTACGGAGGTTCGCGTTCTGCCTGGGACTACGGGCCCCTCGGTGCGGAACTGAAGGAAAACATCAAGCGCCAGTGGTGGCAGTCCATGGTCCGCGGCCGCGAGGACGTGGTGGGCCTGGACTCCTCAGTCATCCTGCCCCGCCAGGTATGGGAAGCCTCCGGCCACGTCGAGGTCTTCTCCGACCCCCTGGTGGAGTGCCTGTCCTGCCACAAACGCTACCGGGCGGACCACCTCGAGGAAGAGTACGAGGAAAAGAAGGGCCGCGCCCCCGAGAACGGCCTGAAGGACATCGTCTGCGCCAACTGCGGCACCCGCGGCCAGTGGACCGAACCGCAGGAATTCTCCGGCCTGCTGAAGACCTTCCTGGGCCCGGTGGCCAGCGAGGAAGGCATGCACTACCTGCGCCCGGAAACGGCCCAGGGCATCTTCGTGAACTTCAACAACGTGCTCACCACCTCCCGCAAGAAGCCGCCGTTCGGCATCGGCCAGATCGGCAAGTCCTTCCGCAACGAGATCACCCCCGGCAACTTCATCTTCCGCACCCGCGAGTTCGAGCAGATGGAAATGGAGTTCTTCGTTGAGCCCGGCACCGATGAGGAATGGCACCAGTACTGGATGAAGGAGCGCATGTCCTGGTACACCGGCCTGGGCATCCGCGAGGAAAACCTGCGCTTCTTCGAGCACCCCAAAGAGAAGCTGAGCCACTACTCCAAGGGCACCACGGACATCGAATACCGCTTCGGTTTCCAGGGCTCCGAGTGGGGCGAGCTGGAGGGCATCGCCAACCGCACCGACTTTGACCTCTCCACCCACGCCAAGGCCTCCGGCACGGATTTGAGCTACTTCAACCAGGCCACCAACGAGCGCTACACCCCGTACGTCATCGAGCCTGCCGCCGGCCTGACCCGTTCCTTTATGGCGTTCCTGGTGGACGCCTACACCGAGGACGAGGCTCCCAACGCCAAGGGCGGCGTGGACGTCCGCACGGTGCTGAAGCTTGACCCGCGCCTGGCCCCGGTCAAGGCCGCCGTGCTTCCCCTGAGCCGCAACGAGGACCTGTCCCCGAAGGCCAAGGACCTCGGAGCGCAGCTGCGGAAGAACTGGAACATCGACTTCGACGACGCCGGCGCCATCGGCCGCCGCTACCGCCGCCAGGACGAAATCGGCACCCCGTTCTGCATCACCGTGGACTTCGACACGCTCGAGGACCAGGCCGTGACCATCCGCGAGCGGGACACCATGAGCCAGGAGCGCGTCTCCCTGGACAAGGTGGAAGGCTACTTGGCCGCACGCCTGATCGGCGCCTGAGCATGGCCATCGAATACCGCGAATGGCGCGAGGGGGACGACCTCGCCCTCCTGGAAATCTGGGGCGGCCCGGAAACCTCCCAGGCCCGGCAGTTCCGCGGTGCCCTGGCACTTTCCTCCGACGGGAGCAGCTCGCCGTGGCGGCGCTGCATCGTGGCCGAGGACGTCATCGACGGCGTCGGCATACCCGTCGCAGCGGGCGTGGTGTACGAAGCCTCGCTGCACCCGGAACGGCTCTGGACCTACATCGAAGTGGCGCGGGACCACCGCCGCAACGGCATCGGTGCCACGCTCCTGACCATGCTTCGCCGCGAAGCCGAGCAGTCGCCGTCGGGCGTTTCGAAGCTCCGCGCCAAAGTGGAGCCGGGCAGCCCCGGCGCCGCTTTCGCCGAACATTTCGACCTGACTCCGATCCAGCGTTCGCGGCTGGTGGTGGTGGAACCGGGCGCCCTGCGGCTTCCCGTGTTCCCGGCCAAGGACGGAACCAGCGGGCCTTCAAACGATGAAAACGCCGGCTCGGACGTGGTGATGGACCTGGCCACCGGTTCCGTGGAACTGACGGACGTGGTGGGCCGGTACTACACGGCTATCCACGGCTGGGATTCGCCCGGCGTGCTGTCCGTGGGACAGGTGCAGAAGCTGTTCCTGGACGACCTCACGGGAGCCCACGGCGCCATCGTCCTCCGCGCCCAGCCCGAGTCCGCCTTCGGGGCCGGCGTTGCGCCCAGTAAGAAGGGCCGGATCCGCGCCTTTGCCGTCAGCTACGCCGCACCCGCGGACCCGGACGCGGCCCCGGGTGCGGAGAGCACGGGGCAGGGAGCGCCCACGGACGTGTTCGTCGGCCACGAGCCGGCGCTCGCCCCCGACGACGCCGCCGAAGCGGTCCGGGACATGCTCGCCCTCATCGCGTACCAGCACCCGGTGATGCTGGAACTGGACGATTCCATGACGGCCCTGCGCGCCGCCGTCGAGCCCCTGCTGGAAAGCGGGAAGGCCCGCCTGGCCGGCCCGGAGACCCTGGTGGTCTCGGACTAAGCAGCCCGGCCCCCCAACTGAGTAGCGCCAAGTGTCGTTTTGACCCCTCAAAACGACACTTGGCGCTACTCACTGGGGCTGCTTTCTGCGGGAAGTACGACGGCGGCGCGTCAGCACGTCTTCGGCGTCCAGCAGTTGCCGCTCGGCTTCGGACGGGGCGCCGCCGCCCAGGTCGGCGGGCATCCACCAGGCGCCCGGTGCGGCAGGCACGGGAAAGTCCTCCATGCACGCGTCGATGCCCGCCTGCAGCCGCCTGCGGAGATCAGTCGTGGCCGCTTCGGCGTCAATGTCCGGCGGAACCCGCAGCGGCTCACCCACATGGACCCGGACCGGCGCACGCCACGCCACCCGCGGTGATAAGCCGTGACCCCGCGTCAGCAGCCGGTGAGCGCCCCACACCGAGACCGGAATAACAGGCACGCCGGCTTCCGCGGCCATCCTGACGGCGCCGGTTTTGCATTCCCGGACTTTGAAGCTCCTGCTGACGCCGGCTTCCGGGAACACGGCCAGGTATTCGCCGCTCCGCAGCTTGGCGACCGCCTCATCGAGCGCACCCGCACGTTCGGTGTAGCCCACCACCACGCTGTTGGTGGCACTGATGGCCGGGCCGGCGAGCCAGTGGTCGGCAGCGCCCTGATGGATCATAAAGCGCAGTTGGGCGCGTGCGTGTTCCCACAGGATGAGTTCCACCGGGGCGAAGTCCACATAGCCGAAGTGCGTGATGGCAAAGACCGCGCCTTTGCCCGGCATGACCGCACGGGCGGTCCCCTGGTGCGGTCCGGGCGCCGGCAGGTGCTCCATACCGGTGGCAAGAATCCTGATCCGGAAAGCCCACCGGAGGAACAGGCCAAGGCGGACAATGAGCCGGTAGAACCGGTCACTCGGCCGGGGGCGCCAGGCCATGCTGTTCCTTTCGTTCGTGACGCCGCGGGGCGGGCAAGGCGGGCAGGGTGGACCGGGTGCTTACAGGGTCACCTGTACGGAAGATTCCGGGAGCAGCTGGTCAAACCCCCGCGGCAGGGACACATCCGCCCCGGCCACTTCGTTGAAGGCCTTGAGTACAAAGCCCGTGGAGAGCGTGTGCCACAACCGGATTTTGCGGAGCATAAAGTGCCCGGCGCCCTTGAGTGCCACGTACTGCATGGAGGCGGCTGCGGCGGCGGCACGCCGCGAAAACGCGAGTGACGCCGACGGGCTGGTCCACCGGTCGAAGGTGCCGTGGACAATCAGCACCTTCCTGTTGTTGACGCCGGATACCGGCGTCCCCGGGCTGAGCCAGGGGGCCAGGGCCACGACCGCTTCCACCTGCGGGTGGTCCGCGGCGCACACGGCGGTCAGGCCGCCCATGGAATGGCCCACCAGGAATATCGGGACGCCGGGGTGCCGGCTGCTGATCTGTTCGAGGGCCCAGCGCGCGTCCTGCAGCGGCGTCATGTCCTCCCCGTTCCAGCCCCGCACACTGTTGCGGAGGGACCACACCGCGAGTCCGTGCCGCCTGCCTGCACGGTGGATCTGGCGGGCAAAAGGCACCATCCGTGCCGGACTCAGGTGCCGGGCTTCCACCGGCTCGCGGCTGTGCGACTTCCCGCCGTGCAACACCAGGGCAACGCCCAAAGTGGGACCCTGCGCCGGCAGCACGCTGAGCACGGGCTGGTGGACCGTTCCCGCGGCGGCTCCGCCCGCGTCCAAGTTGCCATCTTCCATACTGCGGTTGGCCATGCCCGGTTCCTCCCCGTCCTGCCGATCCATTTATCAACCCTAAGGGGCCGGACGTAGAGTTCAACGTATGAGGTTCTACTGCTGATGGGGTCCGGCCACACTCACGCTTCTACAGATCATTCGGAGCCGACACCGCAGGCGATTGCCGCCCGCCGCCGGGCAAACCGGATCCTGGCCGCAGTGCTCATCCCGCTGACCCTGCTGACGCTGGCCGGCATGGCGATGCTCTGGCCCTCCGGGAGCAAGGAAGGCATATCCCTGGCCAACCCGTATTCGGCGGCCCCCGGCGTCACCTTCGATACGGGCACCATCCAGAGCGTGGCCACTGAGAACTGCATGCAGGGCGTCACCCAGCAGGGGCCCGGAGAGCAGGGCCAGGCACAGCAGTCCCAAACCCAGCAGGGGCAGGGATCGGACTGCACCTTCGCCTTCACCGAACCGGACAAGGGCGGAAGCCCGGTGAAGGTGGTCATCAACCCGGACGTGGCTGCGTCCCACGGCGTTAAACCCGGCGACCAGATCCGCTACCTGAACCTGTCCAACGCACAGGGAGCCTCAGCCTCACAGGGGTCGCCCGCCTACATTTTTGTGGACTTCGTCCGGACCCTGCCCATCGTCCTGCTTGCGCTGCTTTACGCGGCGGTGGTGATCGCCGTGGCCCGCTGGCGAGGCCTCCGTGCGCTCATCGGACTCGTGGGAGCCTACTTCGTGCTGGCCAGTTTTATGCTGCCGGGCCTGGTGGAAGGGAAGCCGCCGCTGCTGCTGGCACTGGTGGGATCCACGGTGATCATGATCGGGGTGCTGTACTTCGCCCACGGCTTCTCCGCGCGGACCTCCACTGCCCTCCTGGGCACCATCTTCGGACTGGCCATCACGGCGCTCCTGGCGGCGTGGGCCACCGACGCCGCCAACCTCGCGGGCGTGGGCAACCACGATGCCACCACCCTGGTGAACACCTCGGCCAACATCTCCATCTCCGGGGTGATCCTGTGCGGGCTGATCATCTCCGGGCTGGGCGTCCTCAATGACGTGACCATCACCCAGTCCTCCGCCGTCTGGGAACTGTACGAACTCGCGCCGCAGAGCAGCGCGCGGAAGCTGTTCACCTCCGCCATGCGTATTGGCCGAGACCACATCGCCTCCACCGTGTACACCATCGCATTCGCCTACGCGGGCGCGGCCCTGCCGATCCTCATCATCGTGATGCTCTACGACCGGCCGCTCGCTGACACCCTCACCAGCGCAGAACTCTCGGAAGAGGTTATCCGCACCCTGGTGGGTTCCATCGGCCTGGTCCTGGCCATTCCGGTCACCACATTGATTGCGGTGCTGGTTGTTAAGGCCACCGGTTCCCCGGCCGTGGAGCTGCCGGCTGCAGGCGGCGGGTCAGGCAACCGGAAAACAGACGACGGCGACCGGCCGTCAGCTGCGGAACGGGCAGGCGGGCGGGAGACAACGCAGCCCGCCGTCAACCCTGACGATGTCACCGATACCGGCACGCTCGCGGCCGCAGCTTTCCAGACCCGGCGGGGGCGCAGGGCCGCCGAGCGGGACTGACAGAGGCCCGCAGAACCACCCCAAATCCACGATTTGCCCGGCTTTGCAACAATGGACAGGTGACTGTTGCAGCAACTCCTCCCGCCCCCAAGCTGGAACTCCCGCCCCTGAAGCTGGGCCCCATCACCGTGGACACCCCGGTGATCCTGGCGCCGATGGCAGGCATCACCAACTCCGCGTTCCGCCGTTTGTGCCGTGAGTACGGCGGCGGCATGTACGTGGCGGAGATGGTCACCTCCCGTGCCCTCGTGGAGCGCACCCCGGAATCCCTGCGCATCATCTCCCACGACGACGACGAAAAGGTCCGCTCCGTGCAGCTCTACGGCGTGGACCCCGGCACAGTCGGCGCCGCCGTGCGCATGCTCGTCGAGGAGGACCGCGCGGACCACATCGACCTCAACTTCGGCTGCCCGGTGCCCAAGGTGACCCGGCGCGGCGGCGGCTCCGCCCTGCCCTGGAAGATCGACCTCTTCACGTCCATCGTGCAGACGGCCGTCAAGGAAGCGTCCAAGGGCAACGTCCCCCTGACCATCAAGATGCGCAAGGGCATCGACGACGACCACCTCACGTACCTCGACGCCGGCCGCATCGCCCGCGATTCCGGTGTGGCCGCCGTCGCCCTGCACGGCAGGACCGCCGCCCAGTTTTACTCGGGACAGGCCGACTGGTCGTCCATCGCCCGCCTCCGCGAGGCCCTGCCGGACATTCCGGTTCTCGGCAACGGGGACATCTGGTCCGCCGAGGACGCGGTCCGCATGGTCCGCGAAACCGGCGTTGACGGCGTGGTGGTGGGGCGCGGCTGCCAGGGCCGGCCCTGGTTGTTCGGCGACCTCCAGGCCGCGTTCGAAGGCAGCGACACCCGTTTCCGGCCCAACCTCCGCCAGGTGGCCGAGGGCGTGTACCGCCACGCTGAACTGATGGTGGAGACCTTTGGTGACGAAGGCAAAGCCCTGCGCGAGATCCGCAAGCACATCGCCTGGTACTTCAAGGGCTACGTGGTGGGCGGGGAACTGCGCACCCGCCTGGCCCTGGTCACCAGCCTTGAGGTCCTGCGCGACACCCTGGCCGAACTGGACCTTGAGTCACCTTATCCGGGGGTGGACGCAGAGGGTCCGCGCGGCCGCGCAGGCTCGCCTAAGAGGCCGGCGCTGCCCAAGGACTGGCTCGAGTCCCGCGCGCTGAACGCGGCGCAGTCCGCTGACATCTCAGCAGCAGAACTGGACGTTTCCGGTGGCTGAGACCCGGACCGCCGCCCCCGTGCTGCCGGGTTATGACAGCAACGACTCCGCCCGCTGGGTGGAGGAGCCCACCAAGAACGTCTACCGTTCGGACTTCGAGCGGGACCGCGCCCGGGTGCTGCATTCCTCCGCCCTGCGCAGGCTCGGCGCCAAGACCCAGGTGGTGGCGCCCGATACCGACGACTTCGTCCGGACCCGGCTTACCCACAGCCTCGAGGTAGCCCAGGTGGGCCGCGAACTGGGCCGCGCCCTGGGCTGCGACCCCGATGTTGTGGACACCGCCTGCCTCAGCCACGACCTTGGCCACCCGCCGTTCGGGCACAACGGGGAGTCGGCGCTGAACGAGGTAGCGCACGCCATCGGCGGTTTCGAAGGCAACGCCCAGACCCTGCGCCTCCTGACCCGGCTCGAGCCCAAGGTCCTGGGGCCGGACGGCGCGCCTGCCGGCCTCAACCTGACCCGGGCGAGCCTGGACGCGGCATCGAAGTACCCGTGGTCCGCGCTGGAAGCGCCGGTGATCCACGGCCAGCGGACCAGCAAGTTCGGGGCCTATGAGGACGACCTCCCCATCTTCAACTGGATCCGGGAAGGCGCCCCCGAGCGCCGGTCCTGCCTCGAGGCCCAGGTGATGGACCTGGCCGATGACATCTCCTATTCGGTGCATGACGTCGAGGATGCCATCGTGGCCGGCCACTTCCAGCTGCGTTGGATGGACAACCCGGACCACCGCGCCCGCGTGGTGGGCTACGCCAAGCAGTGGTACCTGCCGCACAACGATCCCGCCGCCATCGACGCCGCCCTGGCCCGGCTGGAGGCCACGGATGTATGGGTGCGCGAAGCCGACGGCAGCCGCAAGTCCATGGCCGCGCTGAAAAACATGACCAGCCAACTGATCGGCCGGTTCTGCCAGAGCGCCCTGGAGACCACCCGCGCCGTATACGGTCCGGAGAACCTGACCCGGTACAACGCCCAGCTCATGGTGCCGGACGAGACGGTGATGGAGATCGCTGTAATGAAGGGCCTGGCCACTACCTTCGTGATGACCACGGAGCACCGCCAGCCCATCTACGAGCGCCAGCGCGAGGTGCTGCACGCCCTCGTGACGGCCCTGAGCGCCACCGGGGACCGCCACCTCGAGCCGATGTTCGCTGCCGACTGGCGTGACGCGCCCGACGACGGCGCGCGCCTTCGCGTGGTCATCGACCAGGTGGCGTCACTTACGGATGGATCGGCGCTGGCGATGTACGAGCGGCTGGTGGGGAGCCTTCCGTCGCTGTGGTGATGAACGGCACAACGCGCCGGCCGTCGTCATACGCCGGGGCCGGAAGGTCAGTACCCGGGGCTAGGATTGCTCTGTGGCTGGGTTGATCAAACGTGAAGATATCGACGAAGTACGCCAGCGCACGGACATCAAGGAAGTTGTTGACGGCTACGTCACGCTCAAGGGCGCCGGGCTGGGAACCTACAAGGGACTGTGCCCCTTCCACGACGAACGCTCGCCGTCCTTCACTGTCCGCCCGCAGGTAGGCCGCTACCACTGCTTCGGCTGCGGCGAGGACGGCGACGTTATTGCGTTCGTGCAGAAGCAGGACCACAGCTCGTTCCAGGAAGCCGTGGAGAAGCTGGCCGCCAGGATCGGCTACGAGCTGCGGTATGAGGACGGCGGCACCGGGCCCAACCGGGAAGAGGTCGGCAAAAGGCAGCGGCTGCTGGACGCCCACAAGATCGCTGATGAATTCTTCCAGTCTCAATTGCTGACGCCCGGCGCCGCGGAGGCGAGGACGTTCCTGCACGGCCGCGGGTTCGACCGCGCAGCCGCCGAGCAGTTCGGCGTGGGCTATGCCCCGCAAGGCTGGGACGCGCTGCTCAAGCACCTCCGCGGGCGGGGTTTCACGGACGCCGAGCTCAAGCTCACCGGGATGTTCTCCGAAGGAAACCGGGGCATCTACGACCGTTTCCGCGGCCGCCTGATCTGGCCCATCCGGGACATTGCGGGGGACACCATCGGCTTCGGCGCCCGGAAGCTGTACGAGGACGACCAGGGCCCCAAGTACCTCAACACCCCCGAGACCACGCTCTACAAGAAATCCCAGGTGCTCTACGGGATCGACCTCGCCAAGCGGAACATCGCCAAGGACCGGCAGCTGGTGGTGGTGGAGGGCTACACGGACGTTATGGCCTGCCACCTGGCGGGAATTCCGACGGCGGTGGCCACCTGCGGAACGGCGTTCGGCACCGAGCACATCAAGATCGCCCGCAGGCTGCTCTCCGACGACGGCACCGGGGGAGAGGTCATCTTCACCTTCGATGGCGACGCCGCCGGCCAGAAGGCCGCGTTGCGCGCCTTTGAGGAGGACCAGCGGTTCACCGCCCAGACGTACGTGGCCGTGGAGCCCACCGGGGCGGATCCCTGCGACCTGCGCCAAAGCAAAGGCGACGAGGCGGTGCATGCCCTGGTGCAGTCCCGCCGGCCGCTGTTTGAGTTCGCCATCCGCACCACGCTGAAGCAGTTCAACCTGGACACCGTGGAGGGCCGGGTGCAGGGCCTGAAAGCCTCTGTCCCGGTGGTTGCCGCCATCCGCGACGCGTCCACCCGTACCGGCTACTGCCAGGCCCTGACCGGGTGGCTGGGCATGCCGGACCCCAACGAGGTGCTGCGCCTCGTCACTGCTGCAGTGAAGCGCGGCGACCAGGGCGGGCCTGCCGCTTCCGGTCCGGGGGCTGCGTCCCGTCCCGCCCAACCCGGGGGGCCCGGAGTAGCTGCCGGGCCGCCGTCGGGCGCTGTACCTTCCTTCCACCGGCCGGACCCGCGGGACCCGGTGGCCTCCATGGAACGGCAGGCGCTGGAAGTAGCCCTGCAGGAGCCGGCCCTGCTGGCGGGCGGCGTGTGGGACCGCTTCGCCGCAGCCCGTTTCGCCACCCCGGCCTTCCAGGCTGTCCACGATGCCATGCGCGCCACCGGCCCGGCCCTCACCGCTGACCCCGTGCGGTGGGTGGAACACGTAATGCATGAGGTTCCCGAACCGCTGCGGCCGCTGGTATCCGAGCTGGCCGTGGTGCCGCTGCCGGCCAGCACGGAGGAGGCCGTGCAGAAGTACTGCCGGGACATCCTGGCGCGGCTGTTCGAACTGCAGATCACCCGGGTCAAGGCCGACAAGATGGGCCAGCTCCAGCGGCTGGACCCGGCGGCAGACCCGGAGACCTACCAGCGGCTCAACCGCGAGCTAATGATGCTCGAAATGGAACGCCGGGCGCTCCGGGCGGAGGCCTAGCAGGTCCCGCATGCCCCAGGGGCGGGCCCGATTTCGTTTCCAGGCGAAGTCTTTGCTAGGCTAATACCCGCTTCA
>NZ_JBDGJZ010000013.1:63518-143722 GCF_057656635.1 Arthrobacter sp. Soil_C_49
TCATTCCTCCTTAGCTCAATTGGCAGAGCATTCGACTGTTAATCGAAGGGTTGCTGGTTCAAGTCCAGCAGGAGGAGCGCACAATCCCCGTTCCGGGCATCCGGAACGGGGATTTTTTATGCCCGGAAGCGGCCGTACGGCCCGCAAAACCGCCGATTTCACTTTGGTGCGGATCCTTTGCTAATGTCATACCTGCTTCATTCCTCCTTAGCTCAATTGGCAGAGCATTCGACTGTTAATCGAAGGGTTGCTGGTTCAAGTCCAGCAGGAGGAGCAACAAGAAAAATCCCCGTTCCTGCCCAAGGCAGGAGCGGGGATTTTTTGCTTTCAGACGAAGTCCATTTCCACCTGCAGGAAGCGCTCAGCTTCCGCGATGGCGGCCAGGAACGCCTCCTTTTCGGTGGGCGACTTCCGAGGCTGGCGCGGGTTCCACTCATGCGGTGCGGAATGGATCCGGACAAATCCTGTGTCCGGCGGCGCGTAGAAGATGCCGAAGCGCTGCACGGGCCATTCGGGGGAGGTTTCCGGGGCCACCAGGAGCGCAGCATTGGAGGCGGGGTTGTACCACTGGGCGATCGGCCGGCGGCGGTCTTCGGTAAACAGTCCTGCAGCGTAGAGGGCGGCTGACTGCTCGCCGCTCCGGGCACATAACCGCTCCCACCACAGTGGCAGGATCCGGGTATCGCACCGTTGCCACGTGGCCGGGAGCTGCGGTTGATCCTGCCAGCTGGGCACGAACAACATTTTATCGCGGGAGGGGCGCCTGGCGGCAGCCGGCGCGGCACAGCGGGCGTGGCAGGGCGTGGCACGGCTCGGTACGGCTCAGTGCGGCACGAAGGGGTTTAGGGGCGGTTCCAGGGGCCCGGGTTGACCCGGTACAGCAGCGCGGAGCCGGCCAGCATACCCAGCACAATGCCCATGGCCGGATTGCCCAGGGCCCGTCCGGCGAAATAGCCCACGACGGCGCCCAGCACCGCCCCGAGGAAGAGTCCCCGGGGGTTCCGGTGCGGCTTTCGCCTGGCTGGGTTCTGAGGCATCCGGGTCAGTAGATCGGCGTCAGTGTATGGAAGGGACCGTGCGGGGCCGGACCACGAGCCACAGGGCCGCGATGGCCAGCAGGATGCAGGCGGCCTGGACGGCGCCCATCGGGGTGGCGCTGGTGATGCCCAGCCATCCGACCACCGGGGAGATAAGCCCGGCCGTCAGGAAGGTCGCGGCGCCCAGGAGGGAGGCTGCGGTACCGGCCTGCGCGGCATGGCCGGCCAAAGCGAGGACCTGCACGCAGGGGAACATAAAGCCCGTTCCCATAATGTAGAACCACAGGGGGACCATCACGCCCCAGAGACCGAACCCAAGCTGGTCGAACAGCACGATCAGCATGGCCATCAGGAAGGTCCAGGCCGTGGCGCCGGCAAGGATCCACTGCGGCGGCACCCGCCGGATCAGGCGCGCACTGGTCTGGATCCCGGCCACGATCCCCAGGGAATTGATGCCGAAGAGCAGGCCGTACTCCTGGGCGGAGAAGCCGAACACGTCCTGGAACAGGAAGGGGGAGGCCGAGAGGTAGGTAAACAGGCCGCCGAAGTTCATGCCTGCCACCATCAACAGGCCAACAAAAATCCTGTCGCTGAAAAGTATGCGGTAGCGCTGGCCAACGGTCATGCCGCTCTGCTGGCGCTTTTCCGGCGGCAGCGTCTCCCGCACCAGGAACAGGGCAGCGACAATGACGATCGTGCCGTACGCGGCGAGGAACACAAAGATCCCCGGCCACGGCATCACCAGGAGCAGCTGCGAACCGATCACCGGAGCCAGGATCGGTGCCAGCCCGTTGACCAGGGACATGCGGGAGAACATTTTCACCATGGCGTAACCGGAGAACAGGTCCCGCACCATGGCCATGGCCACCACGCCGCCGCCGGCTGCCCCAACACCCATCAGGACGCGGAAGATGCCCAAGGTGGTGATGTCAGAGGACAGTGCGGCGCCCAGCGACGCCGCAATGTGCAGTGCCGTAGCCAGGATCAGCGGCATCCGCCGGCCTACTTTGTCACTGAACGGTCCAACCACCAGCTGGCCGAAGGCAAAACCCACCGTGGTCCCGGCCAAGGTCAGCTGAACCTGGGCTTCCGTGACGCCCAGGCTCTCCTCAAGTGCGGGAAAGGCCGGAAGGTAGAGGTCGATCGTGAACGGACCCAGGGCAGTCAGGGCGCCGAGAAGAAGGATGTACAGGAGTTTGCGGCGGCGGGTCAACAGATCGCCCGGATTGCTGGGAATGGTCACAGATATCAATCCTAGGCCCGGGCCTGGGGATTTTTGCAGCGTTGTAGGCCACGCCGTCCGGCAAGCCCCGAAGTTGGCCCTGAACCTGAATGGTAGTTTTGGGGGCGGGGACGGTGCAGCTGCATCCTCCCGCAGCCATGGAAGCCGAATCCACCATGAAACAGTAAGGCGGGACCGATGAGCGGACGTCACAGCGGGCGGACCAGCCAGGGAGTGCGCATCGCCGCGCTGCCCGGGACGCTTAAACTCCTTTTCCGGCTGGCGCCCCGCCAGCTGAACGACGAGATCGCCTTCGCAAAGATCGAGCTCAAGCGCAAAGGTGTCCAGGTCGGAGTTGCCGCCGCGTTCCTCGCCGTCGCCCTGATTTTTGCCCTCTTCCTCGTGGTGGCCCTGATCGTTGCCGCCATCATGGGCCTGGCCACCATCATGCCCGCCTGGCTGGCTGCCCTGCTGGTTTCCGCGGCGTTCCTGCTCATTGCACTTATTGGCGGCCTGATCGGCGTCAGCCGGTTCAAGAAGGCCATGCCGCTGCTGCCGGAGGAGACCATCCGCGGCATCAAGTACGACATCGGCGTCGCCAAAGAAGGATCGGCCTTCAACCCCGCGCTGCTGGATCCCCAGAGCCCGGAGGCGAAAGCCGCCAAGGCGGCCAAGGCGGAGGCGGCTGCCAAGGCCAAAGCTGAGAAGGAAGCCAAAGCTGCGGAGCACAGCAAGGAATTCCCGCAGGCCTCGGAGCCGGAACTCGCCCGGCGCCTCGGCCAGCGCCGTCACCACCTCACCGAGGTGCGCGACGACCTCGGTGAGGAGCTCGACGTCAAAACCCAGGCCCAGTTCCTGCTGGCCGCCGCGCAGGGGAAGCTGCGTGAAGGCCAGGTCCTCGCGGGCCGCGGCAAAGACCTCGCCGCTCGCCGGCTGGCTGGTCTTTCAGAGTCCGCCGGCGGCCTGGGCGACCGGTGGAAGCCGCTGGCTGCCCTCGCGGCCGCCGGAACGGTCTTCATTGTGCTGGTCCGCAAGCTCCTGCGGACGTACTAGAACCGCCTCTGCAGGGCTGCTCCGGCAGCCTGTAATGCACGGGCACAATACAAATCGTTGGTAGGTGCCGGAGGGCAGCGGGAAGGAAGGGGACGGGATGAAGTTCATCGGTGCCGGCTCCCGTCCCGGCCGCCCCCAAGTGGACCACGACCGCGTTTTCACTATCCCCAACCTGCTCACCGTGGTGCGCTTTATGGGCGTGCCCCTGTTCATTTGGCTGGTCCTGGGGCGGAAGGAATACGCCGCCGGTGTGGTGGTCCTGGCGGTTATGGCCGGCACCGACTGGATTGACGGCTACGTTGCCCGCCGCTTCGACCAGGCTTCCAAGCTCGGCCGGGTCCTGGATCCCATTGCCGACCGCCTGGCGCTGATAGCCGTCGCCGTCACCCTGGTGATTGCCGGCGTCGTCCACTGGCTCTACCTTGCCGCGCTGGTTATCCCGGACGCCATCCTGCTGGCGCTGACGTTGTCCTTCTTCCGCGGCCACCCGGACCTTCCGGTGAGCGTGGTGGGAAAGGTCCGCACCGGCCTGCTGCTGCTCGGCACTCCGCTGCTGGTCCTCTCGCGCCTGGACACGGGATGGTCCGATGAGCTGTTTGTCGCGGCGTGGATTGTGCTGGGGCTTGGCCTGATCGGCCATTGGATCGCCGCCTACAACTACTTCTGGGCCATCCTGCGCAAAGGCAGAAAGCTGCATCACGACGGCGGGACCGCCTGATGGTGTGGGTAGCCGTTGTACTGGCGCTTCTCGGGGCTTTCTGCCTCGCCCTGGGTGCCCAGCGCCAGGGAAGCGCCGTCAAAGCCGACACCGGGGGACTGGCCCTGAGCTCGAACGGGTTCCTCCGCCTGCTGAGGAACCCGCGCTGGGTGTTTGGCCTCCTCCTGCTGGGTGCCGGAATGGCCATGAACGCCGTGGCCCTTGTGTCAGCCCCGCTTACCGTCGTCCAGCCCATCGGGGCCATCGCGCTGGTGATCACCACCATCATCAATGCCAAGGACCAGGACCTGACGATCAACCGGGCAACGGTGGTTGCCATCTCAGCCTGCGTGACAGGCTCGGCGCTCTTTGTCATCCTCGCGGTCAACGTCACCCAGGAGAACCACCATGTGAGCGTCGCGGACGAACTCACCATCGTGCTGCTGCTGGCCCTCGCCGTCGGCCTCTTCGGCACGTTGGCGGTGATGTTCAAGCACCGGATCAACGCCTTCGTCTACATTCTGGGGGCAGGGGTGCTCTTTGGATTCGTGGCCGTACTCACCCGGATCATCGGCAAGCACCTGCTCGATCCGAACGGGCTCTTCCTGCTGAACGTGCAGTGGTACTCAGTGGTTGCCCTCATCGCCGCAGGAGGACTGGGGTCATGGTTTGTCCAAAACGCCTACTCCTCAGGACCGCCGGACCTGGTCATCGCGGGACTGACGGTCATTGATCCCTTGGTGGGAATCGCCATCGGGATTGTCATCCTCGGAGAACTCCGTCCGGATGTGCACGCCGTGATGGCCATTGCCATGGGAACTGCCGCTTCCCTTGCTATCGTGGGGGTAATCGCCCTTTCCCGGCACCACCCCGAGGTCACGAAGCGCAAGAAGGACGCGCGACGAACCGCGGGCAAGCCGGTCCTATAGTTCCTGCCGACCAGTTTCCAGCCCGTCCCTTCCAGCCAGTAAATACACGAGGCCCCGGCGCCAGCCGCGGCCGGCCGTGCTGTCAGTACCAGCTGTCCGCACCGTGACCATCAGGAGCCCTCCACGTGACCACGCCCGCAGACCAGCAACCCCTGACCATCCTGATTGCTGCTGACACCTATCCGCCGCATATCAACGGCGCAGCCCAGTTCGGCTACCGCCTGGCGAAGGGAATGTCCGGCCGCGGCCACAACGTGCACGTGCTGGCCTGCCGGGCGGACAACGGGAAGAGCTTCACGGAATTCCGGTCAGAGGCAACGGTCCACCGGCTCCGCTCGCACGGTGTCCCCACGCACGAGTACTTCCGGATCTGCTTCCCCTGGGAAATCAAGAAGGAAATCAGCCTCCTCTTCGACCGCGTCCAGCCCGATGTGGTGCACATCCAGAGCCACTACATGATCGGTGAACACGTCCTCTACGAAGCTGTCCGGCGCGGCATCCGGATCGTCGCCACCAACCACTTCATGCCGGAAAACCTCAACCCGTTCCTGCCGTTCCCCCAGTGGTTCAAGAACATCATCGGGCGCATCTCCTGGAAGGACATGGGCAAGGTCATGGGCCAGGCGGACGTGGTGACCACCCCCACGCCGCTGGCGGCCAAGGCCATGCACCAGCACGCTTTCCTGCGCAAGGTCCTTCCGCTCTCCAACGGCATTGACTCCGCGGCCTACGAACTGCAGCCCGGCGAGCAGATCGAACCGCACCCGCACCCCACGGTGTTGTTCGTGGGCCGCCTGGCGGAGGAAAAGCACGTGGACGTGCTGATCGAGGCCGTCAGCAAGACGCCCTCCGAGCTGAAGGTGCACCTGGAGATCGTGGGTGGCGGGGAGGTGCGGTCCAACCTCGAAAACCTCGTCCAGCGGCTCGGGCTGGGGGACCGGGTGAAGTTCCTGGGACTGGCCAGCGACGAGGAACTGCGGAAAGCCTACATCCGGGCCGACCTGTTCTGCATGCCAGGCACTGCGGAGCTCCAGTCACTGGTCACCCTGGAAGCGATGTCAGCCTCCACCCCGGTTGTACTCGCAGACGCCATGGCCCTGCCACACCTGGTCCGCGACGGCGAAAACGGATACCTGTTCACCCCCGGGGACAGCGACGACCTGGCCAAGAAGCTCACCCTGATCCTGGAGCTGCCCGCAGACCAGCGTGCAGCCATGGGCAAGGTCAGCCGGCAGATGGTGGAGCCGCACAGCATCGAAGGCACCCTGCAGACCTTCGAGGACCTGTACCGGGGCGCACGCTTCGAGGACAAAGTGGTCTAAGCGCATCCCACGGTTTGCTAGAGTAATTTTGCCCCGCAGGCATCTCCACTTTTCAGGAGGGCCGGCCCGGGGCACGGGGGGCTATAGCTCAGCTGGTTAGAGCGCGGGACTCATAATCCTAAGGTCCTCGGTTCAAGTCCGAGTAGCCCTACAACCGCAAGAGCCCCACCTCCCTGATAAACAAAGGGAAGTGGGGCTCTTCGCAACGTACTGGCAAGCGGGATGCTTGCCAGTACGTTGCCGCATGCCGGGTCTGCAAGGCAGTCCCCGGTCTATTTGCTGCCGGTACTACGACATGAAGTTACGTCACTATGCCGGTCTTTCATACCTGTAAACTCAGGATGTTTTGGCTGCATACTTGGGGGGTCGCTATGTCCGTACGGTTGGAAGCCTTAGGCTCAGTTCCGCCCGGGCGGCCAGCGTCCGGTTATAACCCTGCCCTCGACGGGGTGCGCGCTATCGGGGTGACCCTAGTATTTGTTCACCATATGGTCACCCCAGTGCCGTTTGGCGGGGCAGTCGGGGTAGATGTATTTTTCGTCCTGTCAGGGTTCCTGATCACGACGATTCTCCTACGTGAACGCGTCCAGACGGGTGGCATTCGCCTCAAACGCTTTTACGTCAGGCGACTCATCCGGCTCTACCCCGCGCTGCTGTTGGCAGTCTCCGTCATCTTCATCCCAGGTTTGACCTTCGCGCCGGCTCAACTCGTCTGGCTCATCGACAATGTGCTGGCGCTGACCTATACAACACCCCTAGCGCGTGATTTAGGATGGCCCTTCTCGCAGGCGTGGGGCCATACATGGACCTTGGGTATCGAGGAGATGTTCTACCTCATCTGGCCGGTCGCTCTCCTGCTACTCTTCCGCAAATTCAGCTACGGCCGGGGCCTGGCCGTTGTTGCCGCCTCCATAGGGTCTCTTATGATGGCTTGCAACCTAGCCATTGAGCTGGGAGGCGGCCGACCTTCTGAACTGCTTCGAGCTGGCGGCTTGTTTATTGGGTGCGCGCTAGCCGCTCTCCTGTGGAACCGCGGTAGGCTTGGAGTTCCGCCCCAGTTGGGCTGGGCGGGCCTAGTCCTGATTGCCGTAGCGGTTGCCTATAGGACTGCTGAAGGGCCAATCAGTATTGCGCTGCTCTTGGCCGTCACAGGGTCTGTCGCCCTTATCGCTGCCATGGCCACCTCGCACGACAGCGCGTTGTATCGGATGCTGGCCCTACGTCCGGTGGCCTACATAGGTCGAATCAGTTACGAGCTGTACCTCTGGCATTACCCCATCATGGTGGTGTGCGCGTGGACGGTGGGCGGGAGGCTCATCGATGCCGCTTGGGGGTCGGTGCCACTTTCGCTTGCAGCCGCCGCACTGGCACATCACTTGCTGGCTCCCGCCGTCGACCGATGGAAGCGTCGAGTTCATTAGCTATCGGATCTGAACTGGAATAGGTAGGTTAGCGACTTATGGTCGGGTCTTTTCTTGTGAACTTTGTTGCTGCTTCCCGTCTGATGCCATTCAAGCTGAACGTGAGTTCCCGTGGCAGGCCGTGGGCGCCCCCAACGCAGGCCAAGCACCGAGCGCAGTTCGCCAAGTACGTCCAGCCTCGCTGGGGTCATACACCGCTGCCAGCGTCCGTCAAGCTGACGTCTCCGACTGGATAGGCGGGCTGGAGTCGGACGACGGCCCCGCAGGGGACAGCGTCAAGCGGCAGGTGGCCAAGCTGTCTTCTCAACTCATGGGCTACGCAGTCAGGCTGAACCTACTACCAACCAACCCCGCGAAGCTGCGCGATGGCTCCATCGACTACAGGCCCAGGGCGCAGAAGCGGACCAATCACGTCTACCTGTCGATGGAGCAGCTGGCTTACCTTGTTGGCAAGGCGGGTCGAAACGAGGACATGCTTCTGACGGCCAGCCTGTGTGGCCTCCGGTTCGGCGGACTAGCCGCGCCGCGCGTTGGGAGTCTCACCCTGGGTGATAGTCCGTCCATTAACGTCGAGTCCTCCATCTCTGACGTACCCAATGACCTTGGCGGGCACTTCGAGGAGGACCCCAAGGGCGGCGCGGGCCGTGTCGTGCCACTGCCCGTCAAGCTGGCCGAGCGCCTCGCCAGGGCGATGGAGGGCCGCAGGCCCGAAGAGCTGCTGTTCACGTCTTCAGAGGTTCACACGCTGCGCGCGGAGAACTTCAGGAGGGACGGTTTCAACCCACTGGTGGCGGCAGCGCAGGCGGGCGCTGAGGGCTTTCCCTCGCTAACGCCGCACGACCTCAGGCACTCGGCAGTCAGCCTGCATATACGGGTCGGCTCAAACATCAAGGTGGTGCAGCGGAGCGCCGGCCATGCCACTGCACTGCTGACGCTGGACACATACGCAGGGCTGTTCGATGACGACCTGCACGAGAGCGCAGCGCAGCTGGGTCAACCTTCCATTCTAGGCGGTGGATAGCGGCAGGATAGTCAATCGTGGTACTTCGCAGCTCTGGCAGGAAACTATCCCAAGGACTAGTAATCCGAAGGTCCTCGGTTCAAGTCCGAGTAGCCTACTTTGTATCGGGAAGTTCAGCGACACCGTTCAAGCCCAGCAGCGAATGCTCGCAGGTCTGAGGCAAGTCAGGCTGAGCATTATGAGTGCGATGGCTTTCGGAGCGTCGCAGCCGAGAGCCTCTGGCGGATAAGATGCGGTTCCCCGCTGCCGGTAGTCGGAAGCCGTAGTAGCTGGACACTGTGCGCACGTAGTATCTCGTCCTTGAGGTTGTCCCGGACTTTTTGTTTTTCGTCACCTTCATGGAAGGCAAATCCGTCGACCTCAATGGCTAGGACCGGCCGATAGGTGATGCGGTTGTAGATTACAAAGTCCACGCTGGCACGGTTCCGTACATAGGCGACTTGCGCCGTCGTGAGACCGGACAGGTTAGGCAGCAAGTTGCGGAGGACCACCTGCCGGGCGATAGCGAAGTCCTTGTACGGTTCCTCGGCAAGTATGTCGAGGAGAAGTGTCCACATGATGTTCTCAGAAGCGAAGGCGGATGCGGTCTGCATCCGGGCAGCCAAAGGTTGTAAGAGGGCTGAGTACTCTTTGTAGAGGAGATCGAACACCGACAGGACTGCACTTTCGAAGACGCCGTGGTCGGGATCCTGGTACTGGATAAACTGGACCAGGTCGCGAAGGTGGCGGCTCGCCGGCAGCATGTCATGGTTTGTGACCAAGACAAACCGCTTGATGGCCCGGGACACCGCAACGTTTACTAATTGTGGGTTATCCACGAATTCAACCCCGGAGTTTCCGTCTCTGCTCTCATCCAGGACAGAGCTCATGATGATGATGTCCTTTTCGCGGCCCTGGAATTTGTGGACCGTGTCGGCCTGGATGTTGTTGAGCAGGGCCTCAGCGACCTTGTCGACTTGCCGGCGATAGGGCGTGACCACGCCGATGTCTTCGTGTGGAACGCCTGAGCAAAACCGCGCGAGCACTTCCTTTGCGATGACGTCGGCTTCCCGTTGGTTAGTTCGCCCTCCGCCCTGGTGCTGCCGCATGTGGTTACCCGGCGCTGTCCGGACGACCACCAGGGGAGCACCTTCCGGATCACTTTTTGTATAGGGGATGAGCTGCCCGCCGTAAAACTTCCTGTTGCAGTAGTCGATGATTGCAGGATCGCAACGATAGTGTTCCCGGAGCATGGTGCGTGGAACTCCGGTACCGAAGCGCTCAATGATGGAGGAGAGGATGTTGTGTCTCCCATAGTCGTAGCTGGGCGCCGGCGCTGGTCTGGCACGTTTGGCGGCTCCCATGACGGGGATGTGCTGGAGTTGCTGCAGGTCTCCGACCACGATCACGTTCCGTGCGCAGGAAAGAGCCAGTCCTGCTGCTAACAGGTCTACCTGGGAGGCCTCATCGATGATCAGGTAGTCGAACAAATACCCGTCGGGGACGCTGCGCCGCAACGAATGGCAAGTACTCAAGACCACTGGGTAGCTGTTGGTAAATGCCTTGAACTGCCTGAGGTACGTGCCCTCCGCATAGTTTCGCGGCCGGGTGCCGGCATAACGCCGATACAAACTTGCTTCGAGCGCTTGCCGCGATAATTCTTTTAGTTCTCGTTCGAGAGCGGGGAAGTCGTTTTCGGTGAGGAATCCGGCCGCTTGCTCAATCTGCTCTTCCAGCTCACGAATTTTGGTGTCGTAGTAGGCAGCTTGAAGCTGCATGACTACGTCGGTGTCGCCGGCATCGATATCCCGTGTCGAGCCGTAGCGGAAACGGCTCCTGATTCGCCGGAACACCCTCCGCACTGGGGGTTCGTTCGCTGGAACGGATGCCGTTTCCGCCAGGAACTCAAGGATGCGACTCGAGGGCCCTCGCAGGAGAGCCAAGGCCGGCAGAGGAGCCAGGTCATGGTTGGCGACGTGGCGGCTGAAATGGCGTTGTTCAAGCCTGTACGCATCCAACTGCTGCCGCTTCCCGGCCAGTTCCCTGTCCAACGCTTGCAGCCGCTGCAGGCGCCCGTCGAGTTCTGAAATCCTCCCCGCGGGCGAAATGGCCACAGCTGAGGCTCCCGCCGCGCGTTGCATAGCAGCATTTTCGACGTGTTGGCGCTCGAAGAAATCACGTTTCAGGTCGTTCCGCCTCAGGTCTGCAACGACATACCCGAAGCCCTCATTGGCCAGTTTGTCACGAACGTTTTCCACGGCAGCGTTGTTGGACGACACGATGCCCACACTCTTTCCGGGGACGCGGATGATGTTTGCCACCAGGTTGAGTATTGTCTGTGTTTTCCCCGTCCCAGGCGGCCCATCGATCACCGAGATACGGTGCGCGAGGCCCTTCCTGAGCGCTTCGCGCTGACTGAGGTTCGATGAAAAGGGGAAGATATATTCTTCGTCCCCTGAGGCAGCGTCAGGAGAAATTCCCCGAAGATATAGATCAAGGACGCTCTCCTGGGGGATCGATTGAAACTTCTTATAAGGCCCTCGCAGTGGATCGTCCTGCTCCAAGTGGGACACCGCGTCGTGCCAGTAGTTCAGAACTTCGTATGCTTCATCCCTGACGAGAGAGCCTCGGGTAATGCTGATTTCTTCCTGTCTCACCGTCCGATAGCTTTCGCCTGCCCCGCTCGAGAAGAAGTATCTCCACCAAGTCCCAGCCGGACTCTGGAAGCACAACAGTTCCGTGACTCCATGCACGCCTTGGCCGCGGACGCGTATACAGGTCCTGTTGCCAACGCTTGTGCTGACGGGGTCACGGAGAACCACGACATTTCGTGCGAGGTACCTGTACTTGCGCCCGGCGCCGCCCGTCCGGAACGTGATGTGGATGTAGTCCCCGTCGACTTCGTAATTAAGCACGTCCGCCGTTTTGTCCTCTACGCCCGGCTGTTCCTTTTGCCGGATCAGGACGGCCTCGCGACGCGGATCAATCATGACATTGCCCCCAGGTGAGTAACTGCTCCGTTGCGCTCTGACGTTACAGAACTTCGTCGCGCGGTTCATCCGTCAGGTCTTCCGGTGGTTGCCGAGGGCCGTCCATCCGTTGCAACAGGGACGGGCTTAGGGTATGTTACTGACCAGTAACTTAGTGGGTTTGGCTGGTCAGACTCTAAACCCTGCCGATTGTGCTGATCACTTGCGAGGTAACCATGTCCACTTCCGCTGCCGACCTCAAACTGCCTTACGCCGACGGCGACTTCTATGCGTTCGAGCAAATGCTGAGCGCCAAGGAGCAGGACCGGCTGGCGGAAGTCCGCGACTTCCTGGCCCGCGAGGTCAAGCCGATCGCCGTCGATTGCTGGAACCGGGGCGAATTCCCCATGGACCTCATTCCGAAACTTGCGGACATCGATCTCGTCAGCCCTGTTCGACGGCAGGGTCACTCCAACCTCTTCGCCGGCCTGATGCACGCTGAGGTGACCCGCGCCGATGCGTCCATCTCAACTTTTATGGGCGTGCATGACGGGCTCTTCACCGGCTCCATTGAAGCGCTGGCCTCCCAGGAACAACAGGACGCCTGGCTCCCGGATATCTACGCCATGAAGAAAATCGGGGCCTTCGGCCTGACGGAACCCCTCGGCGGATCGGACGTTGCCGGCGGGACGCGGACCACCGCCAGGCGCGAGGGAGACTCCTGGATCCTTAACGGTGCCAAGCGCTGGATTGGAAACGCCACCTTCTCCGACTGGGTGGTGATCTACGCCCGCGATGTTGAAGACAACCGGGTCAAAGGCTTCCTTGTGGACACCGCGCTGGAGGGTTTCAGTGCGGCGAAGATCGAGAACAAAATTGCCCTCCGGACGGTACAGAACGCCGATATTACGCTGGACAACGTGGTGGTCCCGGACTTCTACAAGCTTGCCCACGCCAACAGCTTCCGCGACGTCAACAAGGTCCTCAAAGTCACCCGCCTTGGCGTCGCCTGGCAGGCCGTGGGCCAGCAGCTGGCCGCCTTCGACGTGGCACGCCGCTATGCCGTGGAACGCCAGCAGTTCGGGCGGCCGCTGGCCTCCTTCCAGCTGGTCCAGAGCCAGCTGGTGCAGATCCTGGGCAATGCCGTCAGCTCCATGGGCATGATGGTGAGGTTGTCGCAGCTGGAGGACCTCGGCGAGGCCAAGGACGAGCAGTCAGCGCTGGCCAAGGCGTTCACCACGGCCAGGATGCGTGAGAGCGTGGCCATCGGCCGGAACCTCCTGGGCGGCAACGGCATCGTGACCGACTTCGAAATGGCAAAGATCTTCGCCGACGCCGAAGCCATCTACTCCTATGAGGGAACCCACGAGATCAACACGCTGGTGACCGGACGGGCCATCACGGGTATCTCCGCCATCGTCTGAGCCGGATCGTCAGGACCTGCCGGGCCCGGTGTTTGCTTCCTAACTCAGCGGCAGAAGGATGGACGGCCGCAGGTCCATCACGAACTGCAGCGGATTCACGTAGTCGTCACCGCGCCGGACGCCCCAGTGGAGGCAGGACGTGGGAGTGCAGTGGCCTGGAAGCAGCGTCCCGAGCGGCTGCCCGGCGGCCACCACGCTTCCAGCGGCCAGGCTGCTCTCCACCGGTTCGAAGCTGCTGCGCAGGCCGTTGCCGTGGTCAATGGTAATCACCGGCCGGTCCACCACGACGCCCACGAAGCTGACGGTGCCCGCGGCCGGCGAGGTGACCTGGACGCCGCCGGACGCTGATTCCAGGTCCACGCCGCGGTGGCCGCTGAGCCAGGGCTTGGGCGGCGGGTCAAAATGCCGCAGCACGGCCGGGCGCGGGGAGAGCGGCCACCGCCACGATGGTGCGTCAATGATGGCCGCAGGCACTGCGGATGCGGGGCCGAATTCCAGTGCTTCCCCCGTGGGGGCCAGGGACGCGGGCAACAGGAGCAGGGCCGCAAGCAATGCCGGTGGTTTCATAAGTCCAGCCTGCGGCGGTTGAAATGCTGCCGGCAGGGGCAGGTCCGCCTATGTGGATAAGGTGCGGTGCCGGCGTCGTGCCTGTCCCCGTCCCTGTCCCCGTCCCTGTCCCCGTCCCTGTCCTCCGCCTGCGGGTGCCTGTAGTACACTTGATGGAGCAGTTTGCTGCGCCCTCAACGCTATCCGTCCAGCGGCTACCCAAAGGTTTTTCCCAAGGTACATGCCCCTGTCCGGCCTGCGTCGGCACATCTCATTCAGGAGTGTGGGGGAGCAGCGGCTGACTACGCGTGTCCAGCCCTCCTTCAGGAGGATCGGGCTTCTTGCGGTCAGGACCACGGTCCTGATGGGAAGCGCGATGGACGCCAGGAGCACGGCCCGCCCGGGCCACGCTAATCAACCGTCAACTATTGGCAGGGTAAGAAGCCCCAGGGGTTTCTCATGAATGACCTGCCGGAAGGAGCGCCGGCATGCCCGTCGTAACCATGCGCCAGCTGCTTGACAGCGGCGTCCACTTTGGACACCAGACCCGCCGTTGGAACCCGAAGATGAAGCGCTTCATCTTCACCGAGCGCAACGGCATCTACATCATCGACCTTCAGCAGTCGCTGTCCTACATCGACCGCGCCTACGAGTTCGTGAAGGCCACCGTTGCACACGGCGGCACCGTCCTCTTCGTCGGCACCAAGAAGCAGGCACAGGAAGCAATTGCCGAGCAGGCAACCCGCGTGGGCCAGCCGTACGTGAACCAGCGTTGGCTCGGCGGTATGCTGACCAACTTCCAGACCGTCGCCAAGCGCATCCAGCGCATGAAGGAACTCGAAGAAATCGACTTCGACGACGTCGCCGGCTCTGCTTACACCAAGAAGGAGCTCCTGCTCCTCAAGCGTGAACTCACCAAGCTCGAGTCCAACCTCGGCGGTATCCGCAACCTGACCAAGGCACCCTCCGTGCTCTGGATCGTGGACACCAAGAAGGAACACCTCGCCGTTGATGAGGCCAAGAAGCTGAACATCCCGGTTGTGGCCATCCTGGACACCAACTGCGATCCGGACGAGGTCGACTTCCCGATCCCGGGCAACGACGACGCCATCCGCTCCGTGAACCTCCTGACCCGCGTTGTTGCCGACGCCGTTGCCGAGGGCCTCATCGCCCGCAACAACCGCGCCACCGGCACCACCGAAGCTCCGGAAGAGCCGCTGGCCGAGTGGGAGCGCGAACTCCTCGAAGGCAGCAAGGCTGAAGCAGCTCCCGCCGCTCCGGCAGAAGAAGCTGCAGCACCGGCCGCTGAGGCTGCTCCGGCAGAAGACGCTGCTGCTCCGGCAGAAGACGCCAAGTAACACAAGTACATCCGGATTTCCCGGTGCCGCCTGCGGCGCCGGACTGCTGACAGGATGGCGGCCCACTTTCGTGGGCTGCCGTCCTGTCAGTCCGTACACCACAACACATTTCTAGACAGAGGGGTTCACATGGCGAACTACACTGCCGCGGACATCAAGGCCCTGCGCGAGCGCACCGGCGCCGGCATGATGGACGTCAAGAAGGCTCTTGACGAAGCCAACGGTGACGCCGAGAAGGCCATCGAAATCATCCGCATCAAGGGCCTCAAGGGCGCTACCAAGCGCGAGGGCCGCTCCACCGCTGAAGGCCTGGTGGCCGCAAAGGTCAGCAACGGCGTCGGCGTGATGATCGAAGTCAACTGCGAGACCGACTTCGTGGCCAAGGCTGACAAGTTCATCCAGCTGGCCGACAAGGTCCTGGCCGTTGCCGTCGAGTCCGGCGCAGCCGACCTCGAGACCCTGCTGGCCACCGAAGTTGACGGCAAGCCGCTCTCCGAGGTCGTCGTCGAAGAAGGCGCCGTCCTGGGCGAAAAGGTTGTTGTCCGCCGCATCTCCCGCGTTGAGGGTGCAACGGTTGACGCTTACCTGCACAAGACCTCCAAGGACCTCCCGGCCCAGGTTGGCGTCTTGTTCGCTGTTGACGGTGAAGGCGAAGCTGCTGCCACCGCCGCCCACGACGTTGCAGTCCACATCGCTGCCATGGCCCCGAACTACCTGACCCGCGAGGACGTTCCGTCCGAGCTGGTCGAGTCCGAGCGCCGCATCGCCGAAGAGACCGCAAAGGCCGAGGGCAAGCCCGAAGCCGCACTCACCAAGATTGTGGAAGGCCGCGTGACCGGCTTCTACAAGGGCGAGGTGCTGGTTGACCAGGCATTTGCCAAGGACGCAAAGAAGTCCGTTGCACAGGTCCTCGAAGAGGCCGGTGTCAAGGGAACCGCGTTCACGCGTTTCCGCGTCGGCTCCTAGCCGGTACTGCAAGGGGGTGGCCACTTCGGTGGCCGCCCCTTTTGCATGCAACGGGCCACTTGGCGAGCGAGCATGGGCCCCAGCAGGATAACCTTTTTTCAGACCCCCCCAACCGGAAGGCATCATGGAAGCCGTCAACACTGTAATGCAACCAGAGAAAAGTCGACGCCGTGTCCTCCTGAAGCTCTCCGGAGAGGTTTTCGGCGGCGGGAAGCTGGGCGTTGACCCGGAGACCGTCCGCGACGTCGCCAAGCAGATCGCCGCAGCAGTCCCTGAAGTGGAAGTTGCCATCGTGGTTGGCGGCGGCAACTTCTTCCGCGGCGCCGAACTGTCCCAGAGCGGCATGGACCGCTCACGGGCCGACTACATGGGCATGCTCGGAACGGTGATGAACTGCCTGGCGCTCCAGGACTTCCTGGAGCAGGCCGGCGTCGAAACCCGGGTCCAGAGCGCCATCACCATGGGACAGGTTGCCGAAGCGTACATTCCGCGCCGCGCCATCCGGCACATGGAAAAAGGCCGCGTGGTCATCTTCGGTGCAGGCGCCGGACTCCCGTACTTCTCCACCGACACCGTAGCCGCCCAGCGTGCACTTGAAGTCCATGCCGACGTCGTCCTGATGGCCAAGAGCGGGGTGGACGCCGTCTACACCGCGGACCCCAAGAAGGATCCCTCGGCCGAGCGGCTTGAAACCCTCAGCTACGACGACGCCCTGCGCCGCGACATCCGCGTGATGGACCAGACCGCTATGACCATGTGCAAGGACAACAACCTCTCCATGGTGGTCTTTGGCATGGAGGGCGAAGGCAACGTCACCCGCGCCATCCTGGGTGAAAAGCTCGGCACGCTGGTCACCACCTAGCTGCGGCTAGGATGTTTTCAGGACAGTTCCGCCCCCGCCTTTACGGACGGGGGACGGAAAACAGCAACCGAGAACCACGTGCACGGAGCCGGCGCCCCGGACTGCACCAGAATCATCAGGAGAGACCGTGATAGAAGAAACCTTGCTCGAAGCCGAAGAAAAGATGGACAAGGCCGTTGAAGTAGCCAAGGAAGACTTCGCTTCCATCCGCACCGGCCGGGCAAACCCGGGACTCTACAACAAGGTCCTGGTGGACTACTACGGTTCCCCCACACCGCTGCAGCAGCTCGCTTCCTTCGCCATCCCGGACGCCCGCACCATCCTGATCACCCCGTTCGATAAGACCGCGTTGCGGGATATCGAGCGTGCGCTCAGCGATTCCGAAGTGGGCGCCAATCCGTCCAACGACGGCAACGTCATCCGGATCACCATTCCGGAGCTGACCAAGGAACGCCGCAAGGAATACGTCAAGATCGTCAAGACCAAGGGCGAGGACGCCAAGGTGTCCATCCGCAACATCCGCCGCAAGGCCAAGGAAACCCTGGACCGGCTGGTCAAGGACGGCGAGGCCGGCGAGGACGAGGGCACCCGGGCCGAAAAGGAACTGGACGGCCTGACCAAGGCGCATGTTGACGGCATTGACGAGCTGCTGAAGCGCAAGGAAGCAGAGCTGCTCGAAGTCTGATGGGCCAGGCAGAGCAGGCCCCGGCACAACGGGCGCGCACACGGGGGAAGCAGCCCAGGAGCAATCCAACGCCGAAGGCCGGACGGAACCTGCCGGCCGCGGTGGTGGTGGGCCTGGCCATGCTGTTCGCAGTGCTGGGCGGACTGCTGTTCCTCCCGCTGGGGTTCGTGGCGGTCACCACCACGTTCGCCGTCTTTGGCGTGTGGGAAATCTACCGGGCATTGGAAGCCAACGGCACCAGGATGCCCATCGTGCCGGTGATGACGGGCACCGTGGCCATGCCGTTCTGCGCCTACCTGGGCGGCATCGAGAGCCTGCTTTTTGCCATGCTGCTGAGCTCGGTGGCTGTCCTGCTGTGGCGGTCCGTTGAGAGCGCGGCAGGCTCCGCCAACAGCATCTTCGCCGGGGTGTTCGCCCTGGGCTGGGTGCCGTTCTTCATCAGCTTCGCCGCGCTTCCGCTGCATGCCGCAGGAGGGGCCACCCCGCTGGGGCTCTGGCCGGGCGGAGCCATTCCCGACGGCGCGTGGCAGGTGGCGGTGATGCTGCTGCTGGTGGTGTCCAACGACACGTTCGGCTACCTGGTGGGCGCATCCCTGGGCAAGCATCCCATGGCCCCGAAGATCAGCCCGAAGAAGTCCTGGGAAGGATTCGCCGGCTCTGTGGCGGGCGCCATGTTGATCGGCGTCCTTGCCAGCCTCTTTGTGCTGGACAAACCATGGTGGGTGGGCATCATCCTGGCAGTCGGAACGGTAACGGCCGCCACGGCCGGCGACCTCGCCGAGTCCATGGTCAAACGCGAACTTGGCGTCAAGGACATGAGCAGCATCCTGCCCGGTCACGGCGGCGTGATGGACCGGCTCGACTCGATCGTGTTCGCCTCGCCGGTGGTATTCATCCTGTACGGGCTGCTCGCCGGAGCCTGACACGTATGCAGCACGCGCTTGCAACCTGAGACGCGCGCAGCCTGACACAAACCTTGCCGGTCCCGGCGCCCTTAAACTGGGGCAGAAGCGATACGGCCGAAGAGCATTGAAGGAATCAAAGTGGCATTGGACATTCATCGGCAGATCCCTGCGTCCTTTGAGCGTGTGCAGCGCAGCGAATACGGTTACAACGCCAAGCAGGTGGACCAGTTCCTGCAGCGTGCACGGGTCTCCCTGGAAACTCCCGAGTCCGCCTCGCACCCGATCAACAGCTCCGATGTCCGGGGTGTTTCCTTTGACCCCGTGAAGGGCGGCTATTCCGCCGCTGTTGTGGACGCGGCCCTGGACCGCCTTGAGGACGCGTTTGCGCGCCGGGAGCGGGACGAGCTGATCGCTGAACGGGGCGAGGAGGCGTGGCTGCGCGAAATCGGGAACCTGTCCGGCATCCTCCGGGGCCGGTTGCACCGGCCCGACGGCGAGCGATTCCGCAGGCCCGCCAAGAAGAAGGCCCGCAGCTACAACACGGCCGACGTGGACCGGCTGTGCCGCGAACTGGTGGCGTACCTCGAACAGGACAAGCCGCTCAGCGTGGACAATGTCCGCCGGGCAGTCTTCCGTCCCGCCGTGGGAGGGGACGGCTACGAGGAAACGCAGGTGGACGCATTCCTGGACCGGGTGGTTGAACTGATGGCAGCCATCGACTGAGGCGGTTCATTCCCCGCCCGGGAGAGTAGGCCCAGCGGGAGTGGGGGAGAGCGGCGTGAACCTCTGCCAGATCGCTGCATAGGCCCGGTACCCGAGGTAGGCGGAACCGGCCAAAAAAGCCAGGCCGAAGACCGCGCCCGTGATGACGGCCGCCGTCGTCCCTGCCCCGAGGAGCGTCAGCAGCAGGCCCGAGAGGATGGCGATGAGCGCCGCGTTCGCGGCGCTCATAAAGACCATGCTGCTCCCGGCTACCTGGCTCTGTGAGCTTCTCCTGCCGAAAAAGAAATAAGTCTGCACGGAACCGGCCTGGTCATCGTGGTACGCGGCCATCAGGTACGGCGCCACCCCAGGATCAAGATCCACGTACGCCGCCCGCAGCCGGTTCATCGCCGTCACGTACATCAGGTCCTCCTGGGCCACGTTCATTACCCGGACCTGGGTGAGGAGCCCGATGGCCACGTCGATGCAGAGGACAATCACCGCAAGCATCACGAAGGCTTCCGAAAACTTCGTGGCCTGGCCTACCAGCGCCACGCTCACCACGCTGGCGGAGGTGAAGGTGAGGAACATGCTGATCCGGGTCAGTACCTCGCCCTGGGTGGTGCTGCGCGAGGCAAGCAGGCCCCAATGCTCAGTGGCCAGCAGTTGCGCCCGCACTGACGGAGGAACTCCGGCCGGGCTTTCGCCCTCGATGGACATGGCGCCATTCTCTCCCATCACGGCCGGCGGCGCGAGGAAAAAGGACCGTTGCAGGCAAAAGCCCGGACGGCCCACGGCGGGATCAGCGTTCCGTGGCCAGCGGCCTTTCCGGAGTGTGCAGCCTGGTCATGACCCGCGCCATCGTTTTGGGCACCCTGTGCGTGGTGGCGCGCGATACGGCCACCATCACGGCGAAGGCGGCGGGCACCGTCCACGCTGCCGGCTGCGCCAGCCAGGGTGCCAGGTTTGAAGCCCCCACCAGGGCTCCGGCGATCATCGCCCCGCCGCACAGGATTCCGCCCGTCACCATCCCGGCGATGGCTCCGGCGTCGGTCAGGCCCCGCCACCAGATGCCCAGCAGGAGCACCGGGCACACGGTGGAGGCGGTGAACGCGAAAACCAGGCCCACGCTGCCGGCCAGGGCCAGGGAGTCGGTCATAAAGGCGAACCCCAGGGGTACGACGGCGGAGATCACCGCAGCGAGCCGGAATCCGCCTACTTCGCCGCCGAGGACGTCCTGGCTGATGACGCCGGCCAGGGACACCACCAGGCCGGAGGTGGTGGACAGGAAGGCGGCAAAAGCGCCGGCCACCACCAGGGCGGAGAGCAGGTCCCCTGCTGCACCGCCCACCAGTTCCCCCGGCAGCAGCAGCACCATGGCGTCGGCCTGGTTGGCGCGGGCCAGGCCCGGCGCGAAGACCCTGGCCACCAGCCCGTACGCGGTGGGGAAAAGATAGAACACGGACAACAGGCCGAGGACGATCAGCGTGGTCCGCCTGGCCGATTGCCCGTCCGGGTTGGTATAGAACCGGACCAGGACGTGCGGCAGCCCGAGGGTGCCGAAGAGCAGGGCCACCAGCAGTGACACGTTCTGGTAGGCGCCGGCAGGGGGCAGGCTGGTGGGGTTTACCGCAGGAGGGGACAGTGCGGGTGTTCCGTTTCCGGCGAGCATAAAGATGATGAACAGGATGGGGACGGCCAGCGCGGTGAGCTTGAGCCAGTACTGGAACGCCTGCACGAAGGTGATGGAGCGCATGCCGCCGGCTACAACTGTCAGGCACACCACGATCACCACCGCCACCGATCCCACCCAGGAAGGCAGACCGGTGGTGATCCGGATGGTCAGGGCGGCGCCGTGGAGCTGCGGCACGATGTAGAGCCAGCCCACCAGCACCACCACGAGGCTGGTGACCTTGCGGACAACCAGTGAGTCCAGCCGTGCCTCGGTGAAGTCAGGGATGGTGTAGGCGCCGGACCGGCGCAGCGGAGCGGCAACAAACAGCAGCAGCATCAGGTACCCGGCCGTGTAGCCGACCGGAAACCACAATGCGTCCGTTCCCGAGAGCAGGATCAGTCCGGCAACGCCCAGGAAGCTTGCGGCGGAGAGGTATTCGCCGCCGATCGCCGAGGCGTTCCACCAGGGCCGGACGGTCCGGGAGGCAACGTAGAAATCTCCCGTGGTGCGGGAGATCCGCAGGCCGTAGAAGCCGATGACCGCGGTGGCCACGGAGACCACAGCGAGCGCGGCGATGGCCACGCCAGGGTTCATGCTGCCGTCACCGGTCCCTGCCCGCGGATGTTCTTAGCGGCGGGGTTCCGGTTCACTGGTCACCGGCCAGGTCCCGGTACCGCGCTTCGTTGCGGGCCGCGGTGCGGACATAGAACCAGGCACTGAGCCCGATCAGGGGGTAGATTCCCGCGCCTAGGAGAAGCCAGTCGAAGGGGATCCCGGCGATGCGGGTTTCCGACAGCCCGGGCACCACGGCGAGAAGCAACGGGAAGGCGCCGAGGATCAGCAGGAACCCGCCGGCCACCACCAGGGCCAGCCGCAGCTGGGACCTGATCAGGGACCTGACGAACAGCTGCCCTACCTCGGAGTCCTGCGCGGCTTCCAGGGTTTCCCTGGCGGCCAGGGCTGCGGACCGCGGAGCAGTGACACGCACCCTGGTCATGCGTGCGGCCTGATCCGGGTTGCCCCCAGCTTTTCACGGACCGTTGGCAGGTGGCGGCGGCTGATGGGCAGTCCGGCCCCCGCGACGGTGACGCTGGGCCCGTCCGCTGCCAGCTTCATGGAGGTCACGTGCTTCAGGGCAACGAGGTAGGAACGGTGGGTCCTGATGAAGCCCGCATCCGCCCACTGCTGTTCAAGATCGGCCAGCGGGACCCTGATCAGGTAACTCGCATCTGCCGTGTGCAGCCTCGCGTAGTCACCCTGGGCCTGGACGTACGTCACGTCGTCGCGCCGGATCATCCTGGTGGTACCGCCCTGGTCCACTGTGATCATCTCCGGCGCCGGCCCGCCGTCGCGCAGTTCACTGATACGCCCCACGGACCGTGCCAGCCGCTCGGCACGGACCGGCTTGAGCAGGTAGTCCACGGCGGCGAGTTCGAAGGCCTTCAATGCGTGGTCCTCGTCGGCGGTCACAAACACCACGGCGGGGGGATTCCTGCTCCCGCTGATGGCGCGGGCGATATCCAGCCCGGACACTGCCGGCATGTGGATGTCCAGGAAAACGGCGTCGATCTGGCCCGCGGACAGTGCCCGGAGGGCCTCGCTGCCGGAGGTGGCGCGCAGGACGGTGCCGATACGGTCATCCCGGCCCAGCAGGAACGCCAGTTCCTCGACGGCGGGCAGCTCATCATCGACGACGAGGACGTTAATCATCCTCCTAGGTTAGCTTCCGCGGCCGCGCCGGATGCGCCTGCCGTCACGCGTCGTGGCCGGGCTGGGACTTGGGCACACGCATGGTGATCATCGTTCCCTCGCCGGGCGCGGTCTCGATGACCAGGCCGTGGTCGTTGCCATAGACCTGGCGGAGGCGGGCGTCCACGTTCCGCAGGCCCACGTGGACGCCGTCGGTATGGCCGGCCAGCGTGGACTGCAGCCGGGCGGGGTCCATGCCCACGCCGTCGTCCTCGATGGTCACTTCGGCGAACGCTCCGGCGTCGTTGGCGGTGATGCTGATGTGCCCCGGTCCTTCCTTGGCCTCCAGCCCGTGCCGCACGGCGTTTTCCACGAGCGGCTGCAGGCTGAGGAAGGGGATGACGGTGCTCAGGACCTCGGGTGCCACCCGGAGGCTGACCTGCACGCGCTCGCCGAACCGGGCGCGTTCCAGGAGCAGGTAGCGGTCGATGCAGCGGAGTTCCTCGGCAAGGGTGGTGAAGTCGCCGTGGCGCCGGAAGGAGTAGCGGGTGAAATCGGCGAACTCCACCACCAGTTCGCGGGCGCGGGCGGGGTCGGTGTTGATGAAGGACGCGATGGCGTTCAGTGAGTTGTAGATGAAGTGCGGGCTGATCTGGGCGCGCAGTGCCCGCACCTCGGCTTCCATCAGGAGCGTCCGTGATGCGTCCAGTTCGGCGAGCTCCACCTGGACGGCCACCCAGTCGGCCACTTCGCTGGTGGCCCGGACCAGTCCGGCACCCGCCGACGGCGCGAAAGCAGCTACTGCCCCCACCACTCGGGTGCCCGCGCGCACCGGCGCAATCACCGCTGCCAGCGGACCGCCGGTTCCATCCTTTGGCACGCCGTCCGCACCTGTGGGGCTGCCGGCAGGAAGAACGGCCGTCCTGCCGCCCGCCAGCACCCCTTCAGCCAGGCGCATCACCTGCGGTTTCAGTTCTTCGGCCGCTCCGTCCCACGCCAGTACCCCGGTGGTGTCGGTGATGGCCAGCGCCTCGCAGCCCAGCAGCGTCCGCAGGTGCCGGCTGGCTTTCGCCGCGCCGGCGGGGTTCAGGCCGCGGCGCAGGTGCTGCCCGGCCTGGGACGCGGCGTGCAGGGTGTGGTACGTGGCGCGTTCCGCGTCGGTGCCCAGGTCGCGGAAGGAGCGGAGGACCTTGAGCCCCACGCCGACGACGACGGCGACGGCCATGGCGATGACGGCCACGGCCGCGGCAGTCAGGAGGGGGGAGTCCAGCATGGTGCCCAGCGTAGCGGCGGGTGCCGTTTGTCGCAGCATCCCGACCGTTGAGCGACGCCGGGCGGGCCAGGTATGGCATGTGGGATGCCGCCGGAAGCAGAGTGATTGCAGTCACGCTTGCGGTTTTCCTGTCCGGGATTTGCGGCGGGTGTGTCAAGGCAAGTCTCAATGAGGAGGAACGATGGGTAACGAGGCCCACACTCCGGACGCAGCGGCGTCCGTGGACTTTGAACAGGTCCAGTCGACCGGGCAGTTCCAGGAACTGCGCAAGCGTCACCGCAGCTTTGTCTTTCCCATGGCAGTCGCATTCCTGCTGTGGTACTTCGCTTACGTCCTGCTGGCGGACTACGCCGTGGGCTTTATGTCCACCAAGGTCTGGGGCAACATCAACATCGGCCTGATTTTGGGCCTGCTCCAGTTCGTCTCGACCTTCGCCATCACCAGCTGGTACGTCCACTACTCCAACAAGCGGCTCGACCCCATCGCCGCGGAGATCCGCAACGAGATCGAGGGACACGAATTTGATAAAGATGGCAACCGGGTAGGCGGGGTAGGTAAATGATCGGGATCGCAACTGCGGTGGATGTTGCCGCCCTCAAGGACACCACGCTGCTCAACATCGGTATTTTCGGCCTCTTCGTCGCCGTGACCATGGTGATTGTCTTCCGCGCCAGCCGGAACAATAAAACGGCAGCGGACTACTACGCCGCCGGCCGCTCCTTCACAGGATCCCAGAACGGCACCGCCATTGCCGGCGACTACCTCTCGGCCGCCTCGTTCCTGGGCATCACCGGCGCCATCGCCATCAACGGGTACGACGGCTTTATGTATTCCATCGGCTTCCTGGTGGCCTGGCTCGTGGCCCTGCTGCTTGTTGCCGAGCTCCTCCGCAACACGGGCAAGTTCACCATGGCCGACGTCCTGTCCTTCCGGCTTCAGCAGCGGCCTGTCCGCATCGCCGCCGCCATTTCAACGCTCGCTGTCTGCTTCTTCTACCTCCTGGCCCAGATGGCAGGCGCCGGAAGCCTGGTCTCGCTGCTGCTGGGAATCAGCGACTGGGGCGGACAGGCGCTGGTGATCATCGTCGTCGGCGCCCTGATGATCATGTACGTGCTCATCGGCGGCATGAAGGGCACCACCTGGGTGCAGATCATCAAGGCCATCCTGCTCATCGCGGGCGCCGCGGTGATGACGTTCTGGGTCCTGGCCATCTACGGCTTCAACCTGTCGGCCCTCCTGGGCGGTGCGGTGGAAACGGCCAACAATCCAGCTGTCCTGAATCCGGGCCTGCAGTACGGCAAGACGGAAACCTCCAAGCTGGACTTCATGTCCCTGGGCCTGGCGCTGGTGCTGGGCACGGCGGCCCTGCCGCACGTGCTCATGCGGTTCTACACGGTTCCCACCGCCAAGGAAGCGCGCAAGTCCGTGGTCTGGGCGATCTGGCTGATCGGGCTCTTCTACCTCTTCACCCTGGTGCTCGGTTACGGTGCGGCGGCGCTCGTTGGTGCGGACACCATCAAGTCGGCGCCGGGCGGCGTGAACGCGGCGGCACCGCTGCTGGCCTTCCATCTGGGCGGCCCGCTGCTGCTGGGCTTCATTTCGGCGGTGGCCTTTGCTACCATCCTCGCCGTGGTGGCCGGCCTGACCATTACCGCGGCGGCGTCCTTCGCGCATGACATCTACGCGAATGTGATCTCCAAGGGGAAGGCCGACGCCGACACTGAAGTCAGGGTGGCCCGGCGCACGGTGGTGGTCATCGGCATCCTCGCTATCCTGGGCGGCATCCTCGCCAACGGGCAGAACGTGGCGTTCCTGGTGGCACTGGCCTTCGCCGTGGCTGCCTCGGCCAACCTGCCCACCATCATCTACTCGCTCTTCTGGCGGAAGTTCACCACCCAGGGCGCAGTATGGAGCATGTACGGCGGGCTGGGTGCGGCGATTATCCTGATCATCTTCTCGCCGGTGGTTTCCGGCGGGGCAACCTCCATGATCAAGGACGCCCATTTCGCGATCTTCCCGCTGAGCAACCCGGGCATCGTGTCCATCCCGCTGGCATTCTTCCTGGGCTGGCTGGGAACGGTCCTGGACAAGAAGCGCGAAGACACGGCCAAGCAGGCCGAGATGGAGGTCCGGTCACTTACCGGCGTGGGCGCGGAGAAAGCGGTCAACCACTAAATTTTCCGGGGCCTGCCACTCTATACAGGCAACAAAAAGTGCCTCTGCGCTTCGGCGCAGAGGCACTTTTTTGTTATCCCTGATGCTGTTGCTGCTAGGCCTTCGGCCGGAGTTTGATGTTGGTCATCTTCATCTCGTCCGTGCCTTCGAAACGGTAGGCGAGGTCAACTTCCTTGCCGTCACAGGTGATGACGCCGGCCACGTCCGCGGCCTTGACGCCGTTTTCGGTGCTTACCTTGAGGTCGTTGTAGGACGGCTTGCAGGAGTCGTTCATTTCCAGGCTGCCGACGCCGGTGACGAAGGCTTCCTTGGACAACTGCTCCTTCAGGGCAGGGTCGAGGTAGTCGTCATAGGCCTTGGCGTTGTCGCCAGCGATGACCAGCTTGGTGAAGCCGTCAGCAAGGCCCCGTGCCTCGTTGGTGGCACTGCCCGCCACGTTCACCAGGATGATGATCCCCAGGACCACCAGCAGCAGTACGCCGCCGATGCTGCCCAGGATGATCCAGAGTTTGCGACGGCCCTTGGCCGGGGGCTGCTGGCCGGGAAGGCCAAACGGAGTGGCTTCCTCGTACTTGGTGGCTGGAGCCTGGTACCCACCGACCGGAGCCTGGTACGCACCGGAGGGAGTCTGGGGTGCACCGGACGCCGCGTGGTAGGCCGCCTCCACGCGGTCCACCGGCGGCTGCCGGGTGGGGGCAGGCGGTTGCTGCGGTGCGGACCCGGGGTCTCCCGGCTGGTACGGTTCCTGAGGATTGCTCAAGATGGAGCCTTTCCGGCGGGGTGCATGGCACCGCCTGGTCGCGGGAGCCGGTGGACGGCACCCGTGGATAACTTGCAACAGCCTATAGCGGGCGTGGCCGCCGTCGTACTTTATGGCAGGCAGGCAGTGCAGCAGCTGCGTGTTCCGGCCTCTTGCGCGCAGGCCTAAGCGCCCTGCGAACCCCGCTCGAGCAGGGGCTGGACCCGGAACGGGACGAGTTCCCCCATGGCCAGGGCGGTGTCCGTGCGCTCCACGCCGTCGCAGGCAAGGATCTTCCCGTTGATCCGGAAAAGATCCTCCGCGTCCAGGGCCACCACGCGAAGCAGCAGGTCGGCGGAGCCGGTAAGCCCGTAGCCTTCGAGGATTTCGGGTACGTCGGCCAGGTCTTTGGCCAACTGGGCGAGCTTTTGCTGCTGGACGTGGACGGAAATAAAAGCCATCAGCGGGTAGCCCAGCGACACCGGATTGATCCGGCGTTCGAAGGACAGGAAAACGTGCTTCTTCTCCAGCTGGGCCATCCGGGCCTGCACGGTATTCCGGGACAGCCCGAGCTTCTGGGCCAGGGCCACCACTGTCCGCCGCGGATCCTGGGCCAGGGCTGAAAGCAGGCGGGTGTCAGTGCCATCCAGAGCTTGCATAATGCGCAACGTTAGCACCGTCCGGAGCGGCCGGACAGAGCATTTTGCTCAGTGGCGGCCATGGTGGTTGTACCCTATGAGCATTGTGAGTAGGGTCACAGTTATCCGGGGCAACGGCGCCCGGAAGGCCGGCGGCAGCGGGACCACAAGTCCTTCGAATCCGCAGGTCAACGACGTGAGAGGTTGCGGCTATCGTGTCTACAGACGGAATGGGCCAAGGCAGCGCAAGTGTCCCCAGTGCTGCTGATTTCACCGGTGCGGAGACTCCCGGAACGGGAAGGGGACTCGTCCAGCTGGTCACCCCTTCAGGGGAGCGGATCAGCCACCCGGAATTCGATCCCTGGGTGCAGGACATCACCGACGAACAGCTGTGTTCGCTGTTCGAGGATATGACAGTCATCCGGCGCATCGACGTCGAGGCCACCGCCCTGCAGCGCCAGGGTGAGCTCGCGTTGTGGCCCCCGCTGCTCGGACAGGAAGCGGCGCAGATCGGCTCCGGCCGGGCCCTTCGCAAGGATGACTTCGTCTTCTCCAGCTACCGCGAAAACGGCGTTGCCTACTGCCGGGGTGTTGACCTGACGGACATCGTCCGGGTCTGGCGCGGAAACGCCTCCTCGGGCTGGGATCCGTACTCCATCAACATGGCCACGCCGCAGATCATCATCGGCGCCCAGACCCTGCATGCCACCGGCTACGCCATGGGCATCCAGAACGACGGAGCAGATTCTGTGGCGGTGACGTACTTCGGCGACGGCGCCACCAGTGAGGGCGATGTCAACGAGGCCATGGTTTTTGCCGCGAGCTTCCAGGTGCCGGTGGTGTTTTTCTGCACCAACAATCACTGGGCCATCTCCGAACCCGTACGGCTTCAGTCGCACATCCAATTGGCGGACAGGGCTGCCGGTTTCGGGATCCCCAGCCTGCGGGTGGACGGCAACGACGTCCTGGCGGTGATGGCCGCAACCAGGGTCGCCCTGGACCGCGCGCGCCGCGGCGGGGGCCCCACCTTCATCGAAGCCGTCAGTTACCGAATGGGCCCGCACACCACAGCAGACGATCCAACCCGCTACCGGGATGCCAATGAACTGGAGGATTGGGCCGCCAGGGACCCGATCACCCGTGTTGAAGCACTCCTGGACCGCAAAGGCCTGCTGACCCCCCAACTGCAGCAGCAGGTCAAAGACAAGGCCGACGCCGTCGCCCGGGAAATGCGTGCAGGTTGCACCGCCATGCCGGACCCGCAACCGCTGGACGTTTTCAAGCACGTTTACAGCACACCCAACTCCTGGCTGGACCGGCAGCAGGACCACTACGCCCGTTACCTGGCTTCGTTCGGCGATCCCGCAGAAGCCGTATCAGAAGAAGGTGCACGCTGATGACCCAGATGACCTTTGCCCGCGCTATTAACGCCGGCCTGCGAAAGTCCTTGGAAAACGATCCCAAAGTGGTCCTCCTGGGCGAGGACATCGGCGCGCTGGGTGGCGTCTTCAGGGTGACTGACGGGCTGCAAAAGGATTTCGGCAAGCACCGCGTTGTGGACACGCCCCTGGCTGAATCGGCCATAGTGGGCACGGCCGTGGGGCTGGCTTACCGCGGCTACCGCCCTGTAGTGGAAATCCAGTTTGACGGCTTTATCTATCCTGCGTTTGACCAGATCGTCAGCCAGGTGGCCAAGCTGCACTACCGCACCCGGGGCGCCGTCAAGATGCCCATCACCATCAGGGTCCCGTTCGGCGGCGGCATCGGCTCCCCGGAGCACCATTCCGAATCGCCGGAAGCGTACTTCACGCACACGTCCGGCCTGCGCGTGGTGACCGTCTCCAACCCGCAGGACGCCCACACGGTGATCCAGCAGGCCATCTCCTGCGACGACCCCGTGCTGTACTTCGAGCCAAAGCGCCGCTACCACGACAAAGGCGAGGTGGACGAGAATATGGATCCGCGGACAGCCGTCCCCATGGACCGGGCCCGCGTGGTCACCGAGGGCGCCGACGTCACCCTCGTGGCCTACGGCCCGCTGGTCAAGACTGCCCGGGATGCCGCTTCGGCCGCTGCCGATGAAGGGATCTCCATCGAGGTCATCGACCTGCGCTCGCTGGCACCGGTGGACTACGACACCGTTGTTGCCTCCGTCCGTAAGACCGGCCGCCTGGTGGTGACGCACGAAGCCGGCCAGTCGGGCGGCCTTGGTGCCGAGGTGGCGGCCAGCATCACCGAACGCTGCTTCTACTACCTTGAGGCGGCCCCGGTCCGGGTCACGGGCTTCGACATCCCGTACCCGTATTCCAAGCTGGAAATGCACCACCTGCCCGGCCTGGACCGGATCCTCGACGGCGTGGACCGGGCCCTGGGCCGGCCGAACTCCCTCAGCGGGCTGGAAGGATGAGCGACACCATGATCAAGGAATTCCGGCTCCCGGACCTGGGCGAAGGACTCACCGAATCGGAAATCCTCAGCTGGAAGGTGGGCGTGGGGGATACGGTCAGCCTTAACCAGGTGATCGCAGAGGTGGAAACCGCCAAGGCTGTGGTGGAGCTTCCGTCCCCTTTTGCTGGGGTTATCAAAGAACTGCATGAGCAGCCCGGCACCATCGTGGAGGTGGGCAAGCCTATCGTCTCGTTTGAAGTGGCGGACGACGCCGGAACCTCCTCCGGGCCGGCCGTCGCCCCCGTTTCGTCCCCGGCAGGGCAGGAACAGGAACAGGAGCCGGCACCAGCCAAACGGGAACCTAACCTGGTGGGGTACGGCGCCGTCGTCGAAAGTTCCGGCAGGCCAATGCGGCGCCAACGCAACCTTGCCTCATCGGTTGACACAACCGTAACCCGGCCGCCGGTGGTTGAGCCTGCCGAAACCAAGCCTGTCGAAACGCGGTCCCCGGTGGTTGAGCCTGCCGAACCCCATCACCTCGAAACCCGGCCCCGGTCCACACCTCCGGTCCGGAAGTTCGCCAGGGACCTGGGAGTCGACCTCGCCCTGGTGCCCGGGACAGGCCCGCAAGGGCTGATCACCCGCGAGGACGTCCAGCATTTTGTGGACGGACAGTCCGCGGACGCCGGCTCGTCCGGACAGGACATAGTTCAGCCGGCCGGGGTTCAGCCCCGGCAGGATCGGGAGACCCGGACGCCCATCAAGGGAGTCCGCAAGTTTACGGCGGCGGCCATGGTGGAGAGCGCCTTCACCGCCCCGCACGTCACGGAGTTCCTTACAGTGGACGTCACTCCGGCCATGGAGCTGCTGGCAAAGCTCAAGGGAAGCCGTGAGTTCAGCGGCCACAAACTGACGCCGCTCACCCTCGCGGCGAAGGCCGTCCTGATCGCCCTGCGCCGGAACCCCGCGCTCAATGCGCGGTGGGACGAGGCGAAGCAGGAGATTGTCACCTTCAACTATGTAAACCTGGGCATCGCAGCCGCCACGCCGCGCGGACTGACCGTGCCCAATATCAAGGATGCTGACGCGCTGTCCCTCCTTCAGCTGGCGGACGCGCTGACCGAGCTGACGGAAACCGCGCGGGCCGGCAAAACCACACCGGCTGACCTGTCCGGCGGAACCATCTCCATCACCAATATCGGCGTCTTCGGGATTGACGCGGGCACTCCCATCCTCAATCCGGGGGAGGCCGCTATCCTCGCCCTCGGCGCCGTGCGGAACATGCCATGGGAGTACCAGGGCCAGGTGGCCCTGCGCCAGGTCCTCACGCTGAGCCTGTCCTTTGACCACCGCCTGGTGGACGGGGAACAAGGCTCGCGCTTCCTGGCGGATGTGGGTGCCGTCCTGGCTGACCCGGGCATGGTCCTCACCATGGTCTAGCCAGCCCGGGAGTTTTTGTCCAGATATGCAGTCTTCGAGGCGGTTTATCCCTGCATATCTGGACAAAACTCCAGTGTTAGGGGGCGGGTTCCGGGGCGTCCACCAGCAGCGCGGCCAGGGCCATGCTTTCCAGCAGCGGCCGGGCGGAGCGGGCGGCCATTTTCCGGCCGTGGCTGCGCACCGAGTGCGGTGTTGAGTTGATCAGTCCGAAGGTGGCGTGAGCCCGCATCCGGAGTTCGCCGACGTCGGTGTCCGGGTGCAGCTTGGCGAGGACATCAACCCACACCTCGACGTAACCCAGCTGCAGCGCCCGCACGGCTGCCTGGTCCTGTTCCGAGAGGTTGCTGAAATCCCTGTCCTGGACGCGGATGACGTCCGGCTTGCCCAGGGCGAAGTCCACCTGGAATTCCACCAACCGCCGCAGGGCCAAAGCAGGGTCGGGGTTCCGGGTAACAACCTCGCGGCCGCCATCGAGCAACTCCTGGCTGACAGTCACCAGAAGATCGGCGAGGACCGCTTGTTTTCCGGGAAAGTGGCGGTAGACAGCGGGCCCGCTGACCCCGGCCGCCGACCCCAGGTCCTCCAGCGACACACGGTTGAACCCGTTGACCGCAAAAAGCGACGCCGCAGCCGAGAGCAGCGCCTGCCGGCGGCTCTCCTTCGCCTGGCCCCGCTGTGTTGAAGGACCAGGCGTTGAAGGACCAGGCGTTGAAGGGCCAACCGTCGGCGGGCCCTGTGGAGTTGAACCTTGTGTTGTTGGCCCTTGTATTGACGGGCCCGTCTGCGTGGCATCGGTGCTGCGCACATTTCCTCCTCGGATCCCGCAGATCTTAGCAAGAGCAGCTATGTGGTGGACTTCACAGTTAATCCAGACTAACCTGAATTTCAGTTATTGGGCGCTAACCGAGTTGCCGTAAAAGTGCTCGGACCGGAACAGGAACGGACCGTTGATGGAGACCCTTGCCACCCGGCTTGATGCAACTGCCGAGGCATACGCATCGAACCGTGCCGCCCAGCTGGAACTCACCGAAGAGCTGCGGAAGAAACTGGCCGATGCAGCACTGGGCGGCCCGGAAAAATCCAGGCAGCGCCATGTGGCACGGGGAAAGCTTCTGCCCCGCGAGCGCATCGACCAGCTGCTGGACGATGGCAGCCCGTTCCTGGAGATCGCGCCGCTGGCAGCCAACGGGATGTACAACAACGAGGCCCCCGGCGCTGGGGTCATCGCCGGGATTGGACTGGTCCACGGCCGCCACGTGCTGGTGATCTCCAACGACGCCACGGTCAAAGGCGGAACCTACTACCCGATGACCGTCAAGAAGCACCTCAGGGCCCAGGAAATTGCCCTGGAGAACCGGCTGCCTTGCATCTACCTCGTGGATTCCGGCGGCGCCTTCCTGCCCAAGCAGGATGAGGTTTTCCCGGACCGTGACCATTTCGGCCGGATCTTCTACAACCAGGCCCGGCTCTCCGCCGCCAAGATTCCGCAGATCGCCTCCGTTATGGGCTCCTGCACTGCCGGCGGCGCCTACGTACCCGCCATGAGCGACGAGACAGTGATCGTCCGGAACCAGGGCACCATATTCCTGGGCGGGCCGCCGCTGGTGAAGGCGGCGATCGGCGAGATCGTCAGCCCCGAGGAGCTCGGCGGCGGGGAGGTGCATTCCAGGATTTCGGGCGTGACCGACCACCTTGCCGAGAACGACGAACACGCGCTGCAGATCATCCGAGACATTGTGGCCACGCTGCCGCCGCCCGGACCGTCTGCGTGGGACGTAAGTGCCGCCGTCGAACCGTCCCTAGAACCAGACGGGCTCTACAGCGCGGTGCCCACGGACGTCAACGCCCCGTACGACGTCCACGAAGTCATTGCAAGGCTTGTGGACGGCAGCCGGTTCCATGAATTCAAGAAGGAGTACGGCACCACCCTGGTGACCGGCTTCGCCCGGCTGCATGGACACCCGGTGGGCATCGTGGCCAACAACGGCGTGCTGTTCAGTGAGTCCTCGCTCAAGGGGGCGCATTTCATCGAGCTGTGCGACCAGCGCGGGATCCCGCTGGTGTTCCTGCAGAACATCTCCGGGTTCATGGTGGGCAAGGACTCCGAACAGGGCGGGATCGCCAAAAACGGCGCCAAGATGGTCACGGCGGTCGCTACCGCACGGGTGCCCAAGCTGACGGTGGTCATCGGCGGCTCGTTCGGCGCCGGCAACTACTCCATGTGCGGCCGTGCCTACTCACCGCGGTTCCTCTGGATGTGGCCTGCGGCGCGCATCTCGGTGATGGGCGGCAACCAGGCGTCCAGCGTGCTGGCCACCGTAAAGCGTGAGCAGTACGAGGCGGCCGGCCAGGAATGGTCAGCCGAGGACGAGGAAGCCTTCAAGGCACCCATCCGCCGGCAATACGAGGACCAGGGCAGTCCGTACTACTCCACGGCGCGGCTGTGGGATGACGGCGTGATTGATCCCGCCGACACCCGGACCGTCCTGGGCCTGGCGCTGGACGTGGTGTCCCGCACCCCGCTGCCCGAAACCTCCTTCGGCCTCTTCAGGATGTGAGCGGTATGACCACGCCTTCCCTTACCAGCCCGCCCACCGCGTTTAAGCCGCTCTTCGGAACCGTGCTGGTGGCCAACCGCGGTGAAATCGCCTGCCGCGTGATCCGTTCCCTGCGCGGCCTCGGCATCCGTTCGGTCGCCGTATACAGCGATGCCGACGCCGGTGCCCGGCACGTCCGTGAAGCTGACACTGCCGTGCGGATCGGCCCCGCAGCGGCAACAGAGAGCTACCTGAAGATCGATGCCATCATTGAAGCCTGCCGCCAGACCGGGGCCGAAGCGGTCCACCCCGGCTACGGCTTCCTGAGCGAAAACGCTGAGTTTGCCCGCGCCCTGGACCAGGCCGGGATCACCTTCATTGGCCCGGGCATCGAGGCGCTGACCATGATGGGGGACAAGATCCGGTCCAAGAACCACGTTGCGGCCTACGGCGTTCCGGTGGTCCCCGGGGTGGCCCGCCCCGGCATGACGGACGCCGAACTGGTAGAGGCTGCGGCCGCCGTCGGGTTTCCGCTCCTGATCAAGCCCTCCGCGGGAGGCGGCGGCAAAGGCATGCAGGTGGTGGAACGCCCGGAGGACCTCCCGGGCACGCTGGCCACGGCCCGGCGGGTCGCAGCGAGCGCGTTCGGTGATGACACGCTGTTCCTGGAACGCCTGGTCACCACCCCGCGCCACATCGAAGTGCAGGTACTGGCCGACAACCACGGCAACGTCATCCATCTGGGCGAGCGTGAATGCTCGCTGCAGCGGCGGCACCAGAAAGTCATCGAGGAGGCCCCCTCGCCCCTGCTCGAAGCACTGCCGGAGGGGAAGGCCATCCGCGCCCGCATCGGCGACGCCGCCTGCAACGCTGCCCGCAGCGTCAATTACAGCGGCGCCGGCACCGTGGAATTCCTGGTGTCTGACGAGGCGCCGGACGAGTTCTACTTCATGGAGATGAACACCCGACTGCAGGTGGAGCATCCGGTCACCGAGATGGTCACGGGGGTGGACCTGGTCGAATGGCAGGTGCGGATCGCCGCCGGCGAGGAACTTACCCTCCGGCAGGCCGACGTCGAACTGACGGGACATGCCGTGGAAGCCCGCGTCTACGCGGAGGTGCCTGAAAAGAATTTCCTGCCGTCTACGGGAACAGTCCTCCTGTTGGACGAACTGCCCGGGCCCAGGCAGCGGTCCAGCGTCACCCCCGGCGTGGAGGCGGCCGCCGGCAAGGGCCGGGTCAGGGTGGATTCCTCCCTGGTGGAAGGCCTTGAGCTGTCCTCCAGCTATGACCCCATGATGTCCAAGGTCATCGCCTGGGGTGAAGACCGCGCAGCAGCCCTCGACACGCTGGACAATGCGCTCGCCGGCTACACGGCCCTGGGCCTGGACACGAACGTCGAATACCTGCGGCTGCTGCTCAACGATCCCGAGGTCCGCGCCGGCCGCCTGGACACCGGCCTGATCGAGCGGAAGCTGCCGGATCTCGCCTTCCGCCGGGTGGGTGAGGCCGAACTGGTGGCGGCAGCCCTCTTCGCAATTGCGGCCGAGGGGCCAGAGGGTGGCGAGTTACCGCCCGGCCCGTGGCACGCCCGCAATGGCTGGCGGCTGGGCACGCCCGCGCCGCGCCGGATCAGCCTCGGAACGCCCGATGGCGGTGTGGCAACAGTGCAGGTGTTCGAATCCGCGCAGCAGGGGACTGCGACCGTTGCTGTGGATGGCGGCCCCCGGCGTAAAGCCACACTGGGTGTTCCTGGTGCCGGCCACGCAGAGATCACTCTTGACGATGAGTCCGTAATGTTCGCACTGGCCAGGGTGCAGCCCGGACCGTATCCATCCGGCCCGGACAACCCCGTGGCTTCCGAAATCTTCCTCGGCAACGAGGGCTGGTCCTGCCGGCTGGAAGTGCTGACGCGGGAGGCGCGGCTTGAACGGGTGCTTGCCGCCATCGAGCGGGAGGAGGGCACAGCCGATCCGGCCGTGCGCTCGCCCATGCCGGGCACGGTGGTGTCCGTTCCGGTCAGTGACGGGGACGCCGTCACCAGCGGGCAGGTGCTCGTGTCCGTGGAGGCCATGAAGATGGAGCACCAGCTGCTGGCCCCGCTGGACGGAACCGTGCACCTCAGCACCCGCCCCGGCGACCTCGTGAAGGCGGATCAGGTGCTGGCCACCATCCATCCGCATCGCGCCGCCGGCAGCACCAGCCACACGGACGCAATCCCAGACACAGACGCAACAGGCGAAGGAGCCTAGCCATGGCAGGTTTTGAACTCAGCGAGGAATACCAGGACCTCAGCAACACCGTCCGGGAATTCGCGGACGAAGTAGTGGCACCGGTATCGGCCAAGCACGACGAGGAGCACAGCTTCCCGTACGAAGTGGTCAAACAGATGGCGGAGATGGGCCTGTTCGGGCTGCCCTTCCCCGAGGAATTCGGCGGGATGGGCGGGGACTACTTCGCCCTGGCCCTCGCACTGGAGCAGTTGGGCCGCGTGGACCAGTCGGTGGCGATCACCCTCGAGGCAGGGGTGTCGCTGGGCGCCATGCCTGTCTACCGCTTCGGCACAGAGGAACAGAAGCAGCAGTGGCTGCCCATGCTCGCGTCGGGCCAGGCGCTCGCCGGCTTTGGCCTGACCGAGCCGGAAGCAGGATCGGACGCCGGCGGCACCAAGACGCACGCCCGGCGGGAGGATGGCGAGTGGGTGATCAACGGCAACAAGGAGTTCATCACCAACTCGGGCACCGACATCACCCGCCTGGTTACCGTCACCGCCGTCACCGGGCAGAAGGAACGCGCGGACGGCTCCGTCCAGAAGGAAATCTCCACCATCCTGGTGCCCACCGACACGCCAGGCTTCAAGGCGGAGAAGCCGTACAACAAGGTGGGCTGGAACGCCTCGGACACCCACCCGCTCACCCTGAAGGATGTCCGGGTTCCGGAAGCAAACCTGCTGGGGGCGGAAGGCCGCGGTTACGCCAACTTCCTGTCCATCCTGGACGAGGGCCGCATCGCCATCGCAGCCCTGGCCACGGGTGCGGCCCAGGGCTGCGTGGACCTCTCGGTCAAATACGCCAAGGAACGCAGCGCTTTTGGACACCAGATCGGCAAGTACCAGGCCATCTCGTTCAAGATTGCCCGGATGGAAGCAAGGGCCCACACCGCCCGCCTGGCCTACTACGATGCGGCCTCCCGCATGCTTGCCGGAAAGCCGTTCAAGACCCAGGCGGCCATCGCTAAGATGGTCGCAGGCGAGGCGGCCATGGACAATGCGCGGGATGCCACCCAGGTGTTCGGCGGCTATGGCTTCATCAACGAGTTCACCGTGGCACGCCACTACCGCGACTCCAAGATCCTTGAAGTGGGGGAGGGCACCACGGAGGTCCAGCTGATGCTGATCGCCCGCGAACTGGGTCTGTAGGAACCGGGTTTGTACGAGCAGGGACTGTAGCCGGCCTGAAAGGATCACCGATGATTAACAAGGTTGTTGCCAGCGCGGAGGAGGCTGTGGCGGACATCCCGGACGGCGCATCCCTGGCCGTGGGCGGATTTGGCTTGTGCGGCATCCCGGTCACCCTCATCGACGCCCTCCACCAGGCCGGAACCTCAGGGCTGGAAACGGTGAGCAACAACTGCGGCGTGGACGACTGGGGCCTGGGCATCCTGCTGCGCGACGGCCGCATCCGCCGCACCATCAGCTCCTATGTCGGCGAAAACAAGGAGTTCGCCCGGCAGTATTTGGCCGGGGAACTCGAGGTGGTTCTGACGCCGCAGGGAACGCTGGCCGAAAAACTGCGCGCCGGCGGTGCCGGCATTCCGGCTTTCTACACCAAGGCCGGGGTAGGCACGCAGGTTTCCGAGGGCGGCCTGCCGCAAAAGTACGACGCCGAGGGCCGGGTTGCGATCGCGTCGGCACCGAAGGAGGTACGTTCCTTCGCCGGTGTGGATTATGTGCTGGAAGAGGCGTTGACCCCGGACTTCGGGCTGGTCCACGCCTGGAAGGGCGACCGGCACGGGAACCTGGTGTTCCACGCCACCGCCATGAACTTCAACCCGCTGTGCGCCATGGCCGGCCGGATCACCATTGCCGAGGTGGAGGAGCTCGTGGAACCCGGTGAGCTGGATCCTGAACACATCCACACGCCCGGCATCTTCGTCCAGCGTGTGGTGGTGGCCGCGAATGCCGAGAAACGCATCGAAAAGCGGACGGTCTCCCTGGCAGCGGGGGCCGGGAACGGCAGCCACCCGAACGCGTCCAACCAAATCAGCGGCAACCCGCAGGCAGGAGCCTAGCCATGGACCCGAACAGCCCCTACGCCCCGCGTCCCGAAGGCGTCCGGCCCGAGTACCGCCGGGCGGCCCAACAGCATGAAATGGCAGCAGACGGCACCGGCGCCAAAGGCTGGACCAGGAACGAACTCGCCGCCCGGGTGGCCCGCGAACTCAGCAACGGCCAGTACGTCAACCTGGGGATCGGCATGCCCACCCTGATCCCCAACTACATCCCTGCCGGCGTTGAAGTGGTGCTGCACTCCGAAAACGGAATCCTCGGCGTCGGCCCTTATCCCGCGGATGATGCCGTTGATCCGGACCTGATCAACGCGGGCAAGGAAACTGTCACGGTCAACAAGGGGGCGGCGTTCTTCGATTCCGCCATGTCGTTCGGGATGATCCGCGGCGGCCATGTGGACGTCGCCGTTCTGGGTGCCATGGAGGTGGCCCAGAACGGTGACCTCGCCAACTGGATGATCCCGGGGAAGATGGTCAAGGGCATGGGCGGGGCCATGGACCTGGTGTTCGGCGCCAAGAAGGTCATTGTGATGATGGAACATGTTGACCGGAGCGGGAACCCTAAAATCGTCGAGCAGTGCTCTTTGCCCGTGACCGGCAAAGGCTGTGTGGACCGGATCATCACCGACCTCGCAGTCATCGATGTGGTGGCGGATGATTCGGGTTCCCGGCTGGTGCTGAGGGAACTGGCGCCCAACGTCTCGGTGGAGGAAGTGGCTGCCGCCACCGGCGCCGAACTCTTTGAGGAAGACCGGGAACTGACGGTATGACGGGGAACGGGGTTTCGACCACCGGCTCCAGCCCGGGGGAGCAGCGCGTCATCGAGCAGCGCGGGCTGTACTTCGACGAGCTGGAAGAGGGGGTGCTGTACGCCCACCGGCCCGGCCGGACCGTCACCGAAGCGGACAACGTCCTGTTCACCACCCTCACCATGAACACCCAGGCGCTCCACCTCGATGCGGCCTGGAGCGCCGGGCAGCCGTTCGGCCAGCGGCTGGTCAACTCGATGTTCACGCTGGCCACGATGGTGGGCCAGTCCGTCTCGCAGCTGACCCAGGGAACCATCATCGCCCAGCTTGGCCTGACGGACGTCTCCTTCCCGCATCCGCTGTACCACGGTGACACCCTGTACACCGAGACGGTGATCAGCGGGAAGCGGCTCTCCTCATCCCGGCCCGGCCAGGGCATCGTTACCATGGAGCACACCGGCCGCAACCAGGACGGCACGGTGGTGGCACTGGCCACGCGCAGCTGCCTGATGTGGACCCGCGACGCGCACCGGCAGCAGCCGGGCGGCGAAAGGGGCACAATACCGGTATGAGCTTTGTGATGGGCCCTGCCCTGCTTTTTTGCCCTGCCGACCGGCCGGAACGCTACCAGAAGGCCGCCACCCGCGCGGACGCCGTGATCCTCGACCTTGAGGACGCCGTGGCCCCGGCGGACAAGCAGCGTGCGCGCGGTGCCATCCTGGCCCAGCTCGGAGCCGCCGGCGACGTACCCGAGCTGGATCCCAGCCGGACCATCATCCGGGTCAATCCGTCAGGCACGGAGGAGTTCGAGAAGGACCTGCACTGCCTGGCCCACACGCCGTACCGGACGGTCATGCTCGCCAAGGCCGAGAGCGCCGCCCAGCTCGAAGCCCTGGCCGGCTACCAGGTGATCGCCCTGTGCGAAACGGCCGCCGGCGTCCTGAACGCTCCCGCCATCGCGGCAGCCCCCAACGTGGTGGCGCTCATGTGGGGCGCCGAGGACCTGCTGGCATCACTGGGCGGAACCTCGAGCAGGACGGACGACGGCGGCTACCGGGCTGTCGCGCTGCACGCCCGTTCTACAGTTCTCGTCGCCGCCAGGGCGTTCGGCAAGGAAGCGGTGGACGCCGTCTACACCAACATCCCCGACCTTGCCGGACTGGCAGTCGAAGCTGCGGACGCCGTCGCCTCCGGATTCAGTTCCAAGGCCTGCATCCACCCCGGCCAGGCAGCGGTGGTCCGGGAAGCGTACGCGCCATCCGAAGCCGAAGTCTCGGCCGCAACAGCGCTGTTGCAGGCCGCAGCGGCAGCGGGGCAGGGCGTCTTCCAGTACAACGGCCAGATGATCGACGGGCCCATCCTTAAGCACGCCGAGTCCGTCCTGCGGCGGGCGGGAGAGCGCGTCTAGCGTCGCCGTCCGCTGAACCCCCGCAGCGATACGGGCGGAATGGGCTCGTGGACCAGCGTCCGCACCCAACGGTTCCCCGTTTCCCGGAACTCCTTCCGGGTTGAGAACCGGTAGTGGTAGCTGCGCACGCGCACCAGATGCGGCGCCACGCCGTCGAACGGGTCATGCCTGAGCAGCCGCAGCGTCTGGCGGTCCGCCTCCAGCAGTTTGCCGAGGAAGGCGTAAAACCACTCCTCGTGGACTGTCCGTAACGGAAGGAACCACATCAGCCAGTCCAGCCGCAGGTGGTAAGGGGCCCACTGCCGGGGCACCCGCCGGAGGTCGCCGGGCTTGCCCTTGAAGCCGTACTCGCGCCAGTCCGAAGAGTCGTCCGGGGTGTCGTCCAGCGTCCCCTCCACTACGATCTCGATGCGCTGCTTCGTCACCGATCCGAATGCCCCGTAGGTGTTGACCAGCTGCCACCGGTTGAAGCTGGCGTTCATCAGCTGGCGCTTGGAGAACAGGTTGCGCAGCGGCCAGTAACTGAGGACCAGCAGCAGCAAGGTGGCGGTCAGCGTGATGCCCAGCCACCACAGCGGGGTCTCCCGGTCCGCGCCGCCGCCGTGCCAGTCCAGCGGGATCACCGGGAACACGGTATTGGCCACCGGATCGCTCACCGCGGCGAAGGCCAGCACAATGGCAATCCAGTTCAGCCAGGCGAAATTCCCGCTGGCCACCAGCCACAGCTGGGTGAGGATGACCACCGCGGCTGCCACGCTGGCAACAGGCTGCGGCGCGAACAGGAAGAAGGGCACCACCAGCTGGGCGAAATGGTTGCCCAGCACTTCCACCTTGTGCAGCGGTTTGGGCAGCAGGTGCGCCTGCCGGCTCAGCGGCCCGGGCATCGGCTGCGTCTCATGGTGGTAGTAGAGGGCAGTCAGGTCCCGCCATTCCCTGCCGCCGCGGATCTTGATCATGCCCGCACCGAATTCCAGCCGGAACACGAGCCACACAATCAGGATCAGGATGGTGCGCGGCGGGTCGGTCTGGTCTGAACCCAGGAACGCCACCGTGAATCCCGCCTCCAGCAGGAGCATCTCCCAGCCGAAGCCGTAAAACGTCTGGCCCACGTTGACTATGGACATGTACAGCAGCCACAGGGCCAGGAACGCAATCAGCGGAACCCACGGCTGCCCTGCTTGCGGGATGCCGGCAACGATCAGGGCGGAGATCACAAGCCCTGCCGCACATACCCCACGCAGCAACCGGTCCGAATAGCGCCAGCGGAAAAGGGTGGGCCGGCGCAAACGGCTGAACCCGGCAAGGTACTCCGGCGCCGGCAGGAGGCCCCGCTCACCGAGCAACGCCGGGAACTGGTTCAGCGAGGACAGGAACGCAACAAAATACAGTGCTGCCACCCCGCGCTGCAGCACCTGCCGGGCGAACTCGTATTCCGGGGCATCAAACCACGTGAGCCAGTCCACGCAATCCACGTTACGCGCGGCCGTCCTGTGGTCAAGGAGCCGGGTCAAGGAGCGCTGCCGGGGCAAGGAGCAGTGGGTTAAGGTCCAATCCGTCAGGGCGCGGGGGTGAGGGATGGTGCGCGATACTTAACGGATGCAGCCACGCAAGATCGCCCTCCTCGGATCCACCGGCTCCATCGGCACCCAGGCGATAGACGTCGTCGACGGCGCCCCGCATCTTTTTGAGGTGGTGGCGCTCAGCGCAGGGGGAGGAAACCTGGAACTCCTGGCCCGCCAGGCTGTGCACACCGGTGCCGGCGCCATCGGCATTGCCGGCGGAGACGCCGGCAAACTCGCAACGCTGGTGGCCGAGGCCGCCGCGGCAGCCGGGAAGCACGGCTACCGGCCGGAGATTATTGCCGGACCGGATGCCTCTACCAGGATCGCGGAAGTGGAAGCTGACGTGGTGCTCAACGGCATCACCGGATCAATCGGACTCGCGCCAACGCTCGCGGCGCTGAAGTCCGGCGCAACCCTGGCCCTGGCCAATAAGGAATCCCTGATTGTGGGCGGGGAACTGGTCAAGGCTGCGGCCCGCGAAGGCCAGATCGTGCCCGTGGATTCGGAGCATTCGGCCATCGCCCAGTGCCTGCGTTCGGGCTCGGCCGGCGAGGTGGAGAAGCTGATCCTCACAGCGTCCGGCGGCCCTCTCCGGGGCCGGAACCGGGAGGGGCTCCACGATGTCACGCCGCAGGAGGCGCTGGCCCATCCCACGTGGGACATGGGCGTGATGGTCACCACCAACTCCGCCACCCTCGTCAACAAAGGGCTGGAAGTCATCGAGGCCCACCTGCTCTTCGATGTGCCGCTGGACCGGATCGACGTGGTGGTCCATCCCCAGTCCGTGGTGCACTCCATGGTCCAGTTCATCGACGGATCCATCATCGCGCAGGCGTCGCCGCCGGACATGCGCCTTCCCATAGCCCTGGGCCTGGGCTGGCCGGACAGGGTCCCCAAAGCGGCCGCCGCCTGCGACTGGACCCGGGCCGCCACCTGGACCTTCGAGCCCCTGGACGTCGGCGCGTTCCCCGCGGTGGACCTGGCCAAGGACGCCGCCAAGCAGGGCAGCACCTTCCCTGCGGTTTTCAACGCCGCCAACGAGGAAGCCGTCACGGCGTTCCACGCAGGCCGCATCCGGTTCACCGACATTGTGGACACCATCGCCGCCGTTCTCAGCGAACACCCAGGGTCTTCCGGGCTGACAGTGGAATCCGTGCTGGATGCTGAGAGCTGGGCACGTGCGCGCGCCAATGAACGTTTAGCAGTCAGCAGTCTCTAGGAAGCAGTAAGCACCTCCATGACCCCCGTTCTCCTCTTTGTCCTCGGTGTCGTTTTTGTAGCCATCGGCATCGCGGCCTCCATCGCGCTCCACGAAGTGGGCCACCTCCTGCCCGCCAAGCTCTTCAAGGTCCGGGTCACCAAGTACATGATCGGCTTTGGTCCCAGTCTCTGGTCCAGGCGGAAAGGCGAAACCGAGTACGGCGTGAAGGCCATTCCGCTGGGCGGCTACGTGTCCATGATCGGCATGTACCCGCCCAACAAAGAGGACGGGACCGTCCGTCCCTCCAGCACCGGGATGTTCCAGACGCTGGCCACTGAAGCCCGCTCCATGGCGCACGAGGAAGTGGGTCCGGGCGACGAAAACCGGGTTTTCTACCGGCTCCCGGTATGGAAGAAGATCATCGTGATGCTGGGCGGTCCGGCCATGAACATGGTTCTCGGCGTCATCCTGACGGCCGTCCTGCTGATGGGATTCGGCTTCGCCACGGCCACCACCACCATCTCCGACGTCTCCAAGTGCCAGGTGGCAGCCGGTGAGACAGTGGACCCGGATTCGGCCGACTGCCAGCTCACCCCGGCGGCCGCCGCCGGCCTGAAACCGAACGATACCGTCACTTCCTTCGACGGGAAGACCGTCACCAGCTGGGACCAGTTGACCGAGTGGATCCGCGCCTCGGCCGGCCGGGAGGTGGCCATCACCGTGGAGCGGGACGGCTCGCCCGTGTCCACCACCGTGACCCCCGTGCTGTCTGCCCGGCCCATCATCGGAGTGGACGGCCGGCAGGCGACGGACGACGGCGGCAACCTCCTGTACCAGGACGTCGGCTTCCTGGGCATTGGCGCGCAGACGGAACTGGTGCCCCAGCCGGCGTCGTCCGTCCTGCCCATGGCGGGGGAGAACATCAAGCAGGTGGCGGGTGTGATCTTTAACCTCCCGGCACGGGTGGTTGGTGTGGCAAAGGCCGCCTTCAGCGAGGAACCGCGCGACCCCAACGGCCCCATCAGCGTGGTGGGCGTCGGGAGGGTGGCCGGTGAGGTGGCGGCCATGGAGGAGGTCCCCGTCCAGTCGCGCGTGGCCACCCTGATCGGGCTGCTGGCAGGGCTGAACTTTGCGCTGGCGGTCTTCAACCTGGTTCCGCTGCTGCCGCTCGACGGCGGCCACGTGGCGGGTGCGCTTTACGAAGGCGCCCGGCGTTGGGTGGCCCGGCTGTTCGGCAAGCCGGATCCTGGAGCCTTCGATATCGCCAAGCTCCTTCCGGTGACCTATGTGGTGGCTGCGTTGCTGATGGGCATGAGCGCGCTCCTCATCTATGCCGACATCGTGAAGCCGGTGAACCTGTTCGGCTGATAACGGGGATGCATGAAGGGGCAGGCAAGCCGGCCCCGGTTGAGAGAGGTGGGCGCAGTGAACACAACGGATGCCGGCCGCTGGATCAGGGCAGGTTTGTGGGGGTTGCCCGTCGCGTGGCTGGTGACAGCGTGGGGTGCGCTGGAGCCTCAGCCTGACCAGGAGAAGGACCCGGCTGCCTGGGCCCGCTTTGTCAGCTCTGATGCTTACCAGCTCAGCCACCTGCTCGGCGCCTTTGCCGGTACCCTCCTGGCCCTCTTCGGGATCTTCGCTTTGGGCTGTTTCCTGGCCCCTGGCCGGTCAGGACGCCTGGCATTACCCTCGATGACCATCGCTGCGGCCGGTACCGCTTTGCTGCTGGTGCCGGCCGTTATCTCCACGTTCGCCACTCCCGCGATTGGAGGGGCCTACCTCAAAGGAAACCAGGACGTGATGCAGCTGGAGTTTCCGGCGTCCATGACCGGAGCATTCCTGCTGGGACTGCTGCTGGCATTTGTGGGTTCGGTCCTGCTGGGAATCGCGGTGTGGCGTTCCCGGATTCTGCCACGCTGGGCAGGGGCGCTCTGGGTGGCGGGCGCCGCTCTGTTTTATGTCCTGGGCGTTGTCCTCGGGTTGGTTACGACAGGGAGCAGCCTGCCAACGCAGCCGGCCGGGGCGCTGCTCCTCGCGGCAGCCGGCGGCTGGATTGCTTGGTACGCATCATCACATGGCGGGACTTACTCAGCGTCCAGTGGGTGATTGGGAGATATCAGTTTATTTCGGCTGATATCAGATAATCAGCTGTATATGATTGATTATGCTGAATCACCTGCGTACGGTTAGGGCATGTTCGTTCTGACCATTGACCAGCGGGGCAGCACTGCCGACATCGACCGGGTCCCGGAGCTCATAGCCGCGTTGGAGGGCCTCACGCACGGCCGCTTTGAACGCTCGGTGGGGGACGAACTCCAAGGTGTGGTGGAACAGCCCGAAGAGGTCGTGGATATCGCCCTGCATGCACTCCGGGACGGGCACTGGTATGTAGGAATCGGCATCGGAGTGGTGCAGCTCGCTCCGGGAGCCAGCCCACGTGAAGGATCCGGAAGTGCTTTTGTTGCCGCCCGCAAGGCCGTGGAACTGGCTAAGGGTGCTGCGGGCCAGGTGCCGTTGTCAGTGGTGGCAGGCACCATGGGCGGTGGCAGGAAGGTCCCGCCCCAAGCCAAGGAAGGTGCCATGGCCGGCTCCAATGCCCAGGCGGTGCTTCGGTTGATCGGACGCCTGGTCCAGCAGCGTACGCAGGCCCAGTGGAGGGTAGTGGACACTCTCCGTGCCCTGCAGTCCGCTGACGGCAAGCATGGCAGCCAGAAAGAGGTGGCCCGGGAGCTTGGAATAACGGAGCAATCGGTGAGCCGTGCCGTGCTTCGCTCCGGCTGGCCGGAAGAATGGGCAGCCAGGCCGGCAGCAGCCATGCTGTTGGAGTATGCGCAAAGCCGGATTGCCAGCAGCGAGCCGGCCCGGCCCGAATCAGCCAAGCCAGAGCCAGCCCGGCACCGGGATGAAGGAGACACGTGACCGCGCTTTGGATCACCGCCGCACTGCTCGTGGCCGGCCTCGCCGGCTGGCCCGTAACGGCCCTGGTGTTCCGGCTCGCCCGGACCATCGACGATAAGGCAGATGCCGCCAAGGCAGCGGAAGAGGCCAGGAAAGCAACGGAGGATCCCGCCGCGGACGTCACCGTTGATGCCCCTCATGCCGAAACGCAAAGCGTGGACGATGAGCTGACCGCTGCCACTGACGCGCCGCCGTCGGCGGGTTCTGCTGCGGAGCCGCCGGCGCCAACCCAGCGCATCCTGCGCGGCGGGGCAATCATCGGCATCCTGGAAAGGCTCGGGGTCTGCCTGGCCATCCTCACGGGGCAGCCCGTGGCCATCGCCTACATCGTGGCCATCAAGGGCCTGGGAAGGTTCGCGGAGTTGAAGGAAACGCCGGTGGCGGCCGAACGCTTCATCATTGGAACCCTGACCTCCATGCTCTGGGCGGCCGGAACAGCGGCCGCCGTCAAAGTCCTGTTCCTGTCCTAGGGCCCCATGTCCCAAAAGCACACGTCCTGCTGACACACGTCGGGAAACGAAATCCCGGGAACAAATCCGGTGCGGGTGTGGGAAGAATCCCGTTGGACTGTTCAGGTGCGTGCAACGGCAGGCAGGGCGATAGGGTAGCCGTATGACAGTTTTTGCCGTTGAGTACGTTTATGCCGCCGATTCCACCGAAGCCCGCACTGAGGCCCGCCCGGCACACCGGGAATGGACTGCCGGCCTGGCAGAGGACGGTGCCATCCTGGCGAGCGGGCCCTACGGTGACGGAGCGGGAGCGCTGCTGATCTTCAAGGCCGCAGACGAGGCCGCCCTGAACTCGATCCTCAAGCAGGACCCCTTCGCGGCGGCCGGGGTTATTGCCGGAACCCGCATCACGGAGTGGTCTCCCATCACCGGCATGCTGGCCGGCCTCGCCGCGTAGCCACCCACCTTTCGATTTAGGAGTCCATGTGACCTCGGTCAGCCTGGGAATGCCTTCAGCACCGCCGCCCGTCCTCGCCCCCCGCCGCAAGACCCGCCAGATCAAGGTTGGTTCTGTGGGGGTCGGTTCCGATTTCCCCATCAGCGTGCAGTCCATGACCACCACGCCCACCACCGACATCAACGCCACGCTGCAGCAGATTGCGGAGCTCACCGCGTCCGGCTGTGACATCGTGCGCGTCGCGTGCCCCTCAGCGGACGACGCCGAGGCGCTGCCCATCATTGCCAAAAAGTCCCAGATCCCCGTCATCGCGGACATCCACTTCCAGCCGAAGTACGTCTTCGCAGCCATTGAAGCCGGGTGCGCCGCTGTGCGCGTGAACCCCGGAAATATCCGGAAGTTCGATGACCAGGTCAAGGAAATCGCCGCGGCCGCCCGCGACCACGGGACGTCCATCCGCATCGGCGTGAACGCAGGGTCGCTGGAGCCGGGCATCCTCAAGAAATACGGCAAAGCCACCCCCGAGGCGCTGGTTGAGTCCGCCGTCTGGGAAGCGTCCTTGTTTGAAGAACACGGCTTCCATGACTTCAAGATCTCCGTCAAGCACAACGACCCCGTGGTGATGGTGGCCGCCTACGAGATGCTGGCGGAGAAGGGCGACTGGCCGCTGCACCTCGGTGTGACCGAAGCCGGACCGGCGTTCCAGGGAACCATCAAGTCGGCCACGGCCTTCGGCGCGCTCCTGTCCCGGGGCATCGGCGACACCATCCGGGTTTCCCTCTCCGCCCCGCCGGTGGAGGAAATCAAGGTGGGCAACCAGATTCTCCAGTCCCTTAACCTGCGCCCGCGGAAGCTGGAGATTGTCTCCTGCCCGTCCTGCGGCCGGGCCCAGGTGGACGTGTACACCCTGGCAGAACAGGTGACCGCCGGCCTGGAAGGCATGGAGATCCCGCTGCGCGTCGCGGTGATGGGCTGTGTGGTGAACGGACCCGGTGAAGCCCGCGAGGCAGATCTTGGCGTTGCTTCCGGCAACGGCAAGGGCCAGATCTTTGTGAAGGGCGAAGTCATCAAGACAGTGCCCGAAAGTCAGATTGTTGAGACACTGATCGAAGAGGCCATGCGTATCGCGGAAGAGATGGGGGAGGCCGATGGCGAAGATGCTGTCAAGGGTAGCCCCGTGGTTAGCGTCTCGTAAGGACGTTCCCGACCCTCCGGGACTTTCCGTCCGCACCCTGGACGGAACGGATACTGCTGCGCTCAGAATGCTGGCGCAGCAGGATCCGGTCACGAACGTCTTTATCCTTGCCCACCTGCGTACTGCCGGCACTGCCGCACCCACCAGCGGCGGCGCCGGCGTCATTGGCGTTTTCGACGACGGCGTCCTCGTGGGTGCGTGCTGGGCAGGGGCCAACCTGGTTCCGGTCCAGCTGGACCCGGAACTTGCAGGGGTGGTGGCGGAAGTGGCCAACACCTCCGGCCGCCGGTACGCTTCAGCCTTTGGCCCGGCGGAGGCGGTCCTGGCGTTGCACGCCGAATTGGTGGAACTGGGCCACCGGGCCCACGAAGTCCGTGCCGAGCAGCCCCTGATGACCATCGAGGACCCGCCGTCGATCAAACCCAATCCCGGCCTTGAGCTGGGAAGCCTGGCCGACTTTGACCGCATCCTTCCCGCCTGCGCCGCCATGTTCGAGGAAGAAGTGGGGTATTCCCCCTTCCTGGGCGGCCGGGAGTTCTACAGCCGGCGGGTGGAAGGGCTGATCCGCCAAGGCCATTCCCTGGTGCACCTGAACAACGGCCGCGAGGTGGTGTTCAAGGCCGAATTGGGCGCCGTCACCTCCGAGGTCACCCAAGTTCAGGGCGTGTGGATGAACCCGCTCTATCGGGGCCAGGGCTTGAGTGCCGGATACATGGCCGCCGTGGTGGAGCAAGCCCGGAAAGTCGCGCCCATCACCAGCCTCTACGTCAACGGCTTCAACCTGCGGGCCCGTGCCACCTACGAGCGGGTCGGCTTCCGGCAGGTCGGGACGTTCGCTACAGTTCTTTTCTAGCTGGCTGCTGAATACCGGCAGACAGAAAAATTGGGGGAAAATTGAAGACATTTGCGCTGGGAACCTTCGCGGCCACAGCCCTGCTCGCCTTGACCATTCCGGCCTGTGCAGGGCCGGCGGACACCCCCGTGATAGGCGCCTCAGCAGCGGAAAGTGCAACTGCCACGGCCGCCCCCAGTGTCACACCCACTCCGGTTCTGAAGGCGTTTACCAGTGCCGACCTGGCGGCCATTGTGCGGCAGGTGCGGGACTCGGCTGACCGGAGGCTGACCGTGCTCCCCGAAACGGACGTGGCCGCCGCACTGGAGCAGTCAAAGGACATGATGTCGTCGCTCGAAGTGGCACCTGCGGCCTGCCTGGAACTCGCAACGTCAAGCACCGCTCCGGCGATGGACGGGGCAGCCACGGCCATGGGCGTCAGTACGGACACCAGTACCGGCGCCGTCATGGCTTTGTCCCTGCTGTCCGGACTCGACGAGGCAACCCTTGACGGCGTTACCGGCCGCCCCGCCCAGCTTGAGCAGTGCGCGAACATGACGGTGACCATTTCGGGCGTCAGCCTCCCGGTCACCATCACGGCTTTGGACGGCGTGGGCGGGCTGCCGGACACCGTTGCCTACCGGACGCAGACTGAGATGCCTGATGGCCAGGTACAGTCCGTCATCACCGCCCAGGCCATCCAGGAGGGCGTTGTGCTCACCGCTGTGGCCTCCGGTGGTGGAAGCGAAGCGGAGACTGTTATGCGTACCGGCGCACTGCTCGATTCAGCTGCCGCGCTGGTCAAGTAGCCGTTCCTGGGCCAGGTCGCCCGTGAGGTACCGCTGTACGTTCGGTGCCACCAGCCGGACCACATCCTCGGGTGCGGCCGAGGCGAGGGGTTCCAGCCTCACCACGTAGCGGACCATCATGAGTCCCACCATCTGGGTGGCCACCAGGTCTCCACGCAGCGCAACGTCCTGGGGCGGACCCGGCACGCCCGCCATGATCCTGCTGACCACAGTGCGGGTCACCAGTTCGCGGAGGAGCGCCGTCCGCGCCTTTGAGCCCAGGGTGCCGCGCAGGAACGCCACCAGGCTCGGCTGGGCCGGACTTTCCCAGAGCCGCAGGACTGCGCCGACGATCAATTCGGCCCGCTGCTCGGGACGGGCGGACGAAACACCCGCCAGCACCTCCTCCGGGTCGGCAGGGAGTTCCACACTCAGGGCGAAGAGCTCGTCCTTGCCGTTGAAAAAATGATGGACCATGGCAGGATCCACCCCCGCCGCACGGGCCACCTGCCGCAGGCTGGTGCCCTCAAAACCATGTTCGGCGAACAGGCGCCGGGCGGCTTCCAGTATCCGCTCCCGGGACGCCGTTGTTCCGCCGCGCCGCCCCCGCCGTGCCGGCAACGCATCACCCTCGGGCCGGGCATTCCCCTCCGGCCGGCCATTCCCCTCCGGGACGGTCATTCAGTCCGCCTTCGCAGCGTCAGGGACGCCAGCACCAGGACGCCCAGCACAATGGCGCCCATGATGGCCGCGTCCTGCCACATCCGCTCAGTAGCCTCCGGGTTGGCGGCAATCTCCTGCAGGGCGTCCACGGAGAACGTCAGGGGAAGAACATTCGAGATGGCCTCGAGGACGTCATTCATGCGGTCCCGCGCCACAAACAGCCCGCAAAGGAGGATTTGCGGCACCACCACCACCGGCATGAACTGGACGGCCTGGAATTCGGTCCGGGCAAACGCTGAGCACAGCAGGCCCAGGGCCACCCCCAGGACGGCGTTGATGACGGCGATCAGGACCACGAAGCCAGGTGCGCCCGCAATATCAAGATCGAAAATCCAATAGGCCACAGCGGTAGCCACCAGGGACTGCAGTGCAGCCATGATGGAGAACGCCAGGGCGTAGCCGAAGAGCAGATCCCCTTTATGGACGGGGGTGGTGAGCAGCCGTTCCAGGGTTCCCGAGGTCCGCTCACGCAGCATGGTGATGGACGTGACCAGGAACATCACCACAAACGGGAAGATGGCGAGCATCATCAGTCCCACGCGGTCGAATGTGCGCGGCATCCCGGGCGGCAGCGTCTCGTTCTCGTAAAGGAAGTACACGGCCGTGAGCAGCAGGGCCGGAACCACCAGGATCATGGCGATGCTCCTGTGGTCGTGCCGCAGCTGCTCCAGCACCCGGCGGGTGGTGGCAAGCATCATCAGGACATCCATTACCGCACGCTCCCGTCCCTGGTTGTATTGTCCTGGGCTGTGAACCCGGCAGGAGGCCCCGGTTCTTTCCCGGCCTCCTGGATGATGTGCAGGAAGGCCTTCTCCAGGTCGGCACTGTGTCCGCGCCGGCTCAGCTCTGCAGGTGTGAGCTGGGCAAGCAGCCGGCCTTCCCGCAGGAGGAGCAGGGACTCGCAGTGGCTTGCCTCTTCCATGACGTGGCTTGATACAAGCAGCGTTGTCCCTTGCGCGGCCATGGCACGGAACCGGTCCCAGAGATCCGCGCGCAGCACGGGATCCAGTCCCACCGTCGGTTCGTCCAGCACCAGCAGGCGCGGACGGGCCACCAGGGCGCAGGCCAGGGACACCCGGCTGAGTTGGCCGCCGGACAGGTCCACCGTCTTCTGCCGCGCCTGGCCTTCAAGTCCGACGGCGGCAATCGCCTCGGCTGCGTCGGCCGCCCCTTGACGGTGCATGGCCCCGAAGTAGCGCACGTTGCCTTCCACGGAGAGGTCCGGATAGACACTTGGCGACTGCGTCACATAGCCCACTTGGTGCCGCAGCTGCCTGCTGCCGGCAGTCTGCCCCAGAACCCGCACCGAGCCTGAGGTGATGCGCTGCACTCCAACGATGGCGCGCATCAGCGTGGTTTTCCCGCTTCCGGACGGCCCAAGGAGCCCAGTGATTTGTCCGGCGGGAATGGCAAAGTCCAGCTCGCGGAGGACGGGAACGTGTCCCCGCACTACCGTCAGGGCGCTGGCCGCCACCGCCCCGCCGTCGTCCGTTTCCTCTGGGTTCTCCACTGCTGAACGTGACATGGCAGCCTCCGCTGATTTGCAGGCGCCAGGGCCGGAAGGCCCGTAATTCATCACCTGATGAAATAAATTTAAGCCTGCATTTGCGGGTAATCAACAGCCTTGAACCGGAAAGTACTTGATATATGTGGCCGCTATCACTTAGGTTCGATCTAGCTGCGCTGGAGTGGCGTGGGCGGTCTCACCAGTCCTCACCAGTACTTAGGCGATAACGGCGTTGAGCCACGCCCGGATACGATGACCAGCCTCGAGGGGGGCCAGGGGCTTTGTTTTCCGGGCGTGGCTCTACTGTGTCCGCAGGAGGGCGGGTGCTCTATAGGGGAATCGGGGCCAGGCGTCCGGTGCCGGTAGATTAGTACCCAGACGAATTTGTCCGGCCCTGCTGATCCAGCACCTCCCCAGAAACGGATATCCACCCGTGGTTACAAGACTGTCCCAGCTTTTCCTGCGCACGCTGCGTGAAGATCCCGTCGACGCCGAGGTGGCCAGCCACCGGCTCCTGGTCCGGGCGGGCTACATCCGCCGTGCTGCCCCCGGGATTTACACCTGGCTCCCGCTGGGGCTCAGCGTCCTGCGGAAAGTCGAGGCCATCATTCGCGAGGAAATGGCCAACATTGGAGCCCAGGAAGTCCACTTCCCGGCGCTCCTGCCGCGTGAACCCTATGAGGCCACCAACCGCTGGACCGAGTACGGCGAAGGGCTGTTCCGCCTCCAGGACCGCAAGGGTGCGGACTACCTGCTGGCCCCCACCCACGAGGAAATGTTCACGCTGCTGGTCAAGGACCTGTACTCCTCGTACAAGGATCTGCCGCTCAGCCTGTACCAGATCCAGAACAAGTACCGCGATGAGGCCCGTCCCCGGGCAGGCCTGCTGCGCGGCCGCGAGTTCATCATGAAGGACTCCTACTCCTTCGACGTGGACGACGCCGGCCTGGACGCCAGCTACGCTGCCCACCGCGGCGCGTACCTGCGCATTTTCGAGCGCCTCGGCCTGGAGGTCATCCCGGTCACTGCTACGGCCGGCGCCATGGGCGGGTCCAGGAGCGAAGAGTTCCTGCACCCCACCGACATCGGCGAGGACACCTTCGTCCGCTCCGCCGGCGGCTACGCGGCCAACGTTGAAGCCGTGACCACGGTGGCTCCTGCGGAAATCGACTTCACCGGCGCTCCCGCCGCAGAGGTGCTGGACACCCCGGACACGCCCACCATCGACACGCTGGTGGCCGCAGCCAACCAGCTCGCACCGCGCACGGAGGCCGACGGCGGCGCCTGGACCGGGGCGGACACGCTCAAGAACGTGGTGCTCGCCGTTACCCTGCCCACCGGCGAACGCCAGCTCGTGGTCATCGGGGTGCCGGGCGACCGCGCGGTGGACCTGAAGCGCGTCGAGGCGAACATCGGATCCTTCCTGCCCATCGGCGGGGAGATCGGGCTGGAAGCCGCGAACGATGAGGACCTCAAGAAGCAGCCGCTCATCGTCAAGGGCTACCTTGGACCCGGCCTGACACTGGACGAACCGCTGCTGGGCGCCGAAAGCGCCACGAAGCTCCTCTACCTCGTGGACCCCCGCATCGTCAGGGGCACCGCCTGGATCACGGGTGCCAATGAAGCGGGCAAGCACGTGTTCGGGCTCGTGGCCGGCCGGGATTTCACCTGGGACGGCGTCATCGAATGCACTGAGGTCCGCGAAGGCGATCCCGCACCGGACGGCTCCGGACCCCTGGAAACAGCCCGCGGCATCGAGATGGGCCACATCTTCCAGCTGGGCCGGAAATACGCCGAAGCCTTGGAACTGAAGGTCCTGGACCAGAACGGCAAACAGGTCACGGTGACCATGGGTTCCTACGGCGTGGGCGTCACCCGCGCCGTGGCAGCACTCGCGGAATCCAACCATGACGCCAAGGGCCTGGTATGGCCCCGCGCCGTGGCGCCCGCGGACGTCCACGTGGTGGCCGTCGGCAAGGGCGAAGACATCTTCGCCACCGCCGAACAGCTCGCAGCGGACCTTGAAGCCGCAGGCCTCGACGTCCTGCTTGACGACCGGCCCAAGGTTTCCCCGGGCGTCAAGTTCGGCGACGCCGAGCTCGTGGGCGTCCCCACCATCCTCGCCGTCGGCCGCGGCCTGGTGGACGGTGTGGTGGAGATCAAGGACCGGCGCAGCGGCGAAGCCGAGAACGTTGCCGTGGACAAGGCAGTTGACTACGTGGTCAACGCTGTCCGCGCCTCCTGACCCCGGAAGTGCTCCCCGGGCTTGAGTCCATCCAGCTGACAACGCTGGTCCTGATCGTGGTGGCCGGTTTCGCTGCCGGCTGGGTGGACGCCGTGGTGGGCGGGGGCGGGCTGATCCAGCTCCCCGCCCTGCTGCTGGTGCCCGGCATCACGCCCGTCCAGGCGCTGGCAACGAACAAGATGGGATCCATCTTTGGTACCGCCACCAGCGCCGTCACGTATTACCGGCGGGTGGGACCGGACCTGCGGACGGCGGTGCCGATGGCCGTTATTGCCCTGGCCGGCAGTTTTGGCGGCGCAGTCCTGGCCGCCAGCCTGCCGTCCAGTGTCTTCAAACCCATCATCGTCGCCGCGCTCGTGGCAGTGGCACTGTTCACGGCGCTGAAACCGGACGCCGGGCACATCACCGCGCTCCGGCACGACGGCCACAAACACTATGTCGTGGCCTGCCTGATCGGGGCCGTGATCGGCTTCTACGACGGCCTGATCGGCCCGGGCACGGGCTCCTTCCTGGTGATCGCCCTGGTGTCGGCGATGGGGTACGCGTTCCTGGAGGCCAGCGCCAAGGCCAAGATCGTGAATATGGCAACCAACGCGGGGGCGCTGCTGTTTTTCCTGCCACACGGCTCCATCCTGTGGGCCCTGGGCCTGCTGCTGGGTGCCGCCAATATGGCCGGCGGATACCTGGGTGCCCGGACTGCGGTGGCGCAAGGCAGCAAGTTCGTCCGGGTGGTCTTCCTCGTGGTGGTGGCTGCCCTCATCATCAAGCTCGGCTATGACGTATGGCAGGAAAACTTCGCGCATTAAGGGTTAGCGGGCAGGGGAGTACCGGCCCTCGTGGCAATGAACCGGCGGGCGTAGCATGCAGATATGCCCCACGGTGACGACGAGTACTCCAGTGCTTTATCGGCAGCGGCAGGCCATGCCGCGGCCTGGCTTCGAAGCCTTCCGGACCGCCACGTCGGCCCCCTCCTCCCGGCCCATGACCTTACCGGAGCGTTCGGCGGGCCGTTGCCAACCTCCGGTATGCCCGCAGCGGACGTTGTGGACCTCCTTGCCCGGACAGCCGAACCCGGACTTATGGCCATGCCGTCCGGCCGCTTCTTCGGCTGGGTGATCGGCGGAACCCTGCCCGCCGCCCTTGCCTCCGACTGGCTGGTCAGCGCCTGGGACCAGAACGCCGGACTTCGTTACGCCACCCCCGCCATGGCAGCCATCGAGGAAAGTGCCGGCGCTTGGCTGCTGGAACTGTTGGGGCTTCCCGGCGGGTGCGACGTCGGATTTGTCACCGGAGCCACGATGGCCAACTTCACCGGGATGGCAGCGGGGCGGTGGCGGCTGCTCGCGGACGCCGGGTGGGACCTGGACCATGACGGGCTGTCCGGCGCTCCCCGCATCCGATGCTTCGTGGGCAGGGAACGGCACGACACCGTGGACCTCGGCCTCCGGTACCTCGGGCTGGGCAAGCCAGTGGTGGTGGACGCGGACGACCAGGGACGCCTGGTTCCCGCAGCATTGGAAGCCGCGCTTTCCGTAGGGAGCGGGCCGGCCCTCGTCTGCCTGCAGGCAGGGAACCTGCATTCCGGCGCTTTTGATCCGTTCCCTGAAGCCATCCGGGTCGCCCGGGAGCACGGCGCCTGGGTCCACGTCGACGGCGCTTTCGGCCTCTGGGCTGCGGCTGCACCGGAACTGCGTCACCTGACCCGCGGGTACGAGGACGCCGATTCGTGGGGAACCGACGCGCACAAGACCCTGAACGTGCCGTACGACTGCGGAATCGCGATCGTGCGGGACGCCTCCGCCCTCCGGTCCGCGATGGGCCTGCACACCAGCTACCTGATTCATGACGCCGAAGGGCCGGGGGACCCGTTCGAGAAGGTCCCGGAGCTGTCGCGCCGTGCCCGGGGCGTGCCGGTGTGGGCGGCCCTGAAGAGCCTGGGCCGGGACGGCGTGGCAGCCCAGGTACGGGGGCTGGCGGCCGCTGCATCGGAGATCGCGGCGGGGCTGGCGGGGCTGGACGGCGTGGAGGTGCTGAACGACGTCGAGTACACCCAGGTGAGCGTGGCGTTCGGCGACGACGACACCACCCGTGCGGTGACGGCGCGCATCATCGAGGACGGCAGGGTGTGGATGTCCGGCTCCCGCTGGCGGGACAGGGACATCCTGCGGGTGTCCGTGAGCAACTGGCAGACGGCCGAAGAAGAGGTGGCCACTGCCGTTGCTGCCGTGGGCTCCGCCCTTGCAGCAGTGCGGGGCGGCTGATCAACGCGTGCATGATCGTTGGGCCTGTTGAGAGCGTGGCACTGTTCGCGCGTGGCGGGTTGGTCACCGGCCTGCTCAATCAAGCGAGAGGCAAGCTTCAGTGCGCGCCCACGGCTTCCCCGGGCTCGGGCAGGCGGTGGGCTGACGGCAGCCCGTTTAGGGTCCTGCCGGCAAGCGTGCTGGCGACCCAAAGGGAACGGGCCAGGTCGCCTCGATGGTCCGGTTTGCCTGCGTACGCCAAGGCGTTCGCCACCTCCCGGGCGATGCCCCACTGCCGGGCCACGTCAGCGTCCAGGCCGGCCGCGGAGCTGAAGTCGGCGCAGCGCCGGCGCAGTCCGGCTGCAGGGTTGTCCAGCGGCAAATCGGACAGCCGGTTCCAAAGCAGCGGCGCCACGGCGAACTCCGGTTCCCCGATCATTGGCTGGGGATCGATGGCGGCGTAACCGGCCGCCGTCGGAAGCCCATGCCCGGCAGGATCAGCCGGGCGCGCCAGGACGTTGAGGTAATGCAGGTCCGCATGGACCAGGGCATCGCGGGAAGAACGCCGTCCCACCGCTCCGCGGGTCTGGCATACCTCCAGGGCGGCTTCCAGGAGCCACCGGGGGAAGGGCCGGCCCAGCTGTTCCCAGTCCGCGGGCAGGTCATCGCTCCACTGTTCCGCCCGGGCGGCAATGTGCTCGAACTCGAACCACTCCGCCCGGTCGTCGGGGGTGAGGCTGAGCTGCCGGACCAGGCCGGCCCAGACCACCACGGCGTCTTCCATGGGCGCAGTCGTGAGGGAGCGTTCGCCGTCGAGCCTTTCCAGGAGCATGGCGCAGGTGCCGGCGTCGGAGGCGAGCAGCGCTACCGCGCCCCGGCCCTGCCACAGGGCCAGGGCGTGCCGCTCAACCCTGGCTTCGTCGTGCGGAAAGGCGATCTTGAGGGCGGCGGGGGTACCGTCCTGCTGCCGCACCGGGATGACGATGCCGCCGTGGCCGTTCCAGGGCAGGGCGCCGGGCCGCAGGTCCGGTGTCAGCTGCCAGCTCTGCAGGCGGCCCTGGATCAGGTCCGGCAGGGAAGCGAGCCATGCGCGTCCGGCACTGCTGCGGGTGTAGCGGGCAGTGAGGTCCGGAGGGATGGGTACTACCGCGGGCTGGATCATCAGTTCCAGCCTAAGTCCATTCGTGCGCCCCGTACGGCAGGTCCGGCGTCAAACCACGCCCGTGGCCCCCAGCAGGTTGCCGATGCTGAAGGTGGCGGCGAGGGCAAGTGCTCCGCCCGCCACCACGCGGACGGCGGCGCGGAACCTGGAGCCGCCGCCGATCCAGGCGCCCAACGCTCCGGTCAGAGCCAAGGCCAGGAGCACCGCGACGAAGGTGACCGGGACCCGGACGTCCGGTGGCGGAAGCAGGATCGCCAGCATGGGCAGGGCCGCCCCGATCACGAAGGACACGGCCGAGGCAAGAGCGGCATGCCAGGGGCTGACGATATCGTCCTCGTCAATGTTGAGCTCCGCGGATAGGTGTGCAGCCAGTGCATCGTGCGCGGTCAGTTCCGCCGCCACCTTCCCGGCCGTTTCCTCGCTCAGGCCCTTGGCCTGGTAAATCGCTGTAAGTTCAGCCAGTTCCACGTCAGGTTCTTCGGCCAGCTCACGGCGTTCCTTGTCTATCAGGGCCTTTTGGCTGTCGCTTTGGCTGCTCACCGAAACGTACTCGCCAAGGGCCATTGAGACGGCGCCGCCCACCAGGCCTGCTGCTCCTGCCGCGAGGATGGGGCCCGAAGCGGCAGTTGCTCCCGCCACACCCACCACGATCGCTGCCACGGACACAATCCCGTCATTGGCGCCCAGGACGCCGGCGCGCAGCCAGTTCAGGCGCTGGGCCAGGTCGTTGCGGTGGGGCTCATTCGCGTGGAATGAGGAGTCGGCTGCTGTGTCCATCCCACCAGCAAACCATCAGGCACCCGGCACTGCCAGCACCGTGCCGGAACCGTCGGGGAAACTCCTGATGACAGGGCGGGTCAGCGGCCCCGCGTCACCGGAAGGACGCTTGCCATACCTATGGCAGCTGCGGAAGTTGGCCTTCGTCCAGCACCAGGCCCGGCAGGGGATTCGGGCTTGCACCCCAGTGCTGCGCGCGCCGGGCTGCTTCCTGCAGGGCGGACAATGCCCAGGCACGGGTGGCCCCCTCCGCATGGGCCACAACATCGCCGTAGGACGGCAAGGTGTCAGCTTCCAGCCCGGCGAGTCCGGCCGCGGGGGCGTCGAGGAACCCCTGGTCCAGGACGTATCCCGGCGGCTGGGGCGGCAATGTCACACACTGCATCCGCCCGTGCTCCTCCGCCTGGCCGGCGAGGTCACGGTGCTGCGACAGGAATTCCGACGCCGGCCCCGCGGCTTCAGGAGGCAGGCGGGTAAGGGCTGCCTGGTAACCGTACACCGCCTCCAGTTCGGCGCCTGCGGCTGCGACGAGGGCGGCCCCGAGGCCGGCGGCGGCAGGAGGGGAAGTGGAGGCGGAGGCGGCAGGGGAGGGCGTGGCAGGGCAGGCCGACGGCGCCGATGTGGCCTCCTGAAATTCTGTCCCTTGCGGTTCTGTCCCTAGGGGTGCTGTGTCAGGGGCACCTGCGGCACCAAGCCGTTCGGCTGCGAGGAGTTGCGCCGTCCCGGCGCCGGCAAGAAGGCGTGCCATGCCGCCGTCGGCCGTTTCCGCGTCCTTGAGGCGTTGCCGGCCGCTGGCGGCCAGGTCCGCCGCGAATTCCGCAACTGTCACTACGGGAGTGGCACTGGGGGATGGGGAATCCGCGGTAGGTGACGCTGGCGCTGGGGACGAGGCTGCGGACGGCAGCGTGGCTGCCTCCCCGGATGTAGCGCTCCCCGGCAGCAGCAGCAGCGCCCGGGCCTGGATGGTCAGCAACGTCACAACCTGGTTCACGCCGCCGTCCGCGGGGCTGCCGGCGGTTCCGCCGGCGCCGGAAGCGGCCAGGTCCATCCCGGCGGACCGCAGCTCGAGTGTCTCCTCCAGCGCGGCGGCCCGGGCCTGCTCGGAGAAGGGCGGTTCCGCGGGAGCGGGCGGTTCAGCCGGGATCAGGACGAAGCCCAGGCTGAGGACCAGAAGGGCTGCGAGCGAAAAAACGGCGTACCGGAAATAGCGCATCCGCGGGCGGTTTTCCTGGTTGTCGTCTTTCACAACAGACCATGGTGTCACGCCGAAGGGGAATCCCCGTGCCCCAATGAACCGGTAAAATAGCTACGCTAGTACACACAACATCATCTATCGGGAGGCGGCCGGCATCGTGAGCAATGCAGAAGCCACGGCTTCATCAGACCATACCGGAACGGGTAAGGCTGAGGCCGCACACAATCCGGAAGCTGCACGGCTCAGGGCGCTCCTTGAACCCTCGGTCCAGGCCAACCGCCTGTACTTGGAGGATGTGGCCATCATCCCCGGGTCCCACCGCGTGGTCCACGTGGTGGTGGACCTGCCCCAGGAGGAGACCGGCGGAGTCAGCCTGGATGTCATTGCGGACATCTCCAAGGTGCTCTCGGATGTTTTGGACAATGATCCCGGCGACGACGGCCGTCCCTACGACCTCGAAGTCTCCTCGCCCGGCGTCGGCCGGCCGCTGACCGAGCCGCGCCACTGGCACCGCGCCAAGGGCCGCATGGTGAAGGTCAACGTCCTCCAGGGCGACAACATCACTGGCCGCATCCAGGCGGTGGACGCCTCCGGCGTGACCCTCGTGCCCGAGATTGCCGTCAAAAAGGGAATGAAGCCCCGGCAGGGTGATCCCATCAAGCTTCCTTTCGACAGGATCCGCAACGGAAAAGTCGAGATCGAATTCAGCCACCTCCCCGAGGACGGTCTGGAACCTGAACACAATGGACCTTCTGAGGAGGCCTGATGGATATTGACATGAGCGCACTGAGACTTCTGGAGCGTGAGCGTGAAATCCCGCTGGACCTCCTGATCCCCACCATTGAGCAGGCGCTCCTGGTGGCCTACCACAAGTCGCCCGGCGCCTTCGAGAAGGCCCGCGCGGAACTGGACCGCAAGAGCGGCCACGTGACCATCTGGGCCGTGGAAATTGACGACGACGGCGCCCCCATCGGCGAGTTCGAGCACACCCCGGAGGGCTTCGGCCGTATCGCCGCCAGCACTGCGCGGCAGATCATCCTGCAGCGCCTCCGCGATGTTGAGGACGACAACGTCCTCGGTGAATTCAAAGGGCGCGAAGGCGAACTTGTGGCCGGCACCATCCAACAGGGCCACAACCCGCACATGGTCCAGGTCAACCTGGGAACCGTCGAAGCGCTCCTGCCGCCGCCCGAACAGGTGCCGGGGGAGAAGTACCTCCACGGCAACCGCCTGCGTGCCCTGGTGATCGATGTGCACCGCGGCTCCAAGGGCCCGTCCGTCACGCTGTCCCGGTCCCACCCGGGGCTCGTCCGGAAGCTCTTCGAACTGGAAGTACCCGAGATCGCCGACCGCTCCGTGGAGATCGTTGCGCTGGCCCGGGAAGCCGGCCACCGCACCAAGATCGCCGTCAAGGCCAACATCCCGGGCATTAACGCCAAGGGTGCCTGCATCGGTGAAATGGGCTCCCGCGTGCGGGCCGTGATGACGGAACTGAACGACGAAAAGATCGACATCGTCGACTTCAGCGAGAATCCGGCCACCTTCATCGCCAGCGCGCTGTCGCCATCGAAGGTGAATTCGGTCACTATCACTGATGAGGCCACCCGTTCGGCCCGCGTGGTGGTCCCCGATTACCAGCTTTCCCTGGCTATCGGCAAAGAGGGCCAGAACGCCCGCCTCGCGGCCAAACTGACCGGCTGGCGCATCGATATCGTTTCCGACGCCGCCGCTCCGCGCGAAAGCTGAACCACCCCTCGCCGGGCGGCCACGCCGGGACTGCTCTGCGGTTTCGGGCAGAACGGCCCGGAGGGGCTAGAATAGAAAAGGCCGCGCCCAACGGCCGGCAGCCGTGTGCCCCGAGCATGCCCCTTCCGCTGACTCAGCGGAGGCAGGCATTCGCGGGGCAGCAGATATGAATGTCAGGAAGATGACCGTGGCAGAGCTTTCCACCGGGAATCAACCGGAGCGTACCTGCATCGGATGCCGGAAGAAGGGCCTGCGGTCGGAATTGCTCCGGCTCGTCGCCGAAGGCAGCGGCTCTGCCGCCGTCCTGGTGGATGAACGACGCCGGCTGGCTGGCCGGGGTGCTTGGTTGCACCCCAGCGAATCGTGCCTGGCTCTGGCGATCAAACGGCGGGCTTTCGGACGTGCCCTTGCGGGTGCGACCGGAACTGCCGCCGTCGAACACTGGATCAAGTCGGAAACGAACGTTGCAGGCAGCACGGCAACTGCAACACCAACCGTCCAACCTGAAAGCGGGTCAGAAATCTGATGGAAACCCGATGAGTTCCCAGCGATGAGTGCGTAACGATGACAACTTTGTTGCGCTCTGCAATGGGCCCTTCCGCTGTAGTCGCGGCTGGGGTCCGCAGTAAGAAGTAGACGGTTCGTGCCTGGCTCGGTGCGGACCGAGACAGGAGAAATGTGGCCAAGGTCCGCGTACATGAGCTCGCCAAAGAGCTCGGTATTACTTCCAAAGATGCAGTGACAAAACTGCAGGAACTGGGCGAATTTGTTCGCTCCGCCTCTTCCACCATTGAGGCCCCCGTTGTGCGTAAACTGCGCAACGCCTTCCCCGACGCTGCTGCCAAGGCGTCAGCACCGGCGGCCGCGCCCAAGGCGCCCGCCCCGGCGGCAGAAGCACGTCCTTCAACTCCGGCTCCCGGCCCGGCAGCTCCCAAGGCTCCGGTTCCCGCGGCACAGGCACCTGCCCCCGCCGCTCCGGCAGCACCGGCCCAGCCTGCTGCTTCGGCTCCGGCGGCGCCTGCTGCCAGCCGGCCCGCAGCTCCGGCGGCTCCCGCCGCGTCCACCAGCGCTGCTCCGTCCACCGGTGCCAAGCCCGGTGCGCGCCCGGCTCCCAAGGCCGAAACTCCCGCTGCCCCGGCCCGCTCCGGCGGACAGGGCGGTTCGGCAGGCAGCTCTGCTCCCCGTCCCGGCGGTCCCCGTCCGGGCAACAACCCGTTCGCCACCTCGCAGGGCATGCCCCGCGGCGGCCGTGGCGGCGACGGAGAGCGTGCTCCCCGTCCGGGTAACAACCCGTTCGCTACCTCGCAGGGCATGCCCCGTCCGGGTGGTGGCCGTACCGACGGTGACCGTCCCGGTGGTCCGCGTCCCGCAGCAGGTGCCGGCGGACCCCGTCCAGGTGGTCCCCGTCCCGCAGCAGGTGCCGGTGGACCGCGTCCCGCGGCTGGCGCCGGCGGCCCGCGCCCGGGTGCACCCCGTCCCGGTGGTGCCGGTGGAAACCGTCCGACGCCGGGCATGATGCCCAACCGTACTGAACGCCCGGCTCCGGCCGGTGCAGGACGTCCGGGTGCCGGTGGCCGTGGTCCCGGACGCCCGGGTGGCGCTCCCGGAACCGGTGGTCCCGGTGGCGGCGGCGGAGCTCCCGCCGGTGGCGGCTTTGGCAAGGGCGGCCGCGGACGCGGCGGCACCCAGGGTGCCTTCGGCAAGGGCGGCGCCGGACGTGGCAAGCAGCGCAAGTCGAAGCGCGCAAAGCGCCAGGAACTTGAGCAGATGAGTGCCCCGTCGCTGGGTGGCGTGAGCGTACCCCGCGGCGACGGCAACACTGTCATCCGCCTGCGCCGCGGCTCGTCCATCACGGACTTCGCCGACAAGATCGAGGCAAACCCCGCCGCGCTCGTGACCGTGCTGTTCCACCTCGGTGAAATGGCAACGGCAACGCAGTCGCTGGACGAGGAAACCTTCGCGCTGCTGGGTGAAGAGCTCGGCTACAAGCTCCAGGTTGTGTCCCCGGAGGACGAGGAGCGCGAGCTGCTCTCCGGCTTCGACATCGACTTCGAAGCCGAACTCGAAGCCGAAGGCGATGAAGACCTTGAGGCACGTCCTCCGGTAGTCACCGTTATGGGCCACGTCGACCACGGTAAGACCCGCCTGCTCGATGCCATCCGCAAGTCCGACGTTATGGCGGGCGAGCACGGCGGCATCACGCAGCACATCGGTGCCTACCAGGTCACGCACAACCACGAAGGCAACGACCGGAAGATCACCTTCATCGATACCCCGGGCCACGAGGCGTTCACCGCCATGCGTGCCCGTGGTGCGAAGGTCACCGACATCGCCATTCTGGTGGTCGCAGCGGACGACGGCGTGATGCCCCAGACCGTTGAAGCCCTCAACCACGCCCAGGCGGCCAACGTGCCTATCGTGGTGGCCGTGAACAAGATCGACAAGGAAGGCGCCAACCCGGACAAGGTCCGCGGCCAGCTGACCGAGTACGGCCTGGTTCCCGAAGAATACGGTGGCGACACCATGTTCGTGGAGGTCTCTGCCCGCCAGAACCTCAACATTGACGAGCTGCTCGAGGCAGTCCTGCTCACCGCGGACGCTGCCCTGGACATGCGCGCCAACCCGAACAAGGACGCCCGCGGTATCGCCATCGAAGCCAACCTGGACAAGGGCCGCGGTTCCGTGGCCACCGTCCTGGTGCAGTCCGGCACCCTGCGCGTCGGCGACACCATCGTGGCAGGCACGGCCCACGGCCGCGTCCGTGCGATGTTCGACGACGACGGCAGCGCCCTGACCGAGGCCGGCCCGTCCCGCCCCGTCCAGGTGCTGGGTCTGTCCAACGTCCCGCGTGCAGGCGACACCTTCTTCGTGACCGCTGACGAGCGCACCGCCCGCCAGATCGCCGAGAAGCGTGAAGCTGCCGACCGCAACGCCGCCCTGGCCAAGCGCCGCAAGCGCATCAGCCTCGAAGACTTCGACCAGGCCGTGGCCGAAGGCAAGATCGACACCCTCAACCTCATCCTCAAGGGTGACGTGTCCGGTGCCGTGGAAGCCCTCGAAGACGCCCTGCTCAAGATCGACGTTGGCGAAGGCGTGCAGCTGCGCGTCATCCACCGCGGTGTTGGTGCCATCACGCAGAACGACGTCAACCTGGCAACAGTGGACAGCGCCGTCATCATCGGCTTCAACGTCAAGCCGGCCGAGCGGGTTGCCGAACTGGCAGACCGCGAAGGCGTGGACATGCGGTTCTACTCCGTCATCTACTCCGCGATCGATGACATCGAGATGGCGCTCAAGGGCATGCTCAAGCCGGAATACGAAGAATTCCAGCTGGGCACCGCCGAGGTCCGCGAAGTCTTCCGCTCCTCCAAGTTCGGAAACATCGCCGGCTCGATCGTCCGCTCGGGCGTCATCCGCCGCAACGCCAAGGCCCGCGTCAGCCGCGACGGCAAGATCATCGGTGACAACCTCACCGTTGAGACGCTCAAGCGCTTCAAGGACGACGCCACCGAGGTCCGCACGGACTTCGAGTGTGGTATCGGTCTTGGGTCATACAACGACATCTCCGAGGGTGACATCATCGAGACCTTCGAGATGCGTGAGAAGCCGCGCGTCTAGGCTGTCTTAGCCTCTACTGGTGCGGGGCCGTCGGGATTTTCCGGCGGCCCCGCCCCTTCGCTGGGTGGCCAACGTCTTAGGACGCCGGCCACCCAGCTTCGGCAGCGGAGCTGGCCTTCCCAACCCTCGCAAGCTCGGCTCGGGGCCCTCGGCCATCTCCTTAGATGCCACTCCCGGTCACCAAATCGATTGGCGCTGATGTGCGCCGCCCAAATTTTTCTTCTTTTAGGAGTTGTTCATGGCTGATCCGGCACGTGCTGCCAAGTTGGCGCAGCGGATTAAGGTTGTTGTTGCTGAGGCCTTGGGCCGGAAGGTCAAGGATCCTCGGTTGGAGGGCATTACTGTAACTGATGCCCGGGTGACCAATGATTTGCAGCATGCCACTGTGTACTACACCGTTTTTGGTGACCAGGCTGTTCAAGCTGATGCCGCCAAGGGCCTGGAGAAGGCCAAGGGTGTGCTTCGGCAGGAGGTGGGGCGGAACCTCACCATCCGCCTGACGCCTACCCTTGAATTTGTCTCCGATGAGATTCCCGTTATCGCCTCGAACCTCGAGGAGCTGCTCCGCGAGGCCAAGAAGCGCGACGCCGAAGTGGCTGCCCTTGCAGCGGAAGCCAAGCATGCAGGGGACGCCGACCCTTACAAAAGCGATGCGTCCGCCGATGTGGACATCGACGAAGACGACTTCGACGAGGAGGACCTCGACCTCACCGACGCCGAGGAACTCGACGAAGACGGCCACAAGTAGCCTCAAATCGCAGCAGAAGGCCCGGACCGTATGGTCCGGGCCTTCTGCTTCCCAGGAAACTTTCTGCAGCCGGCGAAGGTTCCCAGCTGACTAATCGATGCCTGCCCTCACCACCTTGCCCTTGGTCATGTCGGTGAAGCTGAATCCGGCGGTGGCGTAGAGGTTCGATCCGCGGACTTCCACCGCAGCCGGCCCCTCGATGGCCAGGAACTGGGACCTGTCGCAGGTCCAGGCATCGAACTTGATGATCTCATTGCCGAACATCGACGCCACATACACGTCGCCGTTGTCCGTGATGGCCAGTCCGGTGGGGCTCAGGATGTCCTCTGCCCACACGTGCGTATTGCCGGTCCACGGGTTGACCCGGAAAATGGCGCCCCTGGCTCCCAGGGACGGGTCCTCAGGGCCGCCAGGCAGGGAGGTGACATACAGCCGGCCGTCCGGACCGAACTCCACATCGGTGGGCACCGGCTCAAAGGCGTATTCATGACCCACCACGCACGCAGGGACGTCCACAGTAGTTCCCGCCATGTCTACGGGAATCTTCGTCCCGGCCGGAACCACTGCGGGCCGCGGCGGCAGCACTGCCAGGGTGGAAACGTCACCGGTCTCGATGTCCACTTCCAGGATGGCGTTTGCGCCGGCGTCAGCTATGTATGCCGTACCGCTCCGGACTGCCAGGGCGTAGGGATGCGAGTCGACGGTCCCCTGGTAGCGGGCGGGCGGGAACGCGGGCCAGCCGGCCAGGCATTCGGCCGAGACGTCTGATCCGAAGCCGTAGTGCTGGTCTGCGTCCGGGTTGTTCTTGCGTTCATGGTCGGCCAGTTCGGCAATGGTCCGAAGGTTTCCCTGCGCGTCGATGGACTTCAAGTAGCCTTCGAGGGCGGCCGGGTCACCGCCGCCGGCGCCCACGCTCTCCACGAAGTACGTGGTTCCGCGACGGCTTTCCACGCCGCCAACGTCCCAACCCGGTTTGCCCTGGTAGAGGGCGGTGGTGGTGCCGTCGTCGTTGACGCGGCTCAGGAGGCCGGCGAAATTCTGCGTGACCAGGACGGAGTCATCTGAATCCACGGCCAGGCTAAGAGGTGCTGACAGGCCCGCGGCCAACGTAACCGGCTCGGGGGTGTCAGTGGAACCCGCAGCAGCGGGCCCGGTTGGAATGACTATCGCCGCAGCCGCGAGACAGGCGACGAGTGGAAACTTGTTCTTCATTGGGTACTCCGGGTTGGGCGCCCCTGAATGGGGCCGGTTATAAGTAGCCTCGTTGGAAGCAATATTTCGGAACCCCCGCCCGCCAGACTATGCCTGCCGGGTAACGCTGTCGCCGGTGCGTGCCCCCTATTTCGCCCCCTATTTTCATCCCCTAACCTCCAGGCCTTTGGCTAGGATCGAGCTATGAACCAGGCGGACCACGGCGATGCCAACCAGTACCTCGAACGGGCGGTGGCCCTGGCCACCCGGAACGTCGCCGACGGCGGCGGTCCCTTCGGGGCTTTAGTGGTGACCAAGGACGGGCGGGTGCACGAGGGCGTCAACCGGGTCACCCGGGATAACGATCCCACCGCCCACGCCGAGGTGGTGGCCATCCGCACTGCCGCTGCCGCCATCAGGAACTTCGACCTGCGCGGGGCAGTCCTGTACACCAGCTGCGAGCCGTGCCCGCTGTGCCTGGCGTCTGCCCTCTGGGCACGGATCGACCGGGTCTACTACGCCGCGGACCGCTACGGCGCCGCGTCCGCTGGTTTTGATGACGCGCTCTTCTACGACTACTTCTCCGGTACCCGTCCGGAACTGCTGCCGGTCAGCAGGGGTGAGGTGCCGGCGTCGGACGCCCCGTTCCTGGCCTGGGGCGCGCACAAAAGCCGGAAGGACTACTAGGCATGGAAGCCTCGCTCACCCAATGCCCCAACTGCGGGAAGACCAACCGGGTCCCGGCCAATGCAGCCGGCCGGCCCCGCTGTGGCAACTGCCGTGGGGCACTGCCCTGGATCGTCGCGGCCGGTGATGCCGACTTCAGCGTGGTGGCCGAAGAATCGCCTGTTCCCGTGCTGGTGGACTTCTGGGCTGAGTGGTGCGGGCCGTGCCGCATGGTGAGCCCCGTCCTGGACAAGGTGGCCAGGGAGCGGGAAGGTTCCGTCAAACTCGTGAAGGTCGACGTCGACAAGAGTCCCGGCTTGTCCCGGCGGTTCGACGTGCAGGCCATTCCCACGCTGATGGTCATTGTCGACGGCAAAGTGGCCGCCCGGCAGGCAGGGGCCGCTCCGGCGGAGGTGCTGCGCACCTGGCTGGACGGGGCGCTGGCCGGAACCCGGCGTTAGAAACGAAAGCGGCCTACACCCGCTCCGGAAGCCGGGACAGGCCCTCCAGCATTTCCTCCCGCTTGCCGCACAACGCAATCCGCACCCACCCCTCGCCAATCGACCCAAAAGCCGTCCCCGGCGCGAGGGCAACCCCGGACTCGGCGAGGAAGCGCCGAACCCATGCCCGGACATCGCCGCCGCTCACGTGCGAGACGTCGGCCCACAGGTAGAACGCGCCGTCGGCCTTCAGATACGGGATGCCCTTCGCATCCAGCACGGCGGACGCGGCGTCCCGGTTGGCCCGGTAGTGTTCATGCGCGTGCCGGACGTAATCCTGCGGCCCGGTAAGGGCTGCCAGCGCGGCGTACTGCGACGGCGATGCCACGCACGAAACGATGGACTCCATCACGTTGTTCATCTTTTGCTCCAGCCCGGGCGGGCACACCAGGGCACCGATCCGGAGCCCCGTGAGGCCGTACGTTTTGGAAAGCGTCAGGGAAGTGAAGACGCGCGCCTCGCCCGGCAGTCCGCCGTCGAACCTGGCCGGACTCACGTGCGGCACATCGTAGGTGAACGCCTCGTAGCACTCGTCGGAGATCACCCACAGATCGTGCCTCCGGGCCAGCTCCACGAGTTCGCGCGTGAGCTCTTCGCCGAGGACCGCGCCCAGGGGATTGGACGGCGAGTTCAGCACCAGCACGCGGGTGCGGTCCGTGATGAGGGCCTCGATATCTTCGGTCCTGGGCTGGAAGCGGTGCTCCGGGTAGAGCGGGTAGCCCACCGGAACGGCGTTGAGGAGCCGGCTGGTCATGGCAAAGGTGGGGTAGCCCGGATTGGGGATCAGGATCTCGTCGCCGGGGGAGAGCAGCAGGCTCATCGCAAAGTGCAGGCCCTGCTGGGCGCCGTCCACCACGTACACCCGGTCAGCACCGATGCTGGTGCCGTGGCCGGCGCGCTCCCGGAAACGCGCGGCGAACGCCTCGCGCAGTGCGGGGATGCCCGCGTTGGGGGTGTAGTTGGTTTCGTCCCGGTCCAGGCAGGCGATACCGGCATCCAGGACGTGGCGGGGCAGCGGGAACCCGGGCTCGCCGATGCTGAGGACCAGGGCGCCCGGTGTGCGCCACGCAGCCTCGGTGATCTCGCGGATCTGGTTGACGGGCACATCGCGGACATGGGCGGCAAGCTCAGGCATGAGTGCCATCCTAACCGGCCCTTCAGCTGCCGCTTTGAGCTGCCCGCAGGGCCTGTTGGCGGGTGGGCGGGAGCCGGGACCGGCGCCGATATACTGGGAAGCGTGCTTTCTGGACTGGTGATAGTGGACAAACCGCAGGGATGGACCAGCCATGATGTGGTTGGCCGGATGCGGCGCATCGCAGGGACCCGGAAAGTAGGGCATGCCGGCACGCTGGATCCGATGGCAACAGGCGTCCTGGTGGTGGGCATCAACAAGGCCACCCGCCTGCTCACCTACATTGTGGGCACGTCCAAGACGTACACCGCCACCATCCGCCTCGGTCAGTCCACCGTGACGGACGACGCCGAAGGTGAAGTGACTGCCACGGCTTCCACTGCGGAGGTGGCTGAGCAGGCAATTCACGACGGCGTCGCCGCCCTTACCGGTCAGATCCAGCAGGTGCCCAGCAGCGTCAGCGCCATCAAGGTCAACGGCGAACGCGCCTACGCGCGCGTCCGCTCGGGCGAAGAGGTCAAGCTCGCGTCCCGCCCGGTCACCATCCACCGGTTTGAGGTCCACAGCATCAGCAGGGACGCAGCGGCGGACGTGGTGGACCTGGACGTCACCGTTGAATGCTCCTCAGGAACCTACATCCGCGCGCTGGCACGCGACCTCGGCAACGCCTTGGGCGTCGGTGGACACCTCACCGCCCTGCGGCGCACCCACGTGGGACCGTACTCGCTGGAGCAGGCGCGCACCCTCGAACAGCTCGCCGAAGAGCTCGACGTCCTCGACATGGCCGACGCTGCCCGGGCACTGATGCCCAACCGTGAGCTCAGCCCGGAAGAAACCACCGAGATCTCCTTCGGCCGCCGGATTGCCGCCGGCGCGGCTCCCGGCGCCGGTGCCACTGCCGAACATCCCGCGGCCGCCTTCGCCCCGGACGGAAGCCTGGTGGCGCTCCTGGCCGATGCCGGCAGCTTCGCCAAACCCGTCCTGGTCTTCGCGCCTGGCGCCGGTGGACCCTCGACCGGGCCGGACACCTCCAAAGGCCCGGACACCTCCAAAGACCCGGGCACCGGCACTTCCGGGGCGGCCTGAGCGTGGACGCGTATTTCTACATCATCCTGGTGGTGGGGTTGCTGTCCACCGGGCTCTGCCTGCTGGCGGGCATCCTGAAAAAGGCGCCGAACGACATCACCATCCTTTCCGTGGCCGCCGTCGAGGTGGCACTGGTGGTGTACCTGGTGGGATCCATCGTGCGCGTCATCGGCGGTGAGCCCATTGCCGGGGAGGCGTGGGAGTTCTGGGGATACCTTGCCACGGCCATGCTGCTGCCGCCTGCTGCCGTGTACTGGTCCATCCTGGAACGCACCCGGTGGAGCAATTTTGTCCTGGCCGCCGTTGGCGTCACCGCACTGGTGATGGCCGCCCGAATGAACCAGATCTGGTACTGAAGTGGAAGAAGCACGCAACGTGAAAAACCAGAACCCCGCCGCCGCCAAGGGTGCAACCGCCGCCGGCAAGGACGCCCCGGCAAGGAACACCCGGAACACCGGGCCGGGCCGCCTGCTGATCGCCGTCTACGCGGTGTTCGCCATCTCAGCCACCGCCCGCGCCGGGTACCAGATCCTGACCAAGTTCTCCGAGGCTCCGCTGGCGTACCTGCTGTCCGCGTTTGCTGCGCTCGTGTACGTGGTGGCCACCGTGTCTTTGGCGAAGGCCGGCAGCACCTGGTTCAAGGTGTCCGTGGCAGCGGTCCTGGTTGAGCTGGTGGGCGTGCTGGTGGTGGGTGCCCTGAGCGTGTTCGACTCCGTCCAGTTCCCGCACGAGACGGTCTGGTCCCTGTTCGGCCGGGGCTACGGGTTCATCCCGTTGCTGCTGCCCGTGCTGGGCCTGGTGTGGCTGTACCGCCGGCGGCCCTCCTTGAATGCCTGACCGCCCCGCGGCCGGGAAATCGGTTGGCCGGTGGCAAAGCCGCACCGCTGAGTGCGGGTAATCTTTAGAGAGTTCCGTGGCCGGTACGGTCCTGAACGTTGATTTGCACGCAGTTTAAAGGCGAGGGTGATGGTCTACATCTGGAACGATCCGTCCGAGGTCCCGGCGGACTTCGGCCCATCTGTTGTCACCTTCGGCAACTTCGACGGGGTGCACCGCGGCCACCAGCAGGTCTTGTCCGAGCTGATCCGCACCGCCCGGCTCACCCGCTCCAGGTCCGTGGCCGTCACCTTCGATCCCCACCCCGCCCTGATCCACCGTCCAGAGTCGGCCCCCGAGCTGATCATGGGGCTGCAGGACAAGCTTGAAGCCCTGGGGGAGCTGGGCCTGGACGGCATCCTGGTGATGAAGTACTCCCTGGACCTCGCCAGCCTCACCGCCGAAGAGTTCGTGCAGCAGTTCCTGGTGGACAGCCTGCACGCCAGCCACGTGGTGATCGGCCATGACGCCCGGTTCGGCCGCGGCAATTCCGGCGACCTGGACACCATGAAGGCGCTTGGCCAGAAGTTCGGATTCGAAGTCCAGGTGATCAGTGAGTTCGGCTCCGAGGGCTACCCCCTGCATGACGACGACGGCAAGGACCGCCGCTGCTCGTCCACCTGGGTGCGCGAAGCCCTCCAGGAGGGTGATGTGGCCACTGCCGCCGCCGTCCTTGGCCGCCCGCACCGGATGCGGGGCGAAGTGGTCCATGGCGCTGCCCGCGGCCGCGCCCTCGGATTCCCCACCGCCAACCTGTCGTCCAACGCCAGCGGCCTAATCCCCGCGGACGGCATCTACGCCGGCTGGCTGGTGGACCAGGCCGGGACGCGCTGGCCCGCGGCCATCTCCGTCGGGTCCAATCCCACCTTCGACGGCGTCAGCCGCCAGGTGGAAGCCCACGTCATTGACCGCCCACGGGAAGCCGTGGAGGACTTCGATCTGTACGACCAGACAGTGGTTGTCGAATTCGTGGCCCGGTTGCGGGGCATGGTGGCTTACCGTGGGCCTGAAGCGCTGGTTGACCAGATGCGCCTGGACGTGGTCCAGGCGCACGATTTGCTGGCCAGGCGCTAACCGTCCGCAGGCCAAGCGCCGCAGCGAAAGGCAGTACCGTGTCCGTTGAGAAGAACACCAGGAAACTGGACGAAGGTATTGTCCGTGATTTCAGCTCACGGATGAGCTACGCCTCCTACCTGCAACTGCCAACGCTGCTCAGCGCGCAGCACCCAGTCAGCGAGCCCGAACACCATGATGAAATGCTGTTCATCATCCAGCACCAGACCACCGAGCTGTGGCTGAAGCTGGTGCTGCACGAGCTGCGCAGCACGGCTGGCTGGCTCCGGAACGACGACCTGGGCTCGGCGCTCAAGGGCATCGCGCGGGTTAAGCACATCCAGAAGACCCTCACCGAACAATGGTCGGTGCTGGCCACCCTGACCCCCACCGAGTACTCGCAGTTCCGTGGTTTCCTGGGCCACGCCTCCGGGTTCCAGTCCAGCCAGTACCGCGCCGTGGAGTTCATCCTGGGCAACAAGAACGGCAAGATGCTGTCCGTCTTCGAGTCCGATCCCGAAGCCCATGCCATGCTGGAGCAACTGCTCAAAGCGCCCAGCATCTACGACGAATTCCTCGCCTACCTTGCCCGGCAGGGCTTCGACGTGCCCCGGTCCGTGCTGGAACGGGACGTCACCCAGGCCCACGAATTCAGGCCGGAACTCGTTCCGCTCTTCAAGCACATCTACGAGAACGCGGCGGACAACTGGGCTGCGTATGAGGCCTGCGAGGAGCTGGTGGACCTGGAGGACAACTTCCAGCTCTGGCGCTTCCGGCACCTGCGCACGGTGCAGCGGACCATCGGCATGAAAGCGGGAACCGGCGGCTCCAGCGGCGCCGCATTCCTGCAGAAGGCCCTCGAGCTGACGTTTTTCCCGGAACTATTCGCCGTCAGGACGGAGATCGGCCAATGAGCATCCAGCAACAGCCTGCTGCGCCAGGCGCAGAAGCGGCAGGAGCCTCCCTGCAGCAGCGCGCGGACGAACTGGACCGCCAGGACCCGCTGGCCCGGTACCGGAGTCTCTTCATCGGCACTGACACGCCGCTGTCCTACCTGGACGGGAACTCCCTGGGCCGGCCGCTGAAGCGGACAGCCGAGGACATCGGCGCTTTTATCCGCGACGGCTGGGGCGGCCGCCTGATCCGGGGCTGGGACGAGGAATGGCTGGAGCTGCCCCAGGCCATCGGCGACCAGCTGGGCCGGGCAGTGCTGGGCGCTGCGCCCGGGCAGACCATCATCGCCGATTCCACCACTGTGGTCCTGTACAAAATGATCCGCGCGGCCCTCGCCGCCGTGGCGGACCCGGACCGGAACGAACTGGTCCTGGACACCGGAAACTTCCCCACGGACCGGTATCTGGTTGAAGGCATCGCCCTTGAGGAGGGCCTGACCCTGCGCTGGATCGACGCCGATCCCGCTGCCGGGGTGACCGTTGACCAGGTGCGCCAGGTGGCGGGGCCGCGCACCGCCGTCGTACTCCTGAGCCATATTGCCTACCGCTCGGGCCATATGGCCGACCTGCCGGCCATCACCGAAGCAGTGCACGACGCCGGTGCGCTGGTTGTGTGGGACCTGTGCCATTCGGCAGGGTCGGTGGAGCTGGACCTGGACGGTGCCGGCGTGGACTTTGCTGCCGGCTGCACCTACAAGTACCTCAACGGCGGGCCGGGATCGCCCGCGTTCGCTTACGTCAACCAGCGCCACCTTGCCTCGCTCAACCAGCCCATCTGGGGGTGGATGGGGCGCAAGGACGCGTTCGAGATGGCTGCCGGGTATGAGCCGGCTGCCGGCATCCGCGGATTCCTCAGCGGGACGCCGGCGATTTTCGGGATGCTCGCCATGCGCGGCACGCTGGACCTCATCGAAGAGGCAACCATGGCAGCCCTACGGGCCAAGTCGGTGCAGCTGACCACCTTCGCCATCGAGATCTTCGAAGCCTGGCTGGCGCCCCTGGGTGTGGAACTTTCCACGCCCCGGAATCCGGGGGAGCGGGGCAGCCACATCACGCTGGACCATCCCGCCTTCGCCAAGGAGGACGTGGCGGGGTTGTGGGACGAAGACGTCATTCCGGACTTCCGGGCTCCGCATGGCATCCGGGTGGGCCTCTCGCCGCTGAGCACCAGCTTCGGGGAGGTCCTGCACGGGATGGCGGCAATCCGGGACCGGCTGAACCGCTGAGTTCTGCACTGTTTCGACAAGATTGGGACGGGGCCGGTAAACTGGACGATGGATCCGGCTGCAGTCCGTGGCGGCTGGTTCCTGTTGCGTGCAGTACTGCCCGGGATTTCCATTTTGGAGACCCTTGACATGTTGCGCCGGCAGACCCGGCAGTGAGTTTCTGACCTGGGCCCTCACGGCACATCCCTAGGAGTTATTGTGGCACTTGACGCCGCTGTAAAGCAGTCCATCATCAAGGAATACGCAACCGCAGAAGGCGACACCGGTTCACCGGAGGTCCAGGTTGCTGTCCTGACCCAGCGGATCAAGGATCTGACTGAGCACATGAAGGAGCACAAGCACGACTACCACACCCAGCGCGGTCTGCTGGCCATGGTTGGTCGCCGCAAGCGCATGCTGAGCTACCTCAAGAAGACCGACATCGCCCGCTACCGTTCGCTCATCGAGCGCCTCGGCCTGCGCCGCTAGTCGGACTTAGGGGCGGCCCTTTCCAACGCGGAACGGGCCGCCTTCTTCAAATAGAAAATTAAACAGGAGGATCAACCGCATCACGCATTCGCGGTCCTCGGTAGTGATCCCCGGGAACGGCTTCGTTGACTGAAGCCGGCGGCCCGTGGGTCTCGATCGATGACCGGGTGCAGGGCCAGTAGACAGATGCTGGCCGGGTTGATGCGGCTGGACTTCCGTCAAACAGAAACGGAGGTGACTCTCTTGGAGGGTCCCGAAATCCAGTTCTCGGAAGCAGTCATTGACAATGGCCGTTTCGGCAAGCGCGTAATCCGCTTCGAAACCGGCCGCCTTGCCAAGCAGGCAGCCGGCGCAGCCATGGTGTACATCGACGATGACACCGCACTGCTGTCCGCCACCACTGCCGGCAAGCACCCGCGTGAAGGCTTTGACTTCTTCCCGCTGACGGTCGACGTCGAAGAGCGCATGTACGCTGCCGGCCGTATTCCGGGCTCGTTCTTCCGCCGTGAAGGACGCCCGTCCACCGAAGCCATCCTGGCCTGCCGTCTGATGGACCGTCCGCTGCGCCCCGCCTTCATCAAGGGCCTGCGCAACGAGGTCCAGATCGTGGTCACCGTGCTGGCCATCAACCCGGACGAGCTCTACGACGTGGTGGCCATCAACGCCTCCTCCATGTCCACCCAGCTTTCCGGCCTGCCGTTCTCCGGCCCCATCGGCGGCGTCCGCGTTGCCCTGGTTGCAGACGAAAACGGTTCACAGTGGGTTGCTTTCCCCAAGCACTCCCAGCTGGAAAACTCTGTCTTTAACATGGTGGTTGCCGGCCGCATTGCCGGTGACGACGTCGCCATCATGATGGTCGAAGCCGAAGCTACCGACAACTCCTGGAACCTCATCAAGGAACAGGGCGCCACCGCCCCCACCGAAGAGGTTGTTTCCGAGGGCCTCGAGGCTGCCAAGCCGTTCATCAAGGCACTCTGCGATGCCCAGGCCGATCTCGCCGCCCGTGCTGCCAAGCCCACGGTCGAATTTCCGGTCTTCCTGGACTACGAGGACGACGTCTACGCCGCTGTTGAGTCCGCCGCCGCTGAGAAGCTGGCTGCTGTCTTCCAGATCGCAGACAAGCAGGAGCGCGACAACGCTTCTGACGCACTGAAGGACGAAGTCATCTCTTCCCTCGCCGGCCAGTTCGAAGGCCGCGAGAAGGAGCTGTCCGCAGCGTTCCGCTCGGTCACCAAGCACGTGGTGCGCCAGCGCATCCTCAAGGACCAGATCCGCATCGACGGCCGTGGCCTGACGGACATCCGCCAGCTCACCGCTGAGGTTGAGGTGCTGCCGCGCGTTCACGGTTCGGCCATCTTCGAACGCGGCGAAACCCAGATCATGGGTGTCACCACGCTGAACATGCTGAAGATGGAACAGCAGATCGACTCGCTGTCGCCGGTGAAGACCAAGAGATACATGCACAACTACAACTTCCCGCCGTACTCCACCGGTGAAACCGGCCGTGTCGGCTCCCCGAAGCGGCGTGAAATCGGCCACGGTGCCCTCGCCGAGCGCGCGCTCGTGCCGGTCCTGCCGTCCCGCGAGGAATTCCCCTACGCCATCCGCCAGGTATCCGAGGCCCTCAGCTCCAACGGTTCGACGTCGATGGGTTCCGTCTGCGCCTCCACCCTCTCAATGCTGAACGCCGGTGTGCCCCTGAAGGCCGCCGTCGCCGGTATCGCCATGGGCCTGGTCTCCGACCAGGTGGACGGTCAGACCCGCTACGCGGCACTGACCGACATCCTCGGCGCTGAAGATGCCTTCGGCGACATGGACTTCAAGGTTGCCGGTACCTCCGAGTTCGTCACGGCCATCCAGCTGGACACCAAGCTCGACGGTATCCCTGCCTCGGTGCTGGCAGCAGCCCTGAAGCAGGCCCGCGAAGCCCGCCTGCACATCCTCGAGGTCATCAACTCGGCCATCGACACCCCGGACGAGCTCTCCGAGTTCGCACCGCGCGTCATCGCCGTGAAGATCCCCGTGGACAAGATCGGCGAGGTCATTGGCCCCAAGGGCAAGATGATCAACCAGATCCAGGAAGACACCGGCGCCGACATCTCCATCGAGGACGACGGCACGGTCTACATTGGCGCCACCAACGGCCCGTCTGCAGAAGCAGCACGCTCCGCCATCAACGCCATTGCGAACCCGCAGGTCCCGGAAATCGGCGAGCGTTACCTGGGTACGGTCGTCAAGACCACCACCTTCGGTGCCTTCGTGTCGCTGACCCCGGGCAAGGACGGCCTCCTGCACATCTCCGAACTGCGCAAGCTGGCCAACGGCAAGCGCGTGGACAACGTGGACGACGTTGTCTCGGTGGGCCAGAAGGTCCAGGTGGAGATCACCAAGATTGACGACCGTGGAAAGCTCTCGCTCGCCCCGGTAGTTGCCGAGGAAGAAGGCGCCGAGGTGGAAACCGAGCGCGCCCACACGACGGAGCCTGCCGAAGGCGCTGACGTCTAACAGCTCCGGCTTGCGGGCGAAGCCCGAAGCACTTGCATGAATCGGCGGGGCCGGTGGATGATCCACCGGCCCCGCCGCTGTTACGATGGCAGCCAGATCCCGGCTGCCCCTTTTTGAAAGGCCTCAATGACTGTTGTACCCCTGCCGCTTGAGCAGAACCACCGCGGCGACACCCTGGTCCACAGCCCCGACGGCGGCTCGGAAGTCCGGCGTTCGGTGCTGCCCGGGGGAGTGCGGGTCCTGACGGAGGCCATGCCGGGGCAGCGGTCTGCGACCATCGGCTTTTGGGTTGGCGTGGGGTCACGGGATGAGGCGCCGGGACAACACGGGTCTACCCACTTCCTGGAACATCTCCTGTTCAAGGGGACCAAGCGCCGGACCGCCCTGGAGATCGCCTCCGCCTTCGACGAGGTAGGCGGCGAATCGAACGCTGCCACGGCCAAGGAAAGCACCTGCTACTTCGCCCGCGTTCTCGATACTGACCTGCCCATGGCCATCGACGTCATTGCGGACATGATCACCGGAGCGGTTCTGGACCCTGCTGAGATGGAGCAGGAACGGGACGTCATCCTTGAGGAGATCGCGATGGACAGCGATGACCCTACGGACGTAGCCCACGAACACTTTGTGTCAGCCGTTCTTGGCAACCACCCCCTCGGCCGGCCCATCGGCGGCACGCCGGACGCCATCAGGGCCGTGGCCCGCGACTCCGTGTGGGAACACTACCAGCGGTACTACCGCCCGGACGAGCTGGTGATTACCGCGGCCGGCGGCCTGGAACACAACGTAGTCTGCGACCTGGTGGTGGACGCCCTCGAGTCCGCGGGCTGGTCGCTGAAGACCGACGCCGCACCTGTCGAGCGGCGGTCCACCGACCGGGCCCTGATCACCGGTACTGCAGGCCTGCACGTGGTTAAGCGTGCAGTGGAGCAGGCGAACATCATCATGGGCTGCCCCACCATCGTTGCCACCGACGACCGCCGCTATGTCATGAGCGTCCTGAACGCAGTACTGGGCGGCGGCATGTCCTCGCGCCTGTTCCAGGAGATTCGCGAGAAGCGCGGCCTCGTTTACTCCACGTATTCCTTCGCGTCCTCCTACGCAGACGCCGGTTACTTCGGCATGTATGCCGGTTGCACGCCCTCCAAGGTGCGCCAGGTCCTGGACCTGCTGTCCATCGAGCTGGAGAAGCTCGCCGAGCATGGAATTTCCGACGACGAGCTCCGCAAAGCTGTTGGCCAGCTCGGTGGCGGCATCGTGCTGGCCCTCGAGGACACGGGCTCGCGGATGTCCCGGCTGGGCCGGGCCGAACTCGTCTCCGGTGAGTACCAGGACATCGACGAAACGCTGCGGCTCATCAAGGCTGTAACTGCAGAGCAGGTTCAGGACCTGGCGGCGGAGCTGGCTGCGGCACCTCGGACTGTGACAGTTGTGGGACCCTTTGAAGAGACCGAGACTTTCGGGCTCTGACCGGGCACGCTGCGGGGCTTAGCGGGAACGGCTTGATTCAGCAGGAACGGCTTGGCTTAGCGGGAACGGCAGGACTTGGCTGGTAACCCGGCAAGATTCTAGCTCTGGAGGTGAGGGACGTGGAACGGACCTCGCCCAGCCGCGCGCCGCGTGCCCTGGCTGGATTCCTCGGCCACTGGCGGGGGAGTACCCGGTTCGCGTCCGGTGCCTGGGGGCCTGAGAGGACTGTCGACGCCGAGGTGACGTACACCCCGGTAGCTGGCGGGTCCGCGGTGGTGCAGAGCTACAGTCACCGGGAACCGGACGGGACGCATTTCGAAGGCCACGGCATCTTCACTGTCGATCCGGATCACCAGGACGTTTTCTGGTACTACGTGGACAACGCAGGCCCGGCACCGGCCGAAGCGGCCCGCTGCACATGGCACAACGGAGCCCTGCGGGTGGAGCGTCATGGGGGTGCCGGGTGGACCCGCCACACGTTGCGCGTCGATGGCGATGTATTGACGCATGTAACGGAGCTTCGTACCCGAGGCGACAAAGCCGTGGGGGACAGCGGGGTGAGCGAGGAAACGGGAGTGGTCGACGGGACTGGCTCGGCCTACGTCCCGTTTATGACCTCCTCGTTCCAGCGGAGCTGACGGTTTTCCGAGCAGCCTCGGACTTCAGAACAGCGTCGGACTCCAGATCGTCGGCGGTTTCAGGAGTTGACCATGTCCCACTCCCGCTTCCGCTGCCACTCCTTGAGCGGGTCTTTGGGCAGTGTCGGCGGGTGGGCGTAGAAGTCGTCCCAGATGGGATCGTCGGGCGAGAAGTCGTGGGGATCTTCAAGGTTGTCATCGCTTGGCTCTGCAAAGGGCGGGTAAAAGTCCGGGAAGTCCGTGAACCCGGGTGATTCCGTTGCGGGTGAATCTTGCGGAGGCGTCAGGAATCCGGCCGTTTCGGTTGCACGGGTCAGGCGTCCTGGCGTTTCGGTTGCATCCTTTGCATGCGTCAGCAGCCCGGGTGTTTCCGGTGCAGGGACGGGGAATTCGGGTGTTTCCGTTGGAAGGGTCCGGGGCCCGGCTGTGTCGGTTGCACGGGTCAGGAGTCCGGGTGGCCATTGGGGTGGTTCCCAGTCGTGGTGTTCGGCTTTGTAGTGTCGGCCGGTGGGTGAGGTCCAGCCGGGTGGTTCGTTTTGGGTGGCCGGGGTGGGCGTCCATCCGGTGTTGTGTTTGAGGTGGTGGTGCTTGGGGCAGAGTTGGGCGAGGTTGCTGATGCCGGTGTTGCCGCCGTGTTGCCAGGCTTGAAGGTGGTCTGTGTCGTTGTCCAGGGATGGGTTGTTGCAGCCGGGGAAGGTGCATTTTCCGTCCCTGAGTTGCAGTGCTTTTTTCATGGGTTTGGTGAGGCGGTAGTTGGTGCGGCCGATTTCCAGTGGTGCCCCGTCGCGGGGGTCGACGAGGACGCGGTAGAAGGAGCTGGCACCGTTGGCGAGGAGTTTGCGGGCCATGGAGGCGGGGATCGGGCCGTAGCCGTCCAGGTTTGCCGGTTCGTCCGTGATGTCGAATAGGGCGAGTACCGGCACGGTGACCAGGACGTCCGC
>NZ_JBDGJZ010000014.1:0-142847 GCF_057656635.1 Arthrobacter sp. Soil_C_49
TTCTCCACCTACCTGGCAGAAGCAATCACCGAACTCGAAACCGTCAAGGTCAACGTCACCCAGCGCGCCTTCGACCTGAAAGCCTAACCCGCAAACAACCACAACAACTCTGGCCCCATCCACACCATGGCTGGGGCCAGAGCCACCTTGTCACTAAAAGCGACCCTTCTCCTGCTGGCCTGGCAATTTGCGGCGGCTATCCAAGACGGTGTTTTCCCCTCGCCTACGCACTACATCGCGCGAGATCGCCCATGACCTTCCCAGGTCACTGAAAAGCATCAAGCAGAGTAGTCAGCCGCCCCGGAGCACAGTGTCGGGCCCAGCAGGCTGGAAAAACGAGGTCCGCGGACCATTCTGAAGCTGATGTTGTTCCTCCCGCGGGAGAGCACCGGGCAGCGGCCCAAAAATTTGTACTCGACCTAAGTGCTTCTCGTAGAACATGATGGGCGAGATTCCGTTACATCGCTTGACTCCGGGCTCATGTTTGGCTGGGAGCAAGCCTCTTTCTTATTTCGAGCATTTCACTATTCCGAGGAGGACTGATGTCCCACCCCGACCTATCGACTGAGCGTGCCGGCCACAGTGACGATGACCATTTGCGTGCCTTGGGTTACGAGCCCAAGCTGGACCGCAAAATCAACCTGATCGCCAACTTCGCCCTCGGCTTCCTCTATCTATCGCCGATGGTCAGCGTTGTGGCGCTCTTCGGGCTGGGCCTGACACAGGCCGGGCCGCCGTCCATCTTCTGGATCTTCATCGTGGGCTCGGGAATGCTTCTGGTAGCCCTCGTATTCGGGGAGATTGTCTCGCAGTTCCCTATTGCTGGCGGACTGTATCAGTGGACGCGCCGCCTATGGAACGGGCGAACGGCCTGGCTCATGTCCTGGATATACATCGGCGGGATCACTGTCGGGATTACTAGCACTGCTTTGTTCAGTTCCGGCTTTATCGCCAGCCTCCTATTCGGAACCGCGGAAGAACCTTCTATAGAGGCAAGCCCGTTGCAGACCTTAATCATCACCCTCTGTGTCATCGGCGTAGCGCTTCTCTTCAACCTCAGCGGCGGCAAGGCTCTGGCCCGAATCAGTCAGATTGGCTTGGCCGGTGAGTTGATCGGAATCATTGCCGTTGGCCTATACCTGATGGTGTTCCAGCGTAAGAACGACTGGTCCGTGTTCTTTGACGCTATGGGCACTTCGGGAGAAGGATCGTATTTCGGCGTATTCCTCGGAGCATCCTTGGTGGGCCTGTACATGTTTTACGGTTTCGAAGCCTGTGGGGAAGTTGCTGAGGAAACTCCCAATCCGGCTCGAAGCGTTCCCCGGGCCATGGTCCTTACCGTATGTGTTGGTGCTATGGCAGCAGTCTTTGCCTTCGCGGGTTACATCATGGCTGCGCCAAACTTGGCGCAGATTGTCAGCGGCGAGGAAACCAACCCCATTCCCGGCATCCTGCAGAGCTCGCTCGGGACCTTTGGAATGAAGTGCTTCCTGGTCATCGTGCTGATCTCCTTCCTGGCCGGAGTTATGGGGCAGCAGACAGCCGTGTCACGTCTCGTCTACTCGTTCGCACGTGATGACATGTTCCCCGGCAGCCACATCATCGCCAAAACGAGCGCCTCCCACCTGCCTCGCAATGCCCTCCTGATTACCAATGTTCTCCCCGTGCTCCTGGTGATCTACGTCTATTTCTCCCCGGACGCGCTGTTCCGCATCGCGGCATTCCAGATGCTCGCAGGCTACTGCGCTTTCGCTATTGTCATTTTGGCCGCCCTACGAGCCCGCATCCGAGGCTGGCGGCCGGCCGGGCAGTTCACCCTCGGGCGCTGGGGCTTCCTCGCCAACATCGGAGCCCTTTTGTACCTGCTTGCAGGAATGGTGGTGCTCGGTAAGCCGGACCTCAGCACAGACGGTCTTCCTTGGTACGACCAGTGGATCGCTCTTCTCGGTTTCTCGGTCGTCGCCGCTACTGGCATCGCATACCTGCTGATCGCCAAACCGCACCGCCGCTCGACAGCGCCAGAAGGGGACGCCATCGAGGTAGCGGACAAGCTACGCCGGGGAGCCATGCCATTGGATTAGGCGGATCTTTCGCCTGTTCCATCTGACTTTGGCTCTGTGACCGCCCATCGGGCTGTCACAGAGCCAAAGTCGTAACCCTGCTAAGATCCCAAATTCGGTTTTGACTCAGCTGCAGGCAGGGACAACCTGACTGCATTTGGAAAGTAGCCACCACCAAGAACAGAGTGCCCTCGTCAGAAGCGGTATGGGCCCTCATCCCTCTTGGGATCCAACCCAGTGGTTTCCAGGTCAAGAACGCAGAACCGGGCCCGCGTCGAAGGAACCGACATCCCTTCCTGGATAGTCCTTCGCAGGTTGTGAACCGCTCTCCTCATATGATTGCGCCACTGCCGAATAGTGGCCAGGGGCGGCGCGAGCTGGATGCGGGCACGGACAGGGCTTGGCTAGAAGCTCTTTGGTGTGTCTATCCAGATGTACTCGGTCACTGTCTGTGCCACGTTCTCCATGTAGTGGGGGATCGAGCTGTGGAACCAAATGGAGTCTCCTGGTTCCAGGAAGTAGACCTGATCCTCGAGCACTACTTTGAGTCTTCCCGAAAGCACCATGCCCCACTCTTCGCCCTCATGGGTGTACGGTTCATCTCCGGTGGAAGCTCCGACTTCGTAGCGCCCATAGATAGCCTCCAGCGCCTCCGATTCCGCCGGTGTAGCCAGTTCGAAACGGACCCCTGTTGACGCCATGCCCGAACGTTTGCCCAGATTACTGCCCGACAGCTGCGTCCGTTCAGTCGACCGGATAACCCTGCCCTTGTCCTGGGTCTGTTCCGAGAAGAAGTAGGTAAGCGTCGTACCCAGCGCCGTTGCTATGCGCTTCAGCGTCGATATTGACGGCTCGACCTTGCCTTTCTCTATATCGCTGACCAGCGATGCCGAAACTCCTGCCCGGGTCGCCAGTCCGCGAATGCTGTATTGGTACTGGGTTCGCAGATCATGCAAGCGCCCTCCTATCACATCGGCCGATTCAGATTCCGCGTCAACTTCAAAGATGTCAGTCATAGCCACCACTTTCCATGTCCTGGCCCTGGGCAGTAAGACAAGAGTCTCGGTAGGGGCGGCCGAGCATCCGTGCGCTGCCTGCCACATCTCCTATGCGTTCGGTGCCACCGGATTTTAGTTTACCTTGCTGTAACCACAGCGGATAGGTCTTCAACTAGAGTTCTGACATGTCCAGTCGAACGCTTACCGCATGTTTTGAAATTATTGTTCGATGCGGGCGTACATTTTCGCGGAAAAAGTCTTGACCTGCGCTAGACGTGAACATAACGTGTATTACATGAGCCAAGCAAGGAAGCTTAGCGGCGTTCGAGCAAACCGAACGGTAACGGATTTGTCCCTGCGCGATGCTCGGCGATGCCCCGACGCTAGCCGCACTATGTCCCGGATTGCCGAGAACTCAGGATTCGGGGATCAACGCGGAAGTGACATTTGCACACCGCAGCGCGCTTTGGCGCTGACAGCCAGTCCCGCTAGAACCGTCAACTCCGGCCCCCGGACGCCTTTCAGGAGAACTTCATGACCCATTCCGCGCAGAACATGTCTGCGGCAGCCCGAATTCAAACAGAGCCCGGTGACATACTGGCTTCCGAAAGGCTGCCGTTGGACGATTCACAGGTTGTAGTGCAGCTCCAGTCGGTAAGGAAGACCTACCCAAACACCGAAAAGCCGGCCGTCGCCGGGGTGGACGTTGCAATCCGCAAGGGCGAATTTTTCTCGATTCTCGGTTCTAGCGGCAGTGGTAAGACAACCACGCTGAAAATGATCGCCGGTTTTGAGCACCCCACGGACGGTGTGATCCTGCTCGACGGGCAGGACGTCACGGGTGTCCCACCGAACAAACGCGATGTCAACACCGTGTTCCAAAACTACGCACTGTTCCCCCATATGACCGTGAGGGCAAACGTTGCGTATCCGCTCCAGATGGCACGGGTACCCAAGGCTGAGATCAAGCCGCGGGTGGATGAAGCATTGTCGAAAGTCGCGATGGCCGAATACGACCAGCGGCTGCCCCACCAGCTTTCCGGCGGGCAAAAACAGCGCGTCGCCCTTGCCCGCGCTCTGGTAGGCCGCCCCAAACTGCTGCTGCTTGACGAGCCGTTGGGTGCCCTGGACCTCAAGCTACGGGAAACCATGCTCGTCGTTCTCAAGAACCTGCAGCGCAACGTGGGCATCACGTTTGTCTACGTGACCCACGATCAAGGGGAAGCCCTGGCGATGAGTGATCGTGTTGCAGTCATGAACAACGGCGCCATCGAGCAGATTGGTTCGCCGCAGGAAATTTACCAAAACCCCGCTACCTCTTTCGTCGCCAGCTTCATTGGTAAGACAAACCTGTTCCACTGCGACCGCGAGTCTCAAAACACTGCCCGGATGGGTACCCTCAGCATCGCCGTCTCGGAGGGTCTCACCTCGGCAAAGGTAACCGTGAGCGTCCGTCCAGAGAGTATTGAAGTCGGGGCCGCCGCTCAGCAGTTCGACAACGTTTTTAACGCCGTCGTCGAAGAAGTCATCTACTTCGGACACGAGCAGGAGCTTTCGCTCCTGGTTGAGGGTGAACCGGTTGTTGCACGGGTTAGAGGCGCCGATGTTCGTCGCGGACAAACCATCACGGTGGGTTGGCCGGCACACGCATCAGTAGTGGTTGCGGGGAAGCCATGACCACACTGGCCCAACCACGGCCCGACGAGCGGCTCGGTCCTGTTCCTTCCCGCCCGGCGTACAAGCCGGGCTGGAAGCACAAGCTCCTTGCGCTGCCTGCAATCGTTTGGGTTATCGTCCTGGTACTGTTGCCCAACCTGTTCCTGGTGCTGTACAGCGTCTGGACCAATGACTTTGGAACCGTTACACCGCAATTCACCCTGGAGAACTTTCAGGCAACCTTCTCGTCCTCAGTCTTTCAAAGTCTGTTCGGACGCAGCCTGTTCATCGCAATAACCTCCTCACTCATAGCGACCGTAATCGCATATGGGGCGGCCTACGTTGTTGTCCGCACCTTTGGCCGATACAAAGCGCTCGGCGCTTTGCTCATCCTCGTACCACTATGGGTGTCCTACCTCATGCGCGTCTTTGCATGGAAGATCATCCTTGGCGAGGAAGGGGTCCTGGCCGGATTCGCCGGCGCCATTGGCATGAGTGAGGCTTCCAAAGCATACCTCTACTCACAGACCTCCGTCATCATCACTCTGACTTACGTGGCCATCCCGTACGCGTTTCTGTCGATTTACACCTCACTTGACCGTATTCCCGGGCATCTCCTTCAGGCATCCGCAGACTGCGGAGCCAACGCATGGACCACGTTCCGTCGCATCGTATGGCCTTTAAGCCGCCCCGGTGCCGCCGTGGGCTTCGGCATCGCCTTCGTCCTGACGTTCGGTGACTATGTCACGCCCGCAATGGTTGGCGGCCTGGAGGGAACCATGCTCGGTTCGCTGGTCCTGCAACAGTTTGGAGCAGCCAACAACTGGCCCATGGGAGCGGCGATTGGTCTCACCATCGTTGCTACTGGGCTCGTCGTTCTCGCCATAGTGTCGCTGTTCACGCGATTGGAGACACCCCTTGACTAATCAACTGCACCCCGTTGCACGGCGACCGCGGAATCTTGCGTTCATCGGCACCGGTATCGGACTTCTCGGCCTCGGCCTGGTCTACCTGTTCCTCTACCTGCCTCTCATTGTGACCGCGCTTTTCAGCTTCAATGACAGTCGGATCCAGACACTCCCGATGTCCGGGCTCACGCTTCGTTGGTATCAGGACCTCTTCGGGGACCCGGAGATGATCACTGCGATCCTGTACAGCCTCCAGGTGGCGTTCACGGCCGTAGTCATCAGTATCACTGCAGGCACCGTCTTCGCGCTGACGTCGCACCGTATCCGTTTGCGGGGCGGAAAGCTTCTAGATCTCCTTCTCACAAGCCCGCTTGTGGCACCTGGCATGGTGCTGGGTATCTCATTTTTGGCCGTCTTCAGTTTCGCAAAAATCAACACAGGCTTTTGGACCATCGTCATTGGGCACACGGCCTTCATCACACCGCTCGTCATGTTCTTGGTTCTTCAACGGCTAAAGGTCGCGGATCCGTCCCTGGAACAAGCATCTTTCGACCTAGGCGCCGGCAGGATTGCCACATTCTGGCACGTCACGCTCCCAGGCATCCGGGCTTCCCTCGTCGCGGCAGCCCTGCTCGGGTTCACCATGTCCATGGACGAAATCGCCGTCACGTTCTTCCTGGCCGGAACCGAACCAACCCTTCCCGTTTATGTCTGGGGCCTGGTGAGGTTCGGTTTCACGCCCGAGGTAAATGCGGCGTTCACATTAATCGGAGGCGGCTCGCTGACCTGTATTGCGCTGGCAGGCATCATCTTGTGGTTCAACGCCCGCAAACGGGGGGCAAGCCTCGCCAGCAATCTGGTGGAAGCCGCCGAGGAGCAGGACCTGGCACGCGAACTCGGACATGCCGGCACGGGGCCCATCCCCGCACCTGGCGCCGTGGAACCGGCAACCCATCGATAAGACCGTCTGAGAGGACAAAAAATGCGTAAACGTGCATCACTGAAGTTAGTCGCGGGCGCCATCGCCGCTTCCGCTGCCATGGCCCTGACAGCCTGCGCGGGGCAAAGTGGCGGAGGCAGTACAGACGACAAAACGCTCAATGTCTTGTCCTGGGAGACCTACCACGACAAGGCCCAGCTGGACGCCTTCACGGAAAAGACAGGAATAAAAGTCAACATCGTCAACGTCGGCTCTCCCGACGAGATGTTCGCCAAGGTGAAGTCCGCCCCTTCCCAATGGGATCTCGCCCTGGTTACCTCCGGCTGGTACGACAACTACACGAACGCTAACCTGCTCGAGCCAATCGACACGTCCAAGGTGACTGCCCTGAACGACATGAAGCTTGGCTTTGACTGGCAAGCTGCCGCCAGCAGTAAAGACGGCAAACTTTATGGGGTCCTGTACAACTGGGGCAACCAGCCCCTCGCGTGGACTGACGACGCCGCACTTGCAGCTCCCGAACTGAACAAATACAAGGACGAAAAGGGCCAGTTCAACGACTGGAACGTACTCTGGGATCCTGCCCTGGCCGGCAAAGTGTCCATGTTCGATGAATCCCAGGCGGTCTTGAACATGGTTTGCCTGACGCTTGGCTTTGAGGACCCGTTCAACCTGTCCGAGGAACAGTTCAACCAGGTAAAAGCAAAGCTGGCCGAACTCCGGCCCCAAATAAAGCGTCTGACCAGTGGGTTCAACGACCAGACTGACCAGCTGGCAGGCGGGGAAGCTTCCCTTGCGTACCTGAACAACATTGCCAGCGCCAAGGCAGTGAAAGCCGCCGGCAAGACGCTCAACGTCAACAACATCATCAAGCAGGGCGTTCCCGCCTGGAGCGACAACTACTCCATTGTCAAAGAAGGCGGAGGCAAAAAGCTCGATGCTGCCTACGAGTTCATCACCTACACCCTGACGCCCGAATGGCAGGCCAAATTCGTCAAAGACAGCGGTAACAACGGGATTTTGGACTACGATCAGGCGACATCCGACGACGCAAAATCAGCAGGGCTCACAGACGAGGTGCTGAGCGGAACCCTCATTCCTGCAACACGCGACGGGGACGCCTTCTTCTCGAAGATGGTGTTCGGCCAGACTCCCGAAGACGCTGGTAAACGGGTCGAGATCTGGAACGAATTCAAACTCGGTCTGGGCTCCTAGGACACAACAAAGGGCTGCTTCGGGGTATCACACCCCGAAGCAGCCCCGTTTGGCATCTGAGGAAAGCATGGTCATGTCTACAGGCAAAATCATCCGCCACATCGCCCTGTTCCGCTGGAACGCGGGGGCAACCATCAACCCGCAAACGGTGAGCCGCGACCTGATGATCATCGCCGCAAAAACGACGGCCATTCGTTTTGAAGCAGGGCCGGCCCTTGGTTTGGGACAAACCACCTTCGACTTCGCGGTGGTAGCGGACTTTGCCACCGCGGACGACTACCTCGCCTACCGCGAAGACCCCGACCACAGCAGGTACGTCAAGGAAGTTCTTCGGCCGGCGGCCGCCCAGGTTGCCGCCATACAGCTCGCTTCGTCAACCTCGGCAGCAGACGCTTAAACTAGCGCAGATACTGCCGCAGTTCCAGCATCGCGAGCTCCAAGATGTCCGTCAGTTCACTGTCAGGTTCACGGAGCCATTGTTCATAGGAACTGACGGCCAACGCGAGGCTTACATGGCCGGCAAGGCGCGGCAGAAGCGCATCCACCGGCAGGCTGAGCCTGGACGCCACATAGTTCTCAATGACACCACGCCAGGCGCCATAACGCAGCGCGGAGTGCGCCTGCAGGGTCGGCGTTTCCAGGATCAGCCTCATGCGAATCCGGTGTTGGGGCAACGAATGCGCGTCAAAGTCATTGAAAGCCACGACACAGCGGTGCACTGCGTCCGCGACCGGCACACTCAGCGGAACGTCGGCAAGATGTTCGGCGAAATTACGCAGACTGTCATCGAACTGTCCCCAAGGGATGTCGTTCTTGGAGGGGAAGTATCGGAACAAGGTTCTGCGCCCCACTCCTACGGCATCAGCAATCTGCTCCATCGTAGTTTCATCGAACCCCTGTTCTTCAAAAAGCGCGAAAGCGGCACGCTCTATGGAGGCATGGTCGGTGATGGCTTGACGCCCCCGGGAGCGCTTCATCGTTACGGTCATCGTGAACACAATTTAGCAGTATTTCGATTCCCCTCTATCTTTTTGGCGCTGAGTGCCATTATTCTAGTGTGTAACCCCTCCCACACCGCAGGGAGGTTTCATCAAGACAGGAGAAAGCCATGGAAAACATCAGCCCGGATGTTGAAGCAACGAAGGCAGAGGATGCCGACCTGGTTGTTGAGGACCTCATCGAAGACGTGTCGATTGACGGCATGTGCGGCGTGTACTAAGTCCGGGGCCCAGGTCGATGGAATTGATCAGCACAGACGCCATGCTCGACGAGGTGTGGGTGCTGTCTCCGGCCGTCGCTTTGCGGCCGGAGCCATTTGGAGCAATGGCCTACCACTTCGGCAACCGCAAACTCACTTTTCTCAAGAGACCCGAGCTCGTGCGAGTGATTCGCTCGCTGAAAGACGGCCTGACGGTTCGGCAGGTGCTCTCCGAGGTTGGTGTTCCCGCGCACCAGTGGGCGGCCTACGTGCGGGCGCTCCGCAGCCTTGCCGGGACCGACATGATCCGCGCCAGTGAAGGAACAAGCTCATGACTCTCAGCACACCTGTTGCCCGCCCCGTGGGCGGGTCCTTGGTCGACCAGTTTGAATTTGGGCTTGATGCTCCCATCTGCCTGACATGGGAGCTGACTTACGCCTGCAACCTGGCCTGCGTGCACTGCCTTTCATCCTCAGGGCGGCGGGATCCACGCGAACTAACAACGGAACAATGTGAAGCGGTGATTGATGAACTTCAGCGCATGCAGGTCTTTTACGTCAACATCGGCGGGGGAGAACCGACGGTACGCCCGGACTTCTGGCACCTGCTTCAATACGCAGTCGATCATCAGGTCGGCGTAAAATTTTCGACCAACGGTATCCGCATCGATAAGGAAAAGGCTGCCTTCCTTGCTTCCACGCCTTACGTGGATGTCCAGATTTCCCTCGATGGCGCCACCGCGGAAGTGAATGACTACGTGCGGGGTCCCGGATCCTACGACACAGCAATCCGCGCGCTTACCAACCTCAACGAAGCCGGCTTCAAGGATGCCAAGGTTTCCGTTGTCGTTACCCGGCAGAACGTCGACCAGCTCGATGAGTTCAAGAGGATCGCTGACGAGCATAACGCCACACTGCGGTTGACCCGTCTCCGTCCCTCCGGTCGGGGAGCAGACGTCTGGGACGAACTCCACCCGTTACCCGAACAGCAGCGCACTATCTACAACTGGCTCATGGCCAACGGAGATAACGTATTGACCGGAGACTCCTTCTTCCATTTGGCCCCCTTCGGTGAAAGTCTTCCCGGCCTGAATCTTTGTGGCGCCGGAAGAGTTGTCTGCCTCATTGATCCCATCGGCGACGTCTACGCCTGCCCCTTTGCAATCCACGAGACCTTTTTGGCAGGCAACGTGCTCGGCCAGGGGGGCTTCAAGCAGGTCTGGCAGCACTCAGAACTCTTCAACGAGTTGCGTTCCCCCCAGACATCCGGCGCATGCACAAAGTGTGCATTCTTCGACAGCTGCCGCGGTGGCTGTATGGCAGCCAAATTTTTCACCGGGTTGCCCTTGGACGGGCCTGACCCGGAATGTGTCCAAGGCTATGGCGAGACCGCTCTCGCCGGAGACCGTACGCGGCCCCAACCCAGCCAGGACCACTCCCGCTCGGCCCTGCCTAAACGGGCGCAGCCCGTTATGGTCCAGCTCAGCATGACGCGGCCCGATCCCATCGCTCCACCCGTATCGGCCTGCGCTGCAAGTCCCTTGGCTGGTTTCCAGCCCTAATTACAGTTCCTCATTTGAAAGGCAAGTATGTTGAAAAATCCTTGGGCGCAGAACCCTTGGTTCGAATCAGTTGCAGAGGCGCAGCGCCGCGCCAAGAAGCGTCTTCCGGCGTCTGTGTATGCCGCTTTGGTGGCTGGCTCTGAGCGTGGCGTCACGATCGACGACAACACTGCTGCTTTCGCCGAGCTCGGTTTTGCGCCGCATGTCGTGGGTCACCCGGCGCAGCGTGACTTGGCAACAACGGTCATGGGCCAACAAATCTCCCTTCCGGTCATTATTTCCCCTACCGGTGTTCAAGCGGTCCATCCAGATGGCGAGGTTGCAGTGGCCCGTGCGGCTGCGGCGCGGGGGACCGCTGTGGGACTCAGTTCGTTCGCTTCCAAGCCTGTTGAGGAAGTTACCGCCGCGAACGACAAGACGTTCTATCAGATGTATTGGACCGGGACCCGCGATCAGATGGTAGCCCGCATGGACCGTGCCCGGGCAGCTGGCGCAAAAGGCCTGATTATTACAACGGACTGGTCCTTTTCCATGGGACGAGACTGGGGAAGCCCGGAAATTCCGGAAAAGGTCAATCTAAAAGCGGCCATCCGACTTGCGCCCGAAGTGGCACTCAAACCTCGGTGGCTGGCATCGTTCGCCCGGAGTCTGCCCGACCTCACCGCACCCAACCTCGCCCCCGTCGGAGAGAAGGGACCGACATTCTTTGGCGCCTACTACGAGTGGATGCAAACTCCCCCTCCAACGTGGGAGGACATCGAATGGATGGTCACGACCTGGGGCGGCCCGGTGATGTTGAAAGGCATATGCCGGGTCGATGACGCGCTGCGCGCAGTGGATGCAGGTGTTACCGCGATCTCGGTGTCGAACCACGGTGGCAACAACCTCGACGGCACCCCGGCCCCCATCCGTGCACTGCCCTCCATTGCCAATGCAGTCGGTGACCAGGTGGAGATCGTTCTTGATGGTGGAATCCGCCGCGGAAGCGATGTTGTCAAGGCCCTGGCGCTCGGGGCTCGGGCCGTCATGATCGGACGGGCCTACTTGTGGGGGCTGTCCGCCAATGGCCAGGCCGGGGTCGAAAATGTACTCGATATTCTCCGTGGAGGCATCGACTCTGCCCTGCTCGGACTTAGCGTCCCTTCCGTACAGGATCTTCGACCTGAGCATCTGGTCGTCCCTCTCGGATTCGCTCGGGAACTGGGCATTCCTGCAACCGTCCGGTCATGAGCCTTAGCGAGCACCGGCTCGGGGACTCCGCCTGGCCCGACATTCCGGCCGAAACCATGGTCCTGGTCCCCATCGGATCCACCGAACAGCACGGTCCCCATCTGCCTTTTGACACCGATACTGTTGTGGCAACTGCAGTGGCGGCCGCTGTTGCCGACGCTGTTTCGCTCCGGACCCATAGGAACGTCCTGGTGGCACCAGCCGTAAGTTATGGATCCAGCGGTGAGCACCAGTCCTTCCCTGGAACCGCGTCCATCGGATTTGTCGCCCTTCGGTTCCTGATTGTGGAGCTCGTCCGGTCACTGTCCACATGGGCGGATCGGATTATGCTCATCAACGCTCACGGGGGCAATGTTGCTGCACTCTCCGCAGCAGTGAACCAACTGGCGGCGGAAGGCCACGATGTCGCATGGTCACCCTGTGCGGGCGAGGGGGGAGACTTGCACGCTGGAAGGACGGAGACGTCACTGATGCTTCATCTCCGGCCGCACGCCGTCCGGGCGGAACGATCAGCAGCAGGGGACCGGAGACCCCTATCTGACATCCTCCCCGAACTCAGGGCAGGCGGAGTGCGTGCTGTCTCGCCTTCGGGTGTGCTCGGTGATCCCACAGGGGCCAGCGCGGCAGAAGGTTCACGAATACTGCGGGTCATGATTGAGGACGTCCTCATGCGCATCACAGAGGGGGTTGTGGATCAACACGGCATGCTGACCATGCATGCTGATCGGGCACTGGAGAGGACGCCGGCGTGAATGTGGTGATGCATAACAGCCTTGAAACGACTGCACAGGAGGAGGCCGCAGGCGAAAGCGACAGGACGTCCGGGAACGATCTTGAGTACGTGCCTGAAGTGCTTGATGAATGGCATTCACTGAAGGGACGGGTTGTCAACGTGCGGCACAATGGCCACTTCTACCGCCAGGGCTGGGTGGAGGACGTCATGCCTGACGGAACCGGTCTGTGGCTGGCCGCATACGGCCCTGCCGGCAGGGAACTGCTCTGGCAGGGCGAGGGCTTCACAGTCCACGCCGGGCAAAGCCCTCAAGAGACGACCGGCAGGTTTCGCTGCAGCGACAACAGAGACACAGCGTTTGTCCCCTCTTCTGCTGACCAGCCTGGGAATCCGGATATTTGACGTGACAACATCCTCGTTAGGGCTTCCACTGGGGCTTAGGGTCAGACTGAACCGGCGGGTCACGGTTGCAGGCGCAGGAAAGGAACTGGTTGGTGGTTCTCCCACTAAGGTCCTCTACCTCTCGGAGGCGGCAAGCCGAATGATGTCCGCCAGGACGGTTACGGTCACTGACCGCAAGAGCGCACTGCTGGTCGACCGCCTTTTGGACGCAGGAATGGCAGATCCGGTTTTGAGTTCCCTCCCCGCACCCGACCTGTCATCGGTTACGGTCGTCGTACCCGTTTTCGGGCGCCCCCAGGCGCTGGACAGGCTGCTGGCCAGCATCGAGAACCAACACCAGGTCATAGTGGTGGATGACTGTTCCCCTCATCCGGAAGCCATCAAAGCCGTCACCGACAAATACGATGTACTGCTGGTGCGTCTTGCTGCCAATGGGGGACCTGCCCAGGCCCGCAACGAAGGCCTGAAAAGGGTGACAACACCATTTGTTGCTTTCGCCGATTCTGACGTCGTGATCGACCCTGACACCATTGGTGTGCTGTTACGGCACTTCGAGGACCCTCAAGTCGGCTTGGCAGGGCCGCGGGTCCTCGGTCTGGACAGCGGACAGGGCATGAACTGGATCGAGCGCTACGAGGAGGCGCGATCATCCCTCGATCTGGGGATTTACCCGGCAACGGTCCGCCCGCGCTCACCGGTGTCTTGGCTCCCCGGCGCATTCCTGCTCGCCCGGCGGGAGGCCATAGGGGAAGGTTTCTCCTCTGGCAGCCGTGTGGGTGAAGACGTCGACCTAGTTTGGAGGGTCGTTGAACAAGGCTGGCGCGTACGCTTTGAACCAGAGGCGAAAGTGTGGCACGAACACCGACAAACTGTCAGTGAATGGCTCTCCCGGAAAGCCTTCTACGGAACGTCGGCCCATGCCCTTGCTCAGCGTCACGGTAAGGCAGTCGCCCCGGCAGTGTTCGCACCATGGTCGGTTCTCGTTGTAGCAGCAACGATGGCGCAACGCCCGTGGTCCGTTCCTGCAGCTGGAGCCCTCACAGCCTTTGCTGGCTGGCGGATCTACCGGAAGCTCCACAAAAGTGAGCGCCCCGCACTCCTGGCTTCCGGTCTGGCTGCGCGGGGAGTATTGGCCGCGCAAACCCAGACGATGGCTTTGATGGTACGGCACTGGTGGCCCCTGGCCTTCACCGCCAGCCTCTATTCCCGACGAGTGCGCCGAGCGCTCCTCATTTCGTGTCTACTTGACGCCGCATGGGAATACCGACGCACCCGCCCGCAACTCGATCCCTTCAGATTTGCTATCGCACGCCGGCTGGACGACCTTGCCTATGGAGCAGGGGTCTGGCTCAGTGCCATCAAGGGCAGATCCTTGAAATGCCTCCTTCCGGACATTCGCAAGAACCCCAACTGACATGTCCAGTACGCCATCACGCGCCAAGAAGACATCGGTGCACCCTTGGCGGGTACCCCGGCTCAATGCCCATGAATAGCTCACAGCGTTGGCTCGGCGATGAAAAGCCGCACGAAGGGTACGACGTCATCGTTGTGGGAGCCGGTGGCTCCGGGGCCCCTCTCGCCGCCCGTCTCAGCGAGGACCCGCACCGCTCCGTTCTGCTGCTGGAAGCCGGGCCCGCACCAAGAAGCCCCGACGGTGTCGCTCCCGAACTGCTCGACGCCGGGACAGTGCAAGGCGCAATGCCCGGACATCCCAACAACTGGTCGTTCATGGGCTACTTGACACCGCACCGGCCCTATTCGATTGCCCGGGGCCGCATCCTTGGCGGATCCACATCCATTAGCGGAACCTACTTCATTCGGGCAGCGAAACACGACTTTTCACGATGGTCAGCAGGCGGCAACGACGAATGGACGTGGGAAAAAGCGCTGCCCTACTACCAAAAACTGGAAAACGACCTCGACTTTGGCAGCGATGAAGAGCACGGCCATGCGGGGCCTATGACAATCACCCGTCCAGCCCAGGACCATCCCGCCGCTATCGCCTTTGCCCGCGCCGTCGAAGAAGCCGGTTATCCTGCAGAACCAGACAAGAACAGCCAACACAAACCCGGCTACGGCCCCGTACCCACCAATAGCCTCAATGGTGTGCGGATCAGCACCAACCTTGGCTACCTCACCCCGGCCGCCAGCCGGCCCAACCTAACCATACGAGGAAACTCGTACGTCCGTCGCGTCCTTTTTGAGGGTGCGCGCGTGACAGGAGTCGAATCAGCCTGCGAAGGCACCCTGATTACCCACAAGGCAAGGGAAGTCGTTTTGGCCGCCGGCGCAGTCAAGACCCCCCACATCCTGCTTGTTTCTGGAGTCGGACCCCAGGAAGAGCTGCAGCGCTTTGGTATCCCCGTAATCAGCAATCTGCCGGGCGTGGGCAAAAACTTTAGTGACCATCCCAACATCGCACTCAGCTGGAAACCCAGAATCCCTCTCGTTGACTACTGCTCAACGCAGTCCATGGCGGGCGTCCTCAACTTCACGGCCACCGGCTCCCCGTATGTTGGCGATCTTGAGATACTGCCGCTCCTTAAACCCATGGGCTACATGCTGACCGGCGTCCCACCCAACAACAACGCCGCTGCCACTACCCCGCTGATCCCGGACGAGAACCGCCTGCGGACAGCAGCGACGGGCGTCTCCCCACAACAATTCGCCCAACAAGTACTTCAACACGACGACCTGGTCCTACTCGTCTCCCTTCAGGCGGAGACATCGCGGGGGAACATCACGCTTGAATCAGCAGATCCGGCTGTTCAACCCCGCATCGACTTCAACTACCTGTCCACACAATCCGACCGGGAGCGGCTGCGCGAGGGCATCCGCGTCGCAGCTGCCCTCCTCCAGTCGCCGGCCCAGAAAACAATCTTCGACCACATGACCGACCTCCCGGAGAAAACACTGCGCGAGGACCACCTGCTTGACGCCTGGATGCATGCTCACCTTGGCACAGCCTTACATCTCTGCGGCAGTGCCAAATTCGGGCTATCGGCAGATCGAAACGCAGTGGCAGATCAGTACGGACGAGTCCACGGCACGGAAGGGCTCTGGATAGCCGACACATCACTCCTTCCCACCGCCCCCACTCGAGGCCCAGCAGCAACAGCCGTGCTCATCGGGGAACGTGTTGCCGATTTCATCCGTCGACCACCACCGGCGAGGAAAGGTCAAAAAACGCCCTAAAGGTGGCACTGCCGCTATGCATGGTGTAAGCGAACGCCATGGCCCCAGATCACGAAAGATTAGGTCACGTCAGCCGTAATCAACCCCAATCCCTTGCCAGCCGTTCGATAAGACCGTACAGTGATCGGTGACACGTTTTCTGGCACTTGATGCCATACCCAGGCCACTCGACGGTGAGCGGCACCTAAACAGGAGTGAAGTGATGTTCGGTCCGTTCATGGCGTTCTTTGGAATCTTCCTGCTTCTTGCTGCCGCCGGTCTGTGGTTGTCGCGGCGCGCTTTGAAGCAGGCATCGGTGCCGGGGCCTGGGGTCACCACCGCCAGCAAACCCTCCGAATCCGCAGTAAGCCCTCAGGCTGCCGCCTTCCTCACTGCAGCTGCCGGCATGTCATTCGTCCTTTTGTCCGCCCTTGGGCGTTGACGCCAGGCTTCGCTCGGTGGGGGAGTCCTGTGGCTATGACCCAGCTTGATACGGCCCTCATAGGACTGTTCCTATTTGCAGGGTCCGCGGTAATTTGGCTGGTGGGCACGCTTCAGAAAAAAGACGGCGCCATCACGCAATCTGCCACGCCTGGTGCTACCCCGCAGGCTGCCTCCGCCCGCAGTATTACTGAGACCCGAGATATTTCGTCCGCAGCGGCTGCTTGCTTCCTTGCCGCGGCCGGAACGGTGTTCGCTTTGCTGTCAGTGCTCAGCTTCTAAGCGGGCTGAATTCGCTCACACGACGCCGCCCCCCTGCTGGAACATCAGGGGGGCGGCAGGCCCTGCCACCAGGAGATCTGCAGCGCCCCCCCGCCGTCACGTCCAGAACCAGCTCGTGCCCGATCCTCACGGAGCAGGTTGGTCCACCTCGCGGTACGACCTGGAAACCGGATCCTGTCGGTCGTGCGGCATTTCCGCCCCGCCTGCAACGTGCTGCTACACCATTCCAACCCTTTCAGGCAGGACGAGAGCCTAAATCCAGACGTGTGCCCTTCACTTGTTCTGGGGACCCTCCTTCTGAACCGATCTGCTGAAAAACAATGCGGCAACCACAGCGAGGAGCACAATCAGAATGGCTGTGCGAAGACCAGCGTGTTCAGCCAGGAAGCCCAGCAGCGGCGGACCAGTAAGGAAGCCGGCATAGCCCACCGCGACCACGAGGCCGACGCGTTTGGCTGCGTGCGTGGGGTGATCACCCGCAGCGGAAAGGGCTAACCCCGTCGCTGCCACTGGACCGGATTGCAGGGCAGTTCCCAGTCCTGTGAGGGCTACACCTGTTGACAGGCTGAGCATGCCGCACCCAACTACAAACCGGGCACCGCGGAAGGCCAGGAACGGATTACCCAACGCGATGCCAGCTACCGATCCCACCGCGACGGCCGCAAGCAGCAGGCCCATCTCGGCATTGGCCAACTCCATCGTGTCCCGGATAGCCGGCGTCTGGGTAATCCAAGTGGACATTCCAAGGCCGGTAACAAGAAAGGCCGCGACGAGTGCCGCGCGGCATCTTTTCAGTGCGAACGTGGTCGGCAGATCCGACGATGCCAACAGTCATGGACGAATCTGCCGGCTTAATTCCGGAACAAGATCGTCCAAGGTGCGCCGGACGGTATCCTCGCTGAACTCTTCGGGCGTGAAATACCGGTGAAGCGACAAGCCCTCCTGTACGGCATCAATAACCTGCGCACGCTCAGCGTGGATACTCCGGGAAATCACACCTCTGGTCTTCCGCATCCATTGCCGCATCAGATTCGCGTACCGTTCGTGCCGGAAAGCCAGCACGTACAGCTCTGCGAGGATGACCATGTCTCTTTGACGGTCGCGCTCAGTGGAGACGATGACTTTCACCAGCCGCTCCCGAGGGTCACCGCCGCTTTGATCGTCCTCTAAGCCCCTCAACGGGGTGAACAGGTCGTCAGCAAATTTTTCAAAGGCAGCGAAGATCAAGTCGTCGTGGCTGGGGAAGTGATAGGTCATAGAGCCCAGGGGTACCTGGATCGACTCCGCCACCGTTCGGTAGGTGGCAAAGCGGGTGCCACGCCGGGCGATGATCTCCAGGGTGCAGTCGATGATTCTCTCGCGGCGGAGGGGATCGGTGCGACGGCTGATTTCTGGGGAAGGGGTACGGGCCATAATCTGAACCTATCAGAACGTTCGTACTAATGACGGGTGGTCTGCCTTGGTGGGTAAGCCAGACACGGAACACCGGGACAGCATTGTTGAGCTGTCCCGGTGTTGTTTTTCGAAGTGCGCATGCAACTTTGGGGCGGGAGGGGCCGCTCCGTCCCCCCAATGAAACCGCAGAGCGACCCCGGTCATATCAGCTGGTGCCGATTTTGAACTCATTCCACATCTCGACCCGCTTTTCCAGGTTCTCCGGGGTCCTCCCGAAAACCATCTTCGAGAAGAAGGCGTCGCCGTCTTGCGTTGCAGGTATCAAAGTGGCTTCCAGGGCTTCAGGGGTAATACCTGCTTCCACGGCTTCCGGAGAAGTTGCCCGCCCGTAGTCCAGAATGCCGGCACTTCCGGTCTTCTGAATGAATTCCGCCTGCCAACTAGTGGACTGTGTGTAGTTAATGAATTTGTAGATCGCGTCGAGCTTCATGGAGTCGTGTTTGATGATGGAGTAGTTGTCGCTCCAGGCAGGGACACCCTGCTTGATGATGTTGTTTACATGCAAGGTCTTGCCAGCCTTCTCAACACCCTCGACGACCACTGACAGATTCAGGTAGGCCACGGAGGCCTCATCGCGTGCAATCTGGTCGGTTTGGTCGTTGTAGCCGCTGGTGAGCCGCTTTATCTGGGGTCGGAGTTCGGCCAGCTTCGCCTTCACTGCTTCGAATTGCTGGTCGGACAAGTGAAAAGGGTCCTCGATCCCAAGCGTCAAGGCGACCATGGTGATCACGGCTTGGCTGTCATCGAATACGGAGATGCGGCCCTTGAGAGCAGGATCCCAGAACACGTTCCAGTCGTCGAATTGTCCCTTTTCATTCTTGTATTTGTCCAAAGCGGGGGAGTTGAGAGCCTCGTCGTCCGTCCACGCCAGCGGTTGATTGCCCCAGTTGTAGAGGACGCCGTACAGGGAACCGTCGGAACTTGCGGCCCCCTCCCAGTCGAAGCCAAGCTTGAAGTCCTTCAAAGCATCGACCCTTGAGCGATCGATGGGTTCCAGGAGGTTATTGGTGGTGTAGTTGTCGTACCAGCCGGACGTCACGAGGGCAACGTCCCACTGGGCGGGTGCTGATTTCACCTTGGCGAACATTTCATCCGGTGAACCGACGTTGACCACATTCACCTTGATGCCGGTCTCTGCGGTGAATTTGTCGATCTGCTTCTGATCGTGGTAGCTCTCCCATGACAGCACGTTCAAGGTGTCCCCGCCGTCACCGCCTGAACCGGCGGTAGAGCCGGAGCACCCCGTCAGCGCCATCATTGCTGACGCGATGAGGGCGCCGGCTGAAAGCATCTTTGCTTTGTATCTGCGCATCTCTTCCTCTCAATCGGATTATGAATACTGGTCGTTGGTGGAGGTGTAGGCTGCTCCCGTCCTGCGCGGCCCTGTGCGGCCGTGCAGAGGGGAAATTTTTTCCTTTGGTTCTCCGGGAAATTTTTTCCCTTTGGTTCTCCGGCATAACTGTTATCCCAGTGGTGTTGTGGTGCTTCGCCTGCCTGCAGAAACAGCGACGGAAGATCATTTGCGTAGTGTTGGGACTGATGTCCGTTGACTGCGCATTTAAGCAGGAAGCCGGCTGGGACGGCGCCGGCAAATCGGGTGGTTATTGCGTGGTTGCGGGAATTGTGGGCCCTGGAGTCGCCGACGCCGCTAAGCGCTCCAGGGTCTCCAGATTTCTGACTGTTTCTAATCCCGGAATTTCCGGTGGCCGCTCACCGCGCACTGTCGCAGCGAAGGCTTCAGTTTCCAGGAAGTAGGCGTTCGTGTCGGGCACGGCGAGGAGCGTCTCATCCCCTCCGTGCACTTTGAGCTGAATGGAGTGTGGCGCCTTGTGGGCGTACCAGGGCATGGCCACGATCGCCTCTGCCTTTTCGCCCAGCACGGAAACATGTACCGACAGGGGAGAACGCATGGAGCAGTCAAACTGTGCAACGGCACCATTTGGGTAGCGCATCGTTCCGTAAAAGCGCTCAGCCACGCCCAGGGGGGATGGTACTGACGCTGCCTGGACTTCAACAGGAGCGTCGCCGAGTAACAGGTTGCTGAGGCTCACACAGTAGGATCCAACGTCCCGGAGGGCACCTCCGCCCAAATCTGACCGGAATCTGATGTCGTCTTCCGGGGTCTCTGTCATGAAATTAAATGATGAACGGACAGTATGGATCGCGCCAAGGGCTCCTGACTGGGCCAAATCCATCAGGGCGTGCGTCTTGGGGTGATGGCGAAACATAAATGCTTCTGCAAGATGGACGCCTTGTGAATCAGCAAGAGCGAAAAGCTCTTGAGCCTCAGCCGCCATGGTGACGAGCGGTTTTTCGCAGAGAACATGTTTCCCGTTGTTGATCGCCTGTCGTACCCATTCGCCATGAAGGCTGTTCGGTAGAGGAATGTAGACGCAGTCGATATCAGGATCCTCGAGCAAGGATTGATACGAGGTGTATATGCGGTCAAGGCCGAACCGTTCCGCGAATGATTTGGCCCGTTGTGGATCGCGGCTGGCCACACCCACAGGCTGATTCCGGGTTGAAGAAATCAACCCGGGCAGGACGTCATCAGCGATGCGAGCCGGGGAAAGGATCCCCCATCGCAGCGGGCGGTTCGTTGCGGCACTCATTCCATAACCATGCCGCCAGTAACGTTGATGGCCTGGCCGGTCATCTCACTGGCGTCCTCGGAGGCGAGGAAGGCAACCACCCCGGCGATATGATCCGGTGTTTGAAAGCGCTGCATGGGGATCCCCGACATCCAGCGTTCCTGGATAGTGGCTTTAGTATCGCCCGTCATTTCTTCCTCCCAGGCATATTCCCGCTCCATCATGTCTGTGCTGACAATGCCCGGGCAGACACAGTTGATGCGAACGTAAGGCGCGACCTCTAGCGCTACACCCTTGCTGAAGAGGATCACTGCGGCTTTGGAGGCGCAGTAGTGGGTGAACAACTTGTAACCGCGTTTACCGGCCTGGGACGCCGTATTGACTATCGCGCCTTGCTTCCGTTCAAGCATGTGGGGGAGGACGGCGCGGGTGCAAAGGAATGTTCCCTTGGCATTGACGTCCATGTTCTGATCCCAGTCTTCTTCGGTTAACTCGACTGTTGACCGCATGGTGATGGTTCCAGCGTTGTTGCAGAGTACGTCGATGGAGCCGAGAGTGGAAATGGCTTCTGCAATCATTTGGTCCACGTCCTGGGCACTGCGGACATCGCATCGTGTACTGAAGCCGCCCAGCTTGAGAGCAACTTCTTTCGCCTTTTCCTCCTGAAGGTCGGCGATGAAGACGCGGGCCCCTTCCCGGGTGAAGCGTTCAGCGATGGCCTTGCCGATGCCTTGCGCTCCACCCGTTACCACGACGTTCTTACCTTCAAATCGGCGCATCCTGTAGTCGTTCATGTCATGTCCTCTTCGTTCCATGCTCACTTGATTGTGAAGCCGGCGTCAACGGGCAGGGCAGCGCCGGTGATATACCGGGAGGCATCGGACAGCAGCCACAAAATGGACTGGCTGACGTCGCTCGGCTCAATCCACGGCACCGGGATGACATTCGTGGAGGCGAAAGCGCCGGCAACCGATTCTCGCGTATGGGTCTCGGCCTGCGGTTGAAACAGGCGGTAAACGCCTTCGTTCTGAATCATGTTGGTATCCACGCATGTGGGGTTGACGGTGTTGACCCGGATGCCGTATTCACCGAGTTCGTTGGCCATCGTCCGCATGAGCCCTGTGACGCCATGCTTGGCTGCCGAATAGGAGGCCGTGTTGGCCATGCCCTTGATAGACTCCGTTGATCCTGTGATGACGATGGAACCACCCTGATTGCGGGCAATCATCGAGGGCGCCGCAACGCGGACCGTGTTCCATACGCCGGTGAGATTGATGTCCAGCATTTCTTGCCATGCTGTCGGTTCAATTTCCCAGAACTTTCCGGAGGCGAAGATGCCGGCGTTGGCGACTACGAAGTCAACATGTCCGAACTCCTCGATACCGCGCTGAAACACTTTCTCTACCTGCGGGAGGTCGCGGACATCCGCCACCTCAGCGACGATCCGCTGGCCAGTCGCTTCCACAAGCCGGATGGTCTCTTGTAGATCGGCAAGTGTAGATCCGGGGTACACCGTGGAATCCAGTTTTTCGCAAAGGTCCAGCCCGATAATGTCCGCCCCCTCCTTCGCGAGTGTGACAGCATGCGAGCGGCCCTGACCGCGGGCAATTCCTGTAACGAACGCAACCTTCGATTGAAGCAAACCCATGTGTCCTGTTTCCTTAAGTTTCGCGTGCCCACCCTTTGCGGCATCGTTCGGTAGCACCGGACGCAAGTTGTGCACTGGCGCTGACAGGAAACGCTAAGGGCGATAAACGGGTCCGTCAATAGTTGACGCAAAACTAGTTTCTACGATAAAACGTTCGGTATAGTCGAAAGGAACGAGTGTTCTTTAAGCAATGTCGGTAATGTCCCGACCATGTCAACATCTGCCGGACTGCAGGCAGGCGCAGGAACCGGCCCTGCCGTTCATGAGCCGCGGCTCGACTGATCGTTTGCGCCCTGGGTGCCCACCAGATGCTGACCATTTTCGCGAACGGACCGACCCGCTTTTGGCTGCTGGCTTCTGGTGGACTCATCACAGCGGTACCTCTTCTCGTCTTTGGCGCAGCAGCCCGGCGACTTCCGAGAACAACCATCGCTTGCTGCAATACACGACGCCCTTACTGCAGTTCGCGATCGCCATAACCGTCCTCGACGAGGGTCGGAGCACGGAACGCTGGATCTGCTTCGGAGTCGTCTGGCTTGCTCTGCTCGCCCTTAGCACCGATAGCATCATCGCCGCCCGCAGCAGGAGGAGGATTCAATGATCGGCAGGATCCGTGCCATCTTCGGTGGCGCAGAGAAGGCTTTGTCCTGCATGCGTCCCCTGCCGTCGCCGCCCGAAGCACACAGTTGCGCTCTCTGCGGACATAGGGAACCGGGGGATCAATCACACCTGACAGACTGGCTCATACTGTCACTTGGCTTCGTCCCCGGCTGCACATACTGCGACAAAATCCGGGACAACTAATGACAGGATCTCCCATTTCAGGACGGACCGGATGCCTGACCAAACAATTGGAAATGTTCAGTACATCGCCCCTGCCCCTTACATGCAGACCCTTCCCGCAGACGGCAGCAGCCGTACGCATCCCTCGACCATGACCAAGTCGACTCCCCGGCCGAGGCCAAAGATTGACGACGTGGCCAAGGAAGCCGGGGTCTCGCGCGGCACCGTTTCCAGGGTACTGAACGGCGGACACTGGGTCAGCCGGTCCGCTCTGGAGGCCGTCAATGCCGCGATCAAAAAGACCGGGTACCGAGTCAACCCCCATGCCCGGAACCTGGCCACCAAGCGCGCAAACTCGGTGGCCTTCCTGCTAACGGAAACGCATGACCGGCTGTTCGAGGACCGCAACCTCGCCGTCCTCATGCGCGCTGCGGCAAATGCCTTGGCAGTCCATGACATTCCGCTGGTCCTGATCCTGGCCGGCAGCGACGACGAGCAGCGCCGCGCCACCGATTTCCTCACAACAGGCCATGTGGACGGCGTGTTGCTGGTGTCCTCGAATGCCACCCGGAAGGGAATCATCTCGGACATCATTTCCGCCGGCATCCCTGCCATCTCCTGCGGCATCCCCCTTGGGTTCGAGAAGAAGATGGGCCACGTTGGGGCCGACGACTACGAAGGTGCCCGCGACGTGCTGCGGTACCTTCGGGACGCTGGCCGCCGGCGGATTGCCACGATCACGGGGCCGCAGCACACCTCTGGCGGTATCCGCAGGTTTGAGGCCTACCGCGACGATCAAGGCGCGGACATTGATGAGGCGCTCATTGCCCACGGTGACTACAGCAAGGAAAGCGGCGCGAAGGGAATGCGCGAACTCCTGGACCGCGCTCCCGATATCGACGCTGTTTTCGCCGCCAACGACCTCATGGCCCTCGGCGCCCTGGAAGTGCTCCACGAGGCGGGACGCCGGATACCTGAGGACGTCGCCGTCGTCGGCTTCGATGACATCAGCGCGTCCTCCACTGCTACCCCGGCGCTCACCACCGTGCGCCAGCCCTTCGAACGCATCAGCGAGGAAATGGTCCGCCTGCTCCTGGATGTCATCAACGGCAAGCGCCCCGCGGCCATCACCATCCCCACCGAACTTGTACGCCGGGCGTCAGCCTGAGAGACGCAGCACGGCTGTGCCCGCACCAAAGGCCCCTATGGGTGGGTAAAGAAGGCCCAGGCAACCCTCTCCACCGCGCATTTTCGAACGCCGATAACAGCGATTTCGTCAACCAAGCGATAGCTACGGCGGGTGCCAGTTGTCGCGTCTACTCGCGCACCCGATTCTGTGATGGTTCGTCCCTTGCGTCTAGCCCTAAGGGCACACGAGGGAAGACCGGCAAGGAGTGGTTGAGGACGGATGCGGCTCGCGCTTGTTTGCACGATTCGTGCCATATAGAGTGAAGTGTGCAAAGGGCATTAGCTCTGCGAAGTGGGTCTGGCAGTCTTCCGGATGGTATGACGAGCCGGGCCCGCGTCTGTTAATCGACGCAGTCCACGACTTCCTGTACGAGTGGACTCGCTAACCTGATCCAATCTCCACCTTTCTGGTGGCACCAAGCGACTGCGTCACTGACCCACAGCAGAGGTTCCTCGTGGGGCCGGCGGTGTCCATATTCCAGCTTGCCCGTTGCATTGACTGACGCGAGATGCGAAGCGATGACCCGCCGGTCCGCCTTTTCGAGGGACGCGTCGCTTTCCAAGACCAATCGAGCTGCACCAGCGGAAGTGAGGTCCTCAAGGAGATAGCGCAGGCACAGGGGACGGGCTATCTTGTCCGGCAGGTTCAGAGCAGCCTACACGCGGGTGGTAACTCCGGCTTCGATTGCACCTTTCAGGAAGGCCTTCCGTGAAGCATCGCTTTCACTCTTGAAATGGATTCTGCGCTGACCTGCACGGTTCAACGCAGCGACCGCCTTCCTGGCCACACTGACGTCCGCCGGTGCTATTACGGAAGCGACAATGTAATAGGCCTTGGATTTGGACTCGTCAACGAATACGTGTGCTCGGGCGGGGATCAGCGATGTCACTGTTGAACTCTACCTACCCGCCCGTAGCCCGTCCTCGACGACGGGCCGCCGCGCTGAGACCCCGGGGAAAATCAGGGTGTCTTTAGCTGGTTGTGCTCGTCTCCCGCAAAGCGGCTGCGGTGGGTGGGAGTACCCCCGAATGAGCTTGGCGCAGGTATTGGTAGACAGTCTCGCGACTAATTCCGTAGTCACGGGCGAGAACGACTTTCGAAACGCCGCTGCCGGCACGGTGGACCAGCTCGGCTGCCCGTTCGGGGGTGAGGGTCTTCTTCCGCCCTTTGTACGCACCGCGCTGCTTTGCCAGGGCGATGCCTTCCCGCTGGCGTTCCCTGATAAGGGAACGTTCAAATTCTGCAAACGCACCCATGACCGAGAGCATGAGGTTTGCCATGGGGGAGTCTTCACCAGTGAAGACCAAGCTCTCTTTGACGAACTCCACCCGCACACCCTTTCGGGTGAGGCCCTGCACGAGAGCGCGCAGGTCATCGAGGTTCCGGGCGAGCCTGTCCATGCTGTGCACCACGACGGTGTCGCCGTCTCGGGCGAACAGAAGCAGTTCCGTAAGTTGCGGTCGCGAGGTGTCCCTGCCGGAGGCCTTGTTCGTGAAGACCCGGTCCAAACCTGGCTTTCAAGCGGACGTTTCTCGTTCTGATCCAGAGTGCTTACACGCACGTACCCGATCCGCTGTCCATCCACGTATTACCTCCACACCCTGAACCAGTCAGCTTGAGTTCTAGGCCTGTCTCAGAAAGAAGTCAAGACGAGTACGGAAGATTGTCAGATTTGGGTGTAGTCCAAGTTGACTAGACCCAGGAAACCGCGAGGCAACGAATTTGGCTGCCAGACATACAGCGAAAGGATGAGGGCGGGTTGCCCCACCGCCCTCATCCTTTCGCTGTACAGCTAGTCTTTGTCCGTTGCAGAAGTGGCAGCATGCACGAATTCAGGAAGTGCGCCCACTTCTTTCGCCGTTCGGCGTTCCCAGCGCTTCATGAACTGCGGAACGATGGCCACGAGTATCACGATGACGTAGGCGGCGATGGAGAAGGGTGTGGAGACGAGGGCGGCGAAGTCGCCGTCTGCGATGGACATTGCCCTTCTCAGCTGTTGTTCTGCCAGGGGGCCGAGGATCGCTCCGATGATGAGCGGGGCGACTGGGAAGCCGTATTGCTCGGAGTTGCCGAAAGCCGCTGAAAGCGCATGGCAGGAACAGCCCCCTTACAGGCACTCTTTGGATGACCGAAGAACAGCGCTTTTTGACAACAAGCGTTCGGCGCCAGGCCGCCTGGACACACATCGGGGAAGCTGTGATCGATTCCCCGATCGTCCGCGCTCGTGGTGCGGTATAGCCGGTGGGATGCACCGCATCAATGCCAGCGGCGACTCCCCAGGACCGTCACAGCGGCGGTGATGGCGATGCCGAGGCCGATCGGGACGCTGAGATGGATCTGGAGCAGGAGTACTCCGATGGCGGCCCCGGCGAACATAGCGAGGACAGCGCCCAGCCGTCGGTTGAGAATCCGGGGGCGTTGCTTGCCCACAAGTGACTCTCCGGCGAGGGAAGTCAAGGTGGAAGTAATGACCACCGTCGTCATGTCTCGTACGCCCAAATGCCGTGCAATCAGGGCCTGGGAGCCCATGTGCATGGCGATAACGGCGGCAACAATGACACCAATGGACTGCCGGCCGACGTCTTCCACGATGAGAGAGATGGCGGCGGTTCCCGTCAACGCTATACAACCCGCTGTGAGAAGAAGCGTGACCCTGCGGTTCCAGCCTTTCGGGCTTGACTGGAGCGTGAATCCGGCAATCGCCGCGCCGAGGAGAAAGGCGAGAAGTGCTACCAGCGGGCCCAAAGTTGGCAGGTTCGCTGCCCCGGCCAACGCCATCGCAAGAATCACCACGTTGCCGGTCATGTTTCCGGTGAAGATGCGATCAAGTCCAAGGTAGCCGACCGCGTCAACCACACCTGTAACGAGCGTGAGGGCCATCATGAGCATCAGTCGGAACGTTTCCGGAGACGACGCATTTTCTTGCGGGGTCGAGGCGGTCTTGGTACCCGAGCTGGCTACGGCTGATGTCATGGTTTAAGGGATCCTTCATCGTGAGGGGCGGTCTCTATGACCACCCCTCGGACATGCTTGTGGGTGGTTTTAGATGGGCTGGCTGGCAACTATGGCGATGCCGTCGCTCCGGGAATCTGCGCCGGCGTGACCCGCTCGGCTTCCTGCCTCGCATTGTTGGCGCGGCGCTCAGCCTTCAAGCTTGGAATGCTCGCCCAGACGGTGCCATGAACGGTTGTGGTAGACCAGAGCGTCGCCGGGTTCGCCCGTTTGGACGTCACGCATCACGCGGGACTCCAGGGCGTGAACGGCGATGATTGTGGAGGTCCCCACCTCCATGCGATTGATGACGGCGCAGCGCACCCAGGCGCGGACATCGTTATACACCGCTTCGCCGGTTGCAAGGGGCGACCAGAGGTGAGTCTGGTCAAAGCGGTCGGCGCCGGGGGTCGCTCCAAACTTCGCCAAGTCGACGTCGTGCGCGTCCAGCAGGTGCACGACGACGGTTTGGGCGCGCGAAAGCACCTCGGACGCAGAGGACAGTGCCGAGACCGAGAAAATCAGCGACGGAGGTTCCGCACTCACTGACACGACCGACGATACCGTCAGTGCCACAGGTCCTTCGCCGGCGTCCGCCGTGATGACGGCGACACCTCCCGGGTGGCCACGGAACAGTGCTTTGAATTCGTCGGCCGAGAGGGAGGACGGGAAGCTTTGCTTCGGAGCCTCGAGCCAAGTGTCTGCGGGGTAGGCGTGAAACATGGTTATGACACCCTGGGTGCGGAGCGCGCGAGTTCCTCGCGAATGATGTTCGCCCCTGCGCTGAGAGCACTCAGCTTGGCCAGTGCGACGTCCCGGGGGAACGGTGCCATGCCGCAGTTGGAGCTGGGGATCAGCTTGTCCGCATTGACGAACTGCAGGGCCTTGCGGAGGGTGTTGGCGACGTCCTCCGGGGTTTCGATGGTCTCGCTTGCGACGTCGATTGCCCCGAGCATGACTTTCTTGCCGCGGAGGAGCTCGATGAGGTCCATGGGCACGTGGGAGTTTTGACATTCCAGCGAGATGATGTCGATGCTGGAGCTCTGCAGCAGCGGGAACGATTCCTCGTACTGCCGCCACTGTGGGCCGAGCGTCGCCTTCCAGTCAGTATTCGCCTTGATCCCGTAGCCGTAGCAGATATGCACGGCGGTCTCCGCGCTCAGTCCTTCTGCCGCTCTCTCAAGGGCCGCCACGCCCCAGTCCTTGACCTCATCGAGGAAGACATTGAACGCGGGCTCGTCGAACTGGATGATGTCCACGCCGGCCGCCTCTAGTTCTTTCGCCTCCTGGTTCAGGATCGCGGCGAACTCCCAGGCCAGCTTCTCGCGGCTTTTGTAGTGGTCATCGTAGAGCGTGTCCACCATCGTCATTGGACCGGGAAGAGTCCATTTGATCGGCCGGTCAGTGGTTGCGCGGAGGAACTTTGCGTCTTCCACGAACACCGGCCGCTCGCGGCGCACCGCTCCGACCACGGTCGGCACGCTCGCGTCGTAGCGATCGCGGATGCGCACGGTCTTGCGCTGTTCAAAGTCGACCCCGCTGAGATGCTCGATGAAGGTCGTGACGAAGTGCTGGCGGGTTTGCTCGCCGTCGCTGACGATGTCGATGCCGCGTCGGCTCTGTTCGTGGATGGCGATGCGCAGAGCATCCTGCTTGCCCTCGAGCAGCGCATCTCCCTCCAGCTTCCACGGGGACCACAGAGTCTCCGGCTGTGCGAGCCACGATGGTTTCGGCAGGCTTCCGACAACGGTGGTGGGCAAAAGTGTGTTCATGATTGACGATTCTCCGTGGGTCAATTGACGAGAGCGGGGTATTTGGCGGTCCACTGGTCCAACAGATCCTTGTGGGGGGTGATGAAGTGCTCCTCCGTGTACTTCGCCTGCGTGATCGCGAGCTGACTGCGCTCGACCCGGTCGTAAGCGATCTGGGTCCGCGAGTAATCCTGCTCTCCCAGGCTCGGCTGGTAGACGTGGGCGGCGGCGGAGTTCGCGTTGTAGACCTCCGGGCGGTAGATCTTCTGGAACGTCTCCATGGTGCTGATCGTGCCGATGAGCTGCAGGTTGGAGTAGTCGTTGAGCAGGTCGCCGCGGAAATAGAAGGCGAGCGGCGCAACGCTGCCGCGTGGCATGAAGTAGCGGACCTGCAGCCCCATCTTTGCGAAGTACGCGTCCGTCAGCGAGAACTCGTCCTGCTGGTACTCGACGCCCAGGACCGGGTGACGGTTCTCCGTTCGCCGGTACGTCTTGCTCGTGGAGACGCTGATGCAGACCACTGGCGGCTGCGGGAAGCGTTCCTGGCATGCCGGGGAATCGAGGAATTGCTGGAACAGTTTGCCGTGAAGATCGCCGAAGTCCGCGGGAAAGGTGGGCTTGCCTGAGTCCCCTGCTGCCGCCGGCAGTACGACGCTGAAGTCGAAGTCACGGACGTAGGAGGAGAAGTTGTTCCCGACGATCCCTTGGTGGCGGACCCCGTTCAGCTGGTCGACGATCTGGATGTCGAGAACCTCGAACAGCGGGAACTGCTGGTCTGCGCTTTCCGCGGTGAACTGTATCTGCACGGATACGATCTCAAGCTCGAGCGTGTAGCGGTCCCGGTCCGGGTTGTCCCAGTCTGCGAGATCGTTGAAGCGTCGGCGAATCATCGTCAAGGCGTTGCGGAGGTTCTCCCGGCGGTGCTCGCCCCGTGCCAGGTTGGCGAAATTCGTCGTGATCCGGGAGCCTTCCGACGGGGAGTAGTTCTCGTCGAAGGGGGTCGTGGTGATGCTGAAGGTGAAGTCGTCTGCCAATGCGTTGCCAATCCGTTGATGGGCCGGAGACGGCCTTTCCGAGGGGATGTATCCATGGTGCCGCCTTCGGAGGGGTATCAAGTAACTAGTGGTTACTATGCGCACATATAGGATCTTCCTATGCGTCAGATTTCGAGCGGATTGACCCTGCAGCAGCTCCGATACTTCATAGAAGTTGCAGCTGAGGGGTCGATCTCCGCGGCTGCCGATCTTCTCTACGTAGCGCAGCCGACAATGTCCGCAGCGATGAAGGACCTTGAGGCCCGGGTGGGCCGTGCGCTCCTGGTTCGCTCCGCCCGCGGGGTTACCCTCACCGCCGACGGGGCAGAGTTCCTCGGCTATGCGAGGCAGGTCGTCGAGCAGTTCGCTCTCCTCGAGCAGCGCTACCTTGGTAGGCCACCGACGCGACGTTTGCTCGGGGTGTCAACGCAGCACTACTCGTTCGCGGTGGACGCCTTCGTCCGGATGGTCAAGGCCACTGAGGTGGCCGAATACGAGTTCTCGCTCCGTGAGTCCCGCACCTGGGACATCATCGAGGATGTCCGGACGCTCCGCAGCGAGATAGGCATCCTCTACCGGAACGATTTCAACAGGAAGATCATCGACAAGCTGCTCCGGGAATCCGGGCTCGGGTTCACTCCGCTTTTCCTCGCCGATCCGCACATTTTCGTTTCCCGGAACAACCCGCTCGCCTCTAAAGAGCGTGCGACTCTCGCCGATCTCGCCGGCTTGCCGCGCCTAACTTTCGATCAAGGTGCGAACAACTCCTTTTACTTCGCCGAGGAGATTCTCTCCACCTTGTCCAGTAAGCAGGAGATCCGGGTCTCTGACCGTGCGACGATCTTCAACCTCATGATCGGGCTCCACGGCTACACGATCTCGACGGGCATCATCAGCGGGCAGCTCGACCCGGAGATCGTCGCCATCCCGCTCGACGTTGACGAACGCATCGAGATCGGCTGGATCGGCCACGCAGCGATTCCGCTCACCGACCAAGCGCAGCGCTACCTCAAGGAATTGCGGGCCGTCGTCGCTGAGTTCGGCGTAGCGCTACTCGACTGACTGCAGTTGAGCGGGCGGGTCTTTACCCTTTCGGTGGTTGGACGTGTTTGTTGCAGCCGAGCGGGTTGCTGGTGTCGTATATGCCCGTCGCCGTCGCCGTCGCCGTCGTTGGCATGACCGGGGCGGACGCCAGCGTGTAGTCAGGGCCTGACTCCGCCGGCTTCGAGTTGTGACGGGCCATGTAGTTGGCAAGCTTCTGGAAGCCGAGGGCAGAGCCGCGGAGGAGTTCAAGCCTGGGCGCTTGAACCCAGCATAAGAATGGCCGCAGCCATTGTTCCCAAACGTTTGACCGAAGAAGCTCGGGACAACGCTATTGAGAGGGCATGATCTTGCGGATGGCCCAAACCTTGGCCGAGTTCGGTCCCGGATTTGCTTTCGTCGGCCAGCAGTACCCGTTGGATGTCGATGGCGACGAGTTCTGCATTGATCAGAAATTCCTCAACCACCTTTGCCGCCAGCCTGAGTGGTTGAAAATTGGACGTGGTGATCAGAGATGCTGACCAAAGATCACTCCAGACAGCGACCCAGGTCTCCCTGCTGATCCCGTAACCGCGGGCAAGTACGACTCTTGAAATGCCGCTCCCGGTCCCCCCAATTCTGGCGTTCCCGGATGAGGGAACGTTCGGCGAAGGCGCTCATGACGTGGAGCATGAGATTGGCCTTGGGGGAGTCCTCGCCCGTGAGTCGAGTGGGGGAGGGCCGGCGGCGCCTGTCACGAGTGGGTGTCGAGGTAGTGCAGAATCGCCCGGGCCGTTTCCTCCGGTGCGCTGACATGGGGGCAGTGCCCGGTGGCCTGAAGCTGCACCAGGGTGCTATGTTCCAGGTTTTTGTGCAGGTAGGCGCCCACTTCCGGCGGGGCAAGCCGATCGTTGGAGCACTGCAGAATCAGGCAGTCGGTGTGCACCTTTTTCAGTTCAGGGCGGGTGTCAGAAAAGAAAGTCACCCCGGCGAAGTGGCGTGCGATGGCGGGATTTGTCCGGCAGAAGCTGGCACGCAGGTCCTCCGCTAATTCCGGCTCCTGCGGGTTGCCCATGACCATCGGCGCCAAGGCCGCGGCCCAGGCGAAATAGTTGCTGTCCAAAGATGCCAGCAGGCCCTCGATGTCTTCCCGCGAAAACCCGCCCACGTAGCCGTCGTACGGGTCATCCGTATGACGGGGTGAAGGAGCAAGCAGGACAAGCCGGGAGAAACGGTTGGGGTCCTGCACTGCGGCGATCACGCCGATCATCGTGCTGACGCTGTGGCCCACCAGGATGACGTCCTCAAGGCCGAGGGCCGCGCAGATCTCCAGCAGGTCCGACGCGTACCCATTCAGCGACCCGTACTTCTCCCAGTCGTACGCGCTGATGTCGGAGTTTCCCGCGCCAACATGGTCAAAAAGCACCAGCCGGTAGTCATTGACGAAGTAGGGCACCAGCTTCCGCCACATAGCCTGATCGCAGCCAAAACCGTGGGCAAACATCATCACGGGCCCATCATCCCGGCCGGACATGGTGACATTGTTCCGGCCAATGACCGCTGCAGCTGCTTCGATCACGTTCTTACTGACCCCCTCTGACGTAGGGTGACGTCCTTCCCCAGACTATCCACGTGAAATAGAGAATCCTAGAGATCCTTCCACTATGACCCTCACGCGGCGGGACCGAACCACCCAGTGGACCGAGATCCCAATCAACTTTGGAAGAAGGTAGCCGGGGTTTCTCCGGAGAGGTGGGTGACGAGTTCTTTTGCAAGATCCTGCAGCGTTTTATCGCTGGCCTTCGACGCGTTTGTCAGGATGGACAAAGCCTCGTTTTGGCTGCAGCGGTTCTGGGCCAGGATTATGCCGCAATCAATGGTGCTCCGGGTACGTCCACTCAACGTGGTGGCGGCGACACCCGAAAGACCACTAAGAAAGTCCTCGACGCTTTCAGCACTGATCAGAAGGTCTGAAGCTCCACCATGGGCGGCGGTTGTTCAGGAGTCATGGCCACGCCTGAACGTAAACGCGAGCTGTGTCATCGACAATCCCTGCGCCAAGCCCGGTGACGACGTCATCACCGTAACGTCCGTGCGTCAATGTCATTTTGGACGATGGCTGCGAGGGACCGAAGGACCACCTCATCAGATGAAGTAAACGTCCTGGGTTTCTGGTCAATGACGCACAAGGTGCCAATGTTCCACCCTCGCGGACCGTGCAAGGGATAGCCGGCATAGAAGCGGATATAAGGGTCCCCGACGACAAGTGGATTTGAAGCGAACTGCTCATCAGTCAGCGTGTCGTTGATGACCAGCATCGAGTCCCGTCTGACGGTCTCTGTGCACAGCGCGATTTGACGCGGGGTCTCCTCCCGGAGAGGGCCGACAACGGACTTGAAGAACTGGGCATCCTTCGCGATCAGTGACAGTGAGGCAGCGCCTACTCCGAAGTAGTCTCTGGCAGCATTTACTATGCGGTCAAAAGTTTCCTCCGGGCCTGTATGAAGGAGGTCAGTTTCCCGCAAGGATGCCAACCGTTCCTCCTCCGCCCGTTCAGGAGTGAGAAGGAACCTGCCCGCCGCTCCCAAGGCAGCCAAGTGATCCTCATCAGCCCTTTTCGACACACCATCCGGCTGATCGGAACCGTGCGGATTGGACTGGGGTGGCCGCCGTCCTGCCCTGGCTTCCTTCTCCACCCAGTCAGTGCCGTGACTGTGTTCAAAGTCGGGAAGGGCGAGGACGCCATGAAGGTAGGCGCCCAACTCAAACTCAGAACACGGGGCTTGGCCGAAATAGGAGGGCCAAAGAACCCGCGGTTGCAGGCCATCAACGACCAGTGCTGCGAGTTCCAGCCTCCGCTTCGCCGCTTCATCCATGCTTTCCACCTCCAACCTTGCAGTGCTTCTGGCTACTCCAATTTTGATGAGTGCAAGAAGTCATGGTGATAAGTGTACTTACTACTTCTAGGATGCGGGTGAGCCCGGCCTGAATCTGGAATCCATGAATCGCTTGCTGTGCGGGTCAGCCGGCGGGGAAGCTGACCGTGACGGTGGTTCCGCCTCCGGGTGTTTCTGACAGCGTGAGCTCACCGCCGTGGGCCTTGGCGATGCTGCTGCAGGTGGCAAGTCCCAGGCCCGTGCCGGCCCCGTCGCCTTCGCGGTGCAGCCGTACTAATGGTTCCAGGGCTTTCGCCCGGTCTTCGGGGGCGATGCCCTTACCGTTGTCCGCCACGAAGATAGTGGAGCCGTGGTAGTTGGATACCCCGTTGATGCGGATCCGAAGGTCCCGGTGGGGGCTGCGGTAGTTGATCGCATTGGACAGCAGGTTCTGCAGCAAGGTCCGCAGCTGTCCCCGGTCGGCGTGGACGGTCAAGTCCTGCACCTCAACCATGCCCTCGCCGATGCCCAGGTCCCACATGACTTCGCCGGCCACCGTCTGAAGAGAGGCGCGCTCCGGCTGGATCCCGCCACCCACGCGGGAGTAATCCAGGACGTCTTCGAGCATTGTGAGCATCCGGCGCCCGGACGCGTCGATCTTGTCCAGGTCCTCTGCGGCGCCGGGGACAGCCCGGATCCGGGGGTCGTCCTGCAGCATTTCCAGGTAGCCCAGCATCGTGGTCAAGGGGGTGCGAAGGTCGTGGCTGACCCGGCCGGCGAAACCGGTGAGCCGGGCATTGCTCTCCTCCAGCTCGGCGTAGGCCCTGTCCAGCTGGGCGGTACGGTGCTGCAGCTCCAACAGCTCCACGATCTGCCGCGCCAGGACCTCCAGCATGTCCACCTGCCCGGGGTTCAGCTCCTGGGCGGCTTCGGAAAAGACACACAATGTGCCCGGCACGAATCCGGATACCGTTTCCAGTGGAACGGACGCGTAGAAACGGACCCTGCCGATCTCCCCGGTCACGAACGGGCTGTCAGCAAAACGGGGATCCCGGGACGCATCCGGAACGACCGTCTTCTCACGGGACAGGAAGACTTTGGCGCACATCGAATCCTCGCGGGAGCACACCCCTGGCTCCACACCCCAGGCCCCGATCTGATGCTGGTGCCCGGCACTGATGATGTTCACGACGCCGAACGGTGCGTCGCACAACTGCGTGGCCAGCCGGACCAGATTCTGCAGGGCATCCATCACGGCCGTGTTGGGCAGCAAGGGCGAGTCAAGGGACGGGTCAAGTCCGTACTCAAGCAGTTCAAGATCCCGGCTGACGTCCTCACTGAAAGCCAGTCGTCCTGCTGCACCTGTCATTAAGAACCCCCAGATTGTTGTGATGCTTTCGCGATCATACCTGCACCCATTGGGCTGGAATCCGACAGGAGAGTGCAGTTGGAACGCAACCGGCCGCAACGAGATCAGGAATAGGAGCGCCCGGCTGACCAGCCTTACAAAATCCTTATCATCGACCCAGTTCTGCGTGATCATTAAGCGCGGGTTTGCCCGGCCGAGGGAGGTTGACTGAATCTCCTCTATCGGCCTCTCCAAATCGGCAGGCCCGGAACGCATCACGAGGGCTGAAGTCGTGCTCCGTCCCTGGTCTTAGTGGCCCATCGCGAGCACGACCGCCAGGGTAAGCATAAGAACGGCGACACAGCCGTCGAGAATCCGCCATGAGGCTGGCCGTGCGAAGAAGTTGCTGAGTCCGCGCGCCCCATAGCCCACGAGGGGGAACCACAGAGCACTGGCGGTAGCGGCACCGGCGCCGAAGACCCACCTGCCGGTACCGCCCTGGGCGTTGGCGAGGGACCCCAGCAGGACCAGTGTGTCGAGGTACACGTGGGGGTTGAGCCAGGTCAGGGCGGCTGCGGTGAGGGCAGCCGACCATACCGTCCCCCTGCCCGTAGAAGTCGAAGCCTTCAATGTGCCGGGCTGCAAGGCCCGTTTGGCGGCGAAGGCAGCATAAGCGAGGAGGAATGCGACCCCAACCCAGCGAACGGCCGCCAGGAGGACCGGGGCGCCCTGGATGAGCGCACCGATCCCTGCGACTCCGGCGAGGATCAGGAACGCATCACTCAGGAGGCACACAAGGACGACCGCCAGTACAGCCTCACGCTTGATGCCCTGCTTGAGGACGAACGCATTCTGCGCGCCAATGGCGACGATAAGGCTAAGGCCGGCCCCAAGGCCCGTCAGGTAAGGGATCACCCTTACGACGGTAAGATCCAAGATGCTGAAAGACAACTTACTATTTCTGATCTTTCATTAGAATTGCTTCATGGAACTTGATCAGCTGCGCGCCCTCACCGCCGTCGTCGACTACGAAACCTTTGAGGCCGCCGCGGGTGAGCTGAGGCTCACGCCCTCCGCCGTAAGCCAGCGTATTAAGGCCCTCGAGCGCTCCGTGGGCTGCGTGCTTGTCCGTCGCCTCAAGCCGGTGACACCCACCCCTGCCGGGGAACAGCTCCTCCGCTCCGCCCGGCAACTCCTGCTGCTCGCCGACGAGGCGGTCCATTCCCTGAGCGGTCCCGGGCCCGGCGGCCAGGACGACGGGAGATCCGGCGAGCGGGCCGAAAGGCTGCGGGTTCCCATTGTGGCGAACGCGGACTCGATCGCCACGTGGCTCCCGTCCGCCATCCGGGATATCGCGCTCGGTTGCCGCGTAGCCCTCGAACTGTTACGCGACGACGAGCACGCCACCTCCGATCTCCTCCGCTCCGGTGGCGCCATCGGGGCCGTCACAGCAGACCCCCGCGCCGTCCAAGGCTGCACCATCCGCCCCCTCGGCGCCATGATCTACCGCGCCAAGGCATCGCAGGAGTTTGTTGAGCGTTGGTTTCCTGACGGCCCCACGCCCGCGGCGCTCGCCGTTGCCCCCGTCATGCAGTATGACCGCAAGGACAGTCACCAGCTCGCGGTCCTTGGCCGGGTGGCCCCGGAGGCGGCACCCCCACAGCACTTCATCCCCGACTCCGTCCAGTTCGTCGAATCAATCCGCGCAGGCCTGGGCTGGGGGATGGTGCCGGACCAGCAGGACCAGGACCATTCCCTTGTGGAGCTCAACCCGGCATGGAGCGAGGAACTGAGGCTCTACTGGCAGGTGTGGACGCTGAACTCACCCGGCGTCGAGGAGGTGACGAACGCCGTCGTCCGCGCTGCCCGTAACCTGGCCCCCACGACATGACCCTGGAATTCTTGGCCGGTGACCTGTTGCGAATGTCATTGCCGACGCCTCATTTCTGAAAATGCCACGCTATCTTCTGTGCCTGCCGACCCACTCTGGAAATGCCTTCGTAAGGTAATAGCTTTTTTCGAGTACTGACTACTCGTGACGAAGGTTTGACTGCCTATTAGTCTCGGCTTCACTTATTTCGATTTAAGCGAAGGTGCCAGCCCGGGAGGCAAAGATGCCGGAGAGTACAACACCAGCCGTCCTGGCGCCGGCAATCGAGGCTGATGCGTTCAGCGTCGGGCTTCGCAGCAGCGCGCAGCCCTCGTCCCCAAAGCTGTTCTTCAATTATGCTTCCGTCGCTCCAATGAGCCGGGCCGCTTATGAAGCGACGCGGACCTTCATTGATGATTTTTACCATTACGGGCCGCCGGAAGTGCTTCATTGTTATGACGTGGTGGCAGACGATATGGCCGCCGAAGCTGCCCGGCTCATTAACTGCCAAGCAGAGGAAGTCACTTATCTGAAAAATACGACCGAGGGCATCATCATGGCGAGCGAAGCGCTGCCGCTGAGGTGCGGCGACGAGGTGCTGGTACTCGGCAACGAATATCCGGCCAACCTGCTGCCCTGGTTGCGGAAGCGTCAAGACGGCGTACGGGTGAAGGTGATGACGGGCCTCGACAATGAAGCCGCGTTCGCGCGTTTGCTCGACAGCATCAGCCCGCGCACCAAGGCGATAAGTATGTCCTCAGCCCAGCGCTATGACGGATTCATGCCGGACCTGGCATTACTCTCGGGCATTTGCCGAAGCCGGGGCATCTTCCTGGTGATCGACGCTGTCCAGCACATCGCCGTGCGGACGATCGATGTGGGCAGGACGCCGGTGGACATACTGGTCTGCGGTGGCCAGAAGTATCTGCGCGCCGGCATGGGCATCGGCTTTATGTATGTCAGCCAGAGCGTCATTCCCGCTCTGCGTGACAGCAGGGTGGGCATCCGCAGCGTGAAGCATTTCGATGAGAATTCCTACGTGCTGAAAAATACTGCCGCCCGTTTCCAGGATGGCACCCAGAACATCACCGGGCTGGTGGCACTCCACGCAGCGCTCCGGGAAATCAATACTGTCGGCATGCATGTTATCGAACGGAAGAACCTTGAAGTCCTGGAAGGAATCAAGGCGATCCTGCGTGAACACGAACTGGACTTTATTGACCACGGCACGCGTCAGAGCAATATCCTGTCAATGCGCACACCTGATCCGGCCGCGCTGGTCAATTTCTTGATGAACCGCAATGTCTACATCAAGGCCATCGAAGACGTGACCCGCATTTCATTCATCCACAAATCCAAGCTGGAAGACATCGAAGTCCTCGCCGGGCATATCCGTGAATTCCTGGCACGGGGCCGGTAATCTCATCCCGGATCGCTTCCAGCAAAGCCTAAACCGGGAAAACTGCCAGGTATTGTCGCAGGGAATTAAAGGGCCGCAGTCTCTCCCACAGACCATGTGACCTTGGGCAAAATGATAGACGGGTCGATGTTGTCCTTATAGCGGCGCGTGAATTCGAGCATGTTGGCCATCTCGGCCTGAAGCCGCTCTTCCTTGTTGGTGTGCGTATCCTGGATGGCCTCATGCAATTCCACTTCCGGTTGCAACTGACCGGCAGGTTCCTGGCGGGGGTTCTCGAGGTAATGGATTTCCGCCGAAGGATCGATCTCTGCCAGCTTTTGTGCGATTTCGCCAATGCTCAACCGATGGGCGTAATTGTGCATAATCATGTGTTCGCCCGGTTCAACATCGAGGTCGGCAAGCTTGAGGAAGTTATCGGCCGTGTCCGTGAGGCTGATCAAGCCGGTCTTCTGGGTACCGTCTCCATAGACAGTGAGGGGGTGGCCGATGACCATCTGGCAGATGAAACGGTTGAAAACCGTGCCGAAGACGGCGTCGTAATTGAACCGGGCCGCCAGGCTGCCACAGTCCTTTGAATGGTTTTCCGGAATGGTCGCGCCAAAGATGGTGGCCTGCTGGACGGTAATGACCTTCAAGTCCCACATCTTGGAGCAGAGGTCATCGATCAGCAGGTCGGCAATCTTTGACTGATGGTAAAAGTCGGTGGCCTGCATGGGCATGATGCTCTGCAGGATCTTGTGCTGCTTCCCTCGATGCTCGAAGGTGAAGTCGTGCCTGCCCAGCGGAATATAGTCGGTATCGGTGGCCATGTAGCAGCCGCCGGAGCCGAGCTTGATGTATGTGGTTTCTTTACTGCGTTCGGCGATGGCCCACAGCACATTCAGGTGGCCGACGATATTATTCGAGAATGTAGCGGCGGCGTTCTTGGCGCTGCTCATGGAGAACGGCGCGGAGGGCTGCTGGGCCGCGTTAATGACCACCGCCGGCCGGTACTTGGCCACCACATTTTCAACAGCCTGAGAGTCCAGAAGTTCGACCTTCTCAAACGACAAGTTCTTTTTACCGAAGATCCGCGTATAGTTCGCGATGCGGTTTTTGGGGCTTTCGAGCGGCACAAGGACCTTGGCCCCTGCCTCTTTTTCCCATCGGCGCTTGATGAGGTTATCCACCAGGACGACCTGCCGGTTTGTCCGGCTGGCCATGGCCAGCCCGAGCGTCCAGCCCAGATATCCGTCGCCGCCAAGAATCATGACGGTATTGCCGTTCAACTCATTCACAGTTCAATCCCATGTGAGAAATCCTGAATATGCGAAGGATCTAGCAGGTTTGTGATCTGTGAATCTAGAACAAGTGCTTCTGAAAGTCAATGAGCTTCACGAGGTCCATAGTGAAACCCGCACATCGGGAATTTGAAGAGCGCCGACCCCGAAAACATGCAATTACTCAACGAAAAATGCGGTATGGATTACGGCCCGTCGGCAATTTTGGACAGGACGGCTTCCAGTACCGCTTGTGGTGATGAGGTGACAAGGGCTGCCGCTGAAGCTTCTGACGCGGCGCCGTAGCCCCAGGAAGCGAAAAGGGTGGGTATCCCATGGGAGGCTGCACCGTCGACGTCGTAGCTTCTGTCGCCCACCATGACCGGATGTGACAGGTCCACGCCTGCACAGTCCAGCCGAAGCAGCAGTTCGGCAAGCACTTCCGCCTTGGACGATCTTCCCTCCCGGTCGGACGCCCCGCAGATGTTGACGAAGTAGTGTTCCAGTCCGAAGCGTCGTGCCAGGAGGATGGCTTGGTCCTCAACTTTGGAGGTGGCTACGGCCATTGGAACGCCGGCGGTGGTGAGCCGCTCCAGCAGCTCACGGATTCCCTCGTACAGGCTTGACTGGCTGGCTCCCTCGTTTGCGTAGGTTTGCCGGTAATGCCTTAGGGCCTTTTGCGCTGTTTCCTCGTCGAGTCCGGCTGGCCCTCGGAAAGATTCAATCATCGGCGGGCCTATATATGCGCGCAGTTCTGCCAGGGAGGGGACCGGGGCGCCCACTGCAGCCAGCGCTTTGGCAGCGCTGGCCGTCACCCCTGCTGCTGAATCGAGCAGGGTTCCGTCCATGTCGAACAGTACGCAGCTGAAAGGGCTCTCTACGGTCTGATTCTGCTGCTGCGGAAGTATCATCGGTCTTTGGGCCCGTCTGTGAACCGGGTTGGTTCACGGTGTGTTGGCGGAGTCTTTTGGCGGTGAAGGGTGGACATGGATCGAGCGAGCCTTGATCAGATCGATCAGGAAATCCTTTCGGAGCTGATGAAAAACGGCCGTATGAGCCACGCCGAGCTGGCATCGAAGGTCCTGCTTTCCCGAAACGCGGTGCGCCAGCGGATCGATCGGATGGAACGGCTGGGTTACATCCAGGGCTATACGGTTGTTTCGGGTACGCCGGGCCAGGGCGGTGTTTCCGCATTTTTTATGGTTTACCGGAAGGACCGGGTGCGGGGCTCAGACGTTATCGCTGTTCTGCAGTCCATCCCGGAAGTCGTTCTCTGCGACGTGGTAAGCGGCGATTTTGACCTGTTGGTGCGGGTCGAAGCACGATCCCTTGAACGGATCCAGGACATTTGGGAGCAGATAGCTGCGCTTCCAGGGGTGACTGACACGGTCACGGCGATGACTCTTTCCAGCTATGTCCGGCGGAGTCCTGGCGGGTCCCGGCCCGGGAGTTAGCTCCGGGGGACGGGATGACCGTCCCCCGGGGCTCTCTAGCGCTTGACGCAGATGACCTTTGGCTGTGTCATCTCCTCGTACGCGAAGCGGACACCTTCCCGGCCCATGCTGCCGTACTTGGAACCGCCGAACGGCATACCGTCAAAGCGGTAGTCGGAGGAGTCGTTAATCATGACTCCGCCTGCGTCGAGACGTTTGGCGGCATCCATGGCTGTGTTCAGGGAGCTGGTAAATATTCCTGCATGCAGGCTGAACTCCATGGCATTCGCAGCTTCCACCGCTTCGTCAAAGGTGCCGAAAGGCTGCAGCATGACCACGGGACCGAACACTTCTTCCTCCCACAACCTGCTTGCGGCAGGAACATTCTCTAGGACCGTGGGCTGAAGCACGTTGCCGTCGCAGCTATTGCCGGCCAGGCACACAGCACCGTCGTCAACGGCCTCGTCCAGCTTCGCCTTGAGTTGGCGCACGGCGCGTCCGTTGATCATTGGACCAACGTCGGTGCGCTCGTCAAAGGGGTCACCGACCACCAAGCGGGCAGTTTCCTCCAGGAAGCGGTGGCGGAACCTGGCATACAGGGGCTCCGCGATGAGGATCCGCTGCACTCCTACGCAGTTCTGCCCCGCAGCCCAGAAGGCGCCGGAGACGCAGGACTCCACTGCTGTTTCGAGGTCCGCGTCTGCCATCACGATGACCGGGGCATTCCCGCCAAGGTCCATGGATAGCCTTTTCAGTCCTGCGGTGCGTGCGATGCTCTCTCCGGTGGAGAAGCCCCCCGTAAAGGACACCATCCGGACGTCACGGGTCCTGATGATGGCTTCAACCACCTCACGTCCTCCATGGACAACCGTGAGTATCCCCTCGGGAAGCCCGCTCTTGGCAAATGCGTCGGCGAGCAGTTGCGCGGACAGGGGAGTCAGCGCGGAAGGCTTGAGGATGACGGCGTTGCCCGCGGCGATGGCCGGGCCGATCTTGTGCGCCACCAGGTTCAGCGGATCATTGAACGGCGTAATGGCCGCGATGATGCCCAGCGGCTCGCGGGAGTACCACCCTGTCCGGTCCTCTGAGCCTTCGTAGGAGTCAAAGGGGATGACTTCCCCGGCATTTCTGCGCGCTTCGGCCGCCGACAGGCGCAGTGTATTGACTGCCCGCAGCACTTCCTTGCGCGCCTGCCGGATGGTTTTGCCGCTTTCGGCGGTGATGGTCTGCGCGAACTCCTCGCTCCGTGCCTCGATGTCCGCCGCTGCTGAGTCCAGGATCTTTCCACGGGCATGGCGGGAGAGCGCCCGGGCCCTTCGGACGCCATCCCGGGGGGCCCTTAAGATGTCTTCCGCGGCTGATGCCGGGGTGACGGCGACAGCACCGACCACCGCGCCGTCGTAGGGGCTTTCTACCTCATGGAACGAAGGCGATGCCTGGTCCACGGCTGCCACGGTCGATTCAAACATGTGCGATCATCCTGCTCTTTTCGGCATGGATGGCGATGATGTCCGACAGCAGTGCGAATGCCGTCTCCACCCGCCCGGCCCCGGGTCCCGAGACCGTGACCGGACCGAGTAGGTCAGTGCTGAAGGATACGGCGTTCGCAGCCCCGGAGATACCTGCCAGCCCGTGGTCCAGTGGGAGGGCAACCGGTCCGACGGCGGCCGTTACCGTTCCGTCAGGCTTGCGTTCTGCTGACCCCACCAGTTTCCAGCGCCGGCCTTCGCGTGCCGCCTGGCGTATATCCTCGGGTGTCAGGCTGGAAATGCCCTGCCGCTGCACGTCGGCCAGCTGGATGCGCGCTCCGAGAAGCTCATTGGCGAGGATCAAAACCTTGAGCTGGACGTCATAGCCTTCGATGTCTGCGGCCGGGTTTGCCTCTGCATAACCGAGCTGCTGGGCTTCGCTGATGGCCTCCTCGAAGGCCAGTCCTCCCTCCATCCTGCCGAGCACATAATTGCTGGTGCCATTCAGGATGCCTTCGAAGCCGTTCAGCTTCAGGCCGGCAAACATCTTTTTTGCCAGCCGGATGACCGGGGTGCCGCTCATTACAGCACCCTCGAACTCAAAGTGCACGCCGTTCCGTTCAGCGAGTCCGGTCAGCTCGGCTCCCCTCAGTGCTACGGGGCCCTTGTTGGTGGTGCACACACTCTTGCCCGACTCCAAAGCCCACTGCACGTGGGAGACTGCCGGCTCGCCGTCGTCCGGGTTGGTGAAGGTCGCTTCGCAGATGATGTCAGCGGTGCAGCTGCGGATCACGCGCTCGTTGTCCGGCTCAGCCGATCCGCCATGGTCAGCGAACGTCTCGCTGCCTGTGCCCAGCCCCAGGGCCATGGCCAGGTCTATTCCTTCATCCTGCACCAGCGAACCCAGGCGCAGATCCGTTATCGCCACCACCCGGAGCCCGAATCCGAGCTCGGTGCGGAGGGTATCGCCGCGCGCGGCGACCAGCTCTGCCAGCGTCCGGTTCACGCCGCCGAAACCAATCAAGGCTATGTCGTAGGTGGTCATCATGCTCCTTCAGTCAGTTACGTCAGTGCTCCCATCCTGTGGCCTGCGGGTGTCAGTCCAAGCATGTGCATCTGCCCGAAACAGATGCCGAAGTGACCAGAACGAGGACGAAATGACATCCGCGCCGAAAGCGCAGGCCGCTCAACATAGACATCTCTTTATGAGTTTGATGACTAAAAGGCGCCATTCGTGTTACCTTCATCACTGTCGAGGCGCAGTCCTTCTCGAAAGCAATCCGATCAACAGGAGCAATGCGCCCAAAGTCCGCACCTACCCCTTTCAACGCCGGAGGCACTCTTGCAACCCCCAAATCCCCTTATGCTTGACCAGCATCCAGACTCGCCGCCGTCGGTGGAGTCGGGACTTCGACGCTCCATGGGCCCACGGCACCTGGTCATGATCGCCATGGGTGGCGTGATCGGCTCAGGACTGTTCCTCAGTTCGGGCTACACCATCTCCCAGGCCGGACCGCTCGGCGCCGTCATCGCATACCTCATCGGCGCCTTCGTGGTGTACCTGGTGATGGCCTGCCTGGGTGAACTCGCCATCGCCTACCCGGTGTCCGGCGCATTCCACATCTACGCCGCGCGCTCCATCGGCCCCGCTACCGGATTCGCCACCGCCTGGCTGTACTGGCTGTGCTGGGCCGTGGCCATCGGCTCAGAGTTCACCGCGTCAGGCCTGCTGATGCAGCGGTGGTTCCCGGACGTCGAGGTCTGGTTCTGGTGCCTGGTGTTTGGCGCCGTCCTCTTCGGCTTCAACGCCGTCTCCTCCAAGTTCTTCGGCGAGTCCGAGTTCTGGTTCGCCATCGTCAAGGTCGCCGCCATCATCGGCCTCATCGTCCTTGGCGGTGCAGCGCTGGTCGGTTTCCATCCGCTGAGCGCAGGCGGCAGCCACCCCAACCTGTTCGAGAATTTCAACACCGAAGGCGGGCTGTTTCCCAACGGCTTTACAGGTGTCCTGATCACGGCGCTCGCGGTCTTTTACGCCTTCTCCGGGTCGGAACTTATCGGCGTCGCCGCCGGTGAAACAAAGGACCCGGCCACCAGCATCCCCAAGGCGATGCGCACCACAGTGATCCGCCTGCTCATCTTCTTCGTCGGCGCCATCGCCGTCATTGCGGCCACCATCCCCTACAGCGAGGTAGGACTGGACGAAAGCCCGTTCGTGACTGTCTTCTCCGCCATCGGTTTCCCGTTCGCCGCCGATGTCATGAACTTTGTGATAATCACCGCGCTCCTGTCCGCGGGCAACAGCGGCCTGTTCTCCTGCGCCCGCATGCTGTATTCCCTCGCGGACGAGGGCCACGCGCCTCAGGCCCTGAAAAAACTGACCCGCCGCGGGATACCCCTGACTGCACTCTCAGTCAGCATGCTGGGCGGCCTCGCCTCCCTCATCAGCAGTGTGGTGGCACCGGAGACGGTCTACCTGGTCCTGGTCTCCGTAGCGGGTTTCGCCGTGGTGGGGGTCTGGATGTCGATCACCGCCTCACATTTCTTCCACCGCCGCGCTTTCCTCCGCAACGGAGGCGACATCACCACACTCACCTACAAGGCCCCGTTGTACCCGCTTGTGCCCATCCTGGCCTTCACCCTGTGCGTGATTTCCTTGATCGGTATCGCCTTTGACCCCACGCAGGTCGCTGCTCTGTACTTCGGCATTCCCTTCGTGGCTGCCTGCTACGGATTCTTCTACCTCAAGTACGGCCGCAAGACCCGCCTTGAGCGGGTGTCCTGACCCGGGACGGTAATGGGGTTTTGGGGCCGGCAGCTGAAGCTGCCGGCCCCGCAGCCGTCTGCCCTGGGGTAGCACCGCCGGGCTGCACATCCCTTCCGATGTCCCTGGGCCCTGTTCGTGGTAGTGCCGGGATAGGCTGGATTCCGGGCGGAAGGAGCAACAATGGCCGATACTTCCCCGGAAGCGTCATCGATGGCGCAGGGGCTTCGGATTGTGCGGTTTGTGGCCGACCGGGAGAAATCCGGCAGGCAGCTTTCAGGTGTCTCCCAGCTGGCCGCCGAACTGCAGATGGAGCAGAGCAGGGTCTCCCGGCTGACGCAGGAGCTATGCGACCTCGGGCTCCTTGAGCGCGTAGACCGGGGTCCCTTCCGCGTTGGGCCGAGGTTTTTTAGCCTTGGGGCCTGCCTCAATACCGGCTGGGTGCGGGAGGCCGCGCCGGAGTTGGAGCGGCTTGTTGCCTTGCTGGGGCTCCGAGCCCGTATTTCTGTCCTTGACGGACATCGCGTCATTCTGCTGCGGGCCTCCAGCACTGATGCCGTCGCCGGAAGCTTCGTGAAACCAGGCATGGTCACCCCTGCCTGGTGCACCGGAGCCGGGCGCGCCCTGTTATGGGATCACAAACAACGCGAACTTCAGGCACTGCTGAAAGACGTGAATTTTATTGGTGTTGGCGGCCCGGAGGCGGCGCACTCGGCACTGGAAGTCTGGGAGCTGATGGCCCGTGACCGCAGCGCAGGCTATGTCACCGCCGCCGAGGAGTTCGAGCATGGAATTGTTGAACTGGCCGTGCCCATCCGTGAGGCCGCAGGGAACATCGTTGCCTCACTCAGCGTCCTGGGTGGCCGTGGGGCCATAGGATCCAGCGCCGGCAACATCGCTGCTGTCCTGGCGGACTCTGCCGGGCGGCTCGGGTCGGTTCCTTTCGGACGGGCCGAGCCGGAAAGAGAAGTGGGACTGACCGGCTAGGGCAAGTAGCCAAGGACCCTTTCAAGCCGCTTTCCATGCGCAACCAGAGCCTCTGCGCAGGCCTCCTGGCGGGGTTCCAGGCGCAGTTTGGGCCCGACGATTTGCAGGGCGGCCACCACATCACCCTTGAAGTCCCGAATAGGCACGGCCAAGGAGTAAAGCCCGGGTTCTGCCTCTTCATCGACGATCGAATACCCGCGCGAGCGCGCCCGCTTCAGCCGGGCCAGGAAGTCCACTACGCCGGTGGGTGTCTTGGGTCCGTGGCGGACGAACTCGACGTCGGAGAACACGGTGTGCACCTCATCGTCCGACGACTCCCACAATAGAGCCTGGCCGGCGTCACTACAGTAGGCGGGGTAGGGCCGGCCCAGCCAGGACCCCACCATGTTGCTGCTCTTCGGGACACTCTCGCCGATAGTGACTGTGCTGTTTCCGCTCAGGACGCCCAGGAAGCAGCCCTCGTCGGTTTCCCGGGCGAGGCTTTCCAGGACGGCGGCACCATCAATCTCCAGGCGCCTGCCGGTCAGCAACTGCGCGTCCGTCAACAGCGACCAATCCACGGCAAAGGTGCGCTCCGGCGTGCGGCGCAGAAACCCTTCCAGCTCGCCTGTGCGCAGGCTGCGTGACACCTGGCTTCGGTCCTTACCCATGTCCGCTGCGATGTCCGCTACTGTCCCCCCGGGAAGTCCCCGCGCATGGCGCGAACCGGCTGCCAGGACGGCCATGATCCCCCGGCCCATGCTGGACGTCTTTGACATAGCTCCACTCTAGACGAGGGCTGCCCGGCCTTCAGGAGATGGCAAACACCCTTGCCGGAAAGCCGCTGCCACCCAAGGGCTTGGCCCAGGTCGCGACGATGGCAGCACCTGCTTCCGGCAAACTGTCCAGGTTTGCCAGCAGTTCAATTTGCCAGCGATCCCGGGCCAGGACATAGGTTTCGAGACTGAAGTCCTGGCGGGAGGTGGCAAGACCAGGATCGGTGTCTGTTTGTTCGTGGCCAACAGCTGCAATGGAGCGCTGTTCGATAAGGAAGGAAAGCACCTCCTGGGACCAGCCGGGTGTGTGGCTCAAGCCCTCGGCATCCCGGTTAGCCATTGCTTCCGCGTCCGGCCAGCGCCTGCTCCATCCGGTGCGCAAAGCGACGAAGGAGCCCGGTGGAATGGCACCGTTCCGGTTCTCCCACTCGATAACATCCGCGAGGACCGGGGCAGCATCGGGGTCATCGCTGACGCGGTCGGTGATATCCAGGACTACAAGTGGAAGGATCATGTCCTCCACAGGAATCTGGTCCAGCGTCCTGCCGCCGGGGATGAAGTGGGACGGCGGGTCCACGTGGGTTCCCCACTGTCCAACGATTGCATAGCGATGAGCGGTAAAACCATCGCCCTTCTCCAGGTCGAAAAGGCGTTCCCGAACTTCGTTCGGGAACGCGGGGAAGTGTGGCTGGTCGGGATGGAAAGCATGGGTCAGATCAGTGAATGAGGTGCCCTGCAGCACCGACTGCAGGCCGGCCCAGATGGCAACGCTGGTAGTTCGTGTCATGATGCCGCCGCTCCAACATGCTCTTTATCCTGTGAACTGGCTGCGACACTTACTGGCCCCGTCACTTCAATCACGGGCAGTTCCCACGGATGGATGTCAACGATCTGGCGCAGGAAGCGTTCCACGACCGCATCCTCAAGGGTGGCGTTGAAGTAGGTGGTGTAGACGAAAGTCGGCGAGAAGGTTTGCTCTCCCACCTCGCCAAGCGTGGGGGTAGCACCCGCGGAGCACGTGAAACCCTCGAAACCCAGGCCGGATTCAAAAACGTGTTTGTAGTTGCCGAAGTTGCCAAGATCCTGGAACTGCTCCACGGCCCGAAGCAACGTTGCAAGGCCTTGGTCGTCCTTCAGCGCCTCCGCCCCGCCGGCAGCTATCTGCGCGAACGTCTCGGTGCTGATAGGCCAGTGGACCCTTAGCTTTCGGACTGAGTTCATCTGGACTTTCACAGGCTTCTCTTCTCTTCGACGGGAGTTCTGTGACCATGGTTACACATGCCAATAGTCATTACAAGCATAAAGAAATGCTCATCCTGAAGGTCGCGGTATCCGAGCGGCTTGGACCCGACTCTCGCGGGCCGGCACCAAAAAGCATTGTCAAACCGCTAAAAAGGCGAAGTCGGGGACATAACTGATGCCCAAGACGTCATCTCGAGAATTCGAGCCTGCGCCCTCCGGCGCGACCAGCTGAAAGTCTCCATCGAATCGGCCGCACACGGGCGTACATCTCACCGGTAGGCAGTCTCGACAGGCCGGGGGGTCAGCTGACCGGAGATTGCTGAACCTGTTTTGACCAGCCAGCGTCCGTCCTCGTCGGTGCCCTCGCCGAATGGACTGGCGCCGTCAGCCGGCGTGCCCGAGCTGCTAAAGCGGGTGTAGTAGGAAGTTCCGTCGTCACAGAAACCCTGGAACCCGTAGTCACCAATGGGCTCCATCCCCGACTTGCTCACGTCAGCGCAGATCGTCCCGTCAATGAGCTTCAGGTAGACGTAATCGCCCTGAAGGTGGGGACTTGATCGTTCGGTCCCCTTGAACGGGAGTCCTCGCATGATCCGCCAAGTCAGGTCCGGCTCGAGGCAAGCGTATTCTTCCGCAGCCGCCGGGTTGCTGATGCAAAGCGCGTCTGGGGCGTGCCCTTGGGACGGTTCATAGACACACATGTAGCCGTCGGATCTGTCGGTGACGCGCGAAACGTCGCACCAGTTGTCTTCCGACGGGTTCAGCAAGACCGTCGGCGCGGAGGATGCGAATGCATCCTCCGCCCATGGGTCGACAGTGATGATTTGGGTGCCATCGGCGGAGGACGACGCCGCCGGCGCTACAGCCGGCGCGGAAGATGACGTCGTGGGCAGGGGTGATGACGTAGCTGACGAGGGTTCCAAAGTGTTGGAAGGGCCGGTTTCGGCCGTGCTGCAGCCGGACAGCACCCCAAGAGCAACGAAGACGCGGAAAATGCGGGAGTTGTGCATCAGGGCCTCCGTGGTGCGACGCGATCAGCCCATTGTGATCCTGGGATACGGCGCTGCCTAGGGGCTTCCCTCCCCGATCTTCACAAGCCATCACCCCATATGTTGTTGGGTTGAAGAGGCCATAGCAGGGCGGCGAATCGGGCGCGGCGGCAGGCGACTACCCCTCTGAGTGCGTCCGCACGTCAGGGCTGACTTCGGCAAGGTGGCCCAGGTTCCTCGACACGGCGCGCGCCGTGGCCCGGACCGCCGGGGCCAGTACGTTGGGCGGCGTGGAGCCGTCCGGCACCACGATGGACAGCGCCGCCACTACCGCGCCCTGCGCGTCGAAAATCGGCGACGCCACCGACACCGTCCGGGACGGCGCTGAGCGGCGGATCATGGCAACGCCCGTGCGTCGCACATCGGACAGGGTCCGGCGCAGCTGGCCCTCCGGCATGTGCTCCACCCCGGGCTCATTTTCCGGTGGCTTCCGGAGCGTCGCCTCCTGGAACTGCTGATCCGCGCCGGCCAGCAGGACCAGCCCGACGGCGGTGCTCCGCAGCGGCGCGCGGCCGCCCACCCGGTACGCCACTTCCGTTGCGTCCTTGGAGGACAACCGCTCGATCAGCACCGCCTCCTCGTTGTCCCGGACGGCCAGCAAAACGTGGTGCCGGGTCACCTCAAACAGGTCCTCAAGGTAGGGCAGCGCAATCTCGCGGACCCCGTGGCCGCGCGGTGACAGGGACGCCACCTCCCAGAGCCGGACCCCCACAACGTACCTGCCGTCGTCGAGCCTTTCCAATGCGCCCCACGCCACCAGCCGGGCGATCAGGCGCAGCGCTGTGGGCGCGGGCATCCCGGCATGGCGTGCCAGTTCAGAGAGAGTCAGCGCACGACGGCGGTCCGAAAAGACAGCGAGCAGGCTCAGCGCCCGGTCAATCACCGGTTCGCCCTGTTTGGGCCGTTTGCCGCGGGCGGGAGTGGTGTCGGTGTCCGGGGGGACAGTCATGGCGGGAGTTCCTTGCGCCGGTGGAAGTTCGGACCGGTGTCCGTGAGCTATCCCACAATACTATTCCAACCAATGAAAGAAGCCTGTGGGCTGCCGCCCGTCCGAAAGGAAGCTGGAATCTCAGCTGTCCACGTTCAGGAGCCTCCTGCATGACTTCCACCAGTCTCGACGCCGGCGTCGGGGAAACCCTCCTGGCCCCGGCCGCCCCCACCCGGCTCCGTGTGGAGCACCTCCCCGAGGCAATGGGCATCACCAACACAACTCCCCGTCTCAGCTGGACGCCCCCGGTTGGAACAACAGCTCAGACCGCCTACCAAATCACCGCCAGCAACGGCTGGGACACCGGCCGGGTAGATTCCGAGCAGCACCTTATGGTGCCCTACGCCGGCCCGGCACTGCAGTCCCGCAGCCGCTTCGAGTGGCGGGTGCGGACCTGGACCACGGATGCCAGCGGCGCCGAAATGCTCAGCCCCTGGTCCGACCCCATGCTGGTGGAACTCGGACTCCTGCACCCTTCCGAATGGAAAGCGCAATGGATCGGCCCCGAGGAGCCGGACGTCCCGGCCCCCGGCGAACGGCCCGGCTATGCGCTCGAGAAGGCCTTCACGCTGGAGGCCGCCCCTGATTCAGCTCGCATCTATGCCACTGCCCACGGTATCTATGAGCTGTTCCTCAACGGACAGCGCGTGGGCGACCAGCAGCTCACCCCCGGCTCCACCAGCTACAACACCACCCTCCAGGTCCAGACCTATGACGTCACCGCACTCCTGCGTCCCGGCGCCAACACCCTCCGCGCCGTCCTCACGGACGGCTGGTACCGCGGCACCTTCGGCTTTACGCGCGACGCCGACATGTACGGGACGCACACCGCTCTCCTTGCGCAGCTGGAGCTGCAGTCCGGGGACAGCAGGACCGTCATCGGCACCGATGCGTCCTGGCTGGTCTCACCAACCGATATCCTCAGCGCAGACCTCATGGCCGGCCAGCGCGTGGACTTCCGGGCGCCGGCAGCAAACGGAACCGCCGCAGCCCCGGCGAGTGCCGCCGTCGTCCGTGACGGCAACTACCATGCCCTTACCGGCCCGGTGGCACCGCCCACTCGAATCGTGGAGGAACTCGCGCCGGTAGCCATCACCCGCCTCGCGAGCGGCCATCAGGTGGTGGACTTCGGCCAGAACATCCACGGCTGGGTGCGCCTCACCAGGCTCGGCGCACCGGGGGACAGGGTCACCCTCGTATACGGCGAGGCGCTGGCGGCCGACCGTGACGTGACCCAGGACCACCTGCGCCCGCTCGACTTCCGCCACCCCGGGCAGTTCCTGTCCGCCGGGCAGGTGGACGAGGTGACGGCGTCGGGCGCTCCGGGTGAAGTATTCGAACCGCGGCATACTACTCACGGCTTTCAGTACGTGTCGGTTAAGGGCCTCGGTGCAGACCTAACGTCGGAGGTCATCACCGCCTGCCTGGTCCAGACCGACCTGGAACCGCTCGGCACCTTTAACTGCAGCGACGATCGCTTGAATAGGCTTCACGAGATTGTGCGGTGGAGCTTCCGGGACAACTCCTGCGAGGTCCCTACGGACTGCCCGCAAAGGGAAAAGGCAGGCTGGACGGGGGATTGGCAGCTGTTTATACCCACAGCCGCATATCTTTTCGACGTCGCCGGCTTCTCGCGGAAGTGGCTCAACGACGTTCGTGCCGACCAGTGGGAGAACGGCGTTATTGCCAACATCTCCCCGTCGCCCGGCCCGGCCACCACCTCGGCGGAATTTATGGCCTTTGTAAATGGTTCTGCCGGCTGGGGCGATGCCATGGTGATGGTGCCGTCGGAGCTGTACCTGGCCACCGGCGATGCCGGCATCCTCGCCGAAAACTGGGACGCTATGAACCGCTGGGTGGACTTCGTCCGGACCACGGCAGAATCCCGCCGGCACCCGGACCGCGAGGCGGCCAGCCCCATGCCTGCGCCGCATGAGAAGTACCTTTGGGACACCGGCTTTCACTGGGGCGAATGGATGGAACCGGACGGCCCGGAACCGGATCTTTTCGCCGCCCGCTCTGCCGACCATGGCATTGTGGCCACCGCCTACTACCGGAACAGCACCGCCCTGCTCGCCAGGATTGCCGCGGTCCTCGGCCACAAGGAGGAAGCCGCCGCGCTCACCGAACTGTCCGAAAACGTCCGGCACGCCTGGGAAACGGAATACCTCGACGCCGCCGGGCACGTCACCGAACCGAGCCAGGCCAACTGCGTGCGTGCCCTTGCGTTTGGCCTCGTCGGCGAGGAAAAGCGCGCCGCCGTGACGGCCCAGCTCGTCGAACTGATCCGGGCCGCGGACACGCACGTGGGGACCGGCTTCCTGGCCACGCCCTATTTGCTGCCCGTCCTGGCGGACAACGGTGAACTGGACCTCGCCTACGAGCTGCTGATGCAGGACTCGGAACCGTCCTGGCTGGTGATGGTGGACCGCGGCGCCACCACCATGTGGGAGCTCTGGAACGGCATCGACGGCGACGGCACCCCGCACCAGTCCCTGAACCACTACAGCAAGGGCGCAGTGGTGTCCTTCCTCCACCGCTACACCGCCGGCATGCGCCAGGCCCCCGGCAGCGCTGGCTACGAGCGGATCATCATCGAGCCGCGCCCCGGCGCGGGGCTCACGTCCGCGGCCACCTCCCATCAAGGACCTCACGGCCTGATTGAAGTGGAATGGACAGCGGACGACGGCGGCCTGCAGCTGAGTGCCACCGTCCCGGCCGGGACCACCGCCGAAGTCCGCCTGCCCGGCACGCCTCCCGCCGTCGTCGGACCCGGGAAGCACCACTTTGACACCGCCACCGGCGGAACTGCCGAAGCACCCCAGCCTGCCGAAAACCCCCAGCTTGTAAGGAGCGCGCCATGAGTGTCAACGAAGCCACCGAGGTCTACGAAACTGATACTGCCCGGCCCGGAGGTGTGGACGTTCCCCCGTTCCCGGTCTTCGACGCCCCGGGCCTGCCCAAAAACGTCTCGGACGTTTCCGCAGTGCACCGCGAAGTCACCTATGCGCGGGCTATCGGGTTCCGGCCGCTCAAGATGGACATCTGGCTGCCGCGCCATGCCACGGCGCCCGTGCCGCTGGTGGTGTGGGTTCACGGCGGAGCCTTCCAGTTGGGCGACCGCCGCGAACTGCCGCCCACCTTTGCCCCGGACTCGGTGTTCCGCCTGCTCAACGAGGCGGGGATTGCCTGCGCCACCGTGGACTACCGGCATTGCCTGGAGGCGCCGTTCCCGGCGCAACTGCACGACCTGAAGGCGGCCGTCCGCTACCTGCGCGAATATGCGGCGGACCTCGGCGTTGATCCGGAACGGTTCGGCGCCTGGGGCGAATCCGCGGGCGGCCACCTGGTAGCCCTGCTCGGACTGACCAGCGGAAGGGAGCACCTGCACGGCGGGCTCGGGGCGCAGGGGCACTCGAGCGGCGTCAGCGCCGTCGTCGACTTTTACGGTGTCTCCTCGCTCGTGGATATACCGCCGATGAACACTCCGGAAGGGCTCTTCCCGCCCGCGCTGACCGCCGCTGTTCCGGCCGGAATGTCCCTGCAGCCCGAGTACATGCTGGTGGGCGGCTCCGACGATCCCGCACTGCTGGCTGCGGCTAGCCCGGTCAGCTACGTCACCGCCGACGCGGCGCCGTTCCTGCTCATCCACGGCGACTGTGACGGCCTGGTTCCGCACTCCCAGACCGAGCTCCTGGCCGCGGCGCTGACGGAAGCAGGCGTGGAGCATGAAGTGGTCACCATCAAGGGTGGCGACCACTGCTTCTTCGGGGCCGAGGACCAGCTGGCCTCCATTCTTGCTGCCGCCGTCGGCTTCTTCGCCGAGAAGCTGGGCCGGCCATGACAGTCCGGCAGGGGGAGGCGTCCATACCGTCCGACGGCGGGACGCTCGCCCCTGACGCAGGTTTCGCCTTGTACATGGCGGCACCCGAAGGCCCGGAAACCCTGCCCAGCCAGGTGGGCCCCGACGTGCCCATCCGCACGGTGACCGCAGAGGGGCGGCGCGGGCCGGTAGACATCCGGATCTACGGTGTGCCGTCCTCCACGGCCGGGCCGGCATTGGTGTGGCTGCACGGCGGCGGCTTCGTCAGCGGCAGCCTTGATATGCCCGAGTCCGACTATCTGGGGCGCGTGCTCGCCGCCTCCGGGATCCCCGTCCTGTCGGTGGACTACCGGCTGGCCCGCGACGGCGTGCACTTCCCCGTGCCCCATGAGGACGCGCTGGCGGCCTGGTTTTGGATCCGCCGGAACGCCGCCGGACTCGGACTGGATCCGGAGCTTCTGTGCCTGGGCGGCGCGGGCGCTGGCGGTAACCTCGCCGTGGGGGCCGCACTGTACCTGACCGACGCCGGCAAGCCGCTCCCCGCGAAGCTCCTGCTGGCGTATCCCTTCCTTCATGCTGAACTCCCGCCGCCCGCCGGCGGACTGGACGAGGCGGTAATGGCGACGCTGCCCCGGCACCTGCGCTTCACCCTTGAGGATTGCGTGCGGAATGCCGAGAACTACGTGGGCGGGCCGGTGAGTATGGCGTCCTCCTATGCGATGCCCGGCTATGCCGATCCGTTCGGACTGCCGCCGACGGCCATCGTCGCCTGCGAGTACGACGACGTCCGCGGCTCCTCGGAGCTTTTCGCCGCCAACCTGGAACAGGCCGGAGTGCCGGTGTCCTACTTCCTGGCCCGCGGCGCCGTCCACGGCCACCTCAACCACGCGGCCGGCAGTCCGGAGGCGCAGCCCGTCCTGGATTACCTGGCCCATGAGCTGGCGTCCGTCAAAGCGGTATAGCGGTTTAATTCACGGTCTGGCCCGACGCGGCAGGCTCGGCGCTGCCGGCATCATGGCTGCTTGACCAGATCTGGCTCATCTCCTGGGTGGACTGCTCCACGATTCTGCTCATGGCAGTATGAGCTGCCGCGGCGTCGCCGCGTTGGATGGCGCTGGCTACGTCCACGTGCAGTTGCAACGCCTCGTGGTGGGGAAGGTGCGGTGTCAACCCATGCTCGGTACGCCCTGTGAGGACCTCGGCCACGAGGTTCTGGAGCTGGGAAAACATTGCATTGCCCGAAGCTTTAAGTACGGCCGCATGGAACTGCACATCCAGGCGAAGGAACTCTTCCTGGTCCCCGCGCTGGCCCGCGGCCCAGAGCCGGGCGGCCAAAGAAACAAGTTCGCTGGCTGCATCCCAGCCCACGCGTCCGGCGGCGAGGCGGGCCGCCTGCGGTTCGATCGCACCGCGGAGTTCGTTCAGCGACTGAAGCTGTTCCAGCCTTCGGGACGAAGCAAGCCGCCACCGGATCACCTCCGGGTCATAAAGGTTCCATGCCTCCTCGGGCTGCACCACTGTGCCAAAGCGCCGCCGGGATTCGAGCATGCCTTTTGAGGACAGCACCCGTGCCGCCTCCCGGACTACCGAACGGGACACGCTTTGCTGAACTTCAAGCTCATCCAGGCGCAGGAGGGAGTGTGCGGCCAGGCGTCCGTCAGCGATCGCGAGTCCGAGACTTTCCACCAACGTTGCATGCCGGTCCGTAGGGGAGGACACCTTCGGAATTTTCATTCCTAAATCATACTGCTGCGGAAAAAGGGGTTGTCTAAGTCTGACTTATAAGCCTATGCTCGCTTCCAGAGCAGACGTAAAGATGCGCCTGCGCCCGGACTGGAGAGCCTGCCAGTCCATGGAACAAGGGAGTCGTAATGAAGCGACGTGCAGTAATGAAGTACGCGGCAGTCGCCGCAGCGCTTTCGCTCGGGCTGACCGCCTGCAGCGGTGGTGGCGGCAGTGATGATGCCAAGGAATCGGGAACCGTACGCGTTACGTTGGCCAACCATGTCTGGACCGAAGGCATCAAGGCTGCCATTCCGGAATTTGAACAGGCCAGCGGCCTCAAGGTGGAACTGACCCAGCTCGGCGAGGACCAGCTCTCGGACCAGTACAACGTCAAGCTCAATGCGGGCAGCGATGAGATCGACGTGATGATGTTCCGCCCTCTCCAGGAGGGCAAGGCGTTTGCCAAGAACGGCTACCTTGCGGACCTGACCGATAGGGTTTCCTCGGATTCCGGCTGGGACTGGAAGGACTACCAGGAAGGTCCGGTCAAAGCCACCACTATTGACGGCAAGGTTGTAGGCGTCCCGATCATCACGGAGCGCGAAGTCCTCTACTACCGCAAGGACCTGCTGCAGGCAGCAGGCTTGCAGGTTCCCAAGACCATGGAAGAGCTTGAAGCTGCCTCGAAGGCCATCAAGGCCTCCAACCCTGACGTCGCCGGCTTCGTGGCCCGCACCGGCAAATCCACCGCCGTCACCCAATTCTCCAGCTTCCTGTACAGCTTCGGCGGTGACTTCATTGATTCCAGCGGGAAAGCCGCCATCAATTCCGATGCCGCCAAGAAGGCTTATTCCTTCTACGGCGGACTGATCCACAATTATGGCCCCGCCAACGTCAGCACTGATATGAGCTGGCCAGAGGCCATGGCGATCTTCACCCAGGGGAAGGCAGCTTTCTATACCGAGGCTGACTCGCTCTACAAGAACGCTACTGATCCCACCAAGTCCAAGGTGGCGGACACTGTCGGGTTTGCGCCCCTGCCAGCCGGTCCGGCCGGCTCCAAGCCGTACAACATCCCGTCATGGGGCCTGGCCGTCAACGAAGCGTCCAGCAACCAGGACAACGCGTGGAAGTTCATCCAGTGGGCCACCAGCAAGGAGCGCACTCTGGCGGCTCAGAAGGCCGGCGTCCCCGGACCCCGGTCCTCCGTCTGGTCCAACCCTGAAGGAACCTCCACCTACCCGAAGGACCTCGCCGATGCCATCGCTGTCAGCGCCAAGAACGGTGTTGGCCACGACCGGCCCGAGGTTGTGACGGTGGGCAAGGCCCGGGAAATTGTGGGCGAGCCGATCGTTGCCAGCATCACCGGTGCGGACGCTGCCGCTGCAGCTGATTCGGCGCAGAAGGCCTTCCAGGAATTTCTGGACAGCGAAAAGAAGTAGCAGCTCGACGCGCGCTCCCCTCACCGTGGGCGCATCAGAGCCCGGCGGGACGGCACCCGAAGGTGCCGTCCCGCCGGGACCCGCTCTTACCTCACCCCAACTCTTAGGTGAACCATGTCTGTAATGAACGCCCCCGGCAATGCCCCGGCACGAAGCGCCGGCCGCCCTCCGAGCATGGGCGGAAGCTTCTCCGCCTGGGCGAACCGGCACCGTAAGTGGCTGTTTGCAGCCCCTGCCATGATCTTTGTCGGTGTCCTGATTGTCTTCCCGCTGGCATGGACCCTGTACCTGAGCCTCACGGACTCGCAGGGTTCGGTCCGCGCCAAAACGGACTTCATAGGGCTGGAAAACTACCTCACAGTCCTGACGGACACGGAGCGCTTCTGGCCGGCGGTGGGCCGCACCCTGACGTTCACGGGCGTCGCACTCGTCTGCGAGGTAGTGCTCGGCATGTGCATCGCCCTCCTCCTCTGGCGGCCGTTCCGCGGCGAGAAATGGGTCCGGGTTGCCATCCTGCTGCCGCTGGTGGCCACCCCGGTTGCCGTGGGCATGATGTGGCGCCTGATCTTCGATCCGAATATCGGCTTCGCCAACCAGCTGCTGGGTATGGTGGGCATCCCGCCGCAGCCCTGGCTCTCGGGCCAGGACACCGCGCTCGGAACCACCATTTTTATGGACGTGTGGCAGTGGACGCCCATGGTGGTGCTGATCCTTCTTGCCGGCCTGACCTCACTCTCCGACGAGCCTGACGAAGCCGCCCGGGTGGACGGCGCCAACTCCTTCCAGCGCTTCTTCCTCATCACCCTGCCGCTGATGATGCCCACCGTTATTGTCGCCATCCTGCTGCGCGGCATCGATGCCCTGAAGACCTTCGACATCCTGTACGCCACCAAGGGCAAGGGCGGCGGGTCCTTCCACGAGGTGGAGACCCTGAACGTCTACGCGTACGGGCTGAGCTTCGACTACAACCAGTACGGATTGTCCTCGGCGGTGCTGATCCTGTTCTTCATGATCATCATCGGCTCCATGTGGCTGCTGACCATGCGCAAGAAAGCGGTAAGCAAATGACCGTCGCAACCCCCAACCAAACCTCCGCCGCGGCCACCCAGGTGATCCGCCGCCGTCGGAAGCCCCTTCCCACACGCCTCTACAAGGTCTTCCGCGTGGTGGCCCTCATCGTCGTGGTGCTGTTCCTGATCGCCCCGTTGTTCTGGATGCTCCTGGCCTCCTTCAAGACCAACGTGGACATCTACGACACCGGCAAGGCCTTGTTCTTCTCGCCCACGGGCGAGAACTACGCGAACGTGCTCCAGCGGAACAACTACTTCATCTTCATCTTCAACAGCTTCTGGGTGGCATTCGTTTCCACCGTGCTGTCCATCGTGCTTGGCGTCCCCGCGGCTTATGCGATGAGCCGGTTCACCATGCACCGCTCGGCCCTGGTGGTCCTGATGGCGCGTGTCATCCCGGGCGTTTCCCTGCTGGTGCCTTGGTACTACGTGTTCTCCAACCTGCGGATGGTGGGCAAGTTCGAGGTCCTGATCCTCAGCCACATGTTCGTGGCGCTGCCACTGATCGTCTACATCATGATGAGCTATTTCGATTCGCTGCCGCTCGAGCTGGAAGAGTCGGCCCAGGTGGACGGGCTCACCCCGATCGGTGCGTTCCGCCTCATCACCTTGCCGCTCGCCGTCTCCGGAATCGCGACCGCCGGAATCCTGTCATTCATCTTTTCGTGGAACAACTTCATGTTTGCCCTGGTGCTTTCCGGCTCCAGCACCAAGACGTTGCCCGTAGCCATCTTCGACTTCGTTTCCTACGCGAGCATCGATTGGGGCGGGCTCATGGCGGCAGCCACAGTGGTGACTATTCCCATCATGATCATCGCGCTCTTCACCCAGAAGTACATCGTCTCCGGCCTCACAGCCGGTGCCACCAAGGGCTAGGCATCAGATGACACTCATCAGCAGGATTGAAACATTCCTCGTCCCGCCGCGCTGGCTGTTCGTCCGGATCGAGACGGACAGCGGAATCGTCGGCTGGGGCGAAGCGACCTGCGAGGGCCGCAGCGAAACTGTCCGCACCGCCGTCGAGCAACTCTCCGAACTCCTGCTCGGCCATGACGCGCTCCGGATCGAGGACCACTGGCAGGTCATGACCAAGGGCTCCTTCTACCGGGGCGGGCCGATCCTGGCCAGTGCCGTGTCCGGCCTGGACCAGGCCTTGTGGGACATCGCCGGCAAACACTTCAACACCCCGGTGCACCAGCTCCTCGGCGGACACGTCCGGGACCGGATCCGGATGTACGGCTGGGTGGGCGGAGACGAACCGAACGAAGTGGCCGACCAGATCAGCGCGCAGCTGGAGGTGGGGCTGACCGCGGTCAAGATGAATGCCAGCGGCCGGATGAGCCCCATCGCCTCGGTGGCGGAGCTCGACGGCGTCGTCCGCCGGGTGGCGGCCGCCCGTGAGGTTTTGGGTGAGCACCGGGACGTCGCGGTGGACTTCCACGGCCGCTTCAGCCTTGCAAACGCACGCCGCGTGGCACCGTTGCTCGAACCCTACCGGCCGTTCTTCCTTGAAGAACCCGTGGTTCCGGAGAACACCCACCTGCTGCGTGAGTTCACATCCTCGACCACTACGCCCGTCTCCAGCGGAGAACGGCTCTACAGCAGGCAGGAATTCCTGCCTGCACTGCAGGCCGGCATCGCCGTGGCCCAGCCGGATCTTTCCCATGCCGGCGGCATCACCGAGGTCCGCAAGATCGCTTCATTGGCCGAAATCTATGAGGTCCAGCTCGCGCCGCACTGCCCGCTGGGCCCCCTGGCACTGGCCGCCTGCCTCCAGGTGGGCTTCGCTACCCCCAACTTCCTGATCCAGGAACAAAGCATCGGCATCCACTACAACCAAGGCGCAGAGGTTCTGGACTACGTGGTGGACAAGTCGCCGCTGAAGTTTGTGGACGGGCACATCGAGCGGCTTACCGGCCCCGGCCTGGGCATTGAAATCGATGAGGCCGTGGTTCGTGCCGCGGACAAGCGGGGGCACGCCTGGCGTGGGCCGGTATGGCGCCAGCCAGACGGGGCATTTGCCGAGTGGTGACGGCTCGCAGCACAGGCACTGAGATGAGCACCCCTATGAAGGAGAAGCCCTGAATGGAGAACACCCTGAACCCGGAGGACTTGCTGGCCGGAGTGCGCCGGACCCGGCTGCTGGCGATCGTGCGGGGAAATGACGGCGCGGCTGCGGGCAGGGCGGCCCTTGCCGCAATGGAGGAGGGCTTCGAGTTCGTTGAAATCGCCCTGACCACCCCGGGGGCCCTCGACGCCATCATCGCGGTGCGGTCTGCCGCTCCTGCCGGGTGCTTCGTGGGCGCGGGAACAGTGCTGACGAAACAGGATGTGGACAACGTGGCGGGCGCGGGCGGCCAGTTCATCGTCACGCCGTCACTCGCACCGTCCATCGAAGAAGCGGCGGGCAGAGGCATCCCCGTGTTGGCCGGTGCCCTGACCCCGAGCGAGTCCTTCGAAGCGATGAACCGCGGTGCCACGGCGGTGAAGCTCTTCCCCGCCTCCATAGGGGGACCCGGCTTTCTCAAGGCAGTGCGCGATCCGTTCCCGGACATTCCGTTCATTGCCGTGGGCGGCGTGGGGCTCGATGAGGCGGCGGGATATTGGGCTGCCGGTGCCATCGCCGTCGGGCTCGGCGGCCCGCTTTTCGGTGATTCAGCATCCGGCGGCGACCTCGCAGCAATGCGGGAGCGCGCACGCCGCTTTGTTGCCCTGGCTGCGGAGTTCAGGAGCGGGGCCACGGAGAGCCAACTGTGACAGCCGGCGTCGGACTCCCTCCGGTGGACCTGCTGACTTTCGGTGAGTCCATGGTCTCGCTGCGCTCGGCCGGACCGCTGTCCGCCGGCGGTGCCCTCACCATGCACGTTGCCGGAGCCGAATCGAACGTAGCCGTGGGTGTCGCCCGGCTGGGACATACCGTCAGCTGGGCGGGCGTGGTGGGTGCTGATCCGCACGGCGAGTTCATCCTCCGCCAGCTCCGTTCCGAGGGGGTACAGCTGCAGCAGCGCGAGGACGCTGCCCGGCGGACCGGAGTGATGTTCCTCGAACAGCGCACCGCCGACGTCACCCGCGCCTTTTACTACCGCTCAGGTTCAGCCGGATCAACGCTCAGCCCCGAGGACGTGGACCGTGCACTGCAGCCCGGGGCCCGCATCCTCCACTTGACCGGCATCACGGCCGCGCTCAGTCCTGAGTCGCGCAAAGCCGTCGAGTACGCCGCCGAACGAGCCGCTGCTGACGGGCTGGTGGTGTCCCTCGACGTCAACTACCGCAGCAAGCTCTGGTCCCGGGATGATGCGCGGGAGGTTCTCACCCCGCTGATCCGGCACGCCACCATTCTGATTGCTTCCGACGACGAACTCGACCTGGTGGCCGCCGCGCCGCCTGGCGCCGGGGAGCCTGAAACGCTTGAATCGGCGATGGCTGCCCAACTCCTTGGGCTAGGGGTGCGTGAAGTTGTGGTCAAACGAGGCGCCGCGGGCGCCTGCGTGCACACCCGGGACGGCCGCTGGGAAGCCCCGGCAGTCCCTGTCACCAGCATCGACACGGTGGGCGCCGGCGATGCTTTCACAGCCGGATACCTGTCCGCCTTGCTCGACGGCGAGGACGTGGCCGGCCGGCTCCAGCGGGGCGCACTGATGGGTGCTTTCGCCGTGAGCACTGCCGGTGATTGGGAGGGCCTCCCCAGCCGGACAGAACTGGCCCTGCTCGGAACCGCCCCCAGCGGAACCACACAACGCTGACCACCGACTCCTGACCCATTCCGATCAAGAAAGCCTGGACCTGCTGTGAAAATCATTGCTGCCGACGTCTTTGTGACCAGTCCCTCCCGGAATTTCGTGACGCTTCGGATCACCACTGAGGATGGTGTGACCGGTATTGGTGATGCCACGTTGAACGGGCGTGAGCTTGCTGTTGCCGCGTACTTGAAGGAGCATGTGGCGCAGCTGTTGATCGGGAAGGACCCGCACCGGATCGAGGACACCTGGCAGTTCCTGTACAGGTCCTCGTACTGGCGCCGCGGGCCGGTGACCATGGCCGCGATCGCCGCGGTGGACATGGCGTTGTGGGACATCAAGGGCAAGATGGCGGGCATGCCGGTGTACCAGCTGCTGGGCGGCGCGTCCCGGAACGGGCTGCGCGCGTACGGCCACGCCTCGGGCGCGGACCTGCCGTCGCTGTTTGATTCGGTCCGGGAGCACCTGGAGCTTGGGTACAAGTCGATCCGGATCCAGACCGCCGTGCCGGGGATCAAGGCCGTGTACGGGGTGGCGGCGCAGGCGCAGGCGTCGGGGGAGCGGTATGACTACGAACCGGCCGGCCGGGGCGCGTTCCCGGTGGAGGAGGACTGGGACACCCGGGCCTACCTGCGCCATCTGCCGACCGTGTTTGAAGCGGTGCGGAACGAGTTCGGCCCGGAAATCCCTTTGCTGCATGACGGGCACCACCGGATGACCCCGATCCAGGCCGCCAAGCTTGGCAAGGCGCTGGAGCCGTATGACCTGTTCTGGCTGGAGGACTGCACCCCGGCCGAGAACCAGGAGGGCCTGCGCCTGGTCCGGCAGCACACCACCACCCCGCTGGCGATCGGGGAAATCTTCAACACGGTGTGGGACTACCAGACCCTGATCAAGGAACAGCTGATCGACTACGTCCGGGCCGCGTCCACCCACTTTGGCGGGATCAGCCCGTTGAAGAAGGTGATGGACTTTGCCGCGCAGTACCAGATCAAGTCCGGCTTCCACGGCCCCACGGACATTTCCCCGGTGGGCTTCGCCGCGCAGCTGCATGTGGGCCTGGCGATCCATAACTACGGGATCCAGGAATACATGCAGCACTCGGACAAGACCAACGAGGTCTTCGAACAGTCCATGACGTTTGTGGATGGCTACCTGCACCCGGGCGACAAGCCAGGCATCGGCGTCGAATTCAACGAAGAAGCCGCCGCGGCCTACCCGTACCAGCAGGCCTACCTGCCCTACAACCGCCTCATCGACGGAACGGTCCACGACTGGTGAACCTGTAGAGCAGCGGGTGTTACCGGGCGGGGTCACGAACTGGCACTTGACTACCGCCTGGTGACAGCATGGTTGGATGCTTGAGGCAACCAAATCCCAGAACACCACCGCAGAAGCGCCCCTGAACCCGGCCCTGGCCGCCGAAAGCAGGATCGCCCGCGTCGCGGTGACGGTGTTTCCGCTGCTGGTGGTTGCCGCGGGCATCGTGGGCTTCCTGGCACCCGATGTCTTCAAGCCCATGGCGCCCAGCGTGCCCTACCTGCTGGGGATCATCATGTTCTGCATGGGCCTCACGCTGACCCCGCCCGACTTCGCCGCCGTCGCCAAGCGCCCGTGGGCAGTAGCACTGGGCATCGTGGCGCACTACGTGATCATGCCAGGAGCCGGCTGGCTGATCGCGGTCGCCCTGAACCTGGAACCGGAACTGGCCGTGGGCCTGATCCTGGTGGGCTGCGCTCCCTCCGGCACCGCCTCCAACGTGATGGCCTTCCTGGCCAAGGGCGACGTCGCACTGTCCGTGGCAGTTGCCTCCGTTTCGACCCTCATCGCCCCGATTGTCACGCCCCTGCTGGTCCTGTTCCTGGCCGGCTCCTACCTTCAGATCGACGCCGCAGGCATGGTTCTGGACATCGCCAAGACAGTCCTCCTTCCGGTGGTCGCCGGCCTCCTCGCCCGGCTGTTCCTCAAGAAGCTTGTGGCCAAGGTGCTGCCCGCACTGCCCTGGGCCTCCGCCGTCGTGATCTCCCTGATCGTTGCCATTGTGGTGGCCGGCAGCGCCGGCAAGATCGTGGCCGCAGGCGCCATCGTGTTCCTTGCCGTGGTGCTGCACAACGGCTTCGGACTGGGGCTGGGCTACCTCGCCGGCAAGATCGGCCGCCTCGACAGCAAGGCCCGCCGCGCCCTGGCCTTCGAAGTCGGCATGCAGAACTCCGGACTCGCAGCCACGCTGGCCACCACGCACTTCAGCCCCCTGGCTGCACTGCCGTCGGCCGTGTTCTCGCTGTGGCACAACATCTCCGGCGCCATCGTGGCCGCCTGGCTGGCCCGCCGTCCGCTGGGGGACACCAAGGGCTGACCAGCAGGAGCTCCCGAAGCTGTTTCATTCAGTGAAAGCAGCCACGCGGAGCAGACTCCCCGTACGCGAAAGTTGAGTAGTGACGCGGTCCACACCGGTGGCCCGGCGCATGAACGAAACGGCGCGGTAAGACATGGAGTCAACGATGACGGCAGGGCGGGTTCTGAAGGGCATTGAGTTCGCCCACCCAGAGGGGTCAGCGCCGCTGCTGCTTGACCTCTACCTCCCCGCAAGTCCGGAGCAGTCCGGCCCCTTGCCGGCAATCATCCACTTCCACGGCGGCGGGTGGCGCACAGGTGGCCGCTCCTCCCTCGGTCCCCAGGTGGACGCGCTGGACCTGAGCCCTATCGAGCGGCTGGTGGACGGCGGCTTTGTAGTGGCCTCCGCCGATTACCGGCTGAGTTCCGTGGCCCATTTCCCGGCCCAGCTGCTGGACGCCAAAGCCGCTGTCCGTTGGCTCCGTACGAACGCCGCCGCGTACAACGTGGACCCGGACAGGATCTACGCGTGGGGTGATTCCGCCGGCGGGCACCTGGCCAGCCTGGTGGGACTGACCGCCGGGTCAGCGGAATACCCGGGTGATGATGCCGGCATCAGCGATACAGTTGCCGCCGTCGCCGCCTGGTACCCGCCCACGGACCTCCTCCACATGGGCGCACAACGCCTCCCGGACGCGGTCGCCAGCGCCGATGATCCGGGCTCGCGCGAGGCGCTCCTCCTGGGTGCCCAGCCGGCCGACGCCCCGGACAAGGCCGCGGCCGCAAGCCCCATCACCTACGCGGGCAACCACGCCCCGCCGTTCTTCCTGGCGCACGGCACCGCGGACCGGTTCGTCCCGCCGGCACAGTCCGCCACCCTGGCCGCGGCTCTGGAAGCCGCGGGTGCCGACGTCGAACTTTTGCTGATTGAAGGCGCCGACCACATGTGGCAACTGCCGGGGCAGGACCCTGCCGCCGCGGCGGAGGCCGCCGACGCCACCCTGGATTTTTTCCGCCGGCAGGCATCCAAGCCCTGACCTAAGACATCCCGGGCACCCAGCGCCGGGCAAGACCTGAAAGGCCCTCCCATGCAGTTTGTTGGCATCACTCATCAAGGCGAATCCTGGGCCGCGGCCCTCGCGGATTCCCACCTCGTCCCGCTCGCGCCCATCACCGAATTCTGGTCGGACCCCGCCGGCTGGCAGGACAAGGCAGCCACGTTAACGGCCGACGCCGGCACCTCGCTGGAGCGCGGCAGCGTCACCGAAGTGCCGCTCGTCCCCGCCTCCGCCCGCGTGATCTGCGTGGGGCTGAACTACAAGGCCCACGCTGCCGAGGGCAGCTACAAGGACCAGGACCTGCCGCCCTATCCGACGCTGTTCGGGCGCTGGACGGCGTCGCTCTCCTTGGGCAACGTCCCCGTTCCCGTGCCGCACGGGGAGGACGGGCTGGACTGGGAAGGCGAAGTGGCCGCCTACATCGGCCGCCGCGTGGAATCCGCGGATGAGGCCGAGGCTGCGGAATCCGTCTTCGGCTATTCCACCTTCAACGACCTCACCGCCCGCCGCGCCCAGAAGCTCACCACGCAGTGGACGCTGGGCAAAAACGGCGACTTCACCGGCCCCCTTGGACCCCTGGTCAGCCGGGACGAGGTGGGCGACCTCAGGGATGGCCTGCAGGTCCGCACCCGGGTGAACGGGGCCGAGGTTCAGAACGGCAACACCCGGGACATGATCTTCTCCGTCCCGGCCATCATCTCGCTGATCAGCCAGACCCTGACGCTCCACCCGGGAGACGTCATCGCCACCGGCACGCCTGAAGGCGTGGGTTACGCCCGGACTCCGCAGTGGCTGCTGCAGCCCGGCGACACCGTCGAGGTGGAAATTGAGAAGCTCGGCACGCTGACCACGCCGGTGGGCGAAGTCTCCCTGCGGAGCCGTGCCTGATGGTCACCCACCGTTTCGCCTCCCCGGAACACATCCCCGCGGATGCGCAGATCCTGATCTCCGGCGGGGGACCCAGCGGCCTGTTCCTGGCCCTGGACCTCGCCTCCCGCGGCATCCCGAGCCTGGTGGTTGAGCCGCGCGGTACCGTGGACCACGCCCGCCCGCGCGCCAAAACCACCAACGCCCGCACCATGACGCACCTGCGCAGGCTGGGCCTCGCGGACGCCCTCAGGGCGGCTTCCCCGCTACCCGTGGGCTACTCCCAGGACGTCATCTTCTGCACCGGACTCACCGGTCCCGGCGCACATGAACTGCGCCGGTTCCGGAACGCCTTCCAGCTGGTGCCCGGCCGCTACGGCCCGCAGCCGGAGTGCGGCCAGCAGGTCCCGCAGCCCGTCCTGGAAGAAGTGCTGCGTGCCGCCGTTGCCGACTCACCGCTGGTGACAATGGTGACCGGATGGAGCGTTCAGTCCGTCAATGATGCCGATGCCGGCTACACCGCCGTGGTCTCCGACGCTTCCGGTACTCAGCGCACCATCGCTGCCGAGTACGTCATCGGTGCCGACGGCGCCACCTCCGCCGTGCGCCGGAGCCTCGGTATCCGGCTTGAAGGCGGTTCCGCTGCCCTGTCCAACATCAGTATCCTGTTCCGGTCCGAGGGGCTGGCCTCAGCCGTGCACCTGGACCCGGCCGTGCAGTACTGGGTGGTCGGCGCGGATACCTCGGGCATGGTGGGGCCCATGGACCTGGACGGAACCTGGTGGGCCATCATCCAGGGCGTCAACCCGGAGGAGACGGTGGATACCGCCAAGGCCGGCGGGATGGTCCGCTCCCTGGTGGGCGCCGACGTCGACATCGAGGTCCTGGCCACCGATCCCTGGACGGCCCGCATGCTGCTGGCCCCGGAGTACCGCCGCGGGGGAGTGTTCCTGATGGGCGACGCCGCGCACCTCAACCCGCCCTGGGGCGGGCACGGCTTCAACACCTGCGTGGGCGATGCCGCCAACCTGGCCTGGAAGCTGGCTGCCGTGGTCACGGGCTGGGCGGGCAAAGACCTGCTGGACAGTTACGAGGCGGAACGCCGCCCCGTGGCAGCCCGCACCATCAGCGACGCCGCGGCCAACGGCAAGGCGCTCGCCTACCACTTTGCCGATCCAGCGCTCCTGGCAGATGGCCCGGCCGGCGCGGCAGCCCGGGAAGCGGCGCACGAAGCCCTGGCCGTGAAGCAGAGCGAGTTCGACTCCCTGGGCCTGGTCCTCGGCTACGCCTACGGGGACTCGCCGGTAGTGGTCCCGGACGGGTCGCCGGCCCCGGTGGAAGACCCCATCGTGTACGTTCCCTCATCCAGCCCGGGAGCCCTGCTGCCGCACGCCTGGCTGGATGACTCCACCTCCGTGTACAGCCTGCTGGGCCAGGACTTCACCCTGCTCGTGGACGCCGATGCGCTCGCCGGCAGGACGGCCGGGGACGTCTTTGCCGCCGTGGTGGACGCCGGGAAACGCACGGGCATCCCGGTGGCGATTGCCGCCGTCGGACGTTTCGACGACCGGACCCCACCCTCCGAACTCTGGGGAGCCGACGCCGTCCTGGTCCGCCCGGACCAGCACGTGGCGTGGCGGGGGAGTTCGGTGGAGGCGGCAGCGGCGGCCCTGGCCGTGGCGGCCGGCCGGCATCCGGCAGAAGACCTGGACCAGAACCAGCACACCGAACAGGAAGGGGAGGCCCGTGTCCGCGTCGTCGTTCCGTGATTATCTTTTTGCCCCCGACCACCCCCGCGTGGCGGAGATCCGCGGCCTGGACGCGCGCGGGTATGCCGAGGCGGCCACCAGGGACTCGTTCGCGGGGCCCATGATCGAGGGCTGGAAGAAGCTGTATCCGCAGCCGTTCATCGGCATCACGAACGACGGCGTCCTCCGCCCCGGGCTGTTTCCGCTGGCCCCCGCGCGCGCAGGGGAGGAGGCGCCCACCCCGGAGATGGCGGCTGCGGCACGGAAGCTCCTGGACGCCGTGACGCCCGAGCAGGCATCCCGGCTGAGCTACGCCGTGGACGCGCCCGAATGGCAGAGCTGGGCGAACCCCGAGTTTATGCAGCACGACACCGGCCTTCGCCTCGACGAACTGGACGCGCCCGTGCGTGACGCCGTGTTCGCCGTGGTGGAAGCATCGCTGAGTCCGGCCGGTTTTGAGCTGGTCCGCAACCTCATGCGGATCAACGGCTTCCTCGGTGAGCTGGTGGAGCTGCCGCTGCTGATGAACGAGTTCAGCTACAACTTCGCGCTGTACGGGGAACCGTCCGAGACGGAGCCGTGGGGATGGCAACTGTTCGGCCACCACGCGGCGCTGAACTGCCTGGTGGGGGGGACCCAGCTGGTGATCTCGCCGGTGTTTATGGGTGCGGAGCCTGATGTCATCGACGCCGGGCCTTACCAGGGGGTGGTGGTATTCAAGGAGCGCATCGCCCTGGCGCGCGGGCTGATGGCGGCGCTGCCTGCCCCGTTGCGGGCCGCTGCCACCGTGTATGAGTCCATGGTGGATCCGGCGATGCCCGAGGGCCGCCTCCATCCCGGGGATGAGCGGCACCTGGGCGGCTGCTTCCAGGACAACCGGGTGATCCCGTACGAGGGCATCCAGGTATCGGACATGCCGGCGGAAGCCAGGGCCATCCTGGACGCCGTGGTGGAGGACTTCATCGCGTACCTGCCGGACGGCCCGCGGGCTGCCCGGCGCAGGGAAATCCAGGAGCGGTATAACGAGACATACTTCAGCTGGATCGGCGGCTGGGAAGGCGAAGAGGCCTTCTACTTCCGGCTGCAGAGCCCGGTGGTGGTCCTGGAACTCGACCACCACACCGGGGTGTTCCTCAGCAACGACGAGCCCGCCCCGTTCCACATGCACACCGTGGTCCGCACCCCCAACGGCAACGACTACGGCCGCGCACTGGTCGGGCAGGCGCTCGCGGGCAGCTAAGCTCGACGCTGGCGACTGGACGCTACAAAGAAAATGGCCCGGACTTCCTTTCGGAAGCCCGGGCCATTTGCTTGCCTGGAGGGCTACGAGATTTCCAGGGCGGTGCGGCGCTGCGGCGGCGGACCCACCACGGTGAGGTCCATCTCGGCCTGGGCTCGGCCGAAGCCTTCCATATCCATGTAGGGCTCGCCGCCCTCGGTGTACATGTAGTCCTCGGTGGGCTTGTTGAAGTACTCAAAGAAGCCGTTGAAGACCGACGGCGTAAGGAAGCCCAGCATCTGGGTGTTGTGCGAGTCCAGGGCGAAGGAGTGGATGGTGCCGGCCGGGGCGTGGACGAAGTCACCCTTGGTCAGGAGCATTTCCCGGCCGTTGGCGTAGAGCCACATGCGGCCCTCGGTGACCAGGAAGTTCTCCGTGTGCTGCTCGTGGAAGTGCAGCGGGATGTACGGGGTCTTGGCGCCCTTGGTGTGCACCGCGAAATAGTTGGAGCCGGTGTTGGCGGGCCGGGACAGGTACGTGAACATGGTCTGGTAGCTGACCAGCCGCTCACCCTCATGCGCACTGAGGAAGTAGGGGCTCAGCGTGGGCGGCAGGCCGGCGTCGTGCTTGAAGGAAGGCTCCACGCGCTCAACCTCGGGGAAGGTGATCCCGAACTCGGCGCCAACCTCAGCCTGCTCCTGGAGGGTGGCCGTGCGGCCGGCGCGGACGGGCGGGACGTGGGAGTCGATGGGGGTGCCGACGCGCTCGTAGTAGGCCTCGGCGCCGCCCGGCGTCATCCAGTTGAGGAAGCGGGTGTAGTGGCTGGCCATGCGGTAGGCGTGGGGCGTGTTGGGCGGGATCACCACGGAGTCGCCGGGGGTAAGGATGCGGCTTTCGCCGGGGAGCCAGACGTGCAGGATGCCGTCGAAGACGTAGAGGGTCTTGTGTTCCACCTTATGGCTGACGAACGGCGATTCGGCACCCATGCCGCCGGAGATGTAGGCGGCACTGAAGATGCCGCCGGTGTCCGCAGCGCGGGCGATAACGGTGACCAGCTGGCCGTTGATCTCGTAGCGTGCGCCTTCGCCCGACGCCATGTAGTAGGGGACAGCTTCGCCGGGCAGGGTGTTGGCCACCGGCAGCTGCTGGTTCATTTCCTCCACGCTGAGGGACATGGTTCCTTCTTTCCAGTCGTCCGGCTGCGCCGGGATGTGACCTCCATCATTGCGTGTGCTTGCGCGCGGCAGGAGCTGGAATTTCAATGGATGAAAGGCCAGTGTGCTCCTCCTCTGGGAGCTGCGATGCTGGCAGTTACCCCTACGCAGGAGTCCTTTCACGCATGAGCGTTTCTCCCACAGTCACCGTCGCCGAAGGAACTGTCCGCGGTGCTGCTTCCGTCCTTGATGAGCGGGAGGTCGGCGGTTTCCTCGGGATTCCCTACGCCGGTTCTCCGGCCGGTGCGCGACGATTCCTTCCGCCGGTCCCTGCTGCCGGCTGGACCGGGGTCCTTGACGGCACGGTGCCGGGGCCTGCGGCGCCGCAGAACCCGGAGATTCCGGCTCCTCCCGGGCGCAAGCCCCGCACCTGGAGTGAACCTGGTTGCCTGAACCTGAACATCTGGGCCCCTGAGGTGGGCGGTTCAGGGCTGCCGGTGATGGTGTGGGTGCACGGCGGCGCGTATGTCTCCGGCTCGGGCAGTGACGCAATGTACGACGGCGGCTCTTTGGCGGGTGCAACGGGCGCCGTGGTTGTGACCATTAATTACCGGCTGGGTGCGTTGGGCTTCCTGCACCTGGCCGAGCTGTTGGGGCCTGAGTACGCGGACTCGTCGAACGTTGCGCTGCTGGATGTGTTGGAGGCGTTGCGGTGGGTGAGGCGGAACATCGCGGCGTTCGGGGGCGACCCGGACAACGTGACCCTGTTTGGTGAGTCGGCGGGTGCTGCGGCGGTGGGGACCCTGCTGGGAATGCCTGCTTCGCAGGGGCTGTTCCGGCGGGCAATCATGCAAAGCGGCACCGCTGAAAGGTACCGGAGTGCTCAGGATTCTTCCGCGATCAGCCGGGACTTCCTGTCGCTGTGCGGGCTGGATGACGCGCGGGACGTGTTGACGCTGCCGGTGGAGCGGCTGCTCGAGGCCCAGGAGAAGCTGGTGCAGCGCTTTGGCGCGGAAACGTTCGCCGTCCCGCTGCCGTTCCAGCCGACGGTGGGGACGCCGTCGCTTCCGGAGCCGCCGCTGGAGGCGGTGCGGAGCGGGTTGAATTCCGAGGTCGATCTGTTGATCGGGACGAACCTGAACGAGGGCTCCTTCGCCGTGGAGATGCGGCCGAAAAACGCGTCGGAGCCCCCACACGCGGAACGCGCTGCAGCGGTGCTGGCCGACGATGGTGCTCCGGGCCGCGAGGCGGAGTATTCCCGGGCGCTCGCGTCGGCTTTAGGCACCGAACCAACCGGAAAGCAGCTGCTGGAAGCCGCCATTTCCGACGTCGTCTACCGGCAGCCCAGCAACCGGCTGCTGGATGCCCGGCACGGCTCCGCCGGGAACAACTACTCCTATCTCTTCACCTGGCGTAGCCCGGCAATGGGCGGCAAGCTCGGCGCCTGCCACGCCCTGGACATCCCGTTTGTGTTCCGGCAGTTGGCCTCGCCCGAGGCGGAGTTCCTCACCCGCGGCACGGCGCCGCAGGGCCTGAGCGACATGATGAGCACTGCCTGGACCGGCTTCGCCCGGACCGGCCAGCTGGAAGCTCCCGGCCTTCCGGTATGGCCGGATTACTGGCTCGGGCGCGGCACGATGGTCCTGGACGGACAGCCGCGGATCGAGGCTGACCCGCGCGGTGAATTGCGGGAACTGCTTGAACGCCATGTGGGATTGGCAGCGTCGAAGCACCACGACTGACAGGTGAAGCGGCTGACACTTAGTCCGGAGGATAAAGGGGGCAGCCCTTCACCCCCGCACCGCTACACTGAACCAACCACACCCGGAATGAAAGCGGCGGACCCAATGAACGAAAAGCTGCACCTGACTCCGCAAGAGGCGTTCCCCGCGGATTTGGATCAGGTGACCGACCAGGAGCTGCAAGTACTTGACAGCCAGGTCCAACGCCAGCTTGACCACGAAGTGGTGGTGGACGGCGAACCGGACCGGGAAACCGAATTCCGCCACTACGAACTGGACGAGGAATTCGGCAACCGCGACAAGCGCTGAGCCGCGCCCCTCTACTTCTTGGTCAGCCGGTACCGTTCGATCTGTTTGAGCCGCCGAAGGAGACTGTCGCGCCGGGGATGCGGGACGGCGTCAGGTGCTTCGGCCGTGAGGTCGATGTGCTTGGTGCCGTACTGCCAGAGCAGCAGGTCATCGAGCAGCCGGTCCGGGCCGGGGGAGTAGCGGTGGTCCAGGGCCTTGCGCACCTCGGTGATCCGGTTGGCGCTCAGTAGTCCAGCAAGCTGCATGGTCTGGTTGAGGCCGTGCGCGGCTAGCAGCTCGGCGGCCCAGCCCCAATCGTCGTCCACCTTCCGGTCCACGTGCGGCAGCAGGGTGCGCCACACATCCCGGATCCGGTTGGGCGTCAGCGGCGCGGCGCCCTCGCCGTCCACGTCCCAGAAGCTGCGCACTTCCTCGTAGCGTTCATGCAAATCAGCAAAAGCCGTTTCCACCGTCTCCAGCATCGCGGCGGTGGCGGTGAACTGCCGGTCAAAGTGCGGGGTCCAGGCACGGGGGTCCTCGGCCTTGAACCGGATATCATGCTCGATCTCGCTCCACGCGTGCGCGAAGATGGTGCGGATCTGGCACTCGAAAAAGTAGCTGCCGTTGGGCTGGGCGTCCGGGTTGAAGACCTGCTGGTACTCCTTCACGGCCTCATTCTGGATGGTCCGCAGGATCAGGTGCCGGCTCGAATACCCATACGTGCCCGACTCGATGGAGCCGATGTCCTTCTCCCGGTCCCCGCGGCAGTCGAACAGCTGGCGCTGGCGCTTGATGATGTTTGCCACCGCGGCATTCTCGGCCGGCAGCTTGGTGATGACCCGGATGCCCACCATATCGTTCAGGGTCCGGAAAGGGTCCGGAAACTTCAGGACCGGCGGGCCGCCCGGTTCCAGCGGCTCCTCAATCCGGGAAATCTTCTCCTTGAAGGATTCCACGGTTTTGGTGCGCCCGGTGACGAACAGCGGGGTGACCTCGCTGTCCTTGAGCATGTCCCGCATCAGCAGCAGGACATCCCGCGTGACCAGCTTCAGGGCAGGCCGGACGCGCTTGTAGATCTCCACGTTCCGCTGCACGGACTCGCGCAGGTCCGCGTCCAGGCTCTCCCAGTTACTTGGCATAATCCCAGCTTACGGCGGGGCACTGACAGAACCCGGCGCACGCGGCGCACCCCGCAAAGATGATCCGCGCCAAGCGTTGACATGTCCAGGCGGGAGGCCTAAGTTCTTCCCAACTGCCGGGGGAGCGGCGCGCGCAGCCGCGGGTATTGGTCTGGTCGCCGAGAAGGCACACCACTGATTTCCCCTGCAGATCCGGGCTGGACACCGCCCGGCTTCTGCCCAGCCCAGGACCACAACCATGACCAATTTGATATCGAATTACCGGCGCACAGCCGTGGCAGTGATGCTCGTGACCGCCAGCGTGGCCGGCATCAGCACCACCGCCCAGGCCGCGCAGCAGAGCCCGCCGGAACGTTCTGCGCCGGGCGCCCCAGGAAGCGGTGATCCCTACTTTCCCAACGCCGGCAACGGCGGGTACGACGTCCTGCACTATGACCTCGACCTCCGCTACGCGCCGCCGTCGGACCCCGCCGTGCTCGTGGGGAAGCTGACCGCGGAGGCAACCATCACCCTCCGCGCCACCGAGGACCTGGATGCCCTCAACTTCGACCTGCGCGGACTCGCGGTCAGCGCGGTCAGGGTCGACGGCAGGGAAGCAAATCAGGGGAATTCCAAAGCAGAAACCGGTTGGACCCAAACGCAGGATGATGCCAACCGCCTGTGGGACCTGACCATCAACCCAAGGGCCAAGCTGAAGGCAGGCGAGGAAACAACGATTGAGATCGAGTACGGCGGCAGCACCGGGCGTCCCACCGATACCACCGGGGCGCTCTACGGGTGGGTCACCACAGCCGACGGCGCGATGGTTGTCAGCGAGCCCGATGGCGCCCCCACCTGGTACCCCGTCAACGACGATCCTGAGGACAAGGCCACCTATACATTCCGCATCACGGTTCCGGAAGGGAAAGCGGCCGTCGCCAACGGCCTGCCCGACAGCCGGCCGGAGACCTCCAACGGATGGACCACGTGGAGCTGGGAAGCATCGGATCCCATGGCCAGCTACCTTTCGACCGCAAGCGTCGGCAACTTCACGCTGTCCTACGACAAAGGCCCGCGGGGGCTCCCCATCATCAACGCCATCGACGCCGACGTGACAGGGGAGGCGCTCTCGCAGACCAAAGCTGCCATCATGCTGCAGCCGCAGATGATCGCCTTCCTGGAGGACCTCTTTGGCCGGTATCCGTTCGAGGCCTTCGGCGCCATCGTGGATGACGACACCGTTGACTATGCGCTGGAAACGCAGACGCGGCCGGTCTACTCGCAGAAGGCCGACGAAAACACGGTTGTCCACGAACTGGGCCACCAGTGGTTCGGGAACGCCGTGAGCCCGGCGGACTGGCAGGACATCTGGCTCAACGAGGGCTGGGCCACCTACATCGAGTGGCTGTGGGCCGAACACCAGGGGACAGCAACTGTCGCCCAGCAGTTTACGGACACCGTCGGGCTCCTGGACAGCAAGAATCTCTGGGCCCTGAACATCGCGGACCCCGGGCGGGACAGCCTGTTTGTGGAACAGGTGTACCGCCGCGGTGCTGCGACCCTGTATGCCTTGCGCGCCAAAGTGGGGGATGCCGCATTCTTCGAGGGCGCGCGGGAATGGCTGGCCCGGTACGACGATTCCTCAGCCACCACGGAGGACTTCCAGGCTGTGATGGAGGAAGCCTCGGGCCAGCAGCTCGGCGCGTTCTTCAACGACTGGCTAAGGGAGGGCGACCAGCCCGCCATGCCGTAGGAACCCTCATAGAAAGTACGACGGCGGCCGGGAGCCTTCAGCGTTCCGCGGCAGCTGTGGAGCCGCGGACCACCAGTGAACTCTCCAGGGTGACCTCGTTCTGCTCCAGCGGCTTCCCCTCCATGAGGCGCCGCAGCTGCTCCCCGGCTTTCAGGCCCAGGGGAGTGGCCGGCAGGTGGACGCTGGTGAGGCCGGGGTTGCTGGTCGCCGAATAGGGGAGGTCATCGAAACCGGCCACCGCCAGGTCCTCCGGAATCCGCACCCCGGCCACCCGCGCCTCCTGCAGCACGCCGTAGGCATGTGTATCAGTGCCGCAGACGACGGCGGTCACCCCCTCGCGCTGCCACGTGGGCCAGGCGTCGGCGAAGGCAGCAGCTGCGGCTCCCACGTCGATAGTGGTGCTGATGATGCGGCCCGAACCTACGCTGATGCCTCGGGCCGCGGCCTCATCCAGGAAGGCTTCCCGCCTCAGGGCGAAGGTTTCGGTGCCGGTGACGCTGTCCACATATGCCACTTCCCGGTGGCCGGCCTCGGCCAGGTGCGCCGCGAGTTCCCGCGCCCCGCTGGCCACGTCCAGGTTGACCGACGGCGCATACCCCGCCAGCCCGGGGGCGTCCAGCAGGACAAGGGGCGACGGCGAGGCCAGGTCCTCGAGGAAGCCTGCGTTGGGGGCGTCCACCAGCAGCCCGGCCGGGCGGAGGGACATCAGCCGCCGGACGTCGTCGGCCGCGGGGAACTCGCCCGCCTCGGTGACCGAGAGCAGCAGCTGGTACCGGGAGCCCAGGGATTCGCGGACCCCGGCGATCACCTTGGCGAAGAACGGGTTGGAGATGTCCGGCGCCACCAGGATCACGATGGAGCTCACGCCCTTGGCCAGCGAACTGCCGATGCCGTCCACCACATAGCCGAGCTCGGTGATGGCGTCCTGCACGCGGGAGATGTTGTCCTCGGAGACGCGGCCCGCCGTCTTGCCGTTGGCGACCAGCGAGACGGTGGCCGTGGAGACGCCTGCCCGGGCGGCAACCATCGCCGCGGTGATCCGCCGCGAACGCGCCTGCTGCTGCACCTGTTCCGCGGATTCCATACCTCGATGGTAGTAGCTGGACCTTGCCGGTTCAGCCCACGAAGTCGAGGTCGGCCGGGCTGGCTTCCTGCTCTTTTCGCGGCCGCCGGCCGCCGCGCTGGGCCGCTGCCCCCGCAAAGACCACCAGCAGGATCCCCGCCACCTGGACGGCAGAGGGCTGCTGGTGCAGGATGAGCAGCCCCAGGAGGACCCCGACGGCGGGTTCGAGGGCCATCAACGTCCCGAACGCGGTGGGCGTCATCCTGCGCAGGGCGAGCATTTCCAGGGCGAACGGCAGCACCGGCAGCAGGAGGGCCAGTCCGGCCGCAGCGGCCAGGATGTCCAGGCTGAGGTGCCCGGCGGCCTGGGGAATTCCGACGACGGCGGCCGCCACTGCGGCGATGGGCACGGTGAGCGTGAGCGCGCCGATGCCGGTGAACCGGTCCCCGATCCGCTGCGTCAGCAGGATGTAGAAGCCCCAGCCGACGGCCGCCAGCGCGGCCCACGCAACCCCCACCAGGTTGAAGTCGCCCTGCCACGGCTGGGTGAGCAGCACCACGCCCGCCAGTGCCACCGCGGGCCATGCGAGGGCCTTGCGGTTATGGCTGCGAAGCGCAGCCACCGTCAGCGGACCGAGGAATTCGATCGCGACGGCGGTGCCCAGATGGATGTGCTCCACCGCGGCGAGGAACCCCACGGTCATCACACCGGTAGTGACCCCGAGGCCCAGCAGCGGGAGCACATCCGGACGGCGGATGGAGCGCAGCGGCGGGCGACCGATTACCAGGAGGATGACCGCGCCCATGCTCAGGCGCAACCAGGCAGTGCCGGCCGGACCCACAGCTTCAATCATGTTCACGGACAGGGCCGAGCCCAGCTGGACCGACAGGATCGCCGTGACCGCCAGCCCCCACGGCGGGACCGGGAGGTTGAATGAGGCGCTTCGCTGGGTCATCTCAGTTTCCTTCGTTGGAGTCATGGGGTGCGGAATTTGTCTCCTTGCGATGAGCCGAGCCCACGCCGGGCTCGAAGACTGCCAGGGAGAAGTTCACCGGCTCCGGAGCGGCATTGGCGTATGAGTGCTCCTCGTCGCCAGGGAAGGACAGGGCGTCGCCGGCGTCGAGGACATAGGTCTCGCCGGCCACCACCACTGTGAGGGAACCATGACGGACCTGAAGCAGTTCTTTGGTCCCCGGCGCGTGGGCTTCGCTTTCATGTTTGTCTCCGGCGCCCAGTGTCCAGTCCCACAGCTCCACCACATCCGGTGACTCCGTTCCGGCCACCAGCACGCCGCGGCCACCGGCAGCGGAACTCCACAGGGCGGCCCCGTCGCCACTCCGGGTAACCGTCACGCGCTTGGGGCGCGGGGCATCCACCAGCGCCGGCAGCCCGATGCCCAGCGCGTCACTGATCCGGAGCAAAGTGCCCACGCTGGGATTGGCGGCGCCTTGCTCCACGTTGACCACCATGCGGCGGCTTACGCCCGCGGCGTCCGCGAGCTGGTCGAGGGTCCATCCCCGGGCCTGCCGTTCCTGGCGAACGCGGCTGCCGATGGCAACCGCAAGGGCAGATGTGCTTTTATCCATAAGTGCATCATACTGCACTGCGAGTGCATTGAGTTGGAAATGGTTCGGTGGCGGCCGAGGAGGAGGGCAGCAGGTCTTCCTGAACGGCGTCTGCGGTGGGACGATGCCCTTATGAGCGATACCAGCCGAGGGAACCCGCGGGACCTTGGTCCGCACCAGCATGCGCACGCAGCACCCACCACCCAGCAGATGAGGACCGTCGGCCAGCGCCGCCGGGACGCCGAGGAGAAGCTGGAGCACCACCTCCAGGAAGCCCGCCACAAGGGCGAACACCAAGAGGCTGAGGATGAAAAGGAGCCTGGCGACTCCGGCGCCGGCGAGCCTTAATCCGCCGTCTTGATGCGGGGCTGGCTGGACTCTGCAGGCGGCGCCATCAGCACATCGATAAGTTGCGTCAGGCCGTGGGCCATATCAACGTCTTTGTCATAGAGCCATTGCAGTTGCAGCCCGTCAAAGGCTGCAATGACGAGCCGCGCCAGCATCTCGGCCGGGACGTCGCTGCGCACTTCGCCCGCCTCCTGCCGGCGGTGGATATCCGCCCCCAGCTCTGACACCAGCATGGCGTAGCGGTCCTGAAAATAGGCGTGGGAATCGTGCCCGGGGTCGTTCGCCGTGGCTGAAGCGACGGCGTACAGCGTGGTGAGGCCCGGTTCCTTCACGTTTCGTTCAGCCACCGGCGCGAGGAGCCGCAGTCCAGCCTCGCCTCCTGCGGCCTCCATGCCCCGCCGGTCCCGTTCCGCCAGGACAGCCGTCAGCAGTTCCTGCTTCCCGCGGAAATAGTGGAACAGCGTTGCTTCCTTGACCCCCACGAGCTCGGCCACGTGCTTGAGGGCCGCGCCTTCGAACCCTTCGGTGGCAAAAACATCCGTGGCCGTCCTGATGATCTGTTCCCGGCGTTCCGCTCCCTTGGCGTACTGGCCCCGCGGCTTGGATGTTGGCATCACGACAGTTTATTTCAGTTGCCTCCCGTAAAAACCTAGTCTTACTAGGTTTTTGGTATAAGATCCTTTCACGGCCCAACGGAGGGTCGCTTTCATCAGGAGGCAATGTGGCCGAAAAGACCATGTCCCAGGATCCTGCTGCTTCTGCGGCCGGCGTCGCCCTGGGCAGCAGCAACGCAGAGACCGCCGTCAGCGCATCGTCGTCGCCGGCAAAAGCACCCCGCGCCTATGTCATCGGCATGCCCATCGCAAGCGCCGGTCTGTGGATGGCCGTGCTGGCACCCGCGCTGGTGGTGCTCGCCATCAAGGTCGCGGAGATCACCACCCCGGATACGCGGGCCGGTGCGCTGAGCCTGGTTGCGGGAGTCGGGGCCCTGGTGGCACTGCTGGCCAATCCGTTCTTCGGCCGGCTGAGCGACCGCACCACCTCACGGTTCGGCATGCGCAAGCCCTGGATCGTCGGGGGAGCGCTCATCGGCCTGGGATCGCTGTTCCTGCTGGGATCTGCTACGGACGTCAACGGTGTGCTGCTTGCCTGGGTGCTGACGCAGCTCAGCTTCAACGCCGCCCTGGCCGCGTTGGTGGCCACACTTCCTGACCAGGCCGCCCCCGCTGAGCGCGGACGCCTGTCCGGCCTGATCGGAATGACCCTTCCCGTTGGCCTGGTTGCAGCCGCCTTCCTGGCGCAGCTCTTCGACAACGCACTGCAGATGGCCGTGGTGCCCGGCGTGATCGGCACCGTACTGGCCATCGCTTTCGCCTTCACCTTCAAGGACCGCGTCCTCACGGACAAGCCCGCACCCCTGAACCTGAAGGAGATCCTGGGCTCCTTCTACTTCAACCCGCGCACCTACCCGGGGCTGGGCTGGGCATGGTTCACCAAGTTCCTGGTCTACATCGGCTACTGCGCCAGCCTGCTGTACCTGCCGTACTTCTTCATCGACCACCTCAAGGTGGCTGAAGCGGACGTCACCGCCCTGGTATTCCAGGCCACCCTGGTCAGTTCCGCAGGCACGGTCCTCACCAGCCTGGCGGGCGGGTGGATCAGCGACCGGATCGGCAAGCGCAAGGCTCTGGTCATCGCCTCGGCAATCATCATCATGCTCGGCCTCATCGTCATCGCCACCAGCACCACCACCAGCCAGGTCCTTGTTGGCCAAGGCATCGCAGGCCTCGGCCTCGGCTGCTTCGGCGCAGTGGACGTCGCCCTCATCGCCGACCTCCTGCCGGCCAACCAGAGCGAGAACGCCAAAACCTTCGGCGTCTTCAACATCGCCCAGGCGCTGCCCCAGTCCCTCGTGCCCGCCATTGCGTTCCCTGTCATTACCCTTGGCGGCTACCCGGCCCTCTTCATCGGCGGGGCGGTCGTCGGCATCATCGGTGCAGTCCTCGTCACCCGCATCAAAGGAGTCAAATAAATGAACCCCATCCTGTCCCCTGCCGTCACCACTGGGCCGGCAGGCTTCCCGGACGCTGAGGCGCGCATCCGGGAACTGGCCGAAAGCCTCCCCCTCGAACAGCAGATCCAGCTGCTGACCGGCGCTGATGTCTGGGCCACGCACGCCCTGCCTTCGATCGGCCTCTCCCGCGTTGTCCTCTCCGACGGCCCGTCCGGCGTGCGCGGGGAAGACTTTGACGAGCGGCACGATTCCGTTTCCCTGCCGTCGTCGTCCGCCCTGTCCGCCACCTGGAGCATCGAAACGGCCCGTAAGTACGGCCAGGTGCTGGGCCAGGAAGCCCGCCGCAAGGGTGTCCACGCCGTCCTCGGCCCCACCATCAACCTGCACCGCTCCCCGCTTGGCGGCCGCCACTTCGAGTGCATGAGCGAAGACCCCCGGCTCACCGCCGTCATGGCCGCCGGTTACGTGGCCGGCGTGCAGTCCATGGGTGTGGGCGCCACTCCCAAGCACTACCTGGCCAACGAAGCCGAAACCGAGCGCTTCACCGCCGACTCCGTTGTGGACGAGCGTCCGCTGCGCGAGCTGTACCTGGCTGCGTTCGAGGACGCGATCACCGAGGCGCGTGCGTGGCTGGTGATGAGTTCCTACAACTCCATCAACGGCACCACCGCCAGCGAGAACAAGCTGCTTGAAACGCCGCTGTCCACCGAATGGGGGTTCGACGGCGTTGTGGTTTCGGACTGGACCGGCGTCCGCTCGGTGGACGCCGCCAACGCCCACCAGGACCTGGAAATGCCGGGCCCGGTGGGCCACTGGGGCCCCAAGCTGCTCGCCGCCGTCGAGGACGGCCGGGTCAGCCGGACGGCCATCCTTGAGAAAGTCATCCGCATCCTGCGCCTTGCGGCCCGCGTCGGCTCCCTTGAGGGCTTCGCTCCTGCCGTCACCGACCTTCCCGCCCACCTCAACGGCGCCGCCGTGGCCCGGGAAGTTGCTGTCCGCGGCGCCGTGCTGGTCCGGAACCGGAACGGGCTCCTCCCGCTGGACGCCGCACAGCTGGGCAGCATTGCCGTTTCCGGCCACAACGCCCAGGAAGCCCGCACCCAGGGCGGCGGCAGCGCCACCGTGATGCCCAAGTACACCGTCTCGCCGCTGGACGGACTGCGCGCCGCCCTTCCGGCCAACGTGGACGTCAGCTACGTCCGCGGCGCCAAGGTCGCCGAAGGACTCCAGCCTTTCCCGCGGACGTCCCTGTGGAACCATGTGTCCGCAGTGCCAGGGATGCGCGTTTCCTTCCTCGCAGCCGACGGCTCTGTGATTTCCGGGGAGGACCGGCTTGCCTCGCACTTAATCTGGTTCGGGGTGGGCATCCCTGAGGGCGCCACCGCTATCCGGATGGAAGCCGAATGGACCGCGGAGACGGCCGGCATCCACCACGTCGGCGTCGGCACCGTGGGGCAGATCCGCCTCGCACTGGACGGATCGGAAGTCTTCAACGGCGCGATCGAGGACGACACGGACGTCCTCGGCGCTGCCCTCTTCGACCCGCCCAAGACGGTCCACCCCATCGAAACCGCAGCGGGCCAGAGTGTGCGGATCGAAGCGGAGTACCAGTTGCCCCGCGAGCAGGTCATTCCGTTCACGGCGATCCTGCTGGGTGAAGAAACGGTGGTTGCGGATCCGCAAGCGGAAATCGACGCCGCCGTGGCCGCAGCACGGGAATCAGACGTTGCCGTGGTGGTGGTTGGCACCAGCGCCGCCATCGAATCTGAAGGTTTCGACCGCAAGGACCTGGACCTCCCCGGCTTCCAGAACCGGCTCGTCGAGGCGGTCGCCGCCGTCAACCCCCGCACCATCGTGGTGGTCAATTCGGGTTCGCCGGTCCTCATGCCCTGGCTGGACAAAGTTGGCGCCGTGCTGCTGGGCTGGTTCGGCGGGCAGGAATTCGGTTCAGCCATTGCCGACATCCTGCTGGGCGCGGAGGAGCCGGGAGGGCGCCTTCCCACCACCTGGCCCGCCAGGCTGGAAGACGTTCCCGTCCTCAACACCACGCCTGTTGACGGCAAAGTGGTCTACTCCGAAGGGATCCACGTCGGCTACCGCGCCTGGCTGAAGCAGGAAGCTGTTGGGGGAGCCGCTCCTGCCCTGCCGTTCGGTTTCGGCCTGGGCTACACCACCTTTGAACTCGGAACGGCCCACGCGCCGCAGTACGTCACCGCCGGCCAGGACGTGGTGGTCCACGTTCCCGTCCGGAACACCGGCAAGCGCACCGGCCGCGAAGTAGTCCAGGTTTACCTGGACCGGCCGGACTCCGCAGTGGAGCGCCCGGTCCGGTGGCTCGCAGGCTTTGCCGACGCACATCTTGCGCCCGGCGGCGCAGGTTCCGTTGAGGTGCGTATTCCCGCCAAGGCTTTCGCCCATTACGACGGCGGCTGGAGTTTCGAGCAGGGCACGTTCCGCCTGCTGGTGGGCCGCCACGCAGCGGACGACTTCCAGACGCTGGAGATCGAACTGCGCTAAACAGCGCCAACACAAAGCCGGGCGATACCCGATTTCCACACGGTCCCGCCCGGCTTTCGGCATTTCTTCCGCGTAAGCGTCAAGCGCTTGACCTGCAACAACGTCAAGCGTTTGACGTGACGTTGCTGACGGTGCCATGATCACTCCTGAACGCTTCAGCTCCCCGCACAGTTGCTTATACATTTGATGCGGGCCCCAAAGACGTGGAGAACATCGTGGAACCCACCACCCTGCCCCTTGAAGGGCAATTACCTGACCGCAAGAAGATCATTCTTGACTGCGACCCCGGGCACGACGACGCTGTGGCGTTGTTGCTCGCGCACGGCAACCCGGACATCGACCTGCTGGCCGTCACCACCGTGGTGGGCAACCAGACCCTGGAGAAGGTCACCCGCAATGCCCTGGCCGTCGGAACCATCGCCGGCATCACCGGTGTTCCCTTCGCCGCGGGCTGCGGCCGCCCCCTGGTCCGCAGCATCGAAACCGCCCCGGACATCCACGGCGAGTCCGGCATGGACGGCCCCGCCCTCCCCGAGTCCACCATCGAACTGGACCCGCGCCACGCTGTCGACCTCATCATCGACACCGTTATGGCCCATGAACCCGGCACTGTCACCCTGGTGCCCACCGCCGGCCTGACCAACATCGCCATGGCCGCCCGCAAGGAACCCCGCATCGTGGAACGCGTCAAGGAAGTGGTCCTGATGGGCGGCGGCTACCACGTGGGCAACTGGAGCGCCGTGGCCGAATTCAACATCATCATCGACCCCGAGGCCGCCCACATCGTCTTCAACGAGAAGTGGCCCGTGGTGATGGTGGGCCTGGATCTGACCCACCAGGCACTGGCCACCCCGGACGTGGTGGAAAAGATCGCGGCGATCGGCACCAAACCGGCCAAGTTCGTCACCGAGCTGATGGACTTCTTCGCCCACACCTACAAGGACGCCCAGGGCTTCGACTTCCCGCCCGTCCATGACCCCTGCGCCGTGGCCTACGTGATCGATCCCAGCATCGTCAGCACCCGCAAGGTCCCGGTCAACATCGAACTCCAGGGCACCCTGACTCTCGGCATGACGGTGGCCGACTTCCGCGCCCCCGCACCCGCCGACTGCCACACCAGCGTCGCCGTGGACCTGGACCACGAACGGTTTTGGAACCTGGTCACCGACGCGCTGGAACGCATCGGCGAACCCGGCAGCGGTGACACCAACAACGAAGGCCACGCGGCCGACGTCGTACGACCGGACAGTGCCCACGTCACCGTGGGAGGGGTCAAGTAAATGACTGCCACCCTTACTGAAGCGAAGACCGGCCGGGGCAACGTCGCGGCCCTGATGGTAGCCCTGCTGGCAGCCTGCGTTGCCTTCCAGCTCAACGCCTCGATGCTCAGCCCGGCCCTGGTGACGATGGGCGAGGAGCTCAAAACGGACCAGGCCGTCATCGGCCTCTCGCAGACATGGTTCTTCACCGCGGCCGCCCTGTTCTCCCTGTTCCTGCCCCGCCTGAGCGACATCATCGGCCGCAAGAAGGTCCTGGTGGGCATGATGCTGCTGATGGCCGTAGGTTCGGTCATTGCCGCCCTCGCCCCGGACGTCACTTGGCTGTTTGTGGGCCGCATCATCCAGGGCATCAGCGGACCTACGGTGCCGCTCTGCCTGATCATGCTTCGCTCCGCGGTCAGCAACCCCCGTAAGTACGGCACGCTCATGGGCCTGATCACGGCTGTCAACGGCGGCGTGGCCGGCGTCGATTCCTTTGTGGGCGGCTACTTCGCCGAGCACTTCGGGTTCCGCAGCATTTTCTGGCTCATGGTGGTGCTGGCGCTGGTTGCCACGGCGCTGATCGCGTTCCTGGCCGGCGAAAGCAAGCCCGCCGCCGGCACCCGGATGGACTGGCTGGGCGTGTTCTTCATTGTGGTGGCCGTGGGCGCGCTGCTCACCGCCCTGAACGAAGGATCGAAGCTGGTGGGCACCTTCTCCTCCGGCACCCTGATGCTCAGCATTGCGCTTGTCCTGGTGTCCGCCGCCGCGTTCTACGCCTTCTGGACCGTGGAGAAGCGGGCCGGCCAGCCAATGGTGGAAACCGTGCACCTGCGCCAGCGCTCCACCTGGGCGCCGCTGCTGACCACCACGCTGACCATGACCGGCATCTTCGCCGTCATCAACGGCATCGTCCCCGCCTACGTCCAGGCCGCCGACCCCGGCTTTGGCGTCGGGCCCACCGAAATGTCGCTGATCATCCTCACCCCGTACGCGCTGTTGGGCTGGATCGTGGGACCGCTCAGCGGCAAGCTCGCCCCCGTGCTGGGCTACACCAAAGTGCTGCGCATCGGGCTCCTCGGCAGCATCGCGGCGCTGGCCGTCATCGCGTTCTTCGGCCTCAGCAGCCTGCCCCTGATGATTGCCGGCACGGTCTTGCTGGGCATCATGTACGCCGGTACGGTCAACATCATGCTCAACGGACTCGGCGTTGTCCTCTCGCCCGCCGGCAACCCCGGCTTCCTGCCCGGCATGAACGCCGGCGCCTTCAACCTGGGTGCGGGACTCAGTTTCCTGGTGCTGCCCGCGGTCCTGGTGGCGACGTCCGCCCTTGGGGATGCGAAGGCGTCCTACCTCACCGTGATTGTGGTGGGCTTGGCGCTGACGGTGGCGGCGTTCGCCGCCTCACTCCTGATCCCCAAGCCGGTCGAAGCTGAGGTGGCCAATTGAGTCCCGCTGAGCCGGCCCCTGCAGAAGGTGACGCCCGGCAGCCGGGCCGGATCGTCGTCGTCGGCTCCCTGAACGCGGACCTGACCATCTACTGCGAACGCCTCCCGCTGCCCGGTGAGACGGTGCACGGCAACGGTTTCGCCGTGAACCCGGGCGGCAAGAGCGCCAACCAGGCAGTGGCCGCCAGCCTGCTGGGCGGGAACGTCAGCCTGGTGGGCGCGGTGGGGGACGACCCCAACGGCGACATGCTGCTCTCCTCTGCGGCGCGTGCCGGGGTGGACGTGGGGCATGTCCGCACGGCGTACGAGCCTACGGGCGTCGCGGTGATCGCCGTGGATTCCAACGGCGAGAACAACATCATCATCTCCGCCGGGGCCAACGGCACCCTGTCGCCGGCGGACGTGGCGGAAGCCTCGGACGTCCTGGCGGAGGCCGCCGTCGTGTGCCTTTGCCTGGAGGTGGGCATGGAAACGGTGCTGGCGGCCGCCCAGGCCGGGCACGACGCCGGCGCTACAGTCCTGCTGAACCTCTCGCCTTATGCGCATATCCCCGCAGCCCTGGCCGGGTTGACGGACGTCCTGCTGGTGAACGCGCATGAAGCCGCGCTGTTCCTCGGCCCGGGGGCATCTGTCCCGGGTGCCGGTGCCCGTGCCGCCCAGTGGGATGCCGTGCGGGAAAGGTTCGCCGAACGGGGGATCCGGCAGGTGCTGGTGACGCTGGGTTCGAACGGTTCCGTGGTGCTGGATTCGCTGGCCTCGCCCGACCGCCTTGTCACTTTTGTGGAGCCCACCAAGGTAGCCGCCGTGGACACCACCGGCGCGGGTGATGCTTTCACCGGTGCGGTGGCCGTCCGGCTCGCGGCCGCGGATGCGCTCGCCGATGCCGCCGCCTTTGCTTCCGTGGCGGCTGCCTTGGCCACCACCCGGAAGGGGACGCAGGCTGCGTATCCGGAGACGGCTGACGTGCAGCGCATGCTGCGGAGTTAAAACAGCTGTCCGGGCGGGCCCTCTGATGAGGTCCCACCCGGACAAACCAACTGCCTGGGAAACCCCTAGCTGACCGGGGCCTCGGTGCGGTCCGTCGCAACAGCGTGGGGGACCGCCAGCAGGGCTGCCACGGCCAGGGCGCCGGCGGCCGCGAAGACGTAGAAACCCCAGGGGTAGGCGATGCCGGCGGCAACCAGCCCGCCCGTCAGGGCAGGCCCTGCAATAGCGCCGACGCGGCCCACGCCGGCAGCGAAGCCGAGTGCGGTGGCGCGCAGGCGGGCAGGGAACAACTGGCTGACCCAGGCGTAAACGAGTACCTGGGAGCTGAAGACGAACACGCCCGTGACGAAGACGAGCACGTTCAGCAGGACCGCGTTGTCGACCTTGACGCTCAGGAGGGCGAGGCATACTGCCGAGAGTCCAAACCACAGCAGCACGATGGGCTTGGTCCCGTGCTTGTCGGCCAGGATGCCCGCGATGATCAGTCCGGCAACGGCGCCGAGATTCAAGACCAGGAGCAGGGAAAGCCCGGCGCTGACAGGGTATCCGGCGGAAGCCATCAGCTGCGGAAGCCAGGTATTCAGGCCATACACCAGCAGCAGCCCCATAAAGGAAGCTGCACCGATGGCCGCGGCGATGAGGGGATAGGGCTTCTGCACCAGGCTCCGGAACCCGGTCTTTTCCTGTGCGCCGGCAGCCCGGGCCGCGGGTAAGGTCTCCGGCAGCTTGAACCAGAGGAACGGCACAAGGACCAGGCCGGCAAGGCCGCCCACCACAAACATGATGCGCCAATCGGGGATAACGATCATCGCCAGGAAGGCTGTGGCCACCGCACCGACGTGGTAGCCCGTCATGGTGCGGGTGGTTGACTTGCCGGCGGAACTGGCCGGGGCATAGTCGTTCATGTAGGCAAGGGCAGCCGGCAGGCATGCCCCAAGCCCGGCACCGGCCAACAGCCGGAGCGCACCGAAGACGGCAACATTCGGGGCCCACACCACCGCGAGGGTGAACAGCGAGAACCAGAGCACACACGCCACCAGCAGGTTCCGGCGTCCAAAGCGGTCCGAGAGCGGGGCGATGAAGAGCGCTCCCAGGCCCACGCCCACGAGCGAGATGGTGGCCACGAAAGTGGCGCCCACAGCGTCAAAGCCAAGCTCGCCGGTCTTGATCAAGGTGGGGATGACGGTGCCGAGTACTACGAGGTCGAAGCCGTCCAGGACCATGGCCAGCCAGCAGAGCCACACGGGCCAACGCGTCGGGCGGGCGGAAGGGGAAGTTGTCATGGAATCCTCATTGATTTAGTAAAAGGAGGGAAGGGCAGCCGATCGAGAGCTCCGCCACATCCATACGTGACCCACGGCATGCTTTCTTCCGTTGACAAGGGTACAGGCGTTGTTCATTAAGTGCACAAAAGTTCGCTTGTCGAACAAGTGGCCTGCTTGTGCCCACCCACCAATGCCGGTGGCGCCCTGGACATCGGTGACGGTCAGCTGCCCGGCGGCTGGTATTTGATCTCGGCGGCCTTCTGGAGCGCTTCGATGGTCTCTTCGACGCTCAGCAGCACAGTGGTTTCGAATGAGCTCAGTGCGCCGCCCCCGCTGATGGCCAGTGCCACGGCGGCCATGGAGACGTTGTCCGGGGCTTCCCAGAGGTTGTAGCCGTCGTGGCTGCCGAAGGCGTACCAGAATCCGTGGAGCTTTCCGCCCACTGATTCGATGTACGCCTGCGCGGCCTTTCGGCGGTCCTCGGGGTTGTTGGTCAGCCGGTGCCAGGTCTCCGGCGTGTAACTGAACTTTGACAGGTAGAGCGGCATCTTCTCGTCCTTACTGGAGTGCTGGAAGTGCGGATCCACTCAGGATGGCAGTGCGTTGGGCCCACGGCAACGGCCGGATTGTCAGGGCGGGGTACGCTCGGCAGATGGCGCAGCGGCACAGGTATTCCTACGGCAAAGACCCCAGCCAATGGGGCGAATTGTTCCTCCCCGCATTGCCCGACGGCAGGCACCGCGGCGTGGCAGTGGTGATCCACGGCGGCTACTGGCGATCACAGTACGGTGCCGAGCTGGGGGTACCGCTGGCCCTGGACCTTGCCGCGTACGGGATGGCGGCGTGGAACCTGGAGTACCGCCGCGCGGGCAACGGCGGGGGCTGGCCGGGTACCTTTCAGGACATCCTCGCCGGCATCGACAAACTGCAGGAGCTCGCCGGCCCGCATGCACTCGACCTGGCCAACGTGGTGGCCCTCGGGCATTCGGCGGGCGGGCACCTGGCGGTCTGGGCGGCAGGCCGGGGCCGGCTGGGCGGGCTGGGGTTGGATCCTGAGCACCGCGACGTCGGGTCAAGGGACGACGGCGTCCGCCTCGCCGGGGTGGTGAGCCAGTCCGGCGTCCTGAACCTGGCAGAGGCCGAAAGGCTCAACCTCAGCAACGGTGCCGTGGCCAACCTGCTCGGCGGCCCGTCGTCGGAATTCCCGGGCCGTCACCGGTACGCGGACCCGATGGCTGCGCTCCCGCTGGACGTTCCGATCTATGCGGTCCACACAAGTGAGGACGAGGATGTGCCGCTGGTGATGTCCGAAAGCTATGTGGAGGCGAGCCAGGGTGGGCAGGTCCCCGCGCAGCTGGTCACCATTCCCGGCGACCACTTCGCGCTGATCGATCCCCAAGCTCCCGCCTATCGAAAGTGCCGGGAGCTGGTGCAGGAGCTGCTGGGCTAGAAAGACAGGCGCTCCGCTGCCTGGCCGCGCGAGCGAACTACGTCAGCCGCGCGACGCTCCGCCTGCCGGGACGTGGCGCGGCACCATCGGAAAAGAGCTCCGGGGTGGATTTCTGGATGCGCTGGACGTCCTCGAAGACGCCCCGCAGGTGGAGTCGAAGGCTGCTGTCGGCGTCGTTCAGGTTGTTCGCTTCCAGGGCATCCACCACGGCGGTGTGCTGTTCGATAAGGGTGGCCACGGGCCGGGTGTCGAGCAGGCTGAGGCGGCGGGCGCGGTCCAGGTGGGCCTTGGCGGAGTTGACCGCCGCCCAGGCGGACTCGTGTCCGGCCAGGCGCAGCAGCTCCCGGTGGAAGTCCTCATCCAGCCGGAAGAATTCCTCCACGTCGCCTGCGGCATTGGCATCTGACTGTGCCTGCAAGATGTCCCGCAGGCCGGCGATGCCCGCGCTGTCCACGGCCAGGTCCCGCAGCGACGCGCATTCGATCGCCTCGCGGACGAACTGGGCCTCGGACACCCGGCCCAGATCCACCAGGGACACAAACGAGCCGATTTGGGGAAAGACCTGGACCAGGCCCTCCTCTCGCAGCAGGATCAGGCTCTCGCGTACCGGCGTCCTGCTGACGCCCAGTTCCTGCGCGAGTTCGTTCTCGGACAGCGGTTCTCCGGGAGGCAGCTGCAGCGAAATGATGCGCCGCCGAAGCGTCTCAAGGGTCTGGTCCCGCACGGACAGCCGCGGGGCCGCGCCTTGTTTATCCCTAGCCATGACCTCATTCTATGCTGTTGACACACTAGAATGGTAGTGCTTGTATGGTAGTAGAACGTGCTGCTGGTCACTGTTGCAGACCCGCCAGCGTCCCCGCTTTATCCCCTTCGTTCGCATCGCCTGCAAAGGAGCACCTGATGACCGAAAGCATTGCGCCCCCCAACACCAAGCCGGAGGCAAAACCCACCAAGGAACTGGCGAAAGTCGCCGTCTCCGGCTGGCTGGGAACGGCTATGGAGTTCATGGACTTCCAGCTCTACTCGCTGGCAGCAGCCATCGTCTTCAACAAGCTCTTCTTCCCCGATGTCAGCCCGGTCATTGGCCTGATCGCTGCGATGGCAACCTACGGCGTCGGGTATGTTGCCCGCCTTGCAGGTGCCGTTTACTTCGGCCGCATGGGCGACCGGATCGGCCGCAAGAAAGTCCTCTTCATCACCATCGCCCTGATGGGTGCTTCCACAACGCTGATCGGTGTCCTTCCCACCTACGCGATGATCGGCATCTGGGCCCCCATCCTGCTGGTGGCGCTGCGCCTGGCGCAGGGCTTCGGCGCCGGTGCCGAAATCGCCGGCGCAACCGTAATGCTGGCTGAGTTCGCTCCCGCCCGCCGCCGCGGACTTATCTCTTCCCTCGTCTGCCTGGGCACCAACTCAGGCACCCTCGCCGCGTCTGCCATCTGGGCGATCCTCGCCGCGACTCTTTCGGAAGCGGACCTGATCAGCTGGGGTTGGCGCATCCCCTTCCTATTCAGCTTCTTGCTCATGATTTTTGCAGTCTGGGTCCGCCGCTCACTCAAGGAAAGCCCCGTCTTCGAAGAGCGTGCCGACGTCGTCGATGGCGTTGCCCTGTCCAAGCGTGAGATCGCCGCTGCGGAGGAGCTTGCAAAGACGAGCACCATCGAGGCCGCCCTGCACCAGCGCAAGGGCAAGGCCTTCCTCATCGCCCTCGGCCTGCGCTTCGGGCAGGCAGGCAACTCGGGCCTGGTCCAGACCTTCCTGGTGGGCTACCTCGCCACCGTCCTCCTGGTGGACAAGAGCGTCGGTACCAGCGCGATCATGTACGGCTCGCTGCTCGGCTTCCTGACTATCCCCGTGATGGGCCTCCTCGGCGACCGCTTCGGCCGCCGGCCGCTGTACCTGGCACTCAGCTCCCTCACTGCACTGTTCGCCATCCCCATGATGCTGATGGTGACCAGCGGAAATCCGGCCCTCATCACCATCGCCATGGTGATTGGCCTCAACCTGGGCGTGCTGAGCCTGTTTGCCATGGAGAGCGTCACCATGGCCGAGTTCTTCGGCGCCCGTACCCGCTTCACCCAGCTAGCCCTGGCGAAAGAAATCGGCGGCATCCTGGCCACGGCCATCGGCCCGCTGCTGGCCGCGACGCTCACGGCGATCACCGGACACTGGTGGCCCCTGGCTGCGATGCTCATCGCGTACTCGCTGATCACCCTCATCTCGGCCTTCGTAGGGCCCGAGGTCCGCGGCCGCGACATGGTCCGCCTGGAAGACGCAGTATGAAAGCCGTTGTAGTCCATGGCGCCAATGATCTCCGGATCGACGAACGGCCGGAGCCTGTAGCAGGTCCCGGCGAGGTAGTGCTCGACGTCGAATGGGGCGGCATCTGCGGATCTGACCTCTCGTACTGGCGCCACGGCGGCTCGGGGACGGCTGTCCTGAAGTCCCCGCTGGTCCTCGGCCACGAGGTGGCCGGCCGGATCGCCCAGCTGGGCGCCGGCGTCGCGGGCCTCGAGGTGGGGCAGCCGGTCACCGTCCACCCCGCGGAACTGGTGGGGGACGGCACCATGCCGGAGCGCCTGGCGGGCCGAACCAACCTCTACCCGCAGATCCGCTACTTCGGCTCCGCCGCCTTTGACCCCCACACCGACGGCGGCTTCAGCGAACGCAAGCTCGCCTGCGCCTCCCAGATCCGGCCGCTGCCCGAGGGCGTGGACACGCTGCACGGCGCACTGGCCGAGCCCCTCGCCGTCGCGCTTCACGCCGTCGGCCGGGTTGGCAGCCTCACCGGCCGGGACGTCCTGGTGAACGGTGCGGGCCCCATCGGGTCCCTGGTTGTCGCCGCGGCCAAGCACGCCGGCGCCAGGAACGTCATCGCCACGGACATCAGCGAAGCTTCACTCGCTATCGCCAAGGCCATGGGCGCCGACGAGGTGCTGAACGTCTCCGCCGGCGGGTCCCTCCCGCAGGACATGGAACTCGTATTCGAAGCGACAGGCATCCCCGCGGTGCTCGGCGGGGTCCTGCGCGCCACGGCCCGTGGCGGCACCATTGTCCAGGTGGGCAACCTGCCCGGCGCCCCTGCCCCCGCGGCGCTGGGTGATCTGGTGACGCGCGAGATCACCTGGGTCGGCTCCTACCGGTTCGTGGACGAGATCACCGACGCCCTGCGTGCCATGGCCGAAGGCCTCGACGTCTCACCGGTCATCACCCACAAGTTCGACCTTGACCAGGCGGAGGAAGCGATGCGTGTCTCGGCGGATCCGGCCGCCGGAAGCAGCAAGGTCATGCTCCGCCTCAGCTCCACCTGACCACCCGACTCCCACCTGAGTAGCAGTAAGTGCCGTTATGGCGGCCCATAACGGCACTTACTGCGACCTACTTGAACTAACTTCCACCCATCTGAAGGACCAACCAGTGAAGATCACCGACGCACGGGTAGTGGTTTCGTCGCCCGGACGGAACTACGTCACGCTCGTTATTGAAACCGAGGACGGCATCACCGGCATCGGCGACGCCACCCTGAACGGGCGCGAGCTGTCCGTGGCGTCCTACCTGTCCGAGCACCTTTGCCCGCTGCTGATCGGCCGGGACGCGCGCCGCATTGAGGACGCCTGGCAGTACTTCTACAAGGGTGCCTACTGGCGCCGCGGCCCGGTGACCATGACCGCCATCGCCGCTATCGACGTCGCGCTCTGGGACATCAAGGGCAAGGCCGCCGGCATGCCCGTGTACGAACTCCTCGGCGGCGCCGCCCGCGAAGGTGTGATGGTCTATGGCCACGCCAGCGGCTCCACCCTGGAGGAGCTCAGCGCCGACTTCCAGCACCACCTGGACCTCGGCTACAAGGCCATCCGTGCCCAGGCAGCAGTCCCGGGCCTGGAAAAGACCTACGGAATCGCCCCGGTGGACGGCAAACTCTACGAGCCCGCCAGCGGCAACGTCCCGCAGGAGGACACCTGGGAGACGACGGCGTACCTGGACTTCGCGCCGAAGATGATGGCCTACGTGCGCGAAGAGTTCGGCTACGGCGTGCATGTCCTGCACGACGTGCACCACCGCCTGACCCCCATCGAGGCCGGCCGGCTGGGCGCCTCGCTGGAGCAGTACCGGCCCTTTTGGATTGAGGACCCGACGCCGGCCGAGGACCAGTCCGCGTTCCGCCTGATCCGCCAGCACACCACCACGCCCATCGCGGTGGGTGAGGTGTTCAACTCCATCTGGGACTGCCAGCAGCTGATCACCGAACGGCTGATCGACTACATCCGCACGTCCGTGTCGCACGCGGGCGGCATCACGCACCTGCGCCGGATCTTCTCCCTCGCCGACCTCTACGGTGTGCGCTCCGGCTCCCACGGCGCCGGCGACCTCTCGCCGGCCTCCTTCGCCGCCGCCCTGCACGTGGACATGAGCATCCCCAACTTCGGCATCCAGGAATACATGGGCCACCGGGAGCCCGCCAACGAGGTCTTCACCACCTCCTACACCTTCAACGACGGTTACATGCACCCCGGGGACGCACCCGGCATCGGCGTGGAGTTCAACGAGGAAGCCGCCGCCCGGTTCCCGTTCGACCCCAAGTACCTGCCCATCAACCGGCGGCTCGACGGATCGGTGCACGACTGGTGAGCATCCCAACCCAACACCCGAAGCAAGAGCCGTTCGACGTCGTCGTGATGGGGGAGATCCTTGTTGAGGTGGCCGCCGACGTGGCGTTCGGCCACGGCGTGCCCGCCCAGCTCGGCATCTCCGGAGACGCCCTGAACGTCGCCGCGGCCGCCGCTGCCGCGGGTGCCCGCGTGGGCCTCCTTTCCGTGCTGACCGACGACGACCTCGGCAAGGCGATCGCCGCCAGGATCGTGGAACTCGGCGTTTCCCCCGCCCTGCTGAAGTTCCGCCGCGGCCAACAGGGCGTCTACCTGGTCCACTGCGACCCGGACGGACAGCGCGAGTTCTCGTACGCCCGCACCGGCAGCGTCGGGTCCATGTTGGGGCCCGACGACGTCGACCCGGCAGTTTTCGCCGCTGCCGGCGCCGTGGTGGCGGGAGGCATCGCCTGCGCCATCTCCGAGTCATCGCGGGCGGCGGTTTTCAAGGCCGCCGCCGTGGCCAGGCGCTTTGTGTTCGATCCCAACTACCGCCCCCGCCTCACCTCCGTGGAGGAGGCGACGGAGGCGCTGCTGCAGCTGGCGCCACGCGCCTTCGTGGTCACCCCGTCCTTCCCCGGCGAAACCTCAGCCCTCCTGGACTGCCCGACGCCGGTTGAGGCGGCCGCGAAGCTGCGCAGCCTGGGTGCGCGGAACGTTGCAGTCACCTGCGGCGCTGACGGCATCCAGCTGGACGGCGAAGACCAGGACAAAACCTGGATCGACTCCATACCGGCACCGGCAGTGGTGGACCAGACCGGCGCGGGCGATGCCTTTGTCGGCACCCTTACCGCCCGCCTGGTCCTTGGCGACACCCTTCCTGCCGCCGCCCGGTACGGTGCAGCAGCTGCATCACTGGTGGTGGGCGGCAAGGGCGGCACCGGCTTCATCCCCACGCTGGAGCAGACCCGCGCCCACGCCGCGACGGCAGGGAAGCCAGTGGAAGGAGCCGTGTCATCACACGCCTGAGCGCCGCCTCCCTTGCCGGCAACGGCAAACACCGGGCACCCCTTGCGGACCGGACCATCGAGGCCGGCATCGTCCATCTCGGCCTCGGCGCCTTCGCCCGCGCCCACACCGCCGTCTTCACCGAAGAAGCCATGCTCGCCTCCGGTGATTCCGGCTGGGGGATCGTCGGAGTCACCCAACGTTCCGACACCGTGGCGCGCCAGCTGGCTCCGCAGGACGGACTCTTCTGCGTCGCCGAGCGGGGGAGCGGTGCCGCGGCGCTCCGCGTGGTGTCCAGCATCGTCGAGGCCATCTCCGGCCGGGACCAGCCGGATGCCGTGGTGGACCGGATCGCCGCGGACAGCACGCAGGTGGTGACGCTGACCGTCACCGAAAAGGGCTACCGGATCGATCCGCACACCGGTGCCCTGAACCTGGAAGACGAGCAGGTCCGGGCCGACCTTGCCGGGAACCCGCCGCTGACTGCCATCGGACAGGTCACCCGCGGCATCCAGGCGCGGGCCCTGGTCGGCCGGGGACCGCTTACCGTGGTCTCGTGCGACAACCTGCCGGGCAACGGTGAACTGACCCGCACCCTGGTGAGGGCGTTCGCCACCGCCCTGCCCGAGGAAGAATCCGGGCCGCTGCTTGCCTGGCTGGAGGGCAACGTCACCTTCCCCAGCACCATGGTGGACCGGATGGTGCCGGCCACCACGGCCGGCGACCTTGATGCCGTCGAGCGTGAACTCGGGCTGCGGGACGAGGCTGCCGTGGTGGCCGAGCCTTTTATGCAGTGGGTCATTGAGGACAACTTCGCGGGGGACCGGCCCGCTTGGGAAAAAGCCGGCGCATTGTTCAGCAACGATGTGGCTGCGTGGGAGGCGGCCAAGCTGCGCCTGCTCAACGCGAGCCATTCGATGCTGGCATACCTGGGATTGGCGAGCGGCAAGGCGACCATCAGTGACGCTGTCGGGGAGGACGCTTTCCGCGTGGCGTGCCAGCGGATGCTGACCGAGGATGCGCTGCCCACCATCAGCCTCCCCAAGGGATTGGATGGCGAAACGTACTGTGCCCAGGTCCTCGAGCGTTTTGCGAACCCGGCGTTGGGCCACACCACGGCCAAGGTGGGCAGCGACGGGTCGCAGAAAATCGGACTCCGCCTGCTGACCACCGCCCGCGCCGCCCTCGACGCCGGCCGGGAGCCCCGCTGGGTTTCCCTGGCTGTGGCAGCGTGGATGCACCACGTGGCCACCACTGCTGCGGCAGACCTGAACGATCCCCTGGCGGACGAGCTCCAGAAGGCCCTGCCCGCTGAGCGGTCCGCCGCCACCGTGGTGCCGGCCCTCCTGGGCGTGCGCAGCGTCTTTGCCGAGGAGCTCGCGGCCAACACCACCTTCGCGGACCTGCTGACGCACTGGTACCGCATTATCGACACCGGGCTGGATGGCCTGAGAAAAGAGATTATCCATGGCTGACGCAACCAGCGTCCTGCACGTTTCCCCTGTCATCCCGGTGGTCACCATCGCCGATCCGCAGCACGCCGTTCCGGTTGCGAAGGCCCTGGTCGAGGGCGGGGTCCGCATCATCGAGCTGACGCTGCGCACGGGCAATGCGCTTGAATCCCTGAAGCGCATTGCCAACGAAGTACCGGACATCCTGGTGGGTGCCGGCACCATCCTCACTCCGGCGCAGGCCGACGATGCCGTGGCTGCGGGCGCCCAGTTCCTGGTCAGCCCCGGCGTGACGCCGTCGCTGCTGGACCACATGCTGCAGCTGAACGTTCCGGTGTTGCCCGGAGTGGCCACCGTGGGTGAAGTGCTGGCCGTCCTGGAGCACGGCCTGACGGCGATGAAGTTCTTCCCGGCCGGGCCCGCCGGCGGGCCTGAGTACCTCGCGGCGATCGGCGCGCCCATCCCGGCCGTCCAGTTCTGCCCCACCGGCGGCATCAGCCTTGCCTCCGCACCGGACTACCTTGCGCTGCCCAACGTGACGTGCGTCGGCGGCAGCTGGCTCACGCCCCGCGCTGCGGTGGAAGATGAGGACTGGGCGCAGATTACCCGGCTGGCGCAGGGGGCGGCCGCGCTGGGCAAAGGCTGAGCAGGCCAACTTCGGAGGGATGGAGTGATGGCGCGCCCCCGCCATCACTTCGGCAGTGGCAAAGCGGTGCTAGCCGTCCTGGTACAGCTCCGTTAGCGCGTCGGTCAGGGCGGTGATTCCAGTGGGCGGCTCGTCGTGCCACCAGGCGAGCCAGACCGGGATGCGCGGTCCGTCGCTCACCGGGCGGTAGCTGACGCCCTGCCGGGGATGGTGGACCGCTGTGGCCTCCGACGTCATGCCCACACCTTTACCAGCGGCGATGGCGTCCAGCCAGTTGTCCAGACCGGTGGTCTGGAGGATGTGCGGGCCCTTCCCCTTGGCCCACAGGTCACTCCGGGTGGTGCCGGTCCTCGGATCAACAATGACTTCGCGCGAAGCAAGGTCCTTCATCCGCAGGCTCCGGCGCCGGGACCATTCCGGGTCATCGGAAGCAAACACGGCCACCCGCCGTTCCAGCCCCACAACGACGGCGTCAAAGCGCTGCGGATCCAGGGGTGTCCGGACAATCGCGGCATCGCACATCCCCTCAGCCAGCCCGCCGGACGCAGAGTTGTGGCGGACCAGTTCCAGGTCGATGGCCGGGTTCGCCCGGGCCCAGCCCCGAAGCAACGGAGTCGTGTGTTTTCCGACGGCGGACCAGGCGTAGCCGAGCCGCAGCGACGTGTGCCCGGCTTGGAGCAGGTCTTCGAGTTTGTCCAGCTCTGCCACGACCCTCCGGGCCTGCGGCAGGAAGCGCTGGCCCAGGGCCGTGGGCTCGCACCCGCGAGGCATCCTGCGCAGGAGCCTGCCGCCTGCCCTGCGCTCCAGGCCCGCTATTCCGCGCGAAACAGCGGCCTGGGAGACAGCCAGGTCGATGGCGGCATCGGTGAAGGTGCCGGCGTCAATGACTGCAATAAAGGCCCGCAGTTCGTGCAGCTTCCAGTCCATAACCAAATCGTATAGCAACGTCAAAGAATGCATTAGGCGCATATTAGAGGACTACTTAGCCTCATTCCATGGGCGAGAAAACGAAAAGCAAATCCGGCGCCGGAACGGCATCCGGTAAGGCAGTGCCCCGCGGCCGCGGCTTTGGCATCACCCTCATGCTCGCCAGCGCCGCGAGCAACCAGGCCGGCGCGGCGGCCGGCGCGCTGGCATTTCCCGCCATCGGACCCTTCGGGGTGGTCGCCGTGCGCCAACTGGTCAGCACAGCAGTGCTGTCCGCCGTCGCCCGCCCCTCGTTCCGTGGACTGACGCGCCGTGAGTGGTGGCCCGTTATCGGGCTGGCCATCACGTTCAGCGTGATGAACCTGAGCCTGTACAGCGCGGTGGAGCGGGTGGGTCTGGGGCTTGCCGTGACACTCGAATTCCTCGGGCCGCTGGCGGTGGCCGTCTGCGCCTCGCGCCGGGTGGCGGACATTGCCTGCGCCCTTGCGGCCGGTGCCGGTGTCGTCCTGCTCACCAACCCGGGACCCTCCAGCGACCTGCCCGGCATTGGCCTCGGCCTGGTCGCCGCTGCGGCATGGGCCGCCTACATCCTGCTTAACATGACGGTGGGGCAACGTCTCCCAGGTCTTCGCGGAACGGCGACGGCGAGCGTGCTGGCCGCCGTCGTCTGGGGTCCGCTGGCGCTCCTGTGGTTCGCCACGCACCCGCCAACCCTGGCCGCCCTCGGCCTTGCGCTGGTGTGCGGAATTCTCGCGTCGGCTGTCCCCTACGCGGCGGACATCATCACCCTGCGCAGGGTGCCCGCCGGCCTCTTCGGGACCTTTATGAGCATCAATCCGGTCTGGGCCGCCGCCGCGGGCTGGATCATCCTCGGCCAAAGCCTTGACGCGCGGGAACTGGCGGGAATCGCCGTCATCGTGCTGAGTAACGTGCTGGTCAGCCGGTCCTCTGGCAGAGTATGAGGATGCTCACAGTAATTGGCGAAGGCCTCGTCGACGTTGTCCAGCGCGCCTCCGGGATCGAGGCCCACGTGGGCGGCAGCCCGCTCAATGTCGCGGTGGGCCTGGCCCGCCTGGACCACCCGGTGCAGTTCATCGGCCGCTACGGCCGCGACGCGTACGGCGATTCCGTCGCCGCGCACCTGCGCTCCAGTTCTGTGATGCTTCCGCTGGGCCCGGACGATCTTCCCACCAGCGTGGCCACCGCCCTGATTGACGACGACGGCGCCGCCACCTACACGTTCGACCTCACCTGGCAGCTTCCCGGCATCGCCGACCGCCTGGCCTTTATGCTGCAGGGCACCACCCTGCTGCATACCGGCTCCATCGCCACGATGCTGGCGCCCGGCGCCACGGACGTGCTGGCCGCCGTCGAATACGCCCACCCGCGCGCCACCATCAGCTATGACCCCAACTGCCGGCCCAGCATCATCACCGACGTGGACTACGCCCGCCGCCACACGGAAAAATTCGTCTCACTCGCTGACGTGGTGAAGGCGTCCGACGAAGACCTCGCCTGGCTCTACCCGGACACGGACGTACTCAACGCTGCGCGCCGCTGGCTGGAACTGGGCGGCAACGAGGGCCCGGCCATGGTGGTGGTCACCCGCGGAGCGGACGGGCCGTGGGGGATAACCCGGGCCGGCGAGGCGCAGGTCCTGGCGCCCAAGGTTGAGGTGGCAGACACAGTGGGCGCGGGTGACTCCTTTATGGCAGCCCTGCTGTCCGGCCTGGTGGACCGCGGCCTGGACGGTGCCCAAAACCGCAAGGACCTGCGCGAACTCCCCGCCGAGGGCCTGGCCGAACTCCTGGCCCACGCGGCCAAGGCGGCGGCCGTTACGGTGTCACGTCCCGGCGCCAATCCGCCCACGCGGGCGGAGCTGAACGGGGCCGCGGGGGAGGGTTAGGCCTTCGTTACCCCTCCCGGTTGTAGTAAGGCCACGGCAGGAAGCGCCGCTCACCTCGGCGGTCCGGTCCTTCCAGGGTGGCTCTGCCCCTGGCCGCCCACTCCACGCCGCGGGGGAACATTCGGATGAACTCGATCCGGCGGAAGGTGTCGATGTCGTGCCCGATGGTGATGGTGAAGCTGCGGCCTTCGCCGTAGTTGTTGATCCAGGCAAGGGGCTGCAGCGTGTTGATGCCCGGGAGGCCCTCGATGCCCTCCGCCGGAATGGCCACCGGATAGTGGGACAAGGGCCACATCGGTGCGTTCTGGTACGACTCCAGGTCGTCGAACACTGAGACAAGCACCTCCGCACCTTCGTACAGCTGTACGCCCGTCAGGATGTCATCACCCGTCACCGTCCACGTGTCGCTGATGCCCTCCGTAATGGGGTGGCGGGGCCGGGCCGTCTGCAGCCGGGCCTCACCCCAGGGACGCGGACGCAGCCCGGTGGGAACGCTGAGCTTCGCGCCCCGCATGATGTTGTACTCCTCGGGGTAACCCCAGTCGTCCTCCTGCACCGCGGAGCCGTGGAACCAGACGATGCCTTTGCCGTCGTCGTGGACAAATTTCAGCAGGGCCGCGTCGGTTTCAGCGCCGAAACCGACAGCCTTTTCGTGGTATCCGTCGCGGCCCTCGAACACGATGATGACCACGTCGTACCTGTCGATGACGTTCGCGCCGAGCCCCCGAGGGTCCTCGATCACTCGAACGCGGAACCGGCCCGTGTCCTCAAGCAGGGTAGTGAGCCACTGGTTGTGGGCCCGGAAGCTGCGGAATTCGTTGTCGTGCTCGCAGGTCATATGCCCGGAGAGGATGAGGGCGTTCAACACGTCGGCCATGTGCTCTGAGCTCCTTTAGTCGGCAAGGGAAGGTTAGGGAGAAAGCTTACATACTTTAGTGTGAAATCGACATAACGATGCTACGATCGGTGTGCACCTAGAGAGAGTGAGCAACGATGCTTCTCGAAAGAGACCTCATCCAGTCAGTCGGCTTCCGCAACGTCACTGAGGGCGGGCGTGTGACCGGCTTCCAGTTCCGCGTCCGGATGCCTTCCTACCGCGGCATGGCCGCGTCGCTGATCGACGGCATCGCAGTCCGCGTGGGCAACATCGTCGACGTCGGCCCTGCCGTTCCGCTGTGGACCTTCGGCGGGCGGACCTACACGCTGCAGCAGCTCTGGGAAAGCGACGGCGTGCGCTGGCCCCTCGAGGAAGCCGCAGTGGTCACCGTTCCGTTCGACGGCGGCCTGCCGCAGGGCGTCCATGAGCTCACCATCGAACTGCGGCTGCGCATGTCCTATATCCCCGTGGAGCACCAGCCCACCGTCCACCGCGTCAGCCGCGCTGTGACGCTGGCCCCGGAGGGTGGTGCAGGCACCTTCCGTTACGGCGTCTCCCTCTACAGCTACATGGGCGACTACGGCACGGTCATGGACCTGGAGACTGCGTTGGCCTCCATCGCGGACCTGGGCGCCACCGGCGTCGAGATCCTCGGCGAGGGCCACGTCCCCGGCTACCCCGAACCCGACCCGGCGTGGATCGACAACTGGTTCAGCCTCCTCGAGAAGTACTCCCTGGAACCCACGAACTACGGGTCCTGGATCGATACCAGGCTGCACCCGGGCCGGGGCATGACAGCTGCCGAGGGTGCAGGGGCGCTGCAGCGCGACCTGCGGCTGGCCCACCGGCTGGGCTTCGGCTTTGTGCGGCCCAAGATCGGCGTGGTGTCCAGCGACCTGGTCCCGGACCCTGTCTGGACCGAATCGGTGGAGCGTTCCCTTGACCTTGCCCACGAACTGGGGATCATCATCTGCCCCGAGATCCATTCCCCCACACCCATCAAGCACCCCGTCGTCGAGGACTACATCAGCCTCATCGAACGGACCGGAACCAAGAACTTCGGCCTGCTCATCGACACCGGAATCTTCCAGGACCGGCCCATCCCGCTGCGCGACGGCGAGACCCGCGAAACCCGGCCCGCGTTCCTGGACGGCATCGGCGTCGACCCGGCCGATTTCGCAGCGATTGCCCAGTACGTGGTGTTCGTTCAGGCGAAGTTCCACGACATCAACGAGCAACCCGAGGACCAGCAGATTCCCTGGCTGCCCGTTCTCAAGGCGCTCAAAGACGCGGGCTACACCGGCTACCTCTCCAGCGAATACGAAGGTGAACGCACACCGTGGCGGGCCATCGAGCAGGTACGCCGCCAGCATGCCCTGATCCGCCGTATCGCTGCCGAACTTCCCTGACCCATCCCTCCCAGCAAAGAGAACACCATGCCAAACGGACTTCTTGACGATTCAAGCCTCCGCGCCCACCCGGACGGCCTGGCCGTGGCCCTGACCCTGCCGTGGTACCGGAGCCTCTGGCTCTCCTCGGTCTCCAGCCTGCGGCTGACCATCGACGGGCAGGACGTTCCTGCCGAGGACCTGGCCCTGGAACTCGGCGGTGTCCGCTACGCGCTCGCCGACCTCCCGGACCAGAGCGGAACCCTCTGGTACCTGCAGGAGCACCCCCTGCTGATCGCCAAGCGGGACACCCCTGTGGCCCTGGGCGAGGAGCACAGCGTCCAGCTCATCGGGGAGCTGCGCCTGCCTTACATGCAGATCGCCCCGGGCCAGGACGGCGGCCCCGGGATGTATGTCCCCAACTTCGTGAACCAGACACTCGAACTGACGGTCACGGACAAGGCCGCCGCGGCTCCTGAATTGACGACGGCGCTCACCCCGCCTCCGCCAAAGGCCGAGGACGATCCGTTCTCGCTCGGGCTCACCCTGTACTCGGCCAGTGCCGAGTTCCGGGCCGGCTGGTACGACTTCGACGGCCTGCTCAACCGCGTGGCCGAGCTGGGCATCGGCCCCGGCATTGAGATCGTGGCCTCCCAGGTCCTGCCGACGTACCCGCGCGTCTCCGATGACTTCGCCCGTTCCTGGCAGCAGGCCTTCGACAAGCACGGCTTCACCGCCAGCTCCTTCGGCGCCAACCTGGACATGGGCCGGCGGCGCGATCGCGACATGACGCCCGACGAGGAATACGAGTTCACACAGACGCTCTTCCACGGCGCAAAGAAGCTCGGGTTCCCGCTGGTCCGCATCCAGAGCGCCAAGCCGGAGCTGCTGCGGCGGCTGCTCCCGCTCGCCGAGGACCTGGAGCTTAAGCTCGCCTACGAGATCCACGCACCGCTGGGACCCAACTCCCCGGAGATCATGAAGGTCCGCGACGTGTACGCGGAGCTCGATTCACCGCTGCTGGGCTTCGTGGCGGACTTCTCCTCCACCATGCACAGCATGTCACCTACGCTCCTGCGTGCGGTCCGCCGTGCCGGGCTTGACGACGAAGCCGTCCAAAAGCTGCAGGTCATCTGGGCCACCGACGCTCCGATGCGGGCGCGGCAGGAGGAGTTCATCGGCTACCTGCGCGCACGGGACTTCGATCCTGCCCGCCTTGGCTCCTTCGCCCACCTGGCCTTCAACATGCACGGCCATGTCAGTCCGACGGAGTGGGCGGACATCATGCCGCAGATCATGCACGTCCACGCGAAGTTCTACGACATCGACGATCACGGCAACGAGCCCGCCATCGACTATCCGGAACTGGTCCGCGTGTTCGTGGAGGGCGGCTACCGCGGCTACTGGTCCAGCGAATGGGAGGGCCACGCCTTCGCCGAGCTTGGCGAAGTGGATCCGCTGCTGCTGGTCCGCAAGCAGCACGACCTCATCCGCAAGAGCATGCGCTCTGCCCTGGCATCAGCCTGACCCCTCAGGCTTGTGCATCCTCGGTGCCCGTCCGTTCACCCGGCCGGGCACCGCGGCTTTTAAGCCGGGGATTGAGGAGCGTCCTTGGCGGCCGCGGCGGCGACGATATCGGCAGCCTCCTTGAACAGGCCCCGCATCCACTCATGCTCCGAATCGCGGTTGTGCACCGGATGCCACCACAGGGCGTTCACCAGTGGCATGGCATCGAAGGGGAGCGGGAGAACGCGCACCCCGCCCACGCGCAGCGCGAACGGTATCAGTGCCGCCTGGATGAGCGCGATCCGGTTGGTTCCGACCACAAAATGCGGCAAGGACTGGAAACTCTCCACCACCACGTCCACGCGCGGCTCAACACCGAGCTGCATGATCTGCCGTTCCGCCGAGGTTGACGCGGACCGGGTCTGGTACGTCATCACCCACGGAAGTTCGGCGATGTTCTCCATGGTGATTTTGTCGCCGACGGCGTCGTTGGAGGTAGAAACGACTGCCACCCAGCCGTCCCGCCACAGGTCCAGGTAGGGGAGGCCGGAAAGGAACCCGTGTGGAATCAGGATGCCGTCCACGGAACGGAGACGGTTGGCTGCATCTTCCACCACCATCGGGTTGTGCAGCATGAACCGGAACCGGACACCCGGCGCGCGCTCGGCAGCAAGCTCCGAAACCACCCGGCCGATGGTGGTGAAGCCGTAATCGGAGCCGTAGATGGAGAACTCCCGTTCCGATTCGGCGGGCTCCCACGTGGCCTGGCTCTCGAAGACGCGCCGGGCTGCCTCCAAGGCTGTGGTGGTGTGCTCAGCCAAACGCAGGGCGAAGGGCGTGAGTTCATAGGCATTGCCGCGGCGGGCCAGGATGGGATCCCCGAAGTGGGACCGGAGCCGCGCCAACGAAGCGCTCAGCGCCGGCTGGCTGAGATGAAGCCGCTCTGCTGCCCTCGTCACGCTCCGCTCGGTGATGAGGGCATCCAGCGAGATCAGCAGGTTGAGGTCGAGCCGGGAAAGCAGGACATTATTTGTCACGGCACGTCGATCTTTCAACGGTGAATTTTTCGTCCCGCCAGTGTATCAGCGGCATCAATAGAGCTGGTGTGGTGCATCACATCGCCCGATGCAACCGGGGCTTCCGCAGACCCCCGTGAAACTTATGTCTGGCATCTGCAATACTTATGTGCTTTTTCTACACATCTCCTGCATACTAATGAGTGACCGGGGTCACGGCTCCCGGATGTTTTCGACAACGAAGTCAGAAAGGCTGGACATGACACAGCACCGTCGCTATTCAGGCCTCAAGGCCGGCGCTCTCGCCGTCCCCACCATCGCCGCCCTCGTCCTTACCGGCTGCTCGGCCTCCACCGGCAGCAACGCCTCCTCCGGAGGCTCGAAGGAATTTTCGCTGTCCTTCGCCACCTCCAACACCATCGAAAGCCCCTTCCAGGTGCTTGCCGAGAAGTACATGGAGGCGCACCCGGACGTGAAGGTCACGTTCAACCCGCAGCCCAACGACTCCTACGACCAGACCCTGCGGACCCAGCTCCAGGCCGGCAACGCCTCGGATATTGTGGTGACCTCGCCGGGCAGCGGCCAGGGACGCAGCATCCTTCCGCTCGCGGAAGCCGGGTTCCTTGAGCCCTTGGATGATTCCGCCAAGGAGCTCCTGCCTGAGGGGAGCGCCAGCAGCTTCGGCCCGGAGGGCAAGGTATTCGGCCAGGCCACGGCCATTACGGTGTCCGCCTTGGTCGCGAACGAGGCCGCGGTTAAGGAGGCCGGCGAGTTCCCCGCGGACTTTGCGGCTCTGGAACAGCAGTGCAAGGCCCTTGAATCGTCCGGGAAATCCCTCTTTGCCCTTGCCGGCGCGGCGCCTCCAAACACAGGCCTTACCGCGATGTCCCTGGCAGCCTCCCGCGTCTACGCGGAAGACCCCCAGTGGAACGACAAGCGCGCCGCCAAGGAGGTCACATTCGCGGGCTCGGACGGCTGGAAGTCGGCACTCGAAGCAGTCAACACCCTGAAGGACGCAGGCTGCTTCCAGAAGGGCGCCGCCGGTGCCGGTTTTGACGCCATTACCAAGGGCCTTGCCAGCGGTACGTCACTGGCAGGATTCATTCCGGCCACGAGCTGGAAGCAGCTGCAGTCCGCCGCTGCCGGCTCCGAATTCGGTGTGCGCGCACTGCCGGCTGAAAAGGGCTCGGGTAACGACTACGTCTACGCCAGCGCCAACTACGCCTTCTCCATTAACGCCGCCTCCAAGAACAAGGACGCAGCCAAGGCGTTCCTCGCCTGGGCTGCCGAACCGGAGCAGACCAAGGCGTTCGCAGAAATCGACGGCGCCCTGCCGGTCAGCGGACTGGACAAGTACGACTTCGAGGGCGGCGCCTACAAGAACGTCGGCGACCTGATCAAGGACGGCAAGTACGGCCCGCTGCCGAACATCCAGTGGCCGAATTCCGCCGTCTACGACGCGCTGGCCACGGGGGTTCAGGGCATCATCACGGGCCAGAAGAGCCCCGACCAGGTCCTGCAGGCCATGGACGCCGCCTGGGGCCAGTAGCGTTTTTCACCATCAACGTTCCGACCACTCAAAGGGACAAGCAAGGATTACCATGACTGCGACGATGCAACCGAAAAGCGAAGCAGCAGAAGCACCCCGGCGAGGCAGGCGCACTCCGGGGGCGGGCCAGAACGCCCGCTCCCGGGGCCGCGGCCTGGAATTCGGACACTGGTGGTGGGCGCTGCCCGGGATCGCCCTGGTGTTTGCCATCCACTATGTGGCGACCGGGATCGGCGGATTCTTCGCCTTCACGAACTGGACGGGCATCGGCGCGTTCAAGATCACGGGCTGGGCCAACTTTGAGGCCATCTTTAAGGACCCCACGAAACTCGGAGCCCTCTCCAACACCCTCTTCCTGGCCTTTGGCTCGGTTCTGCTGGGCAACGTCGCCGGGCTGGTCATCGCGCTGGGCCTGAACCGCATCCTCAAGACGCGCTACATCCTCCGGACCCTGTTCTTTATGCCGGTGGTGCTCAGCCCGCTGGCCACGGCCTACATCTGGAAATACATCTTCGACTTCGACGGTCCGCTCAATGCCTTCCTCACGGCAATAGGCGCCGGCGACCAGGCCAAGCCGTGGCTGGCCGACCCGCAGTGGGCCATCTGGACCGTCCTGGTGGTGCTGGTCTGGTCTTCCACCGGCTTTGCCATGGTGATCTTTATGGCCGGCCTGGCCGGCGTCCCCGCGGAAGTGGAGGAGGCGGCGGCCATTGACGGCGCCAACCTGTGGCAGCGGTTCCGCAACGTGACCCTGCCGGCCATCCGTCCCGCCGTCGCCATCGCCACCACGCTTGGCATCGTCCAGGGACTGCGCGTCTTCGATCCCATCATGGCGCTCACCGGCGGCGGACCCGCCGGGGCAACGGAAACCCTGGCCACCCAGGTCTACAAGCAGGCGTTTGCGCTCGGAAACTTCGGGGGCGGTGCCGCCCTGGCCCTGGTGCTCGCAGCCATCATCCTGATCTTCGCCGTAATCCAGCAGCGGCTGACGCGTTCGAACCCTGAGGACTAAGCCATGTTCCGCTACACCAAACTCACCCTGCTCCGCGAGATCGGCCTGTGGGCGCTCGCCCTGATCTTCCTCGCGCCGTTCTACTTCCTGGTGACCACAGCACTGAAGCCGGACACCGAGCTGTTCACCACCTCAGCCCTGGCTCCGCCCAAAAGCCCGGACTTCAGCAACTTCATCGACGTCCTCACCGCCACCGGCAACTCCAATGTGGTGATGGGCCTGGTCAACAGCGTCATCATCACCGCGGGCAGCATTGTGGGACTCATCGCCCTCGGCTCCATCACCGGCTACGTCATCTCCCGCAGCACCCGCCGCTGGAGCAAGGGCGCGTACTACCTCTTCCTTGTGGCCATCATCCTTCCCGGCCAGCTCGGCGCCGTCCCCCTCTACATGGGAGCGCGGGCCCTTGGACTCACCGGATCCGCATGGGGCCTGATCGTCCTCTACACCGGCATGCTCCTGCCGCTGTCGATCTTCCTGTACGCAAACTTCTTCCGCGGCCTTGGCACCGACTACGAAGAAGCGGCCACCATCGACGGCGCCAGCAAGTCCCAGATCTTCTCCAAGGTGGTGTTCCCCATGATGGCTCCCGCCACTGGAACGGTCACCATCTTCGCCGGGCTCATCGTGTGGAATGACTTCTTCACGTCGCTGATCTTCCTGGGTGGCTCCGCCAACCAGACCCTGCCGGTGGCCATGTACTACTACATCGGCTCCCTGGTCTCCCAGTGGAACTCGATCTTCGCCATTGTCATCGTGTCCATGATCCCCATCCTCGCCCTGTTCCTGTTCGCCCAAAAGCGCTTCATCCAGGGCTTCTCCGGCGGCCTGAAGGGCTGACCGGCCCGGCCGGAAACTGCCAAGCAGCAAACCGCCTGGCACCAACCGCACAAGCGGCCTGCCCTGATCCTTTGCGCCCAAAAACAGGTCAGTTCAGGTACAGCCGCCCACACATTCCTATCGACCACTCTCAACTATCCAGGAGCCACGCATGTACCAGCTCGCGCCCAACATCGACCTTTTGTTCTCAGAAGCAGGCCCCAGCGCCGCTGACCGTGTCCGCGCCGCAGCCGCCGCCGGCTTTGACGCCGTCGAAATGTGGGGCCCCACGGGCAAGGACATTCCCGCCCTCAAGGAAGCCCTCGAGGAAACCGGAGTCCAGCTCACCGCCCAGCTGGCGGAACCGCGGATGCAGTTCATGATCCCGCCGAAGGACCACGCGCCGTTTTACACCGGACTGGATGCCGGTGTCGAAGTGGCCCGCCAGCTTGGCTGCCCCCGGATTGTGGTGGGCAGCGGCACCGGCTTCGGCGGCCGCAAGCGGCAGGACCAGCTGGACGAGCTGATCGAAATCTTCACCCAGGGCACAGCGCACATTGACGGTTCCGGCGTCACGCTGGTCCTCGAACCGGTGAACATCCGTGTTGACCACCCGGGGGCCCTCCTGGACCGCACGTCCGAAGCTGTCTACGTCGCCAGGGGCGTCAACTCGCCCAACTTCGGCGTCCTCTACGACCTCTACCACTCCACCGTTGAGGGCGAGGACGTGGCCGCGGAGCTCGCCAACGCCGGGGATCTCATCAAGTATGTGCAGGTCGCGGACGCGCCGGGCCGCGGCGAGCCCGGCTCCGGCTCCATCGACTGGACCGCCCGCTTCGCGGACCTGCGGACCAGCGGCTACACCGGCCCCATCGGCCTCGAGTACTACCCCACCATCGACTCGGCAAAGTCGGTGCGCCGCATCCAGGAACTGGTGGCAGGGCGGTGAGCGGTCACCGCTATCCCGCCGCGGTTGACGTCGCCATCGTCGGCAGCGGCCCCACAGCATCGGCCTACGCGCGGATCCTCAGCGAGGAAGCCCCCGGCGCCACGATCGCCATGTTCGAAGTGGGCCCGACTGTCAGCAACCCGCCCGGGGCGCACGTCAAGAACATCGCGGATCCTGAGCGCCGCAGCCTGGCCCAGCGGGCGTCGGAAGGTCCCGGTGCCGGTGCTGCAACAGTGAACTCACCGGGCGCCGTCAAGAGCGGCGAACGCCGCGCGCGCCCCGGAACCTACCTGCTGCAGGACGGCTACGCCTTCCCGGGCGAGGACGGCATGCCCGTCGCGGCCATGTCCAGCAATGTGGGCGGCATGGCCGCCCACTGGACCGCCGCCTGCCCCCGCCCGGGCGGCAAGGAGCGCATCCCGTTCCTGCCGGACCTGGAAGAGCTCCTCAACGATGCCGACCGCCTTTTGGGCGTCACCACGCACGCTTTTGATGGTGCCCCGTTCTCGGACCTGGTCCGGGAACGGCTCGCCGCGGTGGTGGATCAGGGCCGCAAGCCTGCCTTCCGGGTCCAGCCCATGCCCCTTGCTGTACACCGGCGGCAGGATGGTGCCCTCGTGTGGTCCGGCTCCGACGTCGTCATGGGAGAGGCCACCCGCGATAATCCGCATTTTGAACTCTTTGATGAATCGCTGGTGACCCGTGTGCTGGTGGAGGACGGCGCCGCTGCCGGCATCGAAGTCCAGGACCGGCGCAGCGGTGACACCTATCAGGTGGCCGCCCGTTACGTTGTGGTGGGGGCGGACGCCCTGCGCACACCGCAGCTGCTGTGGGCTTCCGGGATCCGGCACGACGCCCTGGGCCGCTACCTCAACGACCAGGCGCAGGTGGTCTTCGCGAGCAGGCTCCGCGACGTCCAGCCCGAGGACGCGCCGGCGGCCGCCAGCGGCGCCCTGAGCGAGCAGAGCGGAGTGGCCTGGGTTCCCTACACGGACGAGGCGCCCTTCCACGGCCAGATCATGCAGTTGGATGCCTCACCGGTTCCCCTGGCCGACGATGATCCCATCGTCCCGGGCTCGATCGTGGGGCTGGGCCTGTTCTGCGCCAAGGACCTGCAGCGCGAGGACCGTGTGGCGTTCGACGACGATACCCGTGACTCCTACGGGATGCCCGCCATGCGCATCCATTACCGGCTGACCGAGCGGGACCACGACGTGCTGGACCGCGCCAGGCAGGAAATTGTCCGCTTGGGCAAGGCTGTGGGCGAACCGCTGGACGAGCGCCCCTTTGTCCTGCCGCCCGGTGCGTCGCTGCACTACCAGGGCACCACGCGCATGGGTGAGACGGACGACGGCGAGAGTGTCTGTTCGCCGGACAGCCAGGTGTGGCAGGTCCCCGGCCTCTTTGTGGCCGGCAACGGCGTTATCCCCACCGCCACAGCGTGCAATCCCACGCTGACGTCCGTGGCACTCGCCGTGCGCGGCGCACGGAAAATCGCTGAAGAAATCACCAGCTCTTTACTTATGTCCGAATTAGACAATAGAATGTCTAAATAATGAATAAGTGCCGGTAGCGCGGCCACTTCGTTCCAGCACAGGCATTTCACTCACCGGCAAGGCATGCCGCAGACAAGGAGGTCTCGATGATCGCCGACCGCATAATCGAGCAGGGAACACTTACCACCCAGGACGGCCGCACCGCCGTCGAAGTCCGGATCCCCTGGTACCGCGCCCTTCCGGGCTCATGCATCGCCGGCGCAGCACTGACGGTTGACGGCGTTGCCGCGCCGGAGGACACGCTGCGCTGGACCATGAACAACCGCACGTTCAGCTTTGAAGAGCTCGTGGATGAAACCGGCGAGTGGTGGTACCCGCTGGACTCGGCTGTCCTTTCCGGCGACCTTCCGGTCCGGGATGACAACGCAGAGCACGAGGTCCGGGTGGACCTGAAGCTCTACATCCCCTACATCATTACCGACCACGGCGTGCTGCACATCGAAGAGCACGACACCAAGACCATGAAGGTGGCACAGCGATGACCAGCCTCGGAACGCCGATCCAGGGCGTCACCCTATACAGCTTCACCCGGGCTTTCCACGCCCGGCAGTACGACCTCGACGGCTTGATCCGCAAGGTGGCGGCTGAAGGTTTCGGCCCGGGGCTTGAGGTTATCGGGTTCTCCAGCCTGCGCGGCTTCCCGGACCGCATCGACGACAACTTTGTGGGCCAGTTCCGCGACCTGGTGGCCGAGGTGGACCTCGTCCCCACCTCGCTGGCAGTCAACGTTGATACCGGCATCCGCCGGGACCGGCTGATGAACCACGACGAGCTGGTCGAATACATGCGCAAGCAGATCGAAGTTGCCGCCAGGCTCGGCTTCCCGATCGCCCGCGTGCAGATCTCGCTGACCCCCGACGCCATGGAAAGCCTCCTGCCCGTGGCCGAAAAGTACGGCGTGACCCTGGCCCTCGAAGTCCACGCGGACCAGCACGGCGCGCACGAACGCGTCCTCGCGCTGCGTGACCGCTACGAGAAGCTCGATTCCCCGCTGCTCGGTTTCACTGCCGACTGGGGCGCCACTGTCACCGGATTTGCCCCCTCGCTGCTGGAGGCCTACCGCCGTCGTGGTGCTTCGGAGGACCTGCTCCGGCAGGTGGTTGACCTGTGGGACGGCTTCTATGCCGAAGGACCGCCCAACAACCAGAAGGTCCACGGCGAACGTTTCGGCGCCTTCATAGGCCTCGCCGCCCGGAACGGCAGGCCGGACCTGGGCATCGACTTTGGCATCAACGGAACGGGACTGTTCGGCCCAGCACCCCTGGACACGTGGCTGGAAATCATGCCCTGGGTCCGCCATGTGCACGGCAAGTTCTTCGGCATCGACGAAAACGGCGAAGAGCCCTCAGTGCCGGTGCGCGGACTGGTGCGGCAACTCGTGGAAAACGGCTACTCCGGCGCCATCTCGAGCGAATACGAAGGCTGGCACTGGAACAACTGGCAGGACCCGTTCGAGATCATCCGCGGCGAGCAGGCCGTCCAGCGTTCAGCAGCGGCCAATGCCGGTTCCGCCATGATCACCGATGCAACGGAAGCCCGCCGCATCCTCAGCAGCCACCTCGCCCAGCCCGTCCGCGGCTGAAACAAAAGGAAATAACAACATGTCAGAAGGCATCGCAGGCTCGGGCATCGAGCTTGGCATCACCCTCTATTCACTCACCTCCGAATTCGCCGCCGGGCTCTACACCCCGGAAACCCTGATCAAGGCCGTAGCCGACGAAGGCCTCGGCCCGGGAGTCGAGTTCAACATCGCCCAAATGCTGCGCACCTACCCGGACGTGGACGAGGATTTCGTCCGCCTGTGGCGGGACAGCATGGACCGCTACGGCCTGACCCCCAGTGCCGTGGGCACCAACCTTGACATGGGCCGCCGTAAAGAGCGCGACATGACGCCGGACGAGGAGTTCGACTTCTTCGCCCGGCAGCTCAAAACCGCCAACACGCTCGGCTTCAACAAGATCGTCATCCGGTCCGCGGGCAAGGAACTGCTCCGCCGGCTGCTTCCGCTGGCCGAGAAATACGACCAGAAACTCGGCTACGAGATCCACGCGCCCCAGGGCCCGAACGATCCCAAGATCCTCCAGATCCGCGAGATGTATGAGGAGCTCGGCAGCGACCGGCTGGGCTTCACGGCAGACTTCAGTTCCACCATGCACAGCCTGTCGCCCACGCTGTTCCGCACCCTGACCCAGATGGGACTGCCCGAGGAACACTTTGCCGTGATGCAGGACATCTGGCGCAAGCCGCTGCCCATGCAGGAGCGGAACCAGGAGTTCGAGGACTACCTGCGCGAAAACAACTTCGATCCCGCCCGGCTGGGCCCCTTCACCCGGCTGGCGTTCAACATGCACGGACTGGTCCCGCCGGAGGAATGGCTGGACATCATGCCCCAGATGTTCCACGTGCACGCGAAGTTCTACGACATCGACGAGAACGGCAACGAGCCCGCCATGGACATCCCGCGCATCGTGCGCCAGTTCGTCAAGGGCGGCTACCAGGGCTTCCTGTCCAGCGAATGGGAAGGCCACGCCTTCGCCGACCTCGGCGAATCGGACCCCATCGACCTGGTGAAAAAGCAGCACGCACTGATGCGCCGCGCCATCGAAGAATCCGTCGATCCAACTGTTTCCAACCCGACCCTGGTCGAGACTGCGAAGTAAGGAAAGCCATGGCAACTCACAACTCCCTGTTCCAGGACGCCGACGTCCGCAGGCACCCCGAGGGCATTTCGGTGTCCGTCCAACTGCCCTGGTACCGCAGCCTCTGGCTGTCCGCCGTGGACGATGTCGCGGCCACAGTCAACGGTGTGGCCATCCCCAAGGAAGCCCTCCGCTTCGAACTGCAGGGCAAGTCCTACTCCATCGCGGAGCTGCCCGAGCAATGGGAAACCCTGTGGTTCGTCGCTGACAAGCCGGACGTCATCATTCCCCTGGACCGCATCCCCGACGCGGGCGAGGAGATCGACGTCGAAGTCATCCTCACCCTCCGCCTGCTTTACATGCAGATCGCGCCCATGCGCTACGTCGGAAACCGGGTGGCGGTTGAGCGGAAGGTCGTGCTGGCATGACAACCCTGCGGGTGGCCATGATCGGTTATGGCTTCATGGGCGCTGCCCACTCCCAGGGCTGGCGGACCGCACCCCGCGTGTTTGACCTGCCGGCTGAACCGGAAATGGCCGTCATCGTGGGGCGGAACGCCGACGCAGTGGCGGACGCAGCCCAAAAATGGGGCTGGACTGAATCCGCCACCGACTGGCGCGAGGTCATCGCCCGGGACGATATCGACGTCGTCGACATTGTCACCCCCGGCGACTCGCACACCGAGATCGCGATCGCCGCCCTTGAAGCCGGGAAGCACGTCCTCTGCGAAAAGCCGCTGGCCAATACGGTGGCCGAGGCCGAAGCGATGGCTGAGGCTGCCGGGCGGGCCGCCGCCCGGGGCGTCCGGGCGATGGTGGGGTTCACTTACCGCCGGGTTCCCGCCGTCACGTTTCTCCGCAACCTGATCGCCGAAGGCGCCGTGGGGACCATCAACCAGGTGCGTGCCTCGTACCGGCAAGACTGGCTCGTGGACCCGGAGATGCCGCTGGCCTGGCGCCTGCAGAAGGAACATGCCGGCTCCGGGGCCCTGGGTGACATCGGCGCCCACGCCATTGACCTGGCCCAGTTCGTGACCGGGCTGAACCTCGAAAAGGTCTCCGGCACCATCGACACCATCGTGAAGGAGCGCCCTCTTCTTGACTCGGGTTCCGGGCTCTCCGGCACCGCCGGTGCTGGCAAAGGCCAGGTGACGGTGGACGACATCGCCATCTTCACCGGCCGGTTCGAATCCGGTGCGCTGGCATCGTTCGAGGCCTCACGCTTTGCCACCGGCCGGAAGAACGCGCTGCAGATCGAAGTCTCGGGGGACAAGGGCGCGCTGGCCTTCGACCTTGAGGACCTCAACAGCGTGCAGTTCTACGACCGGACGGCACCCACGGACCGCCAGGGCTTCCGGAAAATCCTGGTCACCGAGGCGGAGCATCCCTACGTCTCGGCGTGGTGGCCGGCAGGGCACATGCTCGGTTACGAGCACGGGTTCTCCCACCAGGTCAAGGACCTCGTGGAAGGAATCGTGGGCGGCACCGATCCGCATCCCACGTTCGCTGACGGGCTGAAGGTGCAGCGGGTGCTCGACGCCGTCGAGCGCAGTTCCGAAAATGAGTCCGCCTGGACGCGCGTCACCGCCGACGTCCCGGCGCAGGTTTAGTAGGAAGGGAAACACGTGGCACGACCGATTACCCTGTTCACCGGCCAGTGGGCCGACCTGCCGTTCGAGGAGGTGGCCCGGCTCGCCGGTGAGTGGGGCTACGACGGCCTGGAAATCGCCTGCTGGGGAGACCATCTGGACCCCTGGCGCTGGGACGATGACGCCTATGTGCAGGGCAAACTCGACATCCTGGAACGCCACGGCCTCAAGGTGTGGACCATCTCCAACCACCTCAATGGTCAGGCCGTGTGTGATGACCCCATCGACGAACGGCACCGCGGCATCCTGCCGGACAAAGTCTGGGGCGACGGCGATCCTGAAGGGGTGCGCCGCCGCGCCGCCGAGGAAATGAAGAACACCGCGCGGCTCGCCGCCAAGCTCGGCGTGAAGACGGTGACCGGCTTTACCGGCTCGTCCATTTGGAAGTACGTGGCGATGTTCCCGCCCGCCTCCGAAAAAATGGTGGACGCCGGCTACCAGGACTTTGCCGACCGGTGGAACCCCATCCTGGACGTCTTCGACGAGGTGGGCGTCCGTTTTGCCCATGAAGTGCATCCGTCCGAAATCGCTTACGACTACTGGACCACCCAGCGCGCGCTGGAGGCGATCGGGCACCGTGAGGCCTTCGGACTGAACTGGGATCCGAGCCATATGGTGTGGCAGGACATCGATCCCGTGGGGTTTCTGTGGGACTTCCAGGACCGCATCTACCACGTGCACTGCAAGGACACGAAGAAGCGGCTCACCAACGGGCGCAACGGCCGGCTCTCGTCCCACCTGGCATGGGCCGACCCGCGGCGCGGCTGGGATTTCATCTCCACCGGCCACGGCGACGTGCCCTGGGAGGACGCCTTCCGGATGCTCAACTCCATCAACTACCGCGGGCCGCTGTCCGTGGAGTGGGAGGACGCCGGCATGGACCGCCTGGACGGCGCCCCCGAAGCGCTCGCATTCGTCCGCAGGCTCTCCAGTTACGAGCCCTCGGCGGCGGCCTTCGACGCTGCCTTCAGCACTAAATAGCAGCACACATAGCACGGCCGGTCCTGGAGATCCAGGACCGGCCGTTCTGTGTTCAACGTGTGTCAGATCCGCGCGCGGGTTTCGGCAGGTTGGGCCAACGCCGCCTCGGCCAGTGCAAGGTGCCGCCGCGTCATGTCCGTGGGGTCGTCCTGCAGCCACTCGTGGCCGCCCCACTCGCTGGTGAGCGAGCCGCTGAAGCCGTTGCGGCCCAGGAGGGCGCCCAGGTCCCGCAGCGGCTGCGAAACCCGCCCGCCGTCGTCGTCCAGGTCCCAGAACTTCAGGTGGAAGGCGCCCACCATGGGAAGGATGCCCTGCAGGTCCGCCGCGTCGCTGCGGCCGAAGCGGATGAGCAGGTTCATAAAGAGGGTGTGGATCCGCGGGGGCACGTTTCCTGAGCGGAGCAGGCCGGTGACGGCGTCGATGGTGGCGGGGTCCCGCCAGTCATTCTCCAGCCGCCCCACGAAGTCCTCAGGCAAGCCGCCCCGGCGCAGCTCTTCGAGGTAGCTGACGGGAAGGGCGGGCATCAGCATGCTGATGTCCACGAGTACCCGTATGTGGTCATCTCCGAGGGCGGCTATCGCTTCGAGGGCAGGCTCGACGGCGGCGCTGCGGGGGGCCTGCTGCCCCTGGATTTCCTCGTAGAGCACCAGGTCGAGCTCATGCAGCAGCGGCTGGACCAGCGTGAGCAGGTCGGTGCCGGCCTGGCCGATCGGGAGCCGGATGCCGGTGGCTCCTACGCGGTGCGCGGCGTGGATCTGGGGAACCAGGAATTCCAGGCGTTCCTGCAGGGGGCGGCGTTCCGTTGGTGTGAAGTCGTCCAGGCTGGCCCCAACGATGCTGACAGACCCGCCCTTTGCCGCCAGGGCATCCCGCAGCTCGTCGACTTCGGCGTCGCACGGAGCGGGAAAGGACCGCCACACCAGTCCGGGCTCGAGTTCGATCGTCTTCACCACTGCATCTGCGATGCCGGTGACGATGTCCTGGGCCGTCCGGCGGGCGGCAATGATGTCCGGGGTCCAGTTGAAGGAGCTGGCGCACAGGGTCCAGCTGCTCGGAATCTCGGGAGCCATAAGGCGTCTTCCCCTTTATGCTTGTTAATGACAAACTTATGTCAGATTCAGGATAAAGGATGGAAGCCATGTTGGGAACCGCTGTGCGCGAGGATGCGCTGACCGCCACTGCCGAAGGTTTTGAACTCCGCATCGGCCTGCCGTGGATCCGCTCGATGCCGCTCTCGAGCATCACCGGCCTCACGGTGGAGGTGGACGGCGTTCCGCTGGCGCCAGGGGAAGTGGCAGTGATGCTGGGGCTGCGGCGCGTGTCCCCGGGCGCCCTGCAGGAAGAGCAGGGCTGGTGGTTTGTACAGGACAGGCTCGTCCTGGCAGGCAGGCGCGGGCTGTCACGCGGGACGCACGCCGTCGCCGTCGACTTCCAGCTGATGGTGCCGTACCTGCAGGCGCGGCCCGGCTCGCCGCTGGTCCTGCCGTTCCATCTGGAGGCGCGGCTGGAACTGGACGGAAAACCGGCCCCCAGTGCCTCCCTGGACGTCGCCTGAGCCGGCGCGCCGCGTGCTGATCTTAGGCGGGAACTGCGACCCGTTCCGGTGAGGGGCGGCCGTCAGCAAACCAGCGCGGGAAGGTGACGTCGAAGAGCTGCTCGCGCGCCAGTTCAGCGCCGCCGCGGAGGGGTTCGCGCTCGTCTGCCACGGAGAGGGTGATCGTCAGATCGCGGGTGGCAAGCGGCAGGGACAGTTCGTAGACGCGCTGCCGCACTTCCGCCAGGAATACCTCGCCGGCCGACCCCATAGCGCCGCCGATCACGATGACGCTGGGGTTGAACATGTTCACCAGGGCGGAAATGGTCTCGCCCGCTACGCGCGCCGACTTTTGAATCAAGGTGATGGCCAGGGGATCGCCGGACCGGACCGCCAGGGTGATCTCCTCAAGAGTCAGTGCCCTCTTTTTCACTACCGCAGCCATGGAGCTGTTGGCGCCCTCCTTGATGGCTTGTTCCGCATCCCTGACCAGGGCCCAGCCGCTGGCTACGGCTTCCAGGCAACCGATCTTTCCGCAGCGGCACTGAGCGGTGGAGTCCAGGACCCGGACATGGCCGATGTCCCCGGCGGCTCCGTTGGCACCGCGGTGGATCCTGCCCTGGGACAGCAACCCTGCACCGATTCCGGAGCCGATCTTGCAGTAGATGAGGTCCGCCAGGGAATCGCGGCGGCGCGCACGTTCGCCGAGGGCCAGCAGGTTGACGTCGTTATCCACCCAGACCGGCGCGTTGAAGCGCTCCTCGAAAGGGGTCCGGACGTCGAAGCCGTTCCACCCGGGCATGATGGGAGGTGACACGGGCTGCCCGGAGGCAAAGTCGACCGGACCGGGAAGGCCCACCACCACAGCCCAGACGGGCACGTTGGAGTCCTTTTTCAGCACGTCGTCCACGAGGGCCATAACTGCCTCAATGGTCTTCTCAGGACCCCGGGAGATATCCCAGGTCCGGTGAGTGTGCTCCAGGACGTCGCCGTCGAGCGCCGTCAAACCTACCCTGATGTGGGCCGCTCCGAGGGCGCAGATGATGATCCGCCCCTGCTCGGCGCGAAAGCGCAGGGTCCGGGGCGCACGGCCGCCGGAGGAGGCGCCGAATTCCCCCTCGCCAAGGAAGCCGAACTGGATGGCCTGGTCCACACGCTGGCTGACAACGCCCCTGCCCAGGCCTGTGACCTTGCCGATTTCGGGGCGGGTGGTTGCCTCGCCCGTCCGCACGAGGTTAACAATCCTCAGGAGGCTCGTCACTTCATCGGTCTGGGCTCCGAAGCGGAGGGTGGACTCTGTCGTCATAGTTTCCAATTCTCACACATCAAGGCCCACTAACGCGCGGTTTGCGGTGACTATAGCCAGATGTTCCCGAACTTATGAATAATGTTGACAGAAGAAGGAGGGCGACGATGCCTTGGAACGTGGGGATTATTGGCGCCGGGCCCGGTGTTGCAGCGCTTCACCTGCCGGTGCTGGGGCGGCTCGCCGACCTGTTCACGGTGGTGCACGTTGCCGATGCGGGAAGCGGGCGCGCCCGGGGCCTGGCTGAACGGCATGATGCCCGCTGGTCGGAGGGTGAGGTGGACCTGCTGGCGGACCCCGCTGTGGACCTGGTGGCCATCTGCAGCCCGCCCGGTGAGCACTCCCGCCAGATCCTGGCGGCCCTCGCCGCGGGCAAACGCGCCATTTTCTGTGAGAAGCCGCTGGCCACCAGGAGGGAGGATGCTGACCGCGTTGTCTCGGCGTGCAGGGCGGCAGGCGCCACCCTGCTGGTAGGGACGAACCATCTGTTCGACGCCGCGTGGGGGCGCGCCAAGCACCACCTCGTGGCCCTGGAGGGCAGGGTGCAGGCCGTCGCGGTGACGCTGGCGCTTCCGCCGAACGACAGGTACCACCGGCTGGTTGGCGAGGGCGGTCCTTTCCAGGCTGCCGGGCGGGGACGCCCCGACCTTGGCAACCGTGCCGTGGCGGCAGGCATTCTCCGGCAGTTGTTGACCGGCCTCGCGATCCATGACCTTCCTGCGGTGCGGGACATCGCGCCGGGTATTGACGAAGTGGTCTATGCGAGGGTCGTTTCCCCGATCGGTTACCTGGTGGGGTACCGGGCCGGGGAAGTCCTGGTCCAGTTGGCGCTCACCATGCTTCCGGAAGGGCCGGAGGCCCTGTGGCGGATGAGTATCGCTACTTCCCATGACCGCATTGAGGTCAATTTCCCGCCTGCCTTCGTCCATGCCGGAAGCGCCGCCACCCGGGTGCGGAGCGTTGACGGATTGTGGACGGAGTATCCGCGGGATGCCGACGACGGCTATGTGGCCGAGTGGCGCCTGCTGGCTGCCCTCCTTGAGGGGGATGCACCTATGGAGTATGACGAACTGTTGGCTGATGCCCAGTACGCTATCGATCTTGCCGACGCCGCTGCGGCGAAAGTTCTCGAAGGAGCGCCGCAATGAGCCAAGGCCGGACGTTCAGCGTTTTCACCGATTTGCCCGCCTATTTGGCGGCCGTCGCCGAGCTTCCAGTGAGTACTGCCCTCGCAGAAAACGCTCGGGGAGCGGTTGCGGTGGTGCCGGGAACCGGCGACTGGTGGCAGGGGATGCTGGCCGCCCGCGCCGGCGGAGCGGCGGCTGTGGTGCTGGCGGATCCTGCTGTTCTTCCGCGGGGAGCCGTTGAGTCGGAGCAGTGGCCCGGGGATATCCCGGTAATCGTAGAACGCCCCCGCGTCCGCCCCGACCTTGCAGCCGCCGCGGTTGCGGCGAGACGCGGCAGTCCCGCCCGGATCATCAGCGTGGAGTGTGCCGCCCCGGCTGCGGGGCTTGGTGCGCTCATCTGCGACGGCGTCGGCTGGATGCGGTCCCTCGCCGGCGGAGCGGTGGCACTTCAGTCAAGCATTGCCACAGTGCACAGCAGGATCGCACTACTGGACGCAGGCGACTCGCAGTGCGGGACTGTTCCTGCCACCCTTTCGGCAACCGCCATCGGTGGTCTCCATGCCGGAGGCCTGCTCCAGGTGCTGGCCCTCGGCGAGGTGCGGACGGAAGTGACCGTCGACCAGCCGGCCGGGTTTGCCCGGGTGGAAACCGTCACCGAGGAAGGGACCCTGCGCGCTCCGGAGCGCTATGAGTCCCCAGCGCGCCTTGCCCTCCGCCGGGCGATCGATGCCTGCCTGGCAGAAGGGCCGGCAGCCGACTTGGAGGAGCTGCTGCAGGACATGGCGCTGACCAGGGCCCTGCTCGATGCCTAGTCAGCGCGAGCGACCTTCATGTCTGATCCACACATTCTTATGTTGTTTTCTGACTAAAGTGCAGTATTATGAATAACGGCGCCGGGGTTCCTTCCGGACCCGTTCTCCGGTGTGATGGTGCGCCGGAGGCACACCACGTCGCGCCGACGGCCCGATCGTTCGGGTAGATCACTATGCCACTTTCGCCTTTAAGACTCCGTCTCCTTGTTGTCGCCCTGCTCTCGGTCTCCTTCCTCGGGGCCCTGGACCACACCGTTGTGTCCACTTCCCTGGCCACCATTTCCGGTGAACTGGGCGCGCTGACGCTCATGAGCTGGGTGGTGGTGGGCTACACCCTCGCCAGCACCGTGCTGCTGCCGGTACTCGGCAAGCTCGGTGACGTGCTGGGCGCCCGCCGCATCTTTCTCTTCTCGCTGGTGATGTTCCTGGCCGCCTCACTGGCCTGCGGTTTCGCCACGGACATGGCCTGGCTCATTGCCGCGCGGGTCCTGCAGGGGATGAGCTCCGCGGGCCTGCAGCTGATGTCCCAGACCATCATTGCCCGCGTCACCACCCAGCGGGAACGGCCCCGCTACATGGCCATCATCGGCGCCGCCTTCCCCATCGCCATCCTTATTGGCCCCGTCCTTGGGGGTGCCATCACCGACTTCTGGGGATGGCAGTGGGTCTTCTGGATCAACATCCCGGTGGGGGCCGCGGCCTTGGGCCTGGCGCTCGTCGCCGTTCCCCACCTGGAGCCCGGCCCCATGCCCCGCCACTTTGACGTTGCGGGGGCCGCGGTCTTCACCACCGCCCTCGTGGCGCTGGTGCTCGCCGTTACCTGGGCCGCCGAACGCAGTGCAGGTCTCGCCACGGCCGCCGCGCTCGCGGTAAGCATCGCCGGCTTTGCTGCCTTCTTTTTCATCGAGCGGCGAGCGCCCGAACCCATCGTGCCGCTCCACTTCTTCGCCAACCGGACCATCGCTGCGGGCACGGCACTCTCGGCGATTATCGGCGTCGGCCTCTTCTCCATCACCGCCTACCTGCCCACGTACTTCCAGATGGCCTACCAGACCACTGCCACCGTGTCCGGGCTCGTCCCGATCGCCACGGTGTTCGGCATGCTGGTCAGCAACCTGCTGACCGGTTGGCTGGCCAGCCGGACGGGGCAGTACCGGATTTTCCCGATTGTGGGAACCATGATGGGAGCCGCCGGGCTTTTGGTGATGGCCATGCTGCCCGCGGGCCTTCCGCTGTGGGTCCCCATGATGGTGATGGCCGTGGTGGGAATGGGCACGGGAGCGTTTATGAGCCTGATCGTGGCGGTAGTCCAGGGTGCCGCCCCTGCCAGCCAGACCGGCACCATCACGGCCACCATCAACCTGGTGCGGCAGGTGGGGTCCACGGTGGCGACGGCGGTCATCGGCGGAGTGATTGGCTTCGGCGTGGCCGCGCTTCTGCCGGCCGGCCTTGACGCTTCCACTCTCACCCCGCAGCTGGTCCACGGGGCTGCGCCGGAAGTCCAGGCTACGGTGGCGCAGATCTACAGCTCAGTTTTCACCCCTATCTTCATCGCCCTGGCGGCAACCTACGCGCTGGGAATCGTCGCGGCTGTCCTGCTCCCGCACGGCCGCCTCTCCGACGAACCCGTTGCCGCTTCCACCACCACCTCAGAATCCCTCTCGGCCTGATTTCAAAGGAGACATCATGTCCAACCCCACCATTGCCATCGTCGGCAGCGGACCCATCGGTTCCACCTACGCACGGGTGCTCCTGGAGCAGGTCCCGAACGCGCACGTGGTGATGTTCGAAGCCGGACCGCAGCTCACCGGCGTCCCCGGCGAGAGCGTCCGCAACATCCCCGATCCTGCCGAGAAGGCGCGTGCCCGGGAAATGTCCCAGGGGCCGCAGGCCGGCGCCTACCGGGAATCGCTGGGCATCCCGGCAGGCACTGTCACCGAGGGCATGTTCACCGCCCGGCAGGGCACCCACCTCCTGGACTTCGGCGGCGCGGGCTCCGCCCACGCACCCTCCTTCCCGGCCGCGGCTGCGGCCACCAACGTGGGCGGCCAAGGCGCCCACTGGACCTGCGCGACGCCGTCGCCCGCCTTCAGCGAGAAGATCCCCTTCATCGCCGACGACGAGTGGGACGGCCTGATTGAGGACGCCAAGCAGCTGCTGCACGTCCACAGCGCCGCGTTCGCGGACTCCAAGGTGGGCGAAGCCATCCGGTCCCTCCTTGACGAAGAGTTCGGCGCGGAACTGCCGGACGGCTACGGGGTTGGCACCCTTCCGGTGGCCGGGGACCCGCAGCCGGACGGGTCCGTGCGCTGGGCGGGTGCCGACGTCGTCCTCGGACCGCTGATCGACAAGGACAGCCCGCTCTCGAAGCAGTTCGAACTCCGCGACCTCACCCTGGTCCGCCGGGTGGAGCTGGACGGGCAGCGCGTCACCGGCGTCACGGTGGAGGACCTGCGCTCGGGGGAGACCTCCTTTGTGGCAGCCGACATCGTGGTGGTGGCCGCCGATGCCTTCCGTTCCCCGCAGCTTTTGTGGGCCTCGGGTGTCCGGCCGCAGGCGCTGGGCCACTACCTGACCGAGCATCCCGTGGTCATTTCCACGGTGGCGCTCGACGCCGAAAAGATGCGCCGCTTCGCCGCGGACGAGGACCTCAAGGCTGAGCTGGCCCGGCGGGCGCTGAATTCCGCCGACCCGGTGGCGGCGGTGAACCGCATCCCGTTCTCCGAGCCCGAGCACCCTTTCTCGGTCCAGGTGATGTACACCGAAACCACGCCGTTCCCCATGGAGCCGGGCACCCCGTACTCCGAGAACCGCTGGGGATACGTCAACATGGGCTACGGCCTGCGAAAGCACCCGCGCTACGAGGACGCCGTCACCTTTGACGACAACGAGCCGGACTACCGCGGCTTCCCGAACATGACCATCGACTATGCGCTCACCGAGCGGGAGGAAACGGAGATCGCCGAGGCCACGGAACGGCTGCGCCGCGCCGGCAAGGCCCTTGGCGTCTTTGTTGCCGAGCCCAGGCTGATGCCCAACGGCTCCAGCCTGCACTACCAGGGCACCATGCGGATGGGCGCGAACGACGACGGCACCTCGGTGGCGGATCCGTGGTCCAAGGTGTGGGGTTACGAGAACCTGGTGGTGGGCGGCAATGCGCTCATTCCGACGGCGACGGCGATGAACCCCACCCTGATGAGCGTTGCCATCGCTGTCCGGGGTGCACGGAAGGTGGCTGAGGAGCTGGGTTCCTGACACGCTCCCGGCCCGCTGCCCTCGGGGTGTGCATGGCGTCCATCCGTCCCGTGGATACCAGCTATCCCAAATCCATGATTCCGCGATAGCCCAGGTATTGCCACAGTGAGGGAAGTCACTTTTCGGTGCCCCAGCGGTCCCGTTCCCTCCGTGACCATCAAGAGGCTAAGGAAGATTCAATGGAGAATATTCAGCTCGCGGGTACCGCCCGGAATGGGACCCCCGGCCTGGCGGAGACGCGCCGGGCCGGGCGGTTCCAGGCTGCCCTGCTTGTTGCCGGCAGCTGCATGCCGGTGCTGGGCGCCGTTCTGCTCGCGCCCATCCTGCCGACGTTAAGCCAGGTGTTTGCGGGCACACCCGGCGTGGCCATCCTGGTACCGCTCACCCTGACACTGCCGGCGCTGTTCGTGGCCCTCTTCTCGCCACTGGCCGGCTTTGTTGCGGACAGGGTGGGCCGGAAGCAGCTCCTGGTCTTCGCCATGCTGGCCTACGCCGCCTTCGGGACGGCGCCGCTGTGGCTCACCAGCCTGGAGTCCATCGCCGTGTCCCGTGTCGGCGTCGGGATAGCGGAAGCCGCCATTATGACGTGCTGCACCACGCTCCTCACGGACTATTACCAGGGCGAACAGCGGAACAAGTACCTGGGCCTGCAAACCATGGTCAGCGCCCTCGCCGCCACCGCATTCTTTGCCCTCGGAGGTGCCCTGGGCAGCATCAGCTGGCGGACGCCGTTCTGGCTCTACGCGGCCAGCGCCGTGATCGTCATCCCTATGATCTTTAAGCTGTGGGAGCCGGCGCGGAGCCAGCGCACGACGGCGGTGCGCACCCCGGTGCCGTGGCGGCAGATCGGCGCCCCGGCCGCAGTCACGCTGTTCGGGGGCATCGTGTTCTACGCCCTCATCGTCCACCTGCCGTATGTCATCACCGGCCTCGGCGTTGCCGACGCGGCACTCATCGGCCTCGCCGCAGCCATCGCATCCCTGGCCACGGCAGCTGGCGCCATCTCCTTCCGGTTCCTGGCGAAGCTGGGCACGAAGAACCTGTTGGCGCTCGCCTTCGGGCTGGCCGCCGTCGGACTCTCACTCGTTTCCGTCGCAGGGAATGTTCCGCTGGCGATTGCCGGTGCTGTTATTGCCAGCGCGGGAACCGGTGTCCTGCTGCCCACCCTCCTGACCTGGGCCGTCAACGGCCTCGAATACCAGCAGCGCGGCCGCGGCACCGGCATCTGGACCGGAACCTTGTTCATCGGCCAGTTCCTGACACCCATCGTCCTCGGCGCGGCCGCGGCGGGGCTCGGGAGCCTCGGGTTTGCCCTGGGCGCCTTGGGCATCGCGTGCGCCGTGGCCCTCCTCGCCGTCCTGGTCCGGGGACCGCGCACGGTGGCAGTCAGCCATTAGCCAGCCCCTGGAAGGGCGGAACTCCGGGCACGGATAACCTGTGGGTATGAAGAACCTGGACCTGAACCTGCTGCCCCAACTTCAGGTACTCCTGGAACTGCGCAACATCTCCAGGGCGGCGGAGCGGCTCCAGCTCAGCCAGCCGGCCACCAGCGCGGCGATGGCCAGGCTCCGGCGCCATTTCGACGACGAGCTGCTGGTCCGCAACGGCCGCACCTATGACCTCACGCCCTTTGCCCAGTCGTTGGTCCCGCTGGTTGATGAAGCCATGCTTCACATCCAGCGGGCCACGCGCGTGCGGTCCGGGTTCGACGCCTCCACGAGCGAGCGGGAGTTCATCATCGCCGCCTCGGACTACGCTGCCGCGCTCATCGTGGGACCGCTGCGCGGGATCCTGCGGGAAGAAGCGCCGGGCGTGTCCGTGGACTTCGTCCCCACCGCAGGCTCCGGGATCCAGGGGCAGATGGCCGACTACTCCAAGATCGACCTGCTGGTGGGACCCACGGGGTACCAGATGCAGGGAGCCAGCAAGCAGCTCTTCCGTGACAGCTTTGTGGCCGTGGCCGACGCCGGCAACCCCCTGCTCCAGCAGCCCCGCCTGACCCTTGAGGACCTGACCGCGGTGCCGCACGCCGTCGGCTATTTCGGCGAGGGCATCAGCACCCCGGCGGACAAGCTGTTTGAGTCCCGCGGCATCCAGCGCCGGGTGGCTGCCGTGGTGGCAGGCTTCCTCTCCCTGCCGCTCCTGGTCGAAGGCACGGACCTTGTGGCACTCGTCCCGCGGATGCTGGCCGGACGGGCACAGCGCGGCGCGGACATCGCGGTGCTGGAGTTCTCCGGCGGAACCGAAGCGTCACTGGTGGAGGCGATGTACTGGCACCCGTCCCAGGCGGAGGACCCGGCGAGCGTGTGGCTGCGGTCAGTGGTCCAGCGCTCCTGCGCCCGGCTTCATGAGCTCTTCCCCGTCAGCGCCCACCCCGTGACAATCCACGCGGTGGACGCCACCTAAGCCAGGCTTGTTTTCTCCCCTGTGACGGGAGGTTGCGCAGCCGTAGACTCGTGCTGAAACGAGCCGTGCCGCGACTCAACCCAAGGAGGACTGTTATGAGCAATGTAACCACCAGCCCTGAGGCGGCGGCCGCCGCGCAGACCCTGTTCCGGGTGGCACTGGGAGGAGTGCTCGTGGCTCACGGATCCCAAAAACTCTTCGGCTGGTTCGGCGGGGGAGGCGTCGAAGGCACCAGTAAGGGCATGCACGCCATGGGGTTTCGCCCCGCTAAAACAAGCGCCGTCCTGGCGGGCGTAGGTGAAGCAGGAGCCGGGCTGGCCCTGGCCCTCGGACTGGCCACCCCTGCCGCCGGTGCCGCTGCCGCAACCACCATGGGCGTCGCAGCCAGCGTCCACGCCCCGAACGGCTTCTTCGCCCAGGAGGGCGGTCTCGAGTATCCCGCGGTGCTGGGCCTGGCAGCAGCGGCCTTCACTATTGGCGGTTCCGGGCCCTTCTCCCTGGATGCGCTCACCGGCCATGTGCTGGACCGGCCCTGGATGCGGATCACCGCTTTGGCCGCGATCCCCACCGCCATCGCCATCCAGGTTTCCCGCCGGCGCAAAGCCCTCGCCGCAGACGCTGCGGCCCCGGCCGCCGGCACTGCCGCGGAAGACGCCTGAGCCCGTGGCCCTGACTATCTGCGGGACTATCCGCGCGGCGGATACCACCTAGACCCAGGACGCCGTTCCCCTTCCCGCCCATCCCTGCGAAAGTCGAGGAAACACGTTTTCGGAAGGATCTCCCATGCCCGCTTCCAGCCAGCGCCTGGCCGGCAAGACCGCCGTCATCACCGGAACGGCCAGCGGCCAGGGCAGGGCGGCCGCGCTCGCCTTCGCCGCGGAAGGGGCCTTCGTGGTGGGCTGCGACATGGACGACGACGGCGCCGCGGCCACGGTTGCGGCGGTCACCGACGCGGGGGGCCGGATGAGCAGCAGCCGGGTTGATCTCACGGATAATACAACTGTGGCGGCCTGGGCTGCAGAGGTCGCCGCCGAGTACGGCCAGGTCCACATCCTGTACGCCAATGCCGCAGTCACGCGCTTCGCCCCGGTGGAGGAACTCACTTTCGATGACTGGAAGTGGAACATTGAACACGAGATGGACGTGGTGTTCCTGCCGGTCAAGTACTTCTGGCCGCAGCTGATCCAGGCCGTAAACAGTGCAATTGTCCTGGTGGGGTCCACGGCGGGGGTGACCGGCTCGATGACCAACTGCCGGCTGGCCCACACCGCCACCAAGGGGGCGGTGGTGGCCATGACCAAACAGCTGGCCGCCGAAGGTGCACCGCACGGACTGCGGGTTAACGCGGTCAGCCCGGGGATGATACGTACCGCGGCCACCGAGGGCAACCTCCTCGCTCCCGACCATCCGATGCGGACCATCGCCGGCAGCATTCCGCTGGGCCGGATCGGGGCGCCCGAAGAAGTGGCAAAGTGCGCCCTGTTCCTGGCATCTGACGAGGCCTCATATGTCACCGGCGCCAACTTGATGGTCGACGGCGGCTGGTCGGCCGTGCTGCCGGGCTAATTGTTTGGTTACCGCAGGGCGTCGGAGACCGACTTGGCTCCGCCGTGGGATGCCTGGCCGCCGTCTACCGGGATCTCGGCGCCCGTCACAAAGGAAGACAGCGGGCTGAGCAGGAAAAGCACGACGGCGGCCACCTCCTCCACAGTTCCAGTGCGTCCCAGTGGGGTTTCGGCCAGGGTGGCCTGCCGGAACTCCGGCTTGGCGCTCGCCGTCATGGGTGTTTCGATGAAGCCCGGATGGACGGTGTTGACCCGGATCCCGCGCGGGCCAAGTTCCATGGCTGCCACCTGGGACAACCCGCGCAGCGCCCACTTGCTCGCGGTGTAGGCCACCGGATAGTGCGCCGTCAGGCCTGCAACAGAGCCGACATTGACGACGGAAGCGCCGCTGCCCATCAAGGGTGCGAGCGACTGGATTCCCAACAGGCTGCCGGCAACGTTGACCTCGTAGACCTTCTGAAGGTCGGCAACTGATGCCTCCAGCAGCCGGCTTCTTTGGGTGATGCCGGCATTGTTGACCAGCCCGTCCACCTGCCAGCCTTGCGACCGGATCCAGGCAGCGAGTCCGGACCAGCCGGAGGCGTCGCCCACGTCCAGTTGCCGGTACACCAGGGCGCCAGCCGAAGCTGAAGACAAACCGGCCAGTCCGGCCGGCATATCCACTGCAAGGTCGGTTGCGATGACCCGCGCCCCGGCCTCCGCCAGCAGGCGTGCCTCGGCAGCTCCCTGGCCCTGGCCTGCGCCGGTGACCACCACCGTCCGGTCCTCGAGCTGAAGGGAAAGCACCCTAGATTCCGGAAGGAGCCGCAGCGGCAACGCGGTTGCGCGGACGGGTCCGGGCGGGAACCCGGGTCACGGCCTCGCGCCGGGCGCCCACGGTGTTCTCGATGGTTCCGATCCCTTCCACGGTCATCCGGACCACGTCGCCCGTCTTCAGCGGCGGGGGAGTTTGGGCGCCGTTCCGGCCCCAAAGCTCGGCAAGGCAGCCGCTGCCGCATGTGCCCGAACCCAGGACGTCGCCGGGCCGAACCACGGAGTCCTGCGAGGCGTAGGCCACCAGTTCGGCGAAGGGCCAGCCCATGTTGGAGAGCAGGTCCTGGCCGATGGTTTCCCCGTTGACTTCCACGGACATGGAGATTGGCAGGAACCCCTCGGCGTCGTGCCGGTCTTCGAACTCGTCCGCGGTGACGATCCAGGGCCCCAGGGTGTTGGAAAAGTCTTTGCCCTTGCACGGCCCCAGGCTGACTTTCATTTCCCGGCGCTGCAGGTCCCGCGCGGACCAGTCGTTCAGGATGGTGTAGCCGAAGATGTGCCGGTGTGCCTCGGCCGCGATCAGGTTACGGCCGTCGCTTCCGGGAACGCGTCCGACGACGGCAGCGACTTCCGTTTCAAAGTCCAGGTCGGTGCACCCCGCCGGGATGCCGATCACCTCGCCGGTGCCGGTCACCGTGTGCGGGTTGGTGAAGTAGAAGGTGGGCGCCTCGTACCATTCGGGCACTACGCCGGCCACACCGTCGATGCTTTTGCGGACTCCTTCCACGTGTTCCTCAAATGCCACAAAGTCCCGGATAGTGGCGGGCACCAGCGGGGCGAGCAGGCGGACATCCGCCAGCTGAACGGCAGCAGCGGAACCAATGACGCGGCGGGCAACATCCAGCGATTCCTCGAGTCCGGCGTCGAGCAGCGTCTGGACGGACTGGCCTGGAGGCAGGGCGTAGCAGGCGCCGTCATCAATGAAGCCGGACTGCGTCCCGCCGTCGTGATTCCAACGGGCAATCTTGACCATGTGCGTGTTCCTTAAGCGTTGCGTCGGGCGGCGAGTGTGGCCGCCGCGGTGATGCCCAGCGTGCGGGCGTTGCCGCCCAAAACCCGGGTTTCGTCGTCGGCTGGCAGTCTGGCGGCCTGCACCTCGTCCACGGGAAGGTCCGATCCCATGTCGAACGGGTAGTCCGAGCCGAGCAGCACCTGCTCCGGGCCGGCGGCGGCCACGAGAGCCCGCAGTTCAGCGGGGCTGTGGACGAGCGAGTCGAAGTACAGCTTCTTCAGGTAGGACGACGGCGGCTGGGCGCAGCCGTGTGCCTCGGGCCGGACCTTCCACGCGTGGTCGGAGCGGCCCAGGGTGGTGGGAAGGTAGCCGCCGCCGTGCGCTGCCACAACCTTGAGTTCCGGGTGCCGGTCCAGGACGCTGCTGAAGATCAAGTGGGACAGGGCCACCGCATTTTCGGCGGGCTGGGACACGGTGTTGGCCAGGTAGAAGCGGTCCAGCCGCTCATCCAGCGAGCAGCCGAACGGGTGCAGGAACACCAGGGCGCCCAGTTCCTCGGCCCGGCCCCAGAACGGCTCAAGCCGGGGATCGGACAGTTCCACGGTGCTGCGCTCCGGGTCGGTTGGGGTGGCGGCGAACGAGCCGATCTCCACACCCAGCAGCCCGCATTCGAGCACGGCATGCTCCAGTGCTTCCACCATCAGGGCAGGGTGCTGGAGCGGGACCAGGCCGAGGCCGTTGAGCCGGTCCGGCGCGCGGTCCACGAACTCCCGCACCGCCTGGTTGGCGGCCTTGGCCAGTTTGAGGGCCAGTTCCCCGCCGGCAAAGTAATAGAAGTGCGACGGCGACGGCGAGACCAGCTGCACGTCCACGCCCTGTGCGTCCATGTCAGCGAGCCGGCGGTCCAGGTCCGTCAGCTGCGGCCAGCGCTCCTTGATCATCCGGCCCGACGCGGCCATGGACTCCGGCCCGTTGCGCCGCACCTCCAGGGCCTGCTGGGCGCCGAAGCCCTCGGGATCCGCCTCGGCCACGAGCTGCTGCAGGGCCGGAAGCAGGATGTGGGCGTGGACATCCACGGTGGGCGCTTGAACAGGTTCGGTGCTCATGCGGGTTCCTTCAGCATGGTGGACAGCGAGTTCATCAGGCCGGGCACGTTGGCGTCGCGGACGCCGTCGAGCATCCACTGGCCCAGCTGGACGGAGGCGTTGACCACTGCCTTGGCCCGGTCCAGCCGGCGGTCGGTGAATTCCTTCCACAGCGTTTCGGTGAGGTCGTCAGCCTGGATCAGCAGCTCGGCCAGCACAGCCGCATCCTCCAGTGCCATGGCTGCACCCTGCGCCACCGTGGGCGGGCAGCTGTGGGCGGCGTCGCCGATGATCACGGTCCTGCCGCGGTTCCATGGGCCGTCCACCAGGTGCGTGGTGAACCACGTGTAGTTGATGCGCGCGCTGTGGTCCAGGTTGGCGCGGATTTCCTTCCACGGGCCGCCGTAGGCTGCGGCGAGTTCGGCCATGATGCGGGGCCCGTCCTCGTGCTTGCGCTCCTGGGCCTTCTCCACCAAGTAGGCGTAGATGGTGTCCGGGCCGGTGGGGCAGTAGCCGGCGACGAAGCAGGGGCCGCCGTAGGTCAGGTCGGTGCGGACCACCTCGTCGGGCCGCTCCACGAAGGCGCGCCAGATGCCCATACCGGTGGGCTGGGGTTCCACCTCGATGCCGATGGCCTTGCGCACGGCTGAGTGCAGGCCGTCGGCACCGATCAGGAGGTCGTAAGTGGCGCTGCCGCCGTCGGCGGTGCTTACGGTGACGGATCCGCCGTCGTCCGTTATTCCGGTGACGGTCCTGCCGTAGCTGATCCGGGCACCGGCCTGCTCGGCGCGATCGCGGAGGATGGCGGTGAGGTCCGGGCGGTACATACCCATGGTTGCGGGAAGGTCCTCGCCGCCGGTACGGATGTCCTCGAGGACCGCGATGACGGTGCCGGCAGGGTCCGAGGCGCGCAGGCCCAGGGTGCTGAACCCGTAGCCCTTTGCCTCCACCTGGTCCCAGACGCCGAGCTGGCGGAGCACCCGCAGGGCGTTGCCCTGCAGGGTGATGCCGGACCCGAGGGTCTGCGGGGCGTCCGCCTTTTCGAGGATTTCGACCCGGATTCCGGCGTCGGCCAGGAGGATGGCTGCGGCCAGCCCAGCGGCTCCCGCCCCAACGATTCCGACGTTCTGTACTGCTGCCATCGCTGACTCCTTTGTATTGACGGCGATACTGCTGGTGGTTGTTGCTGTTTTAACTGAAGCTACCGGACGGCGATCGGGTTGACCGGCGATCCGACGGCCCCCGTGATCGGGAGCGGGGCTGCGGTGAGCAGGAAGTCGTACCTGCCGTCCGCCGCGCACGCCTCGGCCAGTCCGTCCGGGTCCCACATCTCGCCCAGGAACAGGCCAAGGTTGGGGATCGCGATCTGGTGCAGGGGCTGGAAGGCGGCGTCGAACTCGTTCGGACGGACCTCGAAACCCCAGGTGTCGGTGGCGATTCCGGCGATTTCGCTGCGGTGCAGCCAGGGCACGGCAGTAAAGGACAGCCCCGGAGCCGACCCGCCGGCGTAGTCGCCCCAGCCGTCGCGGCGGACCCTCGTGTACTGGCCGGTGCGGATTATCACGATGTCGCCCCGCCCCACGGTTGAGCTGGGGCCTTGCAGGTCGATGGTCCGCTGGAGGTGTTCCGGGGTGATCGCGAATCCGTCCGGCAGTTCGCCGTCGTTCCTTCCCAGTTCGGGACCGAGCGCCCGGCCGACGTCGAGCAGCACGCCCCGGGTGACGATCTTGGCCGCAGCGGTCTCGATGCCGGTTACCAGGTCGCCCTCGGAGGTGACCACGTCCCCGGCGGCGCGGCCGTTCCATGCCTTGCCCTGGTCGAAGATGTGGCCCAGGCCGTCCCACTGGGTGGAACACTGCAGCGGCATGGCGATGACATCGTCCGCTCCGCCGAAGCCGTGCGGGAAGCCCTGGTTGCCGCGCTCGGCGTCCACTCCGGTGTCCGTCATGGTGTGGACGGGGTTGGTGCGGCGGCGCCAGCCCTTTTGCGGGCCGTTGGTGTCGAACGGCTGGGACAGCGAGAACGCTTCGCCGGTCTTCACCAGTGCCGCGGCCTCGACGCGCTTGGCGGCGCCGATGAAGTTCAGCGTCCCCAGCACGTCGTCGGCTCCCCAGCGGCCCCAGTTGTTGTGCGCCGCGGCCATCGCGCGGATGCTGCCAAGCGGATCCTCACGCCGGATAACCGGGGAATCAGTTGATTCCCCGGCGCCGGTTCGTGCTGTGTCCTGGGTGGTCACGGCTTGCTGCTTTCGGTTGCTGCTTCGTCCTTGCAATGGATGAGCTGGGTGCCCAGGCCCGTGATGGTGCCTTCCATAATGTCCCCGTCCTGGAGCAGGCGGCCCCAGTGCTGGCCGTTGCCGGCCGGGCTGCCGGTCAGGACCAGGTCGCCCGGCCGCAGCGGCATGTTCTGCGAAGCTTCGCTGACCAGCTTGGCCACCCCGAAGATCATGTCTGAGGTGGACTCGTCCTGCATGGCCTTGCCGTTGAGCTTCAGCGTCACCTGGACGTCCTGGGGGTCGCCGAAGAACTTGGCCGGGACCAGCAGCGGGCCGGTGGGCAGGAAGCCGGGGGCGTTTTTGGCGCGGTACCAGTCCGAGCCGATGGCGGGCATGTCCTTGCGGAAGACGTATTCGCGGGTGGTGATGTCGTTGACCATGGTGTAGCCGAACACGTATTCCAGGGCTTCCTCGGGGGTGACCCGGAATGCGGTTTTGCCGATCACCGCTGCCAGTTCCAGCTCCCAGTCGTGCGACTTGGAGTAGGACGGCAGGGTGAGGTCGTCCGTGGCAGAGGCGATCGCCGTCGGGAGGCCGATGAAGAAGTACGGCGTGCCCTGGCCCGCGCGCTTGTCCATCATGGCGGCGGTCTTGGCGCGCACTTCCTCCTCGTCCTGGCCCGGTTCGCGGTGGGCGGCGGCGAGGTCGATGACGTGCTTGCGGTAGTTCGCGCCGGTCTGCAGGACCTGCGCGGGCTCCACGGGAGCAAGGATTTCGACGTCGGCCAGGGCCAGGCCGGTGTCCTTGCCCGCGGAGGCGGCGAGGCTGTCCAACTGGGGTTCGGTGGTGTCCCAGTGCTCGATCAGGGAGTTGATGTCCCCGTCCAGCGGCAGGACGCGGTCCTGGACCAGCAGGCCGGCGCGGGCCTTGGCGTCGCCGGCCTCCTGGAACCGGATGAGTGCATAGGTTTCAGCCATGGTGTCTTAGCCCCGGCCCTGCTTGGCGTACGGGTTCAGGAGGGCTTCCTTCATCTCGGGCGAAGCGCCTTCCTCGGTGGCCGTGAAGCCTTCGGCCGGGGGGAAGGATTCGGTCATGGAGTGCGGCATGGCGCCGTTCTTGTAGAAGTTGTTGGAACCGAGCGAGGGCTTCCAGGTGTTGGCGTCCCAGTCCGGGACGTAGTTGCGGTAGCCGCCGGAGTTCAGCTCCACGCGCAGGCCGGAGGGGTCGCGGAAGTAGAGGAAGTTCTGCTCGCCCACCCCGTGGATGGAGGGGCCGTATTCCATTGGGGTGCCGTTTTCCATCATGACATCGGCGGTGCGGAGCAGGTCCTCGGTGGCGTCCACCCAGAAGGCGATGTGGTTGACGCGGCCGGCACGGCTGGAGGTGTCCAGGACAACGCCGAGGTCGTGGGACTTTTCGTTGGTGGTCAGGACGGAGAACACGGTGATGGGTGCTTCGTCCAGGTCCACGAACGCCATGACGCGGAAACCGAGGGCCTCGTTGTACCACTTGGCGAAGCCGCGGACATCGGAGGACGCAACGGTGACGTGGTCAAGGAAGCGGGGGGCGGCGGCGTGGCTGCTGCGGCGCTCCGGGCGGTCCGGATAGGTGGACTCGAAGCCGGGCTCGGCCACGAACTTTTCCACGTCATAGAAGAGGCGCATGTGGTGGCCGTAGGGGCCGGTGAATTCGTAGGCCTTGCCGTAGCCGTGACCGCCGGCGGTCCAGGTGCCCTGCACGCCGGTCGCTTCGATGCGCTGGGCTGCGGCTTCGAGGGCTGCCTGGGAGTTGGTCCGCCAGGCCATCCGGCCCAGGGACGCTTCAGGGCCTTCGGTGATCACCAGGCTGTAGCGGTAGTAGTCGCCCCAGCAGCGCAGGTAGACGTTGCCGTCCACGCGGTCGATGATGCGCATGCCGAACTTTTCCTCGTAGAACCGTGCCGAGGCTTCGACGTCCGGGGCGGTGATCTCGAGGTGGGCAAGATGGGAGAGGGGAGTTTCCACGTTGAAGTCCTTTTGGTTACTGGCTGCTGTCGGTTTGGTGCAGGTCCTGTAACTACTGTGAGGCACTTCATATATTTGGGGAAGGCGAGTTTTTCGATATCAACTATCCGTCCCGCTGATACCTTCCGGCTGCGACGCTCTCTCACTTAATGCGCTTAAATGACCAACGCTCGCTCACTTTCTCCAAGAAAGTGAGCGAGCGTTGGCCAAAATGGCGCATCAAGTGAGAGAGCGTCCCGGATGGCGCCGGTGTTACTCCTTGCCGAGCTTTGCGGCCGAAGTCTTCTCGCCGGACACGCTGTTGAGCTGCCGAAGGTCGAAGATGCCGTTGATGTCCGCCTGCTTGGTGGTGCCGGCAGTCACGCCGTCCGCCAGGAGCTTCTGGTAGGTTCCGGCCAACGGATCCACGGTGAACACGATGTTCTTCAGCGACCGGTCGATCACGTCTGCCTTCAGTTCGGCGCCGGCAGCTTCCTTCAGTGCGGCATTGATGACAGTTGCCTTCTCGCCGGCTTCAGCCTTGTTCAACCACTCAACCGACTTCACGTGGCCCTTCAGCAGTGCCTTGACGGTGTCCGGGTGGTCCGCGGCGAACTTCTGGTTCACGATCAGGATGGTGGTGGGGAACTCGCCCGGCTTGCCGGACAGCGAGCCGTCCCACAGGTCCTTTTCGTCCACCAGCACCTTGGCTCCGGCGGTGAGCACCAGACGGGAGGCCCAGGGCTCAGGCAGCCACGCGCCGTCGAGCTTACCGTCCTGGAACAGCTTGAGGGTCTGCGCGTTTTCGGTGGGGTTGATGGCGACGTCGCCGCTGCCGTCCACATTGGTCTTGTAGCCCTGCGCGGTAAGCCAGGCGCGGAGGGCCACGTCCTGCGTGCCGCCGAGCTGCGGCGAAGCGAGGGTCTTGCCCTTGAGGTCTGCCGCCGAGTTGATCTCCGGCTTGACCACCAGCTGGGCGCCGCCGGCCGCAGCGCCGGCGATGATGTTGATCGACTCCCCGCCGCTCTTGACGAACGAGTTGATGGCCGGGTTGGGCCCGATGTAGGTGGCGTCGATGGCGCCGGCGTTCAGTGCTTCGATGGCGGCGGGACCGGCGTTGAACACCTGGGTGGTCAGTTTGGTGTCGCCGAGTTCGTCGGCGATGTAGCCCTGGCTGACGCCCACCAGGGCGGGGGCGTGGGTGACGTTGCCGAAGTAGCCGAGCTTCAGTTCGGCGGCGGGGTTGCCGGAAGGTGCGGTTTCCTCGGCGGCGGCGGGAGCGCCGCTGCCGTTGTTCACGCTGGCGGCGACGGCCGCGCCGCCACCCACCAGGGCGAGGAGGACGGCGGCGATGCCGATCTTCTGCCCAAGCGGACGCTTGGGGCGGGTCGACTGACCGGCCACGATGCGGGTGGAGCCTTCGTGGCTCTCCGGGCTCTTGTTCGAGGGGTCTGACATGGGGGATTCCTTTGCTGGGGCGGGTGCTGAAATGAGAGTACGGAGCACCCGCCGGCGCCACAATCAATCCCGTAGCGGGCGTTCACGAAGCGTCGCGAACGCTCAACAGGACGTAGCCCGGCGTTACGTAACGTCTCGGGAAGACACAAACAAAGGGTGTACGACGGCGGATCGCGGCTTAGTTGGCGGGGGAGGCTTGGCGCGGCAGAAGGAAGCGCCTGCGGATGCAGTATTCCGCCACGGCAAGGTTGATGACCCAAGCGGCACCCATGAGCAGGGCCCTCATGGTTGTACCCGGCGGGGTGGAGAGGAGTTCAGGCACGATGAGGATCAGGGCCTGCGTTCCGGCGCCAAGGCCAATGGCGTAGGCGCGGGTCATCCAGGCCCCGTGCTGCCGGAAGTCGCGGCGCAGCACGGCGCGAAGCCCGAGGGCGAGGCTGACGGCCATGGCGGCGCCGAAAACGAGCCGAACAACAAGCAGCAGTGGACCGTCGGTTGGCGGCAGGGTGTAGAAAACCGTCATCCAGAGGCCGGAGAGTGCTGCGAGCAGGCCCGCGGGCAAGAGGATTCGCCCGGCGATGCGGTGCCATCTGCGCTTGCGCTCGCGAAGAGACGGCACGAACTGGAATGCCCCGAGAAGGGAGTACACGGTGACACTGACGATGTGGACCACCACCGGCACCGGGGAGTCGAAGAACCTGGCGTTGCGCTCCGTCACTGCCCCTCCGCCAGTCAGTTCGGTAAGCCGGGCGGCGCCGGCAATCACCGGTATGAGGCTGAGGAAGATCAGGCCGGCTGGAACAAGCCACTCCCGCCGGCGTGGGCGGCTGACGGCCGGTGCGTCCGTCTTGGAGCTTTGATCTGTAGTGTGCATTGTCCTGCTCCTCTGATGCCAACCGGCTTGTCCACGGGGGCGGACCGGAAAAGTCGCCCTGGGTGGAATGGTGTACGGCGTACACCTGCTACAGCTAAAGATAGGTGTACGCCGTACACTGGTCAAGGGGTGCAAGGAGAGTGGAAGGATCAATGGCATGAGCAGTCAGGGCACCGCCCCGCGCGTGCGCCTCAACCGCGACCGGGTGCTGCAGGCCGCCGTCACGCTCGCTGACCGGATTGGCATCGGGCCGCTCAGCATGCGCAGGCTTGCGCAGGAGCTGGATGTGGTGCCGATGGCCCTCTACAAGCACGTCGCGAACAAGGAAGAGCTGCTCGACGGCATGGTCGATGTGATCATCACCGAGATCGATCCGCCCGCCACGGGCCTGGGTTGGAAGGATGTTGTCCGGGGCAGGATCCTTTCGGCCAGGAGTGTGCTTCAGCGTCATCAGTGGGCCCGGCAGGTCCTTGAAACGCGCACCAACAAAACACCTGGTGTCCTTGCCTACATGGACTCCTTCATCGGGATGTTCCTCGACGGCGGTTTCTCGGTGGATCTGACGCATCACGTGATGCACGCTATCGGCAGCCGGATGTGGGGCTTCACGCAGGAATTGTTCGACGAGCCGGCCAACCACAATGCTGCGGGCGCCGTGGGCGGGGACGATGCTGCCAGGCAAGCAATGTTCCAGGAGATGGCCGCCCGCTATCCCAACGTCCTGACCATCGCCACCGCTTCCGCCCACGATCCTGCCGGCGTCGTCGGGCAGGGGTGCGATGACCAGTTCGAATTCGAGTTCGCGCTGGACCTGCTGCTGGACGGAATCGGCAGGCTGCACGCCCAAGGGTGGACTTCGGTGCGGCCGTGAAGGCCTGCAGCAGCCAAAGGGGCTAGCGGCAGCATAAAAACGGTGGAGCGGCACCGCGACCGCAAGGGCATCAGTACCACTCCACCGTTGAAATGCAGGGTTCAGCTGCCCGCAGCCGCGAGCCGTTCCTGCTGAACCGCCGCCGGGGTGAACCGGGCTCCCGTATCGGGGAATGCCGGCACCTCGATCCGCGCGTGGGTGTGGACCTCCTGGACAGTCCTGCGCGTATGCTCGGCAATTTCCTCCATGGTGGCCACCCACATGCCGTCCATCCCCTTGACCCGCCCGATGAGCCGTTCCAGGGCCACGGCCTTGGAGGGCCGGCCGGAGATGAAGGGGTGGTTGGTGAGGACGAAGCAGCTGCCCTGGGCGTGGTGCGCCTCCGCCTCAAGGGTCCACATTTCCAGGACCTTCGCCGGGCTTTCGATCACGCCGCTCCCGGTCACGCCGGGGTAGAACGCGTACTGCTCCCAGTCATCCAGCGTCCAGTCCACGGGAATCTCCACGATGTCCCGGGAGTCGCCCGGGGCGACGCTGAAGCGGTAGGGGGCATCGCCGTCGAGCAGGCTGGAATCGTAGAGGAAACCGCGGTCCGCCAGCAGCCCGGCCGAGTGCCAGTTCAGCTCCCACCACGGCGCACGGTACCCCACCGGCTCCACACCGGCGGCCTTCGCCAGCGCCTCCAGCCCGCGGTCGAGGTAGCGGGCCTCCGTGTCGGCGTCGATGCCCTGCATGGGCTCGTGCAGGTAGCCGTGGTGCGCCACCTCGTGCCCTGCGTCCACAATTCGCCGGACGGTGTCCGGGTAGCACTCGGCCGTAAAGCCGGGAACAAAGAATGTGGCGCGGATGTCCTGGCGCTGGAGGATCTGCAGCAGCCGCGGAACCGCCACCTTGGGCCCGTAGGACTGGTGCGTCATCAGTGACATCCGGCGGGTGCTCTTGGGATCGTGGGCGATGGTGCACGACTCGGCGTCGACGTCGAACGTGAAGGACGCTGCCGCGCGCTTGCCCTCGGGCCAGGTGATGGGGTGGGCGGAGTCGGCGAATGCTTCAAGGGTCATGGTGGTCCTAGCGTTACGGGAAAGGGGAGAGCGGGAAGGTCAGAGTGCTGCCGGCGTACCGGGGGCGGAGGCTCCGGTCAGCTCGGCGGACGCCTGGGCTGCAGGGGCCGGGGCGTCGATGAATTTCCGGTGCATCTTCGGGCCCAGGATGGCGTAACTGGTGGCGCTGGCGAGGCCGCCGGCGAGCCAGGACAGATCCCAGCCGCCCAGGGCCACGGCGATGGGGCCCTGCATGGCGGGAACGAGCCCGTACATAAACAGCCAGGTGGCGAAGATGCCCACCAGGAGGGAGGTGACGCCCGCCCAATTGATGCCGGGGAGCCTGCGCGTGCCGACGCCGTCGAACAGCCTTTCCGGATTGCCGGGCCAGCGCTTGTCGATCCAGAAGTAGTGCACCAGCATCACGCCGCCCCAGGCGGCCACCCAGGCCACCAGGCCGATGAGCCAGGCGTCCAGCACTGCAGCGAAGTCCTCCTGGAAGATAAAGAAGACGACGGCGGCGAGCGAGAAGACGCCGACGAACAGGTTGAGCTTGCGGCGGCTGATGGTGATGTCCAGTGCCTGCGTGGCGACGGAGAAGGTGTAGATGTTCAGGATGTTGGTGGCGATGGGGCCATGGAGCACCATGAGGAGAACCGGCAGGGCGAGGACGCCGAAGTTCTGGACGATGAGCTTGCCGGGATCGATTTCGCCGCTGTTGGTGGCCAGGCTTGCGCCGAGTACGCCAAGCCAGACGACGGGGATGAACTGGCCCAGGACGGAGGCCAGGTAGACCTTCTTCTTGGGGACTTCGGTGCTGACGAACCGGGAGTAGTCGGCCGCGTAGGTGAACCAGGTGATGCCCCAGCCGATGCCGATGGCGGTCATCACGGCACTCATGGCGGCGATCCGCTCGGATCCTTCAAGGATGTTGCCTGCGGGGCCGGCGTAGCCCCAGTCGATCTTCATGCCGAACCAGGCCACGGCGGACATCACGGCGAGGATGATGATGGTGGGCGGGACCGTCCACTTTTCGAAGGCGGCGATGGCTTTGTAGCCGAACCAGGCGATGGCCACCTGCGCTGCCATGATGGCCGTGGCCACGCCGATCTTCCAGGCGTAGTTGTGGGCGGTTGGATCCACCCAGCCGAGGGTGCCGAACAGTGCCATGACCAGGTCCAGGATGATCCAGGTGTTGACCGCGCACCAGCCAATCACCAGGAGGGCCTGGATGGCTGCGGGAAGGTAGTTGCCCCGCCGGCCGAAGGCCGCCCGGGCGAGCACCATGCCGGTGGCGCCCGTCTTCTGGCCCAGCAGGACGAAGCAGCCGAAGAGCAGCATGCCGATCAGGTTGCCCAGCACCAGGACCGTCACGGTGTCCGCGAAACCCAACCCCAGGTGGATGCCGAGGGCGCCCAGTACCCAGTTGATCGGTGCAAGGTTTGCGCCGGCCCAGATCCAGAACTGGCCTGAAACCTTGTGCGTGCGCTGGGACTCGGGAATGGGCTGGAGCCAGGCTTCGACGTCTTCCGCGTGGGCGGACTGCTCGATTCCTGGGCTGGTGGATGGTTGCTGCATGGGGGCCTCTTCGTTGAGGGGGATGGGAGTTCTTCAAGATTATGTGTCGGGCACCACATCCACCATCTACAATATGTCTTGAACTTTTCCCTTCTACATGACGGAGTGTCATGCCAGTCCGCTTGGAAGATGTCCTGCGGCATCCCACCGTTATTGCCGCCGATCCTGTGGTCCGTGCCGGCGCGGGACTGGTTCCCCAGACCCAGCTCCGGTGGATCCACTCAAGCGAGGTCCTGGACATCGCCTCCCTCCTTGGCGGCGGGGAACTCCTGCTCACGGGCGGCCAGGCCCTTGCGGCTGCTTCCGATGAGCGCCGGACGGGCTACATCCGCGACCTTGCCGAGCGCGGGGTGGCCGCGCTGGCCGTCGAGACCGGAAGTGTGCTGCCATCTATTCCGTCCTCGATGATTGCCGCTGCTGAAGAGGCCGGCCTTCCGCTCATTGAGCTGCGCCGTGTGGTGCCCTTCGTCGCGGTGATGGAGGCAATCAACTCACAGCTGGTCAGCCAGTCCGCCGCCCAGCTGCAGCAGGCGGACCAGGCCAGCCATGCCATGGCGGTGGAGCTTGCCCACGGAAGCGGCCTTGACCGGATCCTGGGGGTGCTGGCAGCAGCTACGGGCTCTGAGGTGGTGCTGACCTCCACGGCCGGAGTGACGCTGGCGAGTGCCGAGCCGAACGGACACATGGATAATTCGGAACCTCCCGTCGTCGGGGAGGACGCGGGGGAGGCCGGAAAGACCATCCACATCGAGGTTCCTGTGCGCGGGATCCCGTCTGCCCGGTTGACGCTGTATGTCCGTGGCGACGCCGATGTGAACCTGGCGAGGATAGCCGGGAATCGGTCCGTGGACATTCTTGCCCTGGCACTGTTGCAGCGCATGCCCCCCGGACTGAAGGAGATGGCAGGGGCGGCCTTGATCCGGGCCATTGATTCCGGCAAGCAGAACTGGCGGCTGCAGGAGCTTGGTCCGGCGGCGGGCATTCCAGTCTCTGCCTGCGTGGTGGCCGTAGTTGTCCGCTCGCCGGCTTCCAAACAGCTCCGAAGGAATGTGGAGCACCTTCTGGATCCGCACGGGCAGCACGGCGCCAGCTATGCGGACAACGCGGAACTGCTGGCGCTCGGTGTCCTCCGCTCGGGGAACGTGCAGGATGAGCGGCAAAAGATTCTTGACGGCCTGCAGTCTCTGGAGGTGCCGGAGGGGACCGTCAGTGCAGTAGGTCCGGTGGCTTCGGGGATTGCCGCCGCCCCCTGGTCGCTCGCCGAGGCGCGGCTGACGCTGGAACTTGCTGCCGACGTCGGCCGGTCCAGGTCCTCGGCAAGTGCACCCGCGCAGGTGCTGGACGCGCAGGCATACGCCGTGGAACGGCTGGCGGTCCAGGCGATGGATGAGGCCCGGCGCCGCGACTTCGTCAGCCAGCAGTTGGCCGCTGTTCTTGCCCACGACGCCGAGCGGCACTACCAGCTGGTGGAGACGCTGCGGGTTTGGCTGGATTCCGGGTGCAATACTGCGCAGGCGGCGCGGGAGCTCCATCTGGAGCGCCAGTCCATGCACCAGCGGCTGCAGCGGATCTTCTCCCTGTGCGGCGGCGACCCACGCGGCACAGGCCGACTGGCGGCCCTGCACCTGGCGACCCGCCTCGCCACCCTCCCGGCTGCCCAGCCCGGACGCTCTCTCACTTAACGTGGGTTTTCCCGCAACGCTCTCTCACTTTCTTGAAGGAAGTGAACTGCTCCCCGGAAGTTGGACTGAGAAATTCAGTTTCGACTCCCGGGGAGCAGTTTTATGCGTGCACGTAGT
>NZ_JBDGJZ010000015.1:0-133400 GCF_057656635.1 Arthrobacter sp. Soil_C_49
AACTACGTGCACGCATAAAACTGCTCCCCGGGAGTCGAAACTGAATTTCTCAGTCCAACTTCCGGGGAGCAGTTCACAAGTGAGAGAGCGTTGCCCATTCGGCCGCGTTAAGTGAAAGAGCGTCTGACGAGTCTATGATCAAATGATCAGCGGTTGCTATCATTTGATCATGAAGACGGACGAGCGGCACCGCACCATTGCCGAACTGCTCCGCCAGCGCGAGGAAGTTTCTGTTGAGGAGCTGACCGCTGCGTGCGGCGCTTCCGGAGCCACCATCCGGCGGGATCTTGAGGTCCTTGCCACTAACGGCGTTCTTCGCCGGGTTCATGGCGGGGCACGGAGCCTCATAGGACATGGCGGGAATCCCGGCTACGGGCAGCGCGAACTGGAGGACCAGGACGCCAAGAAGCGCATCGCCGCCGCCGTAGCCGGCCTCCTCCGGGACCGCGAGCATGTGTGGCTGGACAGCGGCAGCACGGCCACCGAGGTGGCCCGGGCACTGGCCGGGAGGGACTTGACCCTGATGCCGATGTCGCTGCGGTCGCTCAACGTGCTCGCGGCTGAGGAAGCTGCGGCGGGAACCCGTCCCGCCCTGCTGTTGCCCGGCGGAAGCCTCGTTCCCGGCGAACTGTGTTTCCTCGGCCCGCTTGCGGAGTCCAACGTCCGCTCGCTGCGGTTCGACACGGCAGTGGTCACTCCCTGCGCCGTGGACCTCAAGGACGGACTGCTTGCCCATGACCTGGACGACGCGGCAGTGAAACGGGCCGGGCTCGAATCAGCGTCCCGGGTTGTAGTGGCAGCAGCCGCCGCGAAATGGGAAGCACATGCCAGGGCCCTTGTGGCGGGCCTCGACCGTGTGGACATCATGGTCACAGACAAGCAGTTCAGCCCGGACGAACGACGACGACTCGAAGACAACTCTGTGGAAGTAGTGAACGTATGACCATCAACACCGGCACGGCACAACAACAGGCTGGACTGAAGGCGGCCGCGGCTGCCACCTTTGTCGTCTTCGGCATCAATGGACTGGTTTTTGCCAGCTGGGCGGCGCGCATCCCCGCCGTCACCCAAACGCTGGACATCACCTCCGGCCAGATGGGCACCCTGCTGCTGTGCACCGCCGTTGGCTCACTGCTCGCCCTGCCCACCGCCGGATGGGTGGTGGGCAGGCTCGGAACGGCGAACACCGTGCGCCTGGGCGGGCTGCTGGCTTCGGCCGCCGGCGTGGGCATCGCTTTGTCCCTGTCCATCGCGTCCATTCCGGGCACAGCCGTTTCACTGTTCTTCTTCGGCATCGCCATCGGCCTGTGGGATGTGTCGCAGAACATCGAGGGCGCGGACGTGGAACATAAGCTTCGGCGCACCATCATGCCCCAGTTCCACGCCGCCTTCAGCGGCGGAGCCTTCATTGGCGCCCTCATTGGCGCGGGGCTGTCAAACCTCGGTATAGACCTGCCGCTGCACCTGCTGGTCATTGTTGGCATTGTGCTGCTGGTAACTATGACAGCACCCCGCTACTTCCTTCCGCACCTTCCCGTCCCGGCTCCTGCCGATGGTGCCCAGGCTGTCAAAGGCCCCTCCGCCTGGCGGGACAGCAGGACCGTGCTCATCGGCGTCGTTGTGCTGGGGGCAACCCTGACAGAAGGTGCTGGCAACGACTGGATTGCCAAGGCATCCGTGGACGGCCTGGGCACCTCCGAATCCACCGGTGCGCTGATGTTTGCCCTCTTTGTCCTGGCCATGACGGCGATGCGCTTCCTGGGCGGCCGCGTCATCGACAAGTACGGCCGGGTGGCAGTCCTCCGGGCCAGCATGGCCGCAGCAGCCGCCGGCCTGTGCATCTTTGTGCTCGCCGGAAACCCGTGGCTGGCGGCCGTGGGTGCCGCGCTGTGGGGGATCGGGGCCGCCCTGGCCTTTCCGATGGGCATGTCCGCAGCTGCCGACGATCCCCAGCACGCAGCAGCACGGGTCTCAGTGGTGTCCACCCTGGGATACATCTCGTTCCTGGCCGGTCCTCCCCTGCTGGGCTACCTGGGTGACCTCACCGGAATCCATAACGCCTTGCTGGCCATCCTTGCCCCCATCCTCGTGGCGCTCCTGCTGGCCGGGGCTGCCAAGCCCTTGAAGGTGAAGTAGGCGGCAACACCTGGACCAGCCGCTTCCGCTCCCAGCCGCCGGCGGTAGGGTGAGGGCTATGCAGAGCAAATGGCATGCAAGCCACCGCTGGATCAGCCGCACAGATAGATACCTTGTGCGGCATGTTTCCCGTTTGCCCGGCGGGAACCATGACGAGTTCTTCCGCAGGCTTTCGGCCTCCGCTAACCACGGAAAACTCTGGATTGCCGTGGCAGCTGCCATCGCCGCCATCCCCGGCAGGCCCCGCCGCGCCGCCGTGCACGGACTCATCGCCCAGGCAGTGGCTTCCGCTGTCACCAACGGAGTCTTCAAGACGTTGCTGCCCCGCGCCCGCCCGCTTCCGGAACACCTTCCGGTGTTCCGGTTCGTTCATCCGCAGCCTAAGAGCTCTTCCATGCCGTCGGGCCATTCAGCGTCGGCTGTGGCTTTCGCCGTGGGAGTCGGGCTGGTCAAGCCGTCGCTGGGAGCCGCGCTGGCGCCGGCGGCGCTGGGAGTGGCTTACTCCCGGGTCCACACCGGGGCACACTGGCCCTCCGACGTGCTTTTCGGTTCCGCGATCGGGGCCGGTGCGGCCCTGGTTACCCGCAAATGGTGGCCTGTGCGCCCGCCCTTTCCCTCGACCACCAGGACATGGACGTCGGCACCCGAACTGCCCCAGGGGGACGGGTTGAGCATCGTGGTGAACACCCTCGGCGGGTCTTTCAAGGAAGAGACGGCCGAGGCCCTCCTGCAAGTATTCCCACAGGCGTACATAAGGACGGTGGAGCCCGACGAGGATCTCCTCGGCGCGATAAGCCAAACTGCGGCCCGTCCGGGTACCCGTGCCTTGGGTGTGTGGGGCGGCGACGGAACCGTGGGGGCAGCGGCCGCTGCCGCCGTCGAGCGTTCGCTCCCCCTGCTGGTGCTGCCCGGCGGGACACTCAACCACTTCGCCCGCGATGCCGGTACCGGAAGCCTCAAGGAAGCCCTTGCCGCAGCGTCGAAAGGCGAAGCCGCCCTGGCCGACGTCGGCATTGTCACGGTGGAGCGGGGCCTTGCGGGCAAGCCGGAGACAGCGGACGTGACCATGCTCAACACTTCCAGCATCGGGCTCTATCCCAACCTGGTGCGGCGTCGTGAACAACTGCAACCGGCCCTGGGGAAACCCCTCGCAGGAGTAGTGGCCATGTTCCGTACTTTCGCTGCAGGCACACCCACCACGCTGATGGTGGACGGGAGGAGCCACAAGGTGTGGATCGCGTATGTGGGACGCGGACGGTACTACCCCCGGGACCACGCACCGTTGTTCCGGCCGGTCATGGACGACGGCGTCCTGGACGTCCGCATGATCACTGCAGATGAGCCCTTCGCGCGGCTCCGCCTGCTCTGGTCCGTCCTGACCGGCACCGTTGCCACCTCGGGAATCACGCACTTGACGGAGGCGAGGCATGTACGGATCGAAGCAGGCGGGTCGCCCATGGCACTGGCTGTGGATGGTGAGGCGGTGGCCGGCGTACGCAGTGTGGAGTACAGCGTGCTGCCCCGGGCATTGACCTACTACTCCCCTCGCCCGTGAACCGGCCGCCCGTGGCGGCGATCATCCATGGGGACTACCCCGGTTAACCCCTGAATCATCCCTGAGACCGGCGAATTCGGGCGGGCGGGTCGGTAGCGTGGGGAATACACCACCGTCCACGCACTGTCTCCCGCAGCGAATGCTGCCGTCCGAAGGAACCACCCATGATTGAGGCAAAAGGCCTGACCAAGGTTTATGGCGGGAAAACCGCCGTGGCCGGAGTCAGCTTCACCGTGAAACCAGGGCTCGTTACGGGCTTCCTGGGACCGAACGGTGCCGGCAAATCCACCACCATGCGAATGATTATGGGACTGGACCGGCCGACGTCGGGCTCGGTCACCGTCAACGGACTGCCCTACGCACACCACAAAGCGCCACTGCATGAGGTGGGCGCCCTCCTCGACGCCAAGGCCGTGCACACGAGCCGCAGTGCCTACAACCACCTGCTCGCCATGGCTGCCACGCACGGCATTCCCAAGGCCCGGGTCCGGGAAGTTATCGAGATGACCGGCCTTGAAGCAGTGGCACGCAAGAAGGCCGGCGGGTTCTCCCTGGGCATGGGCCAGCGGCTGGGCATCGCCGCGGCGCTGCTGGGCGACCCCCAGACACTCATCCTGGACGAACCGGTCAACGGCCTGGACCCCGAAGGTGTGCTGTGGGTCCGGAACCTGGTCCGGTACCTCGCCAACCAGGGCAAGACCATCTTCCTGTCCTCGCACCTGATGAGCGAGATGGCCCAGACCGCTGACCACCTGATCGTCATTGGCCGCGGCCGGATCATTGCCGACGCACCGGTGAAAGAGATCATTGCCGGAACCAGGCAAGCCAAGACGCTGGTCCGCACCGGGTCCGCCCTGGAACTCTCCGCCCTCCTGGCCGGCGAAGGCGTCACCGTGGACCAGAGTGAGCCCGAAACGCTGGAAGTGACGGGCCTGGACTCGCACCAGATCGCCCAGATCGCCCTGGACAACCGCGTGCTGCTCTACGAGCTGACGCCGCAGCTGTCATCACTGGAAGACGCGTACTTCGACCTCACCAAGGACGAAGTGGAATACCACTCGCACCTGACCGGCGGGCCGGCAGTGTCCGCCCCGGCAGCGGCAGGAAAGTAAGGACGATGAGCACCATGACTGAAACCCGTACCGCCACCCGGTCATCCGCAGGTTCACGCGGCGTGACCTTTGCCGGCGTCCTGCGGTCCGAATGGATCAAGCTGTGGTCCCTGTTGTCCACGCGCATCCTGCTGCTGCTGACGCTGCTTGCCATCGTGGGCGTGGGGGCGCTGGCAGTCCTGATCCGCTACACCTACCTGGACGAGATGATCAGCCGGGCCAGGGACCAAGGCCAGACGATGACCCCTGACATGCTGGAAAAGTCCTTTCCCCCGGGCTCCGGTTTTGACCTGTACAACCTGCCCAACGCGGGGCTGCAGATCGGCATCCTGATCCTCGGCTCGCTTGCGGTCCTCTTTATGTCCTCCGAGTACGCCACGGGAATGATCCGTTCCACCATGAACGCGGTCCCGCGCCGCACCCCGGCCTTCGTGGCCAAGGCGATTATCCTGGCCGTCATTTCCTACGTCATCACCACCATTGCCGGAGCAGCCACCTTCCTGATCGCCATGCCGGTGTTCCAGGGAATTGGCTTCGACCTCGACTGGTCAACCGACGGCGTGCTCTACAGCATCTTTACCGGCGGCCTCTATGTGGCCGGTGTCGCCCTGATCGGACTGTCCCTGGGAACGCTGCTGCGCAACTCGGCCGGCGGCATCACCGTCCTGGTGGCCCTGTTCTTCGTCCTGTCCATTGCCGCAAGCTTTATGACCCTCATCCCCGGTGAGTTCTGGAAGTACGTCCCGCAGTACATTCCCAGCGAAGCGGGCGGGCGGTTCCTGTCCATCGGACACACCGACGGGATCATTGACCCCTGGCACGGTGGCCTGATCTTCCTTGGCTATGTACTGCTGTTCCTCATCCCGGCCATGATCGTGCTGAAGAAGCGCGACGTATAACCGGGCAGGAATACAAGAAGGACGTGACAGAGAAGGCGTTCGTAACGGACGCGCCGGCCGTACAGGCCGACGCGTCCTTTGCCGAACTTACCGCCAGGCGCAGGGGACTGGTCCGGCGCTACCTGCACGGGCATCCGCGGGTGATGGATGCCGTGGTGGCGCTCAGCTACGGCCTGCTGGTGGCACCCACGGTGGTGGACGCCGTCGGGTCCGGCAACTGGATTCCCGCGCTCCTGCTGGCGGCTGTAGCCGGGGCGCTGCTCCTCCGGCGTTCCCGCCCGGTTGGCCTCGTTGCCTTCGTGGCCGTGGCGGAAGTGGCCGTGACCCTGCTGCATCCGTGGGGGTCCAACGTCTCGGCCGGCCTGTGGTTTTCGCTTTATGCCGTGGCCGTGGCGCGCAGCCGCCGCTTCGCACTCGCCACCACGGCCGTGGCCACCGCGCCGCTGGCACTCCTCTACCTCCTGGCCGCCGTCGGACCGATGCGGGTGGACGTTGTCCACACGCACGTCAACCCGGACGACTTCCACCTCCTGACCAGCATCGCCACGGGCGCCACCATTGCCCTGTCCAATGTCATTGCCACAGGTATTGGCATTTCCGTCCGGCAGCGGCGCGAGCATGAACAGGAAATCGCCGCCTGGGCCGCCCGGACCGCCAGCCTGGCGTCCGTCAATGAACGGAACCGGATCGCCCGGGAGATGCACGACGTCGTTGCCCACTCCCTGACAGTGATGGTCAGTCTGTCCGATGGCGCCGCCGTAGTGGTGCGGAAAAGCCCCGAGCGCGCGGGCGAGGTGCTCGGTGAACTGTCCCGGACGGGCCGCACGGCCCTTGCTGATATGCGCAGGGTCCTGGGCGTCCTTCGTGACGACGGACGGGCGGCGCCGCGGCTGCCGCCCGCTTCGGGAGACGGCCTGTCCACGCTCCTCGAGGGGTTCCGCACGGCCGGCCTGCCCCTGCATTACTCCCACAGCGGGCCGGCGCTGCCCGATGACGCCGCCTTCCAGCTCACCGTCTACCGGATCGTCCAGGAATCGTTGACCAATGTGCTCCGTTACGGCCGTTCACTGGGAAGGGTGGACGTCTCGATTGTCCGGGCCGGCTCAACGGTCACCATAGACGTGTCCGACGACGGCGCGGGAGTTCCGGGGCATAGCGCACTTGAGAGCGGCGGCAGTCCGGCCGCCGGGCATGGCTCCTACGGCGCCCCTTCCTATGGCACGGGCCAGGGGATCACCGGGATGGCTGAGCGCGCCCGTATCTACGCCGGCACTGTGGAAGCCGGCCGCAGCGGCCGGGGTTGGCGTGTGCATGCTGTGCTTTCCTGGCCCGCCGACGTTTCCGAATCCTTCCGTCCGCACGAACTGCAAGGGAAAGCATGACCAGTAACCCGGCCACCACAGTCCTGCTGGTGGATGACCAGCCGCTGCTCCGGATGGGGTTCCGGCTCATCCTCGAGGGGGAGGATGACCTGCGGATAGTGGGTGAAGCCTCAGACGGTGCAGAGGCCGTCCGGCTGGTCCGCGAACATAGCCCGGACGTGGTGCTGATGGATGTGCGGATGCCCGTGCTGGACGGTATCGAGGCCACCCGCGCCATCACGGACTCCGGAGCGTGTTCGAGGGTCATCATTCTGACCACCTTTGACGTGGACGAGTATGCGTTCGCCGGTCTCCAGGCAGGTGCTTCCGCTTTCCTCCTGAAGGACGCCGCCCCGCAGGACCTGATCAACGCCGTGCGGGTGGTGGCCAGCGGTGACGCCGTGGTGGCGCCCCGGGTGACCCAGCGGTTACTCGAAACGTACGTGCGGGGTGCCGCTAAGCCCGTACCCGCGGTGCCGGCGCCGGATCCCCTCCTGGCGGACCTGACGCCCCGGGAAACGGAGATGCTCGAGGCGATGGCGGAGGGACTGTCCAACGCGGAGATCGCCCACCGGTACTTCCTGTCCGAGGCGACGGTGAAGACACACGTCCGGCGGATCCTCACCAAGCTTCATCTCCGCGACCGCGTCCAGGCGGTGGTCTATGCCTACGAGACCGGCCTGGTGGTGCCGAGCAACCCGGACTACTAAAGCACAGCCTGCGCACAGGAATGGCCTATGCAGGTGACAGTTCCGGCAGGTTGGATGGTGGCATGACCAAAAACCTTCCCCATCCGGACCACGACCGCGGCCTGGAGTTCGACCTGTCTACGATGATGAGCCGCCGCTCGCTGGGCATGTTCCTGGGCGCGGGAGGCGCCGCCGCTGCGCTGGCTGCCTGCACGCCGGGTGGGTCAAGCTCCGGCGCCAGCTCTTCGGCGTCGTCCGCTGCCGCCTCTGCCAGCGCACCGGCAACGGCGTCTGCGTCCGCTTCGGCAATTGTGACTCCGTCCCCGACATTGACCAGGGCAATTGCCGAATGCGGAGTCGAGACTCCGCAGGAAACCGCCGGACCGTACCCGGGCGACGGTTCCAACGGGCCGAACGCCCTGGAAGCGTCGGGAGTGGTGCGGCGGGACATCACGTCCAACTTCGGAACCGGGACCGCCAAAGCCGAGGGGGTGCCCCTGACTTTCACGCTGACGCTATTGGATAACGCCAACGGCTGTGTCCCGTTGACCGGGGCAGCAGTTTACGCCTGGCACTGTGACCGGGACGGGAAGTACTCCATGTATGACTCCGGCCTCGAAAACGAGAACTTCCTGCGCGGGGTCCAGGAAGCCGACGCGAACGGCCAGGTCACGTTCACCTCGATCTTCCCCGGCGCGTACATGGGCCGCTGGCCGCACATCCATTTCGAAGTGTTCGAGTCCATGAGCAACGCGACGGCTGCCGGCCAGGTGCTCGCCGTTTCGCAAATAGCGCTCACCCAGGCCGCCTGCGAGGACGTGTACGCCACCGCGGGCTACGAGTCCAGTGCGCGGAACTTTCCGCGGACCACACTTCAGTCGGACAACGTGTTCGGCGATGACGGCGGCATCTACCAGCTCGCCGCCATGTCGGGGTCCGCGGCAGAGGGCTTCACGGCGGGCCTCAACGTCACCATCTAGACTCGGGAGCATGCCTTCTCTTTCCTCCGCTGCAGACCACATCCAGGACCTTGGCGCGTACGTCAGTGCGTCGCCGTCGAGCTTTCACGCGGTCCACGAGGCGGCGCGGCAGCTGGAGGCGGCCGGCTTCAGCCGCCTGGATGAGCTGGAGCCCTGGGAGGGCGGCGCCGGTTCGTTTCTTGTAATCCGGGACGGCGCGCTGATCGCCTGGGTAGTGCCGGAGGGTGCCGGCCCCACCACGGGGTTCAACATCCTGGGGGCGCACACGGATTCGCCCTCCTTCAAACTCAAGCCCAAGCCCACCATCGGTGCGCACGGCTGGCTACAGGCGGGGGTGGAGGTGCACGGCGGGCCGCTGCTGAATTCCTGGCTGGACCGTGAACTGCAACTGGCCGGCCGGCTGGTGATGCTGGACGGCACCGAGCACCTCACGGCCACGGGGCCCATGCTGCGCTTCCCGCAGCTCGCCATTCACCTGGACCGTGCCGTGAATGAGGGCCTGACGCTGGACAAGCAGCGGCACATGAATCCGGTGTGGGGGCTGGGAAACCCTTCTGATTTTGACCTGCTGGCGGTGCTGGCTTCTGCTGTTTCCGGGGCCTCCGTGGACCCCGGAAAGATTGGCGGGTACGACGTCGTCATCGCGGACACGCAGGCACCTGCGGTTTTCGGGGGGAACGGCGAGTTCTTCGCTTCCGGGCGGCTGGATAACCTTTCGTCCACGCATGCGGGGCTGGTGGCTTTGGTGGGGCATGCCGCTTCCGTTTCCGCTGGTGGGCCCATCGCCGTGCTGGCGGCTTTTGACCATGAGGAGATCGGCTCCAACTCCCGTTCGGGGGCCTGCGGTCCGCTCCTTGAGGACGTGCTGGTGCGCATCTCCGACGGCTTGGGCGCGACGGTGAGCCAGCGGCGGCAGGCACTGGCGGCGTCGTTCTGCGTTTCGGCTGATGCCGGGCACGCAGTGCACCCGAACTATGCCGAGCGGCATGATCCTGCCAACCACCCGGTCCTCAACGGCGGGCCGCTGCTGAAGATCAATGCGAACCAGAGATATGCCACCGATGCGCCCGGTGCGGCTTTGTGGGCGCGGCTTTGTGCTGAGTCGGATGTGCCGTACCAGGAGTTTGTGTCCAACAATGCGATCCCCTGCGGCTCGACCATTGGGCCGCTGACCGCCACCCGGCTTGGGATCCGGACGGTGGACGTGGGCGTTCCACTGTTGTCGATGCATTCGGCGAGGGAGCTGTGCGGTGTTGAGGACCCGCGGCGGTTGGCTGGTGTGGTGGAGCTGTTTTTCCGGACCGCTGTGTAGTTCCTGCCTGGCTTCCGCCACAAAAGGTGGTGCGGATACCCACATAGTGGCCCCCGTTGCCTAGTTGCGCGGTGGAGCCCAGCCTACGGTTGAAAAATACGCAATGCCTTTGGGGTTTGCGGTCCTTGGTTCCGGGCCGCAGGCAGGGCGGGGCTGGACAGCCCTGCCACCGAAAGGACGTTCGTGACAACTGATTGACGCAACAGGCAAGGTGCCAGGGCTTTTGGTGCCGGCCGGTGCGGGGAGTGCAGACCCCGTCCGGCTGCTGACCGGTTGCGCCGCGACCTTGGAGCCACAAGATGACGTCTGCACCTGGAGTCCTCCCCCGCCGGATCGTCCGCCGCTGGGTACCCGCACTGGTCCTCGCCTTGCTGGCTTCCATGTTTTCCATGGCAGTGGATCCTTCGTGGCTGCCTCCTGCCCGGGCCGCAGGTCCCTGCGACGCGCCCGTGGTCAGCAAAGTGGCGTGCGAGAATACGCAGCCGGGGAGTCCGCCGTCCGAGTGGCAGGTTTCGGGGGCCGGCAACACCACTATCCAGGGGTATGCGACGTCTATGAGCGTCAACATCGGGCAGACGGTGACGTTCAAGGTCAAGACCACCGCCTCTGCCTACCGCATCGATATTTATCGTTTGGGGTACTACCAGGGGCTCGGGGCACGAAAGGTTGCCGCCAACCTGCTTCCGTCTGCTCCACTGCCTCAAGCGCAGCCCAACTGCGCCACGTTCGCTGCCACAGGACTGATCGATTGCGGCAACTGGGCGGTGTCCGCGTCGTGGCCAGTGCCGGCGACCGCAGTATCGGGAGTGTACCTTGCGCGCCTGGTTCGGACTGATAATGGCGGTGCCAGCGTTATTCCCTTTGTGGTTCGCGATGACGCTGCCAAATCCGACATGCTGTTCCAGACCTCGGATACCACCTGGCAGGCGTACAACACCTACGGCGGCAACAGCCTCTACACCTGTACTGTTGCCTGCCCCGCCGGCAACCCCTTGGCATACAAGGCCGCCTTCAAAGTCTCGTACAACAGGCCGTTCAATTCATCGGCAGACGATCAAGGCCGCAGTTGGCTGATGTACGCCGAGTACCCAATGATCCGTTTTCTCGAAGCCAACGGCTATGACGTTAGCTACATGAGCGGGCTCGATGTCGCCACCAAAGCCCCCCTGTTGCTCAACCACAAATCATTCCTGTCAGTCGGACATGACGAATACTGGTCCGCTGACCAGCGCACCAACGTTGAGGCGGCGCGTGATGCCGGGGTGAACCTTGCTTTCTTCAGTGGCAACGAGATGTTCTGGAAAACCCGATGGGAGCCGAGTTCGGACGGGACCAACACTGCCGGGCGGACGCTTGTGTCCTATAAGGACACGCATTTCGACTCCCCGACGGACCCCGTGGCCTGGACCGGTACCTGGCGGGATCCCCGCTATGGGACGGCGACCGGCGGAGGAAATGCAGAGAATTCCCTGACCGGGCAGTACTTTGTCGTCAACTCCGGTACCACCGACATTATCGTTCCTGCAGCGTACAAACTGCTTCGCTTGTGGAGGGGAACCACCATCCCAGCAATGGCGAACGGAGCCTCGGTAACCCTGGGGAGCGGGCTGGGAACCCTGGGCTATGAGTGGGATGTCGATGCAGATAATGGATTCCGGCCCGCCGGCGCCTTCCGACTCTCGCAGACGACCAGCACTACTGCCGAGATCTTTACCGATTATGGCTCCACCACCAAGCAAGGTGGCACGGCCACCCACAACCTGATCATGTACAAGGCGGCCAGCGGAGCCCTGGTCTTCGGTGCCGGCACAGTGCAATGGGCGTGGGGGCTTGACTCCTTCACGACAGGCAAGGTTGTAGACCGCAACATGCAACAAGCCACTGTAAACCTATTTGCAGACATGGGTGTTCAGCCGGGCACCCTGAATACTGGCCTCACGGGGGCGCAGGCTTCGCTGGACAAGACCGCTCCAACCTCCGTAGTGACTTCCCCGGCATCCGGCACGACAGTTGCCGACGGGACGATCGTTACTGTCGCAGGCACGGCCTCAGATGCGGGCGGCGTTGTCTCCGGTGTTGAATTGTCCACTGATGGCGGAAAGACCTGGCGGCGAGCCAACGGGACTACGAACTGGACCTTCACGTGGAATGTGCACGGAAGTCCGACCTCTGTCCTTCGGTCACGGGCGGTTGATGACAGCGGAAACCTCGAACTGGGTTCGGCAAGCATCAGCGTCAACGTCTCTTGTCCCTGCTCGATAATAGGGACGAACATGACGCCTGCAGTTCCCGACAGCGGGGACTTCCACTCAATCGAAGTCGGGGCCAAGTTCACCTCCGAGGTGGCAGGAACTGTCACTGGTGTAAGGTTCTACAAATCCGCGAACAACGCGGGCGCGCACGTAGGAAATATTTGGAGTGCCACAGGCCAACGGTTGGCGACAGTCACTTTTGGCGCAGAATCAGCAACAGGTTGGCAAACGGCCACGTTCTCGCAGCCTTTGGCCATTCAGGCGAACACAGAGTATGTGGTGTCCTACTTCGCCCCGCAAGGCCACTACGCTCAAGACAACGGCTACTTCTACAAAAACCCCTCCTCGTCAGGAGGATGGAACCAGACTGACAGCGCACCACTGCACTTCAGCCGAAGTACCCCGGATGCCCCCAACGGCTTATACCGGTACGGTTCCATCTCAGGCTTCCCTGACCAGATTTACGATGCTGAGTACTATTGGGTCGACGTGCTCTTTACAACGTCAGCCACGGTGGCGCCGGCGGTAGCCGCGGCGTCGCCGGCCGCAGGAACTGCAGGAGTTGCCTTGGATGCCAAGCCGGCCGCGACATTCAATCAGGCGGTCACCGGGTCATCGGTGATGTTCACCTTGAAAAACGCAAGCGGCAGTGCCGTGGCGGGCACGGTAGCCCACAATTCCGCCACTAACACGACCACCTTCAGTCCTGCTGCGAACCTTGCCTACGGGACCACCTACACTGCAACAGTTAGCGGGGCCACCAACGCTGCAGGGCAAACGATGAGCGCACCGTACTCGTGGACCTTCACTACGCTTCCCGCTCCGGTTTTGCCCGAAGTGGAGTCCGCCTCGCCTCCCAACAGCACCACCGGCGTGGACGTGCTGGTGAAACCTGCGGCGACATTCAACCAGGCAATTAATGGGGCGTCTGTCGTCTTCACCCTGAAAGACCCGTCCGGCGGGTCCATTCCTGGATCAACGGCATACGATGCAGCATCCAACACCGCGACGTTCACCCCGTCCGCGCCACTCGCTTACAGCACGGTGTTCACCGCCGCGGTGAGCGGAGCTACGAATGCTTCCGGTCAAATCATGACAGGAGCCTACTCCTGGACATTTACCACCGGCCCCGCCCCGGCTCCCTGCCCTTGCACGGTGTTCACGGCGGCCTCCACCCCCGCGGTGGCCGCGGAAAACGATCCCAACGCCGTTGAGGTAGGAATGAAATTTCGTTCGGATGTCGCGGGGACGGTAACGGGAGTGCGCTTCTACAAGGGAGCGTCCAATACGGGCTCCCATTCCGGCCACTTGTGGTCCATAACAGGGACACTCCTGGCCACGGCTACCTTCAACACGGAAACCGCTTCGGGCTGGCAGCAGGCCAACTTCTCGAGCCCGGTGAACATCACGGCCAATACCACCTACGTGGTGTCGTATTATGCGCCAAACGGCAATTACGCTGCCAACAGTGGATTCTTCGGCTCCTCCACCGACAGGGTGCCGCTTCACGGGCTGGCCAGTGGTGCCGACGGGCCCAACGGCATATACAGGTACGGTTCTTCGGGGTTCCCTACGGAAAGTTTCAATAACACCAATTACTGGGTGGATGTGGTCTTCAGCACTACCCCAGCCGGTGCCACCCCCACCGTCGCATCAACAATGCCGGCCTCTGGCGCAACCGGGGTAGCCGTGACCGTCAGCCCAAGCGCCGTCTTCAACCAAGCGATCAGCCCTTCTTCAGTCGCCTGGACTCTTCGCGATGCAGCGAATACGGCGGTAGCCGGGTCCACCTCTTACGACTCAGCCAGCAACGCGGCGACCTTCACGCCTGCAGCAGCCCTCTCATACAACACGACTTATTCGGCCAGCGTCAGCGGCGCCACCAATTCCTCTGGACAGGTCATGAACGCCCCCTACACCTGGACGTTTACTACAACCGCTGCCGCGCTCCTGCCTGCTGTTACATCTGCCGCTCCGGGAAACAACGCCACGTCCGTTGAAATTGCAGTCCGGCCAAAAGCGACCTTCAACCAGGCGGTGAATGCGTCGTCTGTGTCGTTTACCCTGAAGGGGGCATCCAATACAGCTGTGGCGGGCAGCGTCGCCTACGATGCGGCCACTACGTCTGCCAGTTTCACACCCGCCGCGGCCCTCGCATACAGCACAACGTACACGGCCACCGTCAGCGGGGCGACTAATTCATCCGGTCAATCCATGAGCACACCATACTCATGGACGTTTACGACAGCGGCCACCCCGACCACGTGCCCCTGCTCTGTTTTCAGCACCGAGGCAGTTCCCGCGACGGCCAATACGGACGACAATAACGCTGTAGAACTCGGAATGAAATTCCGTTCGGACACGACCGGCATCGTCACGGGGGTTCGCTTCTTCAAGGGAACCTCGAATACCGGCACTCATACCGGACACCTCTGGTCAGCCACGGGGGCGCTCCTTGCTTCCGTGACATTTGGGACAGAGACGGCATCAGGATGGCAGCAGGCTTCCTTCACGTCTCCGGTTCCCATTGCCGCAAACACAACTTACGTCGTCTCTTACTTCGCGCCGGACGGCTACTACTCCTCCACCAGTAGTTTCTTCAACAGTTCCACCGATGCTGCACCGTTGCATGGTCTCGCCGGCGGGACGGACGGACCCAATGGCGTTTACCGCTACGGTGCCACCGCTTTTCCGACAGACAGTTACAACAACACTAACTACTGGGTAGACGTCGTGTTTGCCGCAAGTTCAACCGGCACCACGCCCGCCGTAGCTGCTGTTTCGCCCGCAAACAATGCCACAGGGATAGCCGAAAGCATCAAGCCAACTGCCACGTTCAATCAGGCCGTTATCCCGTCCTCGGTGGCATTTACGCTGAAAGATCCGGGCGGAAACGTGCTCCCGGGGACTATCTCCTACAAGGCCGACACCAACACCGCGGTATTCTCGCCTGCGGCGACACTGGCTTCTGCCACCACTTACTCGGCAACTGTGAATGGGGCGACAAACAGTGCCGGCAGCTCAATGGGCTCGCCCTTCTCCTGGGTTTTCACCACTCAAGCACCACCAGCAACCTGCCCATGCAGTGTATTTAGCCCATCCGCTGTTCCGGCCACGGCTAACACCAACGATCGGAAGGCCGTTGAGGTGGGGATGAAGTTCCGTTCCGATGTCGCCGGAACGGTAACCGGGGTGAGATTCTTCAAAGGCGGCTCCAATACCGGCACCCACGTAGGTCACCTTTGGACAGCTACCGGAACACTCCTTGCCAGTGTCACATTCGGCGCGGAGTCGGCGTCAGGGTGGCAGCAAGCGTTGTTCTCGACTCCAGTTCCAGTTTCAGCTGGCACCACTTACGTAGTGTCCTACTCCGCACCCCTGGGCTTCTACTCCTCCACCCGGGACTACTTCAACGGTGCATCCGCTGACAACGCGCCGCTTCATGGATTGGCTTCAGGCGTGGATGGCGCGAATGGCGTGTTCCGGTACGGCACCAATGTCTTCCCGAACGACAGCTTCAAGAGCACAAACTACTGGGTCGACGTCGTCTTCAACCGGTCATAGGTCCCGTCATGGGACGCAGGAGAAAACAGTCGAGATTGGTCCGCTCCTTCGCTGCAGTTCTTTGCGCACCAGCGTTGATTCTCACGGGCTGTTCGGCGCTTCCTCTCACAGGGGGGACAGGGTCAAACTACGCCCAACAACCCTCTCCACACCCGTCGACGGGTCCGAAAGGCCAGGCTGACGTCAGCAGTGAGCAGCCTGAAGAGTTCCAGGTCCTTTCGGGTTTGGGCGTCAACGCCAACGTCCACAGTTGGAATGACGGAGAACTCAAACCAGCTATAGACAAAATCGCCGATCTCGGAGAGGTCACGTGGCGCGTGATCATCGATAAGGCTGACTGGGAGATTGAAGAGAATCTTGACCCTCCTGAGCATATGGACGTCGAGTACTACGGGCGCATCTATGAACATGGCAAGATGGCAGATCTGTGGGCCACGGTGGAATACATCAACTCAAAGCCCGGGCAGGAGGTGATGCTCAGCGTCATGGGCGGTGTCCCCAACTGGATGGGCGGCAACCACATCAACGAAGACAGTGAAGACCAATGGGTACGCATGATCGCATCCATGGTGGCTTATGGCCGAAAAGTGCGTAGCCTCGATTTCAAGCTCCTCGGGCCTATGAACGAAACAGATTGGAACGGTATTGAGGGACCCCAAGTAGGCCCAGAACAATATGTCAGGTTGCTGCGTAAACTCATTACCAGCCTGGACAGCCTCGGTCTGGCTGACATCCGTATCGTTGGTCCGGACACGGCATCCACAATAAAAGCGACTAATGATTATCTCCCCGCTCTGGCCGCAGATGAGGTCGTAAGATCCCGGCTTGCCCACTTCGCGATCCACAGCTACGACGGCGACTCTGCCGGCACCGCTTCTGCGCTCGAGGAAGCACTCCCAGGCCGACCAGCGGATTTTTGGGTTACTGAATTCTCTAGTCCATGCCCGGGCTGCGACTCCGGAGCGCCCAACACCACTGACTGGGACTCCGCCGCAGCAAATGCCCAGTATGCCATCCGACTGCTGCACCAGGGAGCCTCCGGTCTCCAGCAATACGATGCGTGGGACGGCTACTACGAACATCACGAGAGCATGGGCTATTGGGGTCTGCTGGCCTACGACCATTCAGCCGGCATGTACACGCCACGCAAGTCCTACTTCGTTCTGAAACAACTAATCAAATACACGCCACGGAATGCTGCGCGTATTGCAGTTTCAGCTGGCGAAGAAGATGTTCCATTGGTTGGATTCGCAGACCCGGCTAGCGGACGGGTGACCATCTTCGGCTACAACAGCATGGACCACCCGCTCACACTGGAAATTTCTGTGCCGGCGATTCATCAGACCACGCGACTGGAAAGCTTCACCACCGATGTGGGACGGGACATGCAGCTCGGGACGCCTGCAGTAATAACGGAAGGCGTCGTAACGTACTCTGCCCCTCCTCGGGCTGTTTTCACCTTGACCGGAATTTCTCAGCAAGACTAGACCGAGCAGAGCCGCGGCCCCTTCCAGGAGGTGGCTTCGCACATCCCCCGCAGAGCTTGTGCGGATACCCACAGGGTGCGGTCCATTGGTCTGTTGCCGGCCGAAACTGCCCTCTACTTTGGAACTCAAGATACGCATGGCAGCGCCAAACCAGGTTCCGGAAACGCGATCGAGGCCTATGTGTATTCCTTGGACGGAACAACGCGATCGCGACTTCGCGATTTCGGTATTCAGTAAGGCAGGGGAGTGCAGACCCAATGCCAGCCGAAAATCGGACGTGCCGCGAATGATATGGAGCAAATATTATGTCTGCACTCTCGTTTCATTCAGCCACACATGTATGCAACGTTGCGCTTGTACTTACGTTATTCGCTGAGTGGGGGCGGCTATAAATGCATGGCTTGGGAAAACTTGTCGAACCCGGTAAACGCGTGCTTTGGGTTTCTTCATGTGGGGGTCATCTCGCTGAATTAAAAAAGATGGCAAACATGTATTCCAACGTCAGCATTGATTCTGCATGGGCCACTTTTGATACCCCGCAGTCCAGGTCGATGCTCGAAGGCGAAAAAGTCTATTACGTGCCTCGAGTTGGAACGCGGGATCTGCTGGGTACTCTGCAGATGGTAGGAACTGCTTACAAAATTCTTCGCGACGGGTCTTTTGACTATGTAATCAGCACAGGAGCAGCTGTGGCTGTCGCATTCCTGCCCCTGGCATCGATCATGGGTGCGGAGGCACTCTACGTGGAGAGCCTCACTAGAACCCAGGGTGCATCAACCACCGGAAAAATCTTACAGCACTTTGCAGCGGTCCGAACGTTCGCCCAGTATGAATCCTGGTCAGACTCCCGTTGGCAGTACGTGGGTTCGGTGCTTGATGACTGGCAGTTTCAACCAAGACAGACACGTCCGGTCAAGCGCGTCCTTGTCAGCCTGGGCACGATCCAACCCTACCGTTTCGATCGTGCCGTGGACGCTGTAGTGGAGTCACTCCCCGCAGGCGCATCGGTCACGTGGCAGCTAGGAGCAACCTCGCGCGCCGACTTGCCCGGCGCAATGTACAAAGAGTTGGCATGGGACGACATGGGCCGTCTCATTCGGGAATCGGACTTGTTTGTTTGTCACGCCGGCGTCGGTTCGGTTCTGCAGGCCTTGGAGAACGGAGCTCTCCCTGTACTCGCGGTCCGGTCAGCGGACCGCAATGAGCACGTGGACGAACACCAAAGCTACTTCGCCCATGAAATGGTTCGTCGCGGACTTGCCACGCTGTTGGATTTGTCCTCTCCGGGAAGAGCGCCTCAGGCAGTTGTCAAATTGGATCCAAATAAGGGATCCAGGATGTTGAGCTCAATCCGATTTGGTCTCCAGGGGCACCGACGAATTCATGGTCGAACCCTCCGGCGAACCGAGCATCCTGCAAGAACAGTAAGGCAGCAAGGAACCCCGCAAAGGCATCTCCAATGAATGCGATAGAGATAACGGAAATGGGAACTTCGAACAAGTCAATGGTAAGCCTTGCTGGCGCAGATGAAGCGCGCACCTTTACGGGATATCGGAAGCCCGCTGATGTTGCCGTCCTGGTAGTGACCTACAACAGCGAGAATGACATACCTGAGCTCCTCGAAAGTCTAAGGAAGGAAACCATTCAGCAGTCCATCAAAGTAATCGTGGCGGATAATTCTCCCGCTCCGTCTGATTCGCTGAAGCTACTGGCAAGCTATCGGGACGTTTTTTCATTTTCAACCGGCGGGAACTTGGGTTATGCCGGAGCAATTAATGCGGCTATACGGCGAGCCGGAGACGCAGCCACATATCTGGTGCTAAACCCGGACGTAAGGGTAGCGCCCGGGTCGATTCAAGCGATGCGAAACAGGATGTCACTCGCAGGCGCTGGTGTCGTAGTGCCGCTATTACTTGAGGAAGATGGGTCAGTCTACCCGTCGCTGCGCCGTGAACCTTCTGTATTCAGGGCTCTTGGTGATGCCCTCGTGGGCAGGAGAATCCCCGGTCGTCCTAATTGGCTTTCGGAAACTGACTACGCTAAAGCAAGCTACCGTCATTCCCACCGAGTTGAGTGGGCCACAGGAGCGGCCCTCCTCATTCGCGCCGACATGGCACATTGTATCGGGGATTGGGATGAAAGGTACTTTCTCTATTCAGAGGAGACCGACTTCATGCGCCGAGCCCGCAGCGTCGGTGAGGAAGTCTGGTTTGAACCGAAAGCGCGCATGACCCATTCACGTGGTGGATCAGGGAACTCGTTTGCTTTGGACGCCCTCATGGCAATAAACCGAGTCCGGTACGTCCGCAAGTTCCACTCCCGGGCCTATGCACACGTATTCCGTGGCGCCATCATATTGGCAGCCCTGCTCCGTGCTCCAAAGGCGGGTGGTTTGGTTGTTTTGTCGACGCTGATGCAGGAGCGGCTGTGGGAGAGGCTGCCGCAGGCGACAAATCCTCCCCGGGTCACTAACGCCGCAGAGGCCTTTCCACCGGGAGCTGTGATCATACCCGCTCACAATGAGGAGGCAGTGATCGGAAGGACGCTGCGCGCTCTCACCGCAGCAATAGCCTGCGGGTCGGTCGAGGTTATTGTCGCCTGCAACGGTTGTACTGACGGGACAAGTGCCGTGGCTCGGACTTTCCCTGGGGTCCAGGTCGTTGACATCGTGGAAGCTTCTAAAACCGCTGCTCTCATGGCGGGCGACAAGGCGGCCACCAAGTGGCCACGCGTGTACCTGGACGCAGACATCGAATTGCCGCTCGCCGCGCTTCAGCGAACTCTGGAGGCGCTTTCTGCCGAGGGCGGCCCACTCGCTGCTCGGCCCGCCTATATCTATGACACAGAAGAGGCGTCAATAATGGTCAGGGCGTTTTATCGCGCCCGGAACCGCCTTCCGCATGCTTCGAAGTCACTGTGGGGAGCAGGTGTGTACGGTTTGAGTCAGCAAGGGCACAGCAGAATAGGCGGGCTTCCGGCCATCATTGCTGACGACCTCTACGTCGACGAGCTGTTTTGTGCGGACGAAAAAGAGATACTCCGTTGCCAGCCCGTAACAGTGAGAACGCCCCGCTCGGTGAGCGCGCTACTGGCCACCCTTGAAAGGGTCTACCGCGGCAATGCACAACTACAGAACAACGGCAACGCCCATACCGCCCGTACCCTGCAAGAGCTTCTATCGTCTGTGCTCGGACCCTCCTCGGCGTTTGATGCTTCTGTCTACAGCGCCTTTGTCCTTATCGCGCGACTTCGCGGACTGAAGGGTAGACCATCCGATAGATGGGAGCGTGATGACTCAAGTCGCGCTGATACCAGCGCGCATCAGACGCGCCGCTCGCGCTACCTCGAACAGGAGGGTTAGGCATGTCAGAGTCCGTTGACCATGTTCTCTTAACCAGGTTCAACCTGCCGTCGGAGGGTTACGAAAGCCTTGTGCGTGCGTCTGAAGGCTGGTTGGAGAAACGACTGATGCTGTTCAAAAGGTACTGTCTGCCTTCCGTCCGCCACCAGGTAAATCAGGACTTTAGCTGGATTATCTATTTTGACCCGGCCAGCCCCGCATGGTTTACGGCGACTATTCATAACTTGAACCATGACCACATCTTTATCCCTATCTTTCGCTCCCAAGTATCCCGAGAGGATCTCCTAGAGGATATCCGTCTCGCAGTGAAGTCGCCCGGAAAGTTCCTTTTAACAACAAATCTAGATAACGATGATGGCCTGGCATCTGACTTCACTGCTCGAATAAGAGAAGTGCCACCCCGTGAGGAAACCGCAGCGGTCTTCCTGTCACATGGCCTAATTCGATCCGGATCGGCGCTGTACATCCGTAAGGATGCGAACAATGCCTTCTGTTCGGTGCTCTCGCCCTGGGATTCGCCTGATACCTGCTGGGCGAATTGGCATAATCGCCTGCGGCATTCGATGCGGGTGGTTCGAGTTAGCGGCGCCCCCGCCTGGCTCCAAATTATCCATGGATCAAACGTCAGTAATAGAACACACGGCAGGCGTGTGTCCCCTGTGCGATTTCGGCAACATTTCCCTACACTTCTGGACGATGTAGAGGATCCAAGTGTGCTTGCACTCCTGCGGGAATACTTGCTCCTTAGCCCAACGAGGATGCTCCGGGAGATATTAAGGGCAGCACTTAAGTCCGTAATCGCGCTAGTGGGTGGTCGCAGCGGGCCGGATCAACTTAGGGCCTGGCTCGGGCGGCAGGACAGTGGCATATGGCAGCATCTTAAGCGAAAGGGCGCCCAAAACGGATACTGAAGGATTCAATCAAAGTACCGTGAACAGCAGCACACTGGCTGGTCGCCAAAAAAGCTCAGTCATGTGGTTACGTGACATGGTGCAAGGTCTTCTGCGGCGCTGGTACGTATTGCTGGTATCCCTCTTGGTGGTGGGAGTTGCTGCATTCATGGTGTATCAGGGCGTTCCAAATTCCTATAGTGCAAAAGTGACGATGGTACTAATGCCGCCACAATCCTCGGTGGGAGTAAACGGAAATCCTTATCTACTCCTCGGTGGTATGAACCAGGCTCTGGATATACTTTCGGCCAAAATGTCCGCTCCTGATACCCAGGAACCGATGATGACCGGAAGTCCCAATGTCAGTTTCGAAATTATGCCTGATCGAACAAACAGCGGCCCGGTCCTGCTCGCGACCGTTAGAGGTCAAAACCAAAGAGAGGTTATGTCGGCGCTGGAGACCGTCGAGACCGCGATTCCGCGCGCCTTGGCGGCCCTTCAAGACAGCCAAGGCGTCCCGGCCAATTCTCGAATCGGTCTCATGTCTCTGGTTCGCGACACAAGGCCGGCTTCTGAAACGAAGGCCAAGACGGTCTCGGTACTGTTTACCGCCGGTGGCGGAGCGGTCATGGCAATCCTGCTGACTGGCTTCATCGATGGTCGGTTGTTGGCGCGTACGCGTACTTCCTCGCCGCAAAAGGCGGGTACGACTAGGAGGAACCGCCCTGCCTCGAGTAAGCAGCGATCGCGGGAGACTTCCTCTAAATTGCCCCTTGAGGGAGCGCGTTCTGGATTGGTAGAACCTGGATCCTCGGAGAGGATCGCAGCCAAATCTATCTCGTAGGCATGGAGCTCTGTGAGCCTGAGGAAGCGGGTCAGTTATGACGGCAGAACTTTTAATGCGTGCCATGCGCCGGCGCTGGTACGTGGGAGTAACCTGTGTGGCCATCCTCGTCTGGCTAGTGAGCCTCACCGGGCAAATCGGGCGCACTTACTGGGCACAAGCAGAGGTCCTTTTCGTTGAGCCCGGCGGGGCGTCAGTAGGAAATGTCAACGATGGTGCTGCGGGTTCCTTGATTGAATTCGCTGGTTTGGTAGCAAGAAAGGTGTCTATGGAGAGTGGGGCATCGCAGCTTTCATCTACTAATGTCACTCTTTACGGAAGCGGTATCCGCGACGGATACTCGGTAGCCGTTGCAGACACGGGCACACAGTGGGCACCAAGCTACTCTCAGCCGAAAATCTCCATACAAGCGACCGGTGGCAGCCCGGAGGACGTCAGCCAGACCATCATGAAGGTGGTCGCGCAAATTAAACAGACGGCTATTGATCTTCAGCGGGCGGCCGGAGCTCCTCCTGAAAGCTTTATTCAGCTGGATATTTCACCGGAGCCGCCACCTTCAGTCGTGGACGTGGGTAGCACGCGTTCGGGGCGATTAAAAGGGCTAGTCGCCTTTTCGGGGATCGGAGTTGCTTTGGCTGGCTACGCGGCGTGGACTACTGACCAGATAGTCAGTAGACGACTAAGCCGGCGACTATCCAGGGTTTGCGCCTCGTGAGAAGGCACATAGCGGGAGTGGACGACGCACCCTTGTCCGCATTACGGCAGAAACCGCGTTGGGATGCCGTATCCGTAATCACAGCCGGGCTGATCATCACCTGTGCAGTCCCAAGCTACGTCACGGTGCCCGCGCTTGGTCCTGCAGGGAAGCCGGGAACTGCATGGTTTCTCGGTGCACTGCTCTGGTGGGGATGGTCCAAGTTGCAGCGCCCGGTCCCGGTTAATTCCGGTAAACAGCCCCTGCGGTTCCTTTTTTTGATTTTCTTGGGCGTCGTCCTCTGCAGTTATGGGGTAGCTAATTTTGTTGGGCTTCCAACACGTGAGGCCGGGCTGGCTGATAGTGGACTACTTCGAGTCTTTAGTTGGGCTGGGATGCTACTCATCGCGAATGACGGCATCTCAGACTCAGCAAAGCTGATCGTCCTGCTCCGCAGGCTTGCGCTGTTTGGGGGACTAATGGCCCTTTTGGGGCTTGCTCAATTTTGGTCCGGTCAGTCACTGATCCCTGCCATGATATTCCCAGGCACGGGCGTTGATTCCAGCTATGACAACATACAGACGCGTTCAGGCTTTACGAGGGCTGCTGGCACTGCATCGCATCCGTTGGAGTACGCGACAGTACTCTGCATGTCGTTGCCAATTGCGCTGATGCTGGCCATTAACGACTCGAATCAGGGACGCTTCGCCAGGTGGTTCCCAGTGGCGACTATTTCCGTCGCCGCGATTTTGTCCGTATCCCGGTCTGCCCTCATAGGAGTATTTGTTGGTGTCGCAATCTTGGCTTTTTCCTGGTCGAAGCGAGTCCGAATAGGAGTTGCCGTTTCAGCAGTGGCTGCCTTTGGTGTTACTTACTTGCTCGTTCCGGGAATGATCGGAACGATCCGCGGCCTCTTTATGGGCCTGGATGAGGATGCAAGTATAGCCTCACGAACGAACAGTTCCGCAGTTGTTTTCGACTTTGTGGGTAGGAACTCGGTAGTGGGGCGAGGGCTCAATACCTTCATCCCGGACTACCGTATATTGGACAATCAGTACTTTGGATTACTTATCGAGATAGGTCCCATTGGATTGTTTGCATTCCTAGGAATGGTCGTTACCGGTGTGATCTGCTGTGTTTTGTCGAGTCGTCGTCTCGTGGTGCCACTCCAGCGCAGTCTTAGCTACGCAGTGATTGCCTCGATAGCCGCCGGAGCCGTCACATTTGCCTTCTTCGATGCGTTGTCCTTCCCGATGGCGGCCACGCTTTTGTTCTTGCTGCTTGGGATCGCTGGGGCGATGTGGCGGATTTCAAGGGAGCAACCATAGAGGGTGCGAAGGGCTGGGGATGTGATACGGCTCTAAAGCTTCCGTGGGGCAGTTCGTTGTCATCTAGTGTGCAGCTCCAGGTCAGCCTCCGGGCTGCTTCCCCTGATGCACTTGCTCCACGACAGCTCCAGGGCTGGTCCGCTCATCAATGCTTCAGACGGCCTTTCGCGTCTATCAGTCGATGCGCTTACGGACGTATAACGGCTTTCAGACTTTCTGCCATGTGACTTTCTGTATGACAGTCGCGAACGTGCTCTGCTGCCATCGCGCCCATCTGGCGTCGTAGCCCGCTGTCCCGAAGCAATTCGAGTACAGCATCAGCCATTGCTCGCGGGACGCCCGGAGGCACCAGCCGACCTGTGGTGCGGTCTCGTACGTAGTCTTCGGCTCCTGCCGTGTGGCTGAGTACGACTGGTCGTCCAGTGGCCATGGCTTCAAGGGCCGTCGTCATCCCTGAGACGTGAAGGTTGGGCTTGGTTGCGATTGCAACCACGCTCGACTGGGAATACCAAGCCTTGACTTCGGGTCCACTGAGCCTTGGGATCACCTCAATACCATCAGGCATATGCGAGAGCCTCCGAGACTGAATAACGACACGTGTTTCCGGCATCTTCTGCCTAACTATTCGCATGGCGTCCAAGAGGGTGCCAAAATCGCGGTCCCGATCATTACCCAAGCTTAAAACCAACGGTGCAGTCGGCATTGGCATCTGTGCAAAATACGAGGTGTCAATGCCGAACGGCACATAGTGCAGCCGGCTTTCGGGCACGCCGAGCCACTCTCTCAAGACCGGCAACTGGCCTCGCGAAAGCACCCAGATGCCATCCATGCGTCGGTATGTTCTTCGCAGGAGGCGAAGCCCGACTGAAGATTGTCCCCTGGAAACTGCATCGGTCGCCCATATCATGCCCGCTGTCAGCCGGTGCTGACTCCGGCCATGCCTGTACAACATCGGGATCGCCGTCGACTCCTCCCACGCCAAGAAGGTGTTCTCGTCACGCGATTGTGCAAGTCTCTTGTTGAGGCGCGGGTCGAGTACTCCTGCCCAGATCCGGGGATCCCGACCTGCGGGGCGGACTGTTTCAACCCCCACTTGGAAGCCCGTTCGCGCTAGTTGGTCCAGCCCGTAAGCAAATCTGCCAGGTACTTCACCACGCCGATGTCTGTCTTCCCATGCGATCGGATTCAACTCCTCGCTATATATCACGGTCACTTTTGGGAAGATTAACTTGGTGTGATTGCCCAATTTTGTTTCTGGTCTCATTGGATCGAATCCTCCCCGAACTAGCGCATTAGGAGCCTGCTTGAGCAAGCCGACTCGATCTCTCGGGCAACTGCGAGTTGCGCGGCCTCCCAACCCTGCCGGACGCTTCCAGCCATCGCCCGCAATTGATCTTCCTCAGAGGGCTGGCCGATGGCTTTTGACAATGCATCGGCCAAGGCGATCGGCGTGGCCGCCGCCCAGATAATGTTTTCATTCGGGAGGCCCATGCGCGCTAGAGGTGTATCGTTGGCCACCGGCCGAAGTCCGCTTGCCAGCATCTCCTCAGGCACGAGAGAAACGTTTGTAAAGGATAGTGCCAAGCCGGCAGCTGATTGGTTGTATAGGTGATTAAGTTCGGTTGGTGACAATCGCCCCGCGTATTGATGCGGAATATCCCAGTTATAGATTCTGTCCCCGAAAGCTGTGATTAACTGCTCCGGGTGACGTCGATGAAACTCGGTCAAAGCCAGCTTCGCTAGGAGGAATCCGCGGCGGTCAACATCGGGACGGCTAAAAAAGACTACACCGCTCCTGACGCCCACGTTGTCCAAGTGATATACGCCGGTGTCGCACCCGAACGGCGCGATTGACGAGTCGACACCAATTTCTCGCAGCAATATTTCATGTACCATATTTCCCACCGCAATATTCCGGAAGCCAAATCTGTAAGTATCCTCGGCTAAAGAATAAAGGCTTCCTCGCGGATAAAAGTACGGTTCGAAGTCTTGTATGAAGTAAAACTTTGCGGGTGCTTCCAGGCCCCGTTTGGCTAAGACGTGAGCCGTTTCCCAGGAGCTGGCCACGCATGCGTCGAAACCCTGTATTTGAGAAGGCACATGCTGGATTTCGGCGGCCAAATTTGGCCAACCTGCCCTTATCACACCCGCACTATAACTCAATTCGGAGCCATGCCGGTCATAAAGAAGGACCGTGCAGCGATGGCCGCGGCGCTCGAGACCCTCAATCATCCGAAACAGGGTTGTGTGGCCTCCGCTGCCGAGCACCGGCGGAGTACAGATCCAAGCTACCTGCAAAGGGCCGCGCCTGTGATCACGGGCCGCGCTGGCAGGGGTGATCCGACGTGAGTCTGCAATGTCATGTGGAAACAACGGGAAGTCCAGTTCTGCGGTCCGGAATCTATTAGCGGTCCATCTGATCGTCCGGCGCACTAAGCGTTGTTTTACGTCCTGAATACCGTTTGCCCGCGCTCGGAGAGCTAGGCGCCTCAAGTCATCACTCAACGTGGGCATCTTAGTACACTCCATTTCGCTGCCATTGACGCCATTTAAGCTCAGAATAAAGCCGTCGCCGGAGGCGGCGCGTCAATCGTGCAGCAGCATCCTTATGCGACGGCGGCTTGCGACGGGACCTGGCGGTAACAAGAGCCCATTCTTCTGATTCCTCAATTTCGGGAGCGACGGACTTGGCGAAGTCAAGGTACGACCGAAACAGCGTTGGATGCGGGAGGCCTCTATCCAGCTCCAATGAAGCAGTCTGAAGTGCTTCGAGCACAAATGTCCGTTTAACGGTGGAACGAAGTGAGGACGCCCCCTCCAAATGCCCGGCTGCGCCCTGAAAAAGAGCCTCAAAAGCCTCTAACCGCTCATTCAAGTCAAGAAGCCCATCCACCTCCTTCGCAGACATGCTGTCTGGATGATCACGATGCCAGGCTTGGTCTGCACCATGAATGTAGGCAACGTCTGCAAAGGCAGACAGCCGCAACCACAACTCCATGTCCGGAGTGTGGCGAAGAGGTGCTTGGTACCCGAGCTCCTCGACCAATGTGCGGCGCATGAGCGCCTCAGGTGAGGTGATGACGTTTCTCCCTGAGCGGCATCTGTCCTTCAACCATGCCATTCCCGGCCAAATCGTCCACGCCCTTGCCGTAGTCCGGGGCACGGGAAGGGCGGCGGAACTGAAATGTTGCGGGTGGCCATAAACAAGCCCCACGGAGGGGAAATTTTGTGCGACCATCGTGGCGCGGCTAAGGGAACCAGGGGTGAGAAGGTCATCAGCGTCCAGCCGGACCAGAAACTCGCCCGTAGCGGCTCTTGCCCCATCATTAAAGGTCTCTACCATTCCCTTATTCCGCGCATGTGCCAGGACCGTGACGTGGGAGTGTTCATCAGCCAACCTGTGGGCGACTGCAAGGCTTGAGTCTGTAGAGGCGTCATCGACAATAATCACGTCCACATCAACTTCCTCTTGAAATATGCAACTTGTTACCGCTTGGGGAAGAAAATGAGCATAGTTGTAGCAAGAGATGACCACTGTAACGGTGGGTTTATAGGGTCTTAGATTTAGGGGCTTGACCCTGATCCTTTGACCAACTTCCGGCTGTGTTGAATTCATGTCAATTAATCTCCTAGTGCCGTCCGTAGACTATGGGCAACCTGCTCCTGCTGAACCGTGCTGATGCCCGGGTACAGAGGTAGGGAAAGTATTTGTCGTGAATAATCTTCGGCTTGCGGAAATGAACCCTCGTCCAATCCCAGGAATGCGTATGCTGGGAGCATGTGTATCGGCGCGGGGTAATGGATTCCGGCCCAAATACCAACGCTGTTTAGGTACCGGATTACTCGGTCCCGCTCCGGTACCCGTATAACGAAAAGGTGGAAGACGTGCCCGTTGCCAGCTACTGTCCGCGGAAGTACTACATTTTCCACACCGTCAAGGAGTTCGTGATAGAGATTGGCAGCCGCGAGCCGCTGCTGATTCCACTCGTCCAGGAGTGCCAGTTTGGCATTGAGGACTACGGCTTGCAGAGTATCCAGCCGCGAGTTGAAGCCAATGTCCAGGTGCTGATAGCGAAGGGTCCCGCCGTGATTTCGGAGCCGACGTATCCTTTCGGCAATTTCCTCCGAATTGGTCATTATCGCTCCGGCGTCGCCGAATGCGCCTAAATTCTTGCCCGGATAGAAACTCGTAGCTGCTACGTCTCCGAGCGTTCCTGCCTTTCTTCCCAAGCGTGAGGCGCCCTGGGCCTGCGCCATGTCCTCTATGAGTGTGACATGTGGCGGCACAACGCTTCTGATTGCTTCCATTGGGGCCGTCTGTCCATACAGGTGGACGCCGATTACAGCTCTGGTTTTGGGGCCAACCTTGCTTGCCACTTCTTCGGGACTCAAGAGGAAGTCCTCATCGCAATCCGCAAGGATGAGGGTGGCACCGGCTCGAACAACTGCTCCAGCTGTCGCAACGAAGGTATTGGCAGGGACGATCACTTCGTCACCGGGGCCCACGCCTGCTGCCCGTAGCGCGAGCTCGACAGCGTCACTCCCGTTTCCTACTCCCATCGCGAACTTCACCTCGCAGTATGCTGCCCACGCTTGCTCGAATTCGCCGACTTGCGGACCCAAAATGAAGCTTGATTCCGCAATGACACGATTGAAGCCTTCACGAATTGCGTCATTTACTTTCTGCTGCTGGTGCGAAAGATCTACTAGTGGCACGTTCTGCTGGATCATGGCAATCTTCCTCAAGGTGTGGTCAGCGCCCTGCCGCGCTGACATCGGGTTCGATAAGGGAGGTGTCGGTGGGGAGCCAGTCACGGGTTTCACGCACCCTGCTCCGGAACCACGATCCGAGCAGTACTGCGTAGACGATCAAACCGCTTGCCCCTCCTGCGAGGATGCTGCCGAGAGGCGATGGCACTTGAGCCATCGCTGCAACTGAGGCAGCGGCAGCAGGCACTGCTGCCGCTGCCGGTGGCCAGAGCCGGGAGATTACTGCGCGAACATCCACACCGTTACTTCGAAGCGCTAGGGCATATGCAGTGCATACGACCACAATCGCTGTGGCCAGATGTGCCAAGGCCGCTCCCGTCGTGCCAGCAAGGTTCACACCGATGATCACTGCGGGAACCAAAGCAGCTACCCAAGCCACCTGCACCAGGAAGGTTGCTTTGGCGGCACCCCTTGCGAGAAGGTAGGACGCCGAAAGATCGAAAAGGGTACGTAAGGAACCGAAGAGTCCCAACCAGACCAAAACACCGGCTGCAGGCGACCAAGTCGGGCCGTAGATTAGCTCAATGACCGGTTCAGCGAGCACCGCCAGCATCATTCCGGCGAGAAGTGACACCGCCCAGACTGGTCCCGCAACCACAGCAAAGCTCTGGTCGAAGTGCGCGGTGGCCAGTCGTGCGAAGGCGGGAATCGAGACTGACCGGACTACCTGGCCGAGTGCACTCATCGGCCAGTTCGAGACGTTGAAGGCTAGAAAATAAAAGCCAAGAGCAACAGGGCCGGCCAAGCGCGAGACGGCTACGTTGTCTACGTTAAGCAGTGCCCACGAGAGCATGTTCGCCAGCGACACGGGGAGGCCGAATTTCAGGATTCCTGAGGCCAGTCTGGGGTCAAAACCGAATCGGACGCGCTCGCCCGAAAGAATGAATTGAAGCACAAGGGTCAGCAATTGAGCGGCAATCCTGGCAACTGCGAGGCTCATGACCCCCCAACCGCCAAGAAGCAGGCCGATGGTCAGGCTAGTTCCAAAAGCAAACTCCATTAGGGCGATAAGGAAGAGCTTGTTCTGCGCGAATTGGCGCTGAAGAGTGGCGTAGGGCACAACTCCAGCACTCGACAGAATCAAGGACAATGCCAATACCGAGATGACGGGGCCCGCCTGGCTACTGCCGAGCAGGTCGGCCAGCCGATCTGCGGAAGCAGCCATAACCGCCGTGAGAGTCGCTCCGGACACGAGCGCCAGGGTGGCGACTGTCGGCGCTTTTTCGTCCGCATTCTCTGAGCGGATCAGGTCTGTGCTCATGCCGAGGTCCGCAAGGGTCATGAGGACGGCCTGGACTGTCAGGGCGACAGCAAACACCCCGAACTGCTCAGGGACCAGGAGCCTTGCGAGAATTATTCCAACTGCGAAGTTGCCCACTCGGAGCACAAGACTGTTTAGTGTGCTCCATGCCAATCCTGCCCCGATTTTGCCACGCAGTCCCGTGGCTGCGGTGTGCGTCATATCCCGGTCCGCCTCCAGCGCCGCCACCGGAGTGACCAGCGCCAACGGTCCACCCAAGCGGAAAGGCCCGGTTCACCGGCGACCGTTCCGCCGTCACGGCGCCGCAGATACGCTCTCCAAATACGTAAGCCGGTAACGGACGCGTCCGTTTCGACTGCGAATTCGGCGAGTTCGACAGCGCATAATGATCCGTCCTGCCGGGTATCCGCAACGTGCACGGCTGCCCTGACTGCCTCAAGGGCGATGGCCCGCCGCGCGGTGCGTACCAGCTGCCGCGGCCGCTGCAGCGGCTGTCCGGGAAGGCCGCACAACGAATCAAAGACTTCGCGCCGGGCACGGATGTCGTCAACCGTGGAGTTGAAATCAGTCAGGTGCATGTTTTGCCCATGCACCCGGTAAAAGGCCTGGACCGGACCGTTGATCCTTCCCACCGAGCCCAAGGAAGCGGCCCGCATCCACAGCTCCATGTCCGCAGCGTGGGGCATGTCGGCACGGTAGCCCCCCAACTGGTCCATCACAGAGCGCCGAATGACGGCCTCCGGGTTCACGATGATGTTGGAACCACGCCGGCAGAGGTGGCCGATCCACTCTTCGCCACTCCACACAGACCACGTGATGCGTCTGGCCGGCTCTGGCTCGGGCCTTGACGAGAATTCCTCCGCGTAGCCATAAACGAGCCCAACATCCCTGTGCTTCTCCATCAGGGCAGCCGCCCTGCCCAGGGACCCCGGTGCCAGCAGGTCATCGGCGGAGAGGAGCACCACATAGTCACCCAGCACACGGGCAAGCCCATCGTTGTACGTGGCGATATGGCCTTGGTTCGCAGAGTGCAGCACCGTTCGGATGCGGGGATCGCCGGACGCGAGTTCCTGGGCCAGCTCGCCGCTGCCATCCGTGGACGCATCGTCGACGATAACCACGTCCAGCTCCACATCCTCCTGGGCCAGCACGGAGGCCACGGCCTCAGTCAGGAAGCGCTTGTAGTTATAGCAGGGGATAACCACCGAGACGAGCGGCCGCCCATGCAACTTGGAGGCGGGCATTCGCAGGGTGCTGCTTCCCAGCAGCCCGGCACTCACCGCACACCCCCGAAATGGAAACTTTCCCGTTCAATCTCGTGCGCCGGCACGCCAACCCAGGTCTCGCCGTCGGGCACATTGCTGAGTACCGCGGCGCCCATGCCCACGGTCGCGTAGGCCCCTACCGACGTACGCTCGCGGACGCTCGCGTTCATGCCCAGGTAGGCAGCCCGGCCGATCCGGACTCCGCCGCCCAAGGACACTCCCGCAGCGAACGTGGCAAAGTCGGCCACGTCGTCGTCGTGCGTGAAGGTAACAGACGGCATGGCCACCACATGGGACCCCAGGGTGACCGCGGCAGTCATGGTGACGTTGCGCAGCAGGATGCTGCCGCGTCCGATCCGGCACCCCTCGGGGTACTGCACGGTGGGGTCGATGGCCGTGGCATACCGGGCTTCGCTGAGCCCCATCGCGGTGAGCCGCTCCACCACCGCCTCCCGCGACTTCCCCGAGCCGATGCACACCAGGATCAACGCGTGGGTGTATCTCCCGGCGTCGTCAATGGTTCCCAGCACCGGGGCGCCGTCCACCGTCACCCCTGCCATCTCCTTGTCGTCGTCCAGCAGGCCCACCACGTCGTACTGCCCGCTGGCGCGCACCATCGCCAGGACTTCCCGGGCCAGGCCGCTGGCCGCGATCAGGATCAGCTCGCTCACGTGGCCGCCCCCGTGGCGGCACTGCGGATGGTCCTGATGATCCGGCTGAGGCTGTCCTCGTCGAGTTCGTGGAAGACCGGAAGAATCAGGGTCCTGTCGTTGAGCCGTTCAGTGTGCTGCAGCAGCGAACTGCCGGTGTCCCGCCAGCGGTATGCGGGCTGCCGGTGCGCCGCCATGATGCCCCTCCGGGCCGAGATGCCGGCCTCCGCGAGCCGTTCCAGCAGGCCTTCGCGGCTGGTGCCGAAACCAGGCAAAACCTCCAGCCACAGCGACTGGAAGTTGGTGGTCCCGTACGGCGGGTCGGACACCAGCCGCAGTCCCCGCAGGCCCGCGAGCCCGGCAACGTACCGGGCCGCGATATCCCGGCGGCGTGCCACCACCTCGGGCAGCCGCCCCAGTTGCACAATTCCCACGGCGGCCTGCAGGTCCGTCATCCGGTAGTTGAAGCCCACCTCCAGGTAGACCTCCGGCGGTGCCAGCACTGAGCCGTGCCGGTCCGTGGCGGACACACTCATGGAGTGCTCCCGGAGCGTCCTGGCCCGGGCGGCCCAATCGGCCCGGTTGGTGGTGAGCATTCCGCCTTCACCGGTGGTGAGGATCTTGCGCGGATGGAAGGACCACACCGCCACATCCGCGCCAATGCCCACCGGCCGCCCTTTATAAGTGGACCCAACAGCGCAAGCCGCGTCCTCGATGACGGTGATCTCATGCCGGTCGCACAGTTCGCGGATCGGATCCATATCCAAGGGCATGCCGCCCTGGTCCACCACAATCACGGCCCGGGTATCCAAAGTCAGGGCCGCGTGGATGGTCTCGGCGGTCATGTTCCCCGTTGCCGGGTCGACGTCGCAGAAGACGGGGCGGGCCCCCACATAGGTGACCGCGTTCGCCGTCGCGATGAAGGACAGTGACGGGACCACTACGTCGTCGCCCGGGCCGATGCCCGCCACCACCAGCGCCAGGTGCAGCGCGGTAGTGCAGTTGGAGGTTGCGACGGCGTGCCGCACCCCCTGCGCGGCGGCGAACGCCGTCTCGAACTCCTTGACCTTCGGTCCCTGGGCCACCCAGCCGGAAGCGACCACTTCCGCCAGGGCCCTGGCTTCTTCTTCCCCCAGCCAGGGCTTCATGACGTTGATCCGGGCAAGGACCGCTTCCGTACTCATTTGGCACCGGCTTTCCGTGTCGCCGCGATCTCGTCCCGGAGCGGCTGCCACCAGGTGACGAGCTCCCGCAGTCCCTCTTCGAGGTCCACCTCCGCCTTGAATCCCAGGTCGCGGGCTGCAGCGGAGGTATCAGCCAGGCGCCGGACCACACCGTTGACCTGCCGCGCCGGCCCGTGTTCCACCGCCAGATCCGAGTCCATGACCCGCAGCAGCGCCTCCGCCATCTCCAGCAGGCTGGTCTCGGTTCCGCTGGCGATGTTGTAGATTCCGTCCGTGACTCCGCTGGCGGCCGCAAAGACATTCGCCCGCGCCACGTCGGCCGTATGGACGAAGTCCATCGTCTGCAGCCCGTCCCCGAAGATGAGCGGCGGCTGGCCGTCCATGATCCGCTCCATCCAGCGCACCAGCACCTCGGTGTAGAGGCCGTGGACGTCCATCCGCGGGCCATAAACGTTGAAGTAGCGCAGCATCACGAAGTCCAGCCCGGTCATCGCGTGGAAGCTGCGGGCCATTCCCTCATTGAACGATTTCGCGGCCCCGTAAAAGGTGTCGTTGTTGGCGTGGTGGTGGCTTTCGCGGGTGGGAAATTCCTCCGCCATGCCGTACACCGAGGCACTCGAGGCGGCCACCAGTTTGTCCACCTTGTGCTCGGCCGCGGCTTCGAGGATGTTGAAGGTCCCGTCCACCATGACCTCCAGCGCCAGCCGCGGTTCCTCCGCGCACTGCGTGATCCGGATGGCCGCCTGATGGAACACCAGGTCCTTGCCCCGCGTCAGGTCATGGACCAGGTCGCGGTCCCCGATGTCTCCGTGCACCAGCTCCACCTGCCCGCTGGACATTGCCCCGGCCAGGTTGCCCAGGCGGCCCCGTACCAGGTTGTCCAATACGTCCACGTGGTCCACGCCCGCTTGCAGCAGTGCGTCCACCAGGGTGGAACCGATGGTTCCCGCGCCGCCGGTCACCAGGACGTTGGCCCCTTCCAGCCGGCTCACCGCACACCCTCCAGTTCGACGCCGGATGCTGCTTCCGTAGCCCCGGTTCCTTCCACCGGGGAGGCCTGGCCGTCCAGGCTGAGGCTGCGCGTCACCGCTTCGAGGACAGACAGGACCCGAAGGCCGGACTCCCCGCCGGTCCGGGCCTCCTGGCCATTGCGGATACAGAAGGCGAGCTCGGCCACCACCTGTCCCAGCGCTTCACGTTCCGGCAGCGCGGGCGACCACGTGTCCCCGAGCCGGTAGGACACGGCGTTGGAAGCCTTCTCCCCGGCCGACTTCGGCTGCCGGTCCAGGCTGACGCCCCTGTCGTACACGCTGAGCCGCTGCTGCGGGTTCAGGTCATCCCACACCAGGGTCCGGAGCGATCCGCCGATCACCATTTGGCGGATCTTGGTGGGGCTGAGCCAGTTCACGTGCACGTGGGCGGTGGCATCATTGGGGAGCCGGAAGTTCAGGTGCCCCACGCAGTCCCGCCCGGTTCCCAGGGGGTCGGCGCCGAAGGCCGAGACTTCCGCGGGGTTCAGCCCGCCGGGGAGGACAAAATCCAGGATGGCCAGATCGTGCGGCGCCAGGTCCCAGAACACATTCACGTCCGGCTGGACGAGCCCCAGGTTGATGCGGGTGGAATCCACAAAAAGGATCTCGCCCAGGGACCCCGCCTGCACCAGCTCCTGCATCTTCAGCACCGCCGGTGTGTAGCAATACGTGTGGTCCGCCATCAGCACCAGGCCCCGCGTCCGCGCTTCGGCCACCATCTCCAGTCCATGCGCCCGGCTGTCCGCCAGCGGCTTCTCCACCAGGACGTGCTTTCCGGCGCGCAGCGCCGTCATGACCGTGCCGTGGTGGGTGCGGGCCGGCGTCGCAATGGCCACGGCGTCCACGTCAAACGTGTCCAGCAGTTCATCCAGGGACTCGACCACCGGGATTTCCCCCAGGGTGGCAGCCAGCTTGCGGGCCCGTTCGATGTCCAGGTCGCAGATGGCCACCAGGTCCCAGTCCGTGCTTGCCTGCAGGTTGCGGGCCAGGTTGGGGCCCCAGTATCCGGCTCCGACGACGGCGATCTTGAGTTTGGGGGTCGGCTGCCGGTGGGTGGGGGTGTGGAATGGATTGGGGAATGTCCTCATGTCACTTTCTTTCCCGAAGGGTTGTTAGTAGGCGCCGGACGGCTGGATGACTGCGCGGAAGGTCCGCCACAGGATCAGCAGATCGCCGGCGATGGACCAGTTTTCGACGTAGTAGAGATCCAGCCGGACGGCTTCGTCCCAAGCGAGGTCGGAGCGGCCGTTGATCTGCCACAGCCCCGTGATTCCGGGTTTGATCAGCAGCCGGCGGTGGGTGTGCCGCTCGTAGGCACTCACCTCACGGTCCAGCGGCGGCCGTGGGCCCACCATGCTCATGTGGCCAAGCACTACGTTCCAGAGCTGCGGGAGCTCGTCGAGGGAGTACTTGCGCATCCAGCGCCCGCACCGTGTTACCCGCGGATCGTCGCGCATCTTGAAGAGGACGCCTGCCCCCTGGTTGTGCGCGTTGAGCGCGGCCAGGCGGGCTTCGGCGTCTACCACCATGGAACGGAACTTGAACATTCCAAAGACGCTGCCGCCTTTGCCGATCCGGTCCTGCCGGAAGAACACCGGGCCGGGGCTGTCCAGGCGCACGATCACGGCAAGGACCAGCAGCACCGGGGACAGCACCAGCAGGGCGGCCAGGGCCATGGCCACATCCATGACCCGCTTCAGGACATGCTTGGCGCCGCTGTACTGCGGAATGTCCACGTGCATCAGGGGCAGGCCCTCCACCGGCCGCCAGTGGATGCGCGGTCCGGCCACGTTGGTCAGTGTTGCCGCCAGGACCATCTCGGCGGAACACTCTTCGAGCTTCCAGCCCAGTTCCCGGATGAACCGGTTGCCGCCCGGAAGCGGCCCGGCCACGATCACCGAGTCGGCTTCCATCAGGCGGACGGTACGGGCAATGTCATCCGTGGAGGACAGGACCGGCACCAGGGTGCTGTCCACGCTGAGGCTGGTGCCGCGGCGTGCTCCCGGGAGGCAGACACCGAGGATGTTGTAGACGGGTCCGGATTTCCGCGAGACCTGCTGCACAACGTACCGGACGTCTTCCGGGTCACCCACCACCACTGCCCGCGAGAGGTGGCGGCCCTTCGCCTTCTCAGCCGTGAGCCGCCGCCGGAAGACCCAGCGGTTGGCGGTCAGGAACACCAGGCCCAGCGGCAGGGACACCGTGACGAAGGCAGCGGCGCCGTGGACGGAGAACACCACCGCGGCGATGGCGAGCAGCCCGAAGATCCGCAGGCTTGCCGATGCGACGCGCTTGAACTCGTCTGCGCCCACCCCCAGCACCTTTGCGTCGCGGGTGCGGTAAATCTCCAAGGAAGTGGGCCATAAAAGCGCGACGGCGGCAGCGGTCACCAGGGTGCCGGCATCGCCGGGCCCCGCGGAAGCCACGCCCACGTTGGAGAGCTCGTAGCCGGCAAACACGGCCGCCAGGACCAGGGCGGAGTCGGTAGTGCGCAGGAAGTTAATGTGCCTGGCGAGCCAGGAGGCCGCAGCCTTGCGCGTGGGGATAAAGGGGGCCTGCGGTGCAGGGGCCGGCGTTGCGGGTGCAGTTGCTGGAGCGCCCGTTGGCGGCAGCAGGAACCGGGTTCCTGCGGTTTCCGCCGCCGCCAACGGCGCTGTTGCCATCCGCTGTGCAGCAGCGGGCGCAACGGGCCAGTCAAAGGCAGTGCCCCGGGTCCTGGCCACTGGTATCTCTGCCATGGTGTCCCCTTCCCGGCGTATCCGCCTGTGTTCTGGCCGTGAAGCAAAATTAGCTTCGGAAAAGCTGCCGCAGCGGGGAATGGAAGGCCGCTTGTGGAAGTAGCGGCCGTACGATGTGGAAAATGCGGGTACCTGCAGAAGCCCGGATACGGGGCTAAAGGACGGGCAGTACGTAGGGCTCGCGGGCCGTATTGTCCTTGCCTGCGGCGAGGGCAGTGAGCTGCGCACGCGACTCCACGCCGAGCTTGCGGTAGATCGCTGTGAGGCGTACTTCCACGGTCCGGACGGACACGTAGAGTGTGGCCGCAATCTCCTTGTTGCGCATGCCGCGCGCCACCATCTGCGCCAGCGATCGTTCGTGGTCGGCCAGCATCAGCATGGCAGGGTTGCCCTTGGCGCGTGAGGGTTCCACCCGTTCATCCAGGAGCAGCGAATCAACATGCTGGGTCCAGGCGTCGGCTCCCGCCTCATCGAACATCACCTTGGCGCGGAGCATCGCATCGCGGGCCTCGCGCAGCCGGCCGAAGGCGCCCAGCCGCTCCGCGTAGCAGAGCAGGGTCCGGGCCCGTTCCAGCAGGGAGTCGTGGCCGTTCCGGCTCTCGAGTGCCTGGCAGAAAAGCTGCAGTGACTGATCGCCGTCGGCGAGCATGGCCCGGCTCCGGGCCACCACCATCATGAGCCACGGTGACCGCAGCCCCACGGACCGGCTTTCCAGCCGGTAGAGCGCCTGGCTGGCCTCGCGGTGCCGGCCCAGCCGCACCAGGACCTCCACCAGGTCCGCCTCGCACCGGAGCAACGTCGGGTTGCCGAACTCCAGGCCCAGCTCGGCCGCACGGGACAGCTGGGCCAGCGACTCGGCCAGGTTGCCGCGCATCAGTTCGAAGTGGCCTTGGATGGCTGCGAGCTGCGCGGTGATGGACCGGTGGCTTTCCGCACCGGAGAAGTGCTGGGCATCCGCTACATTGATCCGCGCCAGCGCTTCATCCCCGAGGGCTTGTGCCCGCCATACTCTGAAGACATACCGCATCCCGCGGTGGTATTTCATCTCCGGTTCGCGGAGCTCCAGGTCTTCAATAAGCTTCACCGCGGCCCGGACGTTGCCGGCCCGGATCTCGTTGTCCACGGCAAGGTAGGCGGCGGTCTCCCGCCAGTTGGCGTGGCTGGGCTCTGCGGAGTTCCGCACCATCGCGAAGGCTTCCTGGGCAAGGCCATGATGCTCCGCGTAGCTCAGGGCGCGGCCGTGCACCAGCAGCCCGGCCACCCAGGCGTTGCCCGCCTGGTCGTTCTTGCGCTTGAGGTTTTCGGAATTCCCGCTGATGGCTTCCACCAGGAGCTTGGCCTTGTCCGCCACTGCCAGGCACTCAGGGGAGGCTGAGCCCTGGAACTCTTCGGCGTAGCGGAGCAGGGCAGCGGCGTCCTTCAGTTCCCAGCGTTCGGCGAAGTACAGCGAACCGACGGCCAGCAGCTTGGCCGAATACGCCGGATCATGCTGCCCGAATTCCTTGACCAGGCGCAGCACCATGCTGGCCCGCACCGCAGCACCCTGGAGGAACTCGATCTCGAACGACAGGCCTGTCAGCCGGAGAATCAGCGCAGGGTTCCGCGTCACCCGCCTGGCCCAATCAAGGTAGCGCCTGGCGTGAACGAATTCACCGCGGTTGAACAGCAGCTCCGCGACGGTGGTCAGGCGCGCGGCCGTTTCAGCCTCCCACGGGTTGATGGTGAGGGCCCGCTCAATGTATTCAACGGCGAAGGCCACTTCCCCCGCCCGGATGAGCTCAACAGCAAACCGGAGGAGTCCAAACGGCGTTTGCCGCTCCAGTGCGGTGAAGCTCAAATGCCATCTGCGGGCGTACGGATCCGAGTCGCCGGCCGCCTCGGCCAGGGCCCGGTGGCTTGCGGTGCGCACAGCCGGTGTCATTGCGGAGAAGACGTAGCCGCGGAGCAACTGGTCCCTGATCCCCAGATAGGGACCCGAACGGCTGACCAGGCCGGTGGCAAGGAGTTCATCCACCCCGGTCCAGACGTCGCTGTGGATCTTCTCAAGGGTTGTGATCCCGCTCCGGAAGGAGAGCGACAGCAGGTCAAGGGTCTTCCGCGCTGCCGGTGTAAGCCCGCCCAGCGCAGACGCAAACTCTGCCTCGAAGCTGCCCCTGGCGGGCAGCGGAACGGGGAGGGCGTACTTCCCCTCCGCCTGGCGTTCCAGCAGGGCGTTGTAAAGTTCGACGGCGGCCAAGGGGTTTCCCTGCGATGCTGCGGCTACTGCATGTACTGCCGCCGTCGCTGCCTGGCGCGCGGGGATGGCCTCCAGCATGCGGACGGTGTCGTTATAGCCCAGGGCACCCAGCTGCAGGACAGGCAGGCTCGAGAACGGGCTGTCCGTGGTGTCTTCACGCACGCCGGCGAAGACCGCGAGGTCAGTTCCCGCCAGGCGCCTGGCAAGGTAGCCGATGATGGCCTGGCTGCTCGGGTCCAGTTGGTCGGCGTCGTCGATCACCACAATGGTGCGGGACGATGAACGCTGATGCAGCCCGGTAAGCAGCATGGTGGAGACTGCGGCCACGTCCAGGGCCCCGGAAGTATCACGAAGAAGTTCATCGGCGATCCGGTTGAGGACCGGATCATCCATGCCGTTCAGGAGTGCCGTAAGTCCGGACAGCGGCCAGTCCGATTCGGAGACGCTGGCGCGAAGGAACACCGTCCGGTAATCCGAAAGCCGGGGGATCTCGCTAAGCAGTGCGGATTTTCCCAGCCCGCGGGAACCCGTCACGACGAGGGCCGCTTCCTTGGGGCCCCTGATCACGGACAGGATCCGGTCAAGTTCCTTGCTTCTGCCAATTAACGACATGGGGTCCCCATCCATAGAAGGAGACCAGTTTCCTGCGTTGTCAGTTACAGCATTTGTCGCACTGCACCATCCGGCCAACGTGCATGACCGTAGGTTCAGCAAAGCCGGCCGCTTGAAGCGCCCAGCCCGGTTCCCAGCCGTGGAGTCAATATAGCCCCACGTCAAAAAGGGGCACCACCGTTAACGCGCTGGATTTCATCAAGATTTCTCAAGTGCCCGTGAGGAATCAGGCGGTGCACATGAGGTGCTCCAAGTGGAAGGATGCCCGGTTTGGATCACCGGTTTTTGTGCCGATGCACAGCCTTCCGTGCTTCGCGGTGCGTCTAGGGTGGGAGAAACGTGTGATCAACCGCACTCAACGGCGGCCTCCTCCGGCGCGCGGGCCACCGCCCGCCGCCGTCCCAGGCCATCCATTTCCCAAAGAACCAAAGGACGGCGCACCCATGCCCGCTGACCAGCAATTATCAAAGTCGCTCAAACCGCGGCACCTGTCCATGATCGCCATCGCCGGTGTTATCGGTGCCGGGCTCTTCGTGGGCTCCGGTGCCGCCATCCAGCAGGCAGGCCCCGGCATCCTGCTGGCCTACATGGCTGCCGGAGTAGTGGTCATCCTCGTGATGCGCATGCTCGGGGAAATGGCCGCCGCCAACCCTGAGACGGGCTCCTTCTCCACCTACGCGGACAAGGCGCTCGGCAGGTGGGCCGGTTTCAGCATCGGCTGGCTCTACGCCTGGTTCTGGATCATTGTGCTCGGCATCGAAGCCACCGCGGGCGCCGCGATCATGCACCGCTGGGTTCCCGGGATCGACCAGTGGGTCTGGGCCCTTGTCCTGATGGTCCTGCTGACCCTGACCAACCTGGGCTCCGTAAAGTCCTACGGTGAGTTCGAGTTCTGGTTCGCCTCCATCAAGGTCGCGGCGATCGTGCTGTTCCTGCTCTTTGGCGTGGCCGCCATCCTGGGGCTCGTTCCCGGCGTCCCGGCGCCCGGGCTGAGCAACCTCATGGACAACGGCGGATTCCTGCCCAACGGCCCGGGGGCGGTGCTGGCCGGCATCCTGGTGGTGGTCTTCTCCTTCTTCGGCGCCGAAATCGCCACCATCGCGGCCGGTGAATCCGAGAACCCCGTTGACGCCGTCAAGAAGGCCGTGAAGTCAACCGTCTGGCGCATCCTTGTCTTCTACATCGGTTCCATCGCCATCGTAGTCACCCTGCTGCCCTGGAACGACGCGAGTGTTGCCAAGAGCCCCTACGTGGCAGTGATCGAGCTCTTCGGAATCCCCGGCGCCGGAACCATCATGGACATCGTGGTCCTGACCTCGGTGCTGTCCTGCCTCAACTCCGGCCTGTACACCGCCAGCCGCATGCTCTTCTCCCTCTCCCGGCGCGGGGACGCCCCCGCGGCGTGGACAAAAATTTCCCGGCGGGGAGTGCCGGCAGCGGCAGTACTCGCCTCCACGGTGGTGGGTTTCATCACGGTCGGCCTTAACTACATTGCCCCGGACACCGTCTTCCTGTTCCTGGTCAACACCTCCGGCGCCATCGCGTTGTTCGTATGGCTTGTCATAGCCTCTTCCCAGCTGGTCCTCCGCAAGCGGATGGGAGCTGCCGCCAAGGACCTGGCACTGAAGATGTGGCTCTTCCCCTATTTGACCTGGGTGGCAATCGTCAGCATTGTGGCCCTGCTGATCGGCATGGTCATCCTGGAGTCCACCCGCGAGTCCCTGTTCCTCTCGCTGGCCCTGGCCGCCGTGGTGGTGGGCATCGGCGTGTGGCGGTACCGCCGCCGGGGCCCCGGGGCGGCAGCGGAGGAGGACGCCACCCAGGATGTACCGGTGGCAGCCGAGCCGTCGGCCTGATACTCAAGGCCAGGCGGCGGTTTTCCACATAGCCGGTTTCTTTCCGCCGCCCGGACAACCATGGGCATAGCCTTGGAGTCAAGCGCGAATCGCCTATCCGGTCCAAATGCACTAAGATATTGAAGTCTGTGCTGCGTCCTGCTTCCGTTCCTGAAGGCAAGGCATTGCATGGCATCGCAAATGAACCTCCTGTTACGGAAATGCCGTAACCGCTTAGCCCAAAGGAGGTGGGTTCACATATGCGTCCTTACGAATTGATGGTAATCATCGACCCCGAGGTCGAAGAGCGTACCGTTGAGCCGTCGCTTCAGAAGTTCCTGAACGTCATCACCAACGATGGTGGAACCATCGAAAAGGTTGACATCTGGGGCCGTCGCCGTCTGGCTTACGACATCAAGAAGAAGTCCGAAGGTATCTACGCCGTGGTGAACTTCACCGCCAAGCCGGAAACCGCCAAAGAACTTGACCGCCAGCTGTCTCTTAACGAGACCATCATGCGCACCAAGATCACCCGCCCCGAAGAGCAGAAGGTTGTTGCTGAGTAATTTCAGCACCAGTTTTCATTCTTTACCCGCAGGAAACGCACTCTTCACCCAGGATCGAACAAGGAGGCAGTAGATGGCAGGCGAGACCACCATTACGGTCATCGGTAACCTCACCAATGACCCGGAATTGCGGTTCACACCGTCCGGTTCGGCAGTAGCGAACTTCACCATCGCTTCCACCCCCCGCACCTTTGATCGCCAGTCCAACGAGTGGAAGGACGGGGAAACCCTGTTCCTCCGCGCCGCTGTATGGCGTGAAGCGGCCGAGAACGTCGCGGAGTCCCTCACCAAGGGCATGCGCGTGATCGTTACCGGGCGCCTGAAGAGCCGTTCCTACGAAACCAAAGAAGGCGAAAAGCGCACCGTTATCGAGCTTGAGGTCGATGAAATCGGCCCGAGCCTGCGCTACGCCAACGCCAAAGTCAACCGCACCCAGCGCTCCGGCGCGGGTGGCCAGGGCGGCTTCGGCGGCGGCAACAGCGGCGGTGGCTTCGGCGGCGGCAACTCTGGTGGAAACCAGGGCGGCAACTCCGGCGGAGGCTGGGGCGGCGGCAACCAGCAGGCTGCACAGGACGATCCCTGGGCGACGCCCGGTGTCTCCAACGCAGGCGGCTGGGGCAACGGCCCGGATTCCGAACCTCCCTTCTAACAACCAATAAAGGCCCGACGCCGGGACCGCCCAAAGCGCCGCAAGGCACCAAGGCGGAAGCCGCCGTCGGACCACCACCATCCCGTGGATCAATATCCACGGGCTCCCTAGAATAGGAGCTCCACGATGGCTAAGGCTGAACTCCGTAAGCCCAAACCAAAGTCCAACCCCTTGAAGGCCGCTGACATCACTGTCATCGACTACAAGGACGTAGCATTGCTGCGCAAGTTCATCTCCGACCGCGGAAAGATCCGCGCCCGTCGCGTCACTGGCGTCACGGTGCAGGAACAGCGCAAAATCGCACAGGCAATCAAGAACGCCCGCGAAGTTGCCCTGCTGCCTTACTCCGGCGCTGGCCGCGGCTAAGGAAGGGATTAACTAACATGGCAAAGCTCATTCTGACCCACGAAGTAACCGGTCTCGGTGCTGCTGGCGACGTTGTTGAGGTCAAGGACGGTTACGCACGTAACTACCTGCTGCCCCGCAACTTCGCCCTGACCTGGTCGAAGGGTGGCGAGAAGCAGGTTGAGTCCATCAAGGCTGCCCGCGCCGCCCGCGAGCACGCTTCCCTGGAAGACGCTCAGAAGCAGGCTGCTGCACTCTCCGCCAAGCCGGTCAAGCTCGTTGTCAAGGCTGGCGAGACCGGACGCCTGTTCGGCACCGTCAAGCAGGGCGACGTTGCTGACGCTGTTGAGGCCGCTGGCCTTGGCCGCATCGACAAGCGCAAGGTTGAACTGCCGGCACACATCAAGTCGGTCGGTTCCTACCAGGCCAACGTCCGTCTGCACGACGACGTTGCTGCTGTGATCGAACTCGACGTAGTGGCTGGTAAGTAGTTTCTTACTGCGTGAAGACCCCCGTTGCCGGATTCCGGCGGCGGGGGTTTTCTGCTTGCGGGGAGGTCAGGGGCTGTGAAGTTCCGCCATGACGTGCTGGTAACCGGTCCGGACCATCTCGGCGAGTACCGCGCGGTCCACGTCCTGGAGCCTGTTGATGTAGAGGCACGCAGCCCCGGTCCTGTGCTTGCCCAGCGCGGCCAGCAGGCGGCCCGCGTCCGGGCCGTAGGTGAGTCCGTACAGGGCAAGGTTTGCCTTGCGCGGTGAAAATCCGACGGCGGCCGAGTCACCCTCCCGGCCGCTTTCATAGCGGTAGTGGTACCGGCCGAAGCCAACGATGGTGGGGCCCCACAGTACCGCCTTCTGGTCCGTGACGCCGTGCATGAGCTCAAGCAGCTCGAACCCGTCCGCCCGCCTGCCAGGGTGGTCCACCGACGCCAGGAATTCCTCAACAGACCTTGTGGTGGGCTGCGTTTTATTCTCCGCCATGGACGCAGTGTTGCAGACTCGCGTGGCGCCCGCCAGTACCGGTGATAGCCTGCAGCGGTGACTTCACCATCCCCGCTTTCGCGATCCCTGCGCAACCGCCCCTTCCATCAGGTCGACGTCTTCTCGCGCGGGCCCTACCGGGGCAATCCGCTCGCCGTAGTCCTCGATGCCGCGGGCATGGCAGCGGGCCAGATGCAGCAGTTTGCCAACTGGACCAACCTGTCCGAAACAACCTTCCTGCTTCCGCCGACGGATCCCCGCGCCGACTATCGGGTGCGGATCTTCACGGGCAGCGAGGAGTTCCCGTGCGCCGGGCACCCGACGCTCGGCTCGGCCCACGCCTGGCTGGAGTCCGGGGGAGTGCCGAAGCCTGGCGGGTTCATCGTCCAGGAGTGCGCGGCCGGCTTGGTCAAAGTGAAGCACGACGGCGGGCGGCTGGCTTTCGCGGCGCCCCCGCTGACCCGTTTCGGTCCGGTGGAGCCCGCCGTCCGGCACCAGCTGGCGGCAGGGCTGCAGGTTCCCGAAGCTGCCATCGTGGATGCTTCCTGGCTGGTCAACGGGCCTGAATGGATCGGTGTGCTGCTGGAATCCGCGGAGCAGGTGCTGGCCATCGAGCCCGACTTCGCGGCCATGGGCGGGCTGAAGGTGGGGGTCATCGCTCCGCACGGACCAGGCGGGGACGCTGACTTCGAGGTCCGCACGTTCATCCCCGGTGACGCCATGACGGAGGACCCGGTGACCGGCAGTTTCAACGCCGGAGCGGCGCAGTGGCTGATCGGCAGCAACCGGGCCCCCGCGGAGTATGTGGCAGCCCAGGGAACTGTCCTGGGCCGCGCCGGCCGGATCCACGTCGCGGCTGAAGGCGGCGACATCTGGGTGGGCGGACACTCCACCACCTGTATCCGCGGCACCGTGCTGCTGTAGGAAGACGCACGGGAATACTGCGGCAGCTTGCCCCGTTCACAAGGTAGATGCATACGCATATATGATGAGTGAACGAGCACTAGGAGAAATGCCATGGAAACCCGCCGCATCACAGTCCTTTCCGCCGGGCTCGGCGTACCGTCGTCGAGCCGCCTGCTGGCCGACCAGCTGGCAGCGTCAGCCGAGCGCCAGCTCGGTGCGGCTGGTTATGCCGTGACCGTGGACATCGTCGAGCTCCGGGACCTGGCCGTTGACATCGCCAACAATTTTGTGACCGGCTACGCGGCCCCCCGCCTGGCGGAGGTCATTGCCGGCGTGGAGGCCTCGGACGGCATCATCGCCGTGACACCCGTCTTCAGTGCCTCCTACAGCGGGCTGTTCAAGTCCTTCATCGACGTCCTCGACCCCAAGTCGCTGGACGGCAAGGCGGTCCTCCTGGGCGCCACCGGCGGAACGGACCGGCACCAGATGGTCCTGGACTACGCCCTGCGCCCGCTGTTCAGCTACCTTCGCACCCGGATGGCCGCTACCGGCGTCTTCGCCGGACCCCAGGACTGGGGAACGTCGGACGACGGCAGTTCCACCCTTGCCGAGCGCATTAGCCGGGCCGCGGGTGAATTCACCCGCCTGCTGGAAGGGCCCCAGCCGGGGCGGAAGCCCGCCCCGATGGAGTCCCTGCCCTTTGAACAGCTGCTGGCGGGCATCTCCGGCGCCCGCTGACGGTGCGGGCTCCGCAGCGAACTTTCGGAGTGCGCCGCTCGTTGTGCCGAACATGAAATGTCCTGTGGATTCCGTGGAACTGATGATGACAGAGCGCAGCGGCGTGGAGATCGACTACTGCCCGCAGTGCCGGGGGGTATGGCTGGACCGCGGAGAGCTGGACAAGATCCTGGACCGTGCGGCCGGCAACATGCCGGGCCAGCCGGCTGCCCGCCCCGCCCCGGCCCCCGGCGTCGTGCCCCCGCCGCTCTACCCCAACTTTGAACCCCGCCCCAACCCGGAACAGCGCAGGGACCAGCGCGGCTACGATGACCGCCGGTACGACAAAAGGGACCACGACCGGGACTTTGACAGCCGCCGGCACAAAAAGAAGGAAGGCTGGCTGGGGGAGCTTTTCGACTTCTAGTACGGGGGAACTCAGTCTTCCAGCAGCTCGATGAATTCCCGGGCCTGCTTGAGGGTGATGTCTGAGTGCCGTGTCAGCGCCGTCGCGGCCGCCTCGGTGTCCCCGCTGCGGGCCAGCGTGCGGATGCGGCCGTAGATTTCGTCATTAAGCATGTTGCTGCTGACTTCGCGGGTCACGTCGCCTTTGCTGGCGATGGCCCGGTACCGGTAGGGGAAGCGCTGCGGCTCGTCGTCGTCATCGTCCTCAGCGGCCGCCGGGGCTGCCTCAGGGCTGCGATAGGGCTGGGGGTGGGCTGCCATCGCCCCCACCGCGTCCCGGGACGCCCGCAGGCCTTCCCCGGTTGCCTCATAGTAAAGCTTGATCGCTGCCATCGCCTGCCCCTGCGCAATCAGGGCGTAAAGCCTGCGGTGTTGCTCTTCCGAAAGTTTGGCTGCGGCAGTCCGGGCCAGCTCCGCCGCGGTGGGGGCAGGCCCGGCCGGTTCCGCGCTGCGGGCGGCCTTCCGCCTGCCGAGCATGCGGACGGCCAGTGTTACTCCGGCAACCACTGCCAGGAGGATAAGGACCGGGGCCACAAGCGATTCCATGTCTAACGCCGTTCTATGTGCTTCCTGGCAGCAGCCAGGTCCGATGATGCCTGGGCGTTCTGGCTTGGCCTGGTGATCCGATCGAGCTGGGCGCGGGCAGCGGTGGCGGCCTGGACCTGGGCCGCATAGTGCTGCGCGGAACGCTCGGCCAGGTCACGCTGGTATTTTTCGGCGTCAGACATCCCGGAGTCGCGCGGGCTCAGGGCCGTAAAAAGACCCCAGATGAGCGCCACCAATACGATCGCAGGCAACAGGACCAGCAGTAGTTCGCCCATGCATAGAGCTTATGCCAGATCCGGGTTATCCACAGCAATATTCGTCCTGCCGCATACAGGCGGGCCTGAATCACAGGCTGCCCTTGCGAAGGGAATATGAGGCCGGCCACACAACGCCCGCCGCACCTGCCGTGCGCTGCAAGGAGCGTTTCCCGGCCCCTCCGGGCGATACGCGCTGTGGATGAAATTCCACAGAAGAAATATTTACTCCACAACCTCGGATCGACGTTTCCGCTGGTCAGAGCCCTTAAGGCGCTAAAACTTTTTTTGTTTCCACAGGTTTCCCCACAGGCTGTGCACAAGCTATGCCCCGTACTGCACAGGTTATCCACAACCCTTGAAGCATGTTGGCTTTGAGGCGCGACTCCTGGCGGCTAGCGTAGCGGGGTACCTGTTCTTCGGCGCCCCGGACGGTTTCCGGGGAGGCATTTGGCACGGCTGGGGAGAACCACTCATCCCGCAGTAACGGCCCGATGTGGAAAACCTGTGGATAGTGGGGATAACTCCTGCCGGCGGCCTGTGTGGTGGCTGGCGGCAGGGATTGTCAGAGCCCGCCGGTATACCTGGACAGGTGGCGGAGCGCGGCTTTTCCACGCAATGCATCAGCAGGACGTTTAGTCACCGGGCACCTCGGTTCCCGGTACACAATGGAGGACGGCAGCTTTGTCTATAGCGCATCTGGACCCGGTCGAGGCCACCCGAGGATCGGACGCGAGCCGGAAGCCTCCACAGGACATTGCCGCGGAGCAGTCTGTCCTCGGCGGCATGATGTTGTCCAAGGACGCCATCGCCGACGTCGTGGAGATCCTCCGCGGCCAGGACTTCTACCGCCCGGCCCACGAGACCATCTACGAGGCCATCATCGACCTCTACGGCCGCGGGGAACCGGCCGATGCCGTCACGGTCTCGGACGAGCTGACCAAGCGTGCCGAGATCAACAGGATCGGCGGCCCGGCATACCTGCATGAGCTGATCCAGACCGTTCCCACCGCAGCCAACGCGGGGTATTACGCCGAGATCGTGGCCGAGCGCGCCGTCCTCCGCCGGCTTGTCAACGCCGGCACCAAGATCGTCCAGCTGGGCTACGGCTCGGACGGCGAAGTGGAGGACCTGGTCAACCAGGCCCAGGCCGAGGTCTACGCCGTGGCCGAGCGGCGCACCGCCGAGGATTACGTGGTGCTCAAGGACGTCATGGAGTCCACCGTGGACGAGATCGAGGCGTCCGGCCACCGCGGTGAAGGTATGACTGGAGTGCCCACCGGCTTTTTTGAACTTGACGAGCTCACCCACGGGCTGCACCCCGGCCAGATGATCGTTATCGCCGCACGCCCGGCCGTGGGTAAGTCAACCTTTGCGCTGGACTTCGCCCGGTCCGCGGCGATCAAGAACAACCTGTCCACCGTGATGTTCTCGCTCGAAATGGGCCGGAACGAGATCGCCATGCGCCTGCTCTCCGCCGAGGCAACCATCGGCCTGCAGGACCTCCGCAAGGGAACCATCAAGGACGAGCAGTGGTCCAAGATCGCCACCACGATGGGCCGGATGAATGATGCGCCGCTGTTCATCGACGACAGCCCCAACATGTCCCTGATGGAAATCCGGGCCAAGTGCCGCCGCCTCAAGCAGCAGCACGATCTCAAGCTGGTGATCCTGGACTACCTGCAGCTGATGAGCTCCGGCAAGAAAGTGGAGTCGCGCCAGCAGGAAGTCTCCGAGTTCTCCCGTGCATTGAAGCTGCTGGCCAAAGAGCTCCAGGTCCCCGTCATCGCGCTGTCGCAGCTGAACCGTGGTTCCGAGCAGCGCTCGGACAAGCGGCCCATGGTGTCGGACCTTCGTGAGTCCGGGTCCATTGAGCAGGACGCGGACATGGTGATCCTGCTCCACCGCGAGGACGTCTACGACAAAGAATCACCGCGCGCGGGAGAAGCGGACATCCTGGTGGCCAAGCACCGTAACGGTCCCACCAAGGACATCGTTGTGGCCTTCCAGGGCCACTACTCCCGCTTCGCCAACATGGCGGCCGACGCCGGCGGAGGCGGCTTCTAGGCTGCCCTGGTCCCCCCGGGGCCAGCTCAGCCGTGGGCGGCTCGCGGCCGTGGCCGTCAGCCCCGGGCCAAGAGGTGGTTGGGGAGCCGGTTCCCCGGCGCCTTTCCCCTGATTTCCAGCAGCTCCCGCGCGTGCGCGTGGAGCCTCCTGTCCTCATCGCTGACCGGCACCCAGGCGGGGACGGGCACTGAGTTGCCCTCGGCGTCGCGCGCCACCATAACGGTGAGGCAGTAGGTGGTGAGGTTCATGTCCCGGCTCTTGGGGTCGCCGGAGCGGACGTGGACTGCGATGTGCATGCCCTTGGTGCCGGTGTAGACCAGGCGGGCCTCAACCTCCACCACGTGCCCGATCAGCAGCGGACGGTAGAAGCGGACGCCGCCGGAGAACACCGCCACGGTGTCCATTCCGCAGTAGCGGGAGGCGCAGACGTACGCGGCCTCGTCGATCCACTTCATCACAATCCCGCCGTGGACCTTGCCGCCCCAGTTCACATCGGTGGGAGCGGCCATGAAACGCAGGGTGACCCGCTCTGCCGTACCCGCGTCGGTATATTCCTGCCGGTTCATAGCTTCGACGATCTGCTCGCGGATCTTAATGCGGGCCAGGGCATGGTCGCGCTGCTCGATCTCTTCTGCGGTGACGGGCTCGAATTGCTTGACCGGGATGGGTTTTCCATCCTCACCCACAGCAACAAAGATCACCATGCACTGGCTGCGCATGGTGGCCGGACCGCCCTTGGGGTCCCCCGAGGACACCACGGTGCGGATATGCATGGATGACCGCCCGGTGTAGACGATGGTGGCTTCCACCTCCACCATGTCGCCGCTGTTGACAGGGTCAGCGAAGTGGATGTTTCCCACGTAGGCCGTGACGCAGTAGGACTTTGCCCAGCCCACGGCAGCGGCGTAGGCAGCCTTGTCCACCCACTCCAGAACAGTTCCGGCATCCACGGAGCCGCTGTGGCCCACGTCCATGGGAGCGGCCAGGAAGCGCAGGGTCACGGAATTGGAGGCGCCGGTCTCAGTCATGCTGCGATCATACTGACGCGGCCGGTTACCGGCCGGTTGGAACGGCCGGGGTGGCAAGGCAGGCACCCGCAAGTGTATTAAACGCAGCTGGCCCGTCCGCGGAAAGGCGGGCAGGCCAGCTGATGGAGGGAAAGTTAACCGGCGCGGGTGTACACGATGTCCGGCTGGGCAGGAAGCTCCATGCCCTCGCCGATGTAGAACCCGGGGTGCGGCGGCTGGTTGTACGCGATGTTCTCGCGGGCAACCGAGAGCCGGTACGCCGGATCGTGCATCAGGGTCCGGAGCCGGACGTCAGTGGAAGCGGTGGTGGTGTAGATCCGCAACTCTGTGCTGTCGGCCGACGGCCAGGCGAGTTCTTCCCGCCAGTCACCCAGGAGGTCGGCCTGGATGGCCGGCGTACCCTTGGTGCTGTTGTTGGACTTGGCACCGGTGGCGGTGAGCAGCCGGTCGCTGGATTCGCTCTCCCAGTTCCACTTGGCGATGCTGGGCGTCCCCGTGCTGGCGGCAGCGTTCCAGTCGTGGTCCACGATCTCGCGGAGCAGGTCGCCATCCCACCAGGCCAGGAAGTTGGCCGCCGGAATGTTGTTGGCAATCAGCTCCCCCTTGGCGGAGCGCAGCTCACCTACGGGCGAGTTCCAGGCTGCATCACCGCCGATGGCCCAGCCTTCGGCGCCGGCATAGCGGGGGTCGATATCACCGGCGGCCGCCCGTCCGGTGTCCTTGGTGGCGGGGATGCTCCACAACACCTCGCCGGTCCGCGAGTCCCGGAACGTTGCGCCCCTGTTGCCGCTTGAGCCCATGTCCTCGTGGGCGGCAAACGTCTCGAGTCCCGGCCGGGACGGGTCGAGGTCGCTGGTGTGGATCGCGTCGCCGTGGCCGAGGCCGGTGGTGTACAGGGGCTTGCCGTTGTCGTCGATGGTCATGGAACCGAGGACAAATTCGTCCTTGCCGTCCGCGTCCACATCCACCACGGACAGGTTGTGGTTGCCCTGGCTCCGGTACTGGGCGCCGCTGATATCCGAATCGAAGACCCAGCGCTTGGTGATCTTGCCGCCCACCAGGTCGTAGGTGGCCAGCACGGCGCGGGTGTAGTAGCCGCGGCTGAACATCATGGACGGGTGTTCGCCGTCGAGGTAGGCCACAGCACCGAGGAAGCGGTCCACCCGGTTCCCGTAGGTGTCACCCCAGGCCCCCACGTCACCGCGCGGCGGATCGTAGGCCACAGTGTCCATGATGGTGCCGCTGGCGCCGTGGAACACCGTCAGGTATTCCGGCCCGGTGAGAACGTACCCGCTGCTGTTGCGGTAATCGGCGCCCGGGTTGCCGATGACGGTGCCCGCGGCGTCACGCGTGCCGTCCGCCGTCTTCATTGCGACTTCGGCCTTGCCGTCGCCGTCGAAGTCGTAAGCGAGCAGCTGGGTGTAGTGGGCGCCGGCACGGATGTTCGGGCCCATGTTGATGCGCCAGAGCTTGGTGCCGTCCATCCCGTAGGCGTCCACATAGACGGTGCCGGTGTAGCCTGCCTGGGAGTTGTCCTTGGAGTTGGACGGGGACCACATCTGCAGGACTTCGTACGTGCCGTCACCGTCCAGGTCGGCCACGCTCGAGTCGCCGGCGGAGTAGCTGTAGGGCTGGCCGTCCTTGGTGTAGTCGTCGGCAGGTTTGTCCAGCTTGATGGCAAGGTAGTCCCGGGCCAGCGGCGTGAACTCCGCGGTGAGCTGGTCCCCGCCGTTGCCCACGGATTTGATGACGTACCTGGAGGACGCCGTTCCCGACGGATCGAGGAACGTGGTGCTGTTGCGGATGGGCTCGTCGGTGAGCTGGACGCCGTCGCGGATCACATGGAAGCCGATCTGCTCGGGGTCAAGGCCCAGCATCCGCCAGCCTACGCGGACGCCTTCGCCGGTCAGCAGTGCAACCGGGGCGCGGTCCAGCTTCTCCATCTGCCGGTTCACCACGGTCACCTTTTCGGTTCCCGCTACCGGGGACGGCGCGGATTCGCCGCCCTTGTTCACGGTGGTGACGCGGTAGTAGTACTTGATGGTGGTCAGCACGGTGTAGTCCGTGTAATTCACCTCGGTGGCGCGGCCCACGTACTCAAAGGGGCCGTCCGGGGAAGTGGACCGGTAGACCTGGTAGGCGGCAGCGCCCGAAACCTTCTGCCACTTGAGCGTGACACTGGTCTTCTCCACTGCCTTGATGTCCACCTTGGCGGTGGCCGCCGGGACGGGAGTGTTCGGGTCCACCAGGGCGGTTTCCACCGTGTTGGAGGGGACCGATTCCAGTCCGGTGCTGTCCACCGCTGTGACGAAGTACTTGTACGCCAGGCCGGCGAACGCGGTGGTGTCCTGGAAGGCCGCCGCGGTGACGTTCTCAGCAATAAGCCGGGGTTCGGCCTCGAACGAGGCCTTGCGGAAGACCTTGTAGCTGGCCGCGTCTGCCACTGCGTCCCAGGCGAGGTCAACGGTGGGTGGTTCCGACGCTGCGTTGATCGCGGTGGTGTGCAGGTTAGTGGGTCCCACCAGCAGCGGGGTGACTTCCAGGCCGTTGAGGCGCTGTCCCGAGCCGCTGATGGCGAGGTTCAGCTGCCCGTCGGAAACCAGCACCTGGTTGATGATTCTTGTTGCTGATGATGCTCTGCTGGAGGACACCTGGCCGAACGGGGTTCCTTCGGCGGCAACGTCGGTGCGGGTGGAGCCGATCCAGTCGCTGTGGTACGTCTTCAGGGCGTAGGTGCCGTTGGGGACGTCGAGCTGGAATTCGAAGCTGGAGCCGCTGAGGACGAAGTCGCGCAGCAGGTTGCTGGTCACGGCGCCGCGGTCCCGGTCGCTGAGCACCGAGATGTCCTTGAAGCCGAAGCCGCGCTCCGCCGTGTAGGCCATGGTCCGGTTCACTTCGGTGTAGCCGGCCTCGACAGGCGCTCCCACGGGCCCGAAATCGAACTTGTACTTTGCCTGTTTGGTGGTCAGGTTGAGGGTGTCGCTGGGCTCGGAGAGGCCCTTGCCGTTCATCGCGGCTACCCGGACGTTGTAGGCCGTCCCTTCGGCCAGGCCCGAGAGGTTCACCGTGGGGACGGTGGAGGTGGTGGTGAGCTTGTAGGCGCCGTACGGCTCGGAGGCCAGTTTGCGGTACACCTTGTAGATGTCCGCGCCGTCCACCGGCTGCCACTTGAGGAGCGCCCCGGCGTTGGAGACGTTGCCCGCCACCAGGCCCTGGGGCTTGGCGGGAACGGACGACGGCGGTGCGATTTCCTTGACGCGTGCGGCCAGCGGAACGCTGAGCTGCTTTACTCCTCCGGCTACGAGGCGGGCAATCTGAATCGCGCCGTATTCCTGGAAGTGGGTGTTGTCCACCGTGCCGGTGGGCCGGTTGGGATAGACGCCGGCATCGACGTGGAGGAACACGGACTTGGTGTCCTCGGGGCCGATGGCATCGTAGTAGGCGCGGCTCAAGGCGGAGAGGTCCACCAGGGCCACGCCCTCCTCGGTGGCCAGTTCCTGCATCTTCGCCACGTATTCAGGAAAGCTGACATTGAATTTGCCGGTGGCTTCCTCATAGTCCCGGCGTCCCACGGGGGTGACCAGGATGGGTGTTGCACCGCGCTGGCGCGCGCCGTTGACGTACGTGCGCAGGTATTCCTTGTAGTCGGCGGGGGAGGCGTAGCGGTCGTCGACGCCGATAGTGGCGTCGTTGTGCCCGAACTGGACCATCAGGTAATCGCCGGGGTTGATTACCCTCAGGATTTCGTCCAGCCGGCCCTGGGTGATGAAGTTCTTGGAGCTGCGGCCGCCGATGGCGTGGTTCTTGAAGGAAACCTTCTCGTCGAAGTAGCGGTCGATCATCTGGCCCCACCCGGCCTGGGGAACGAAACCGGGGTCGTAGGTCTGGACCGTTGAGTCGCCGGCGAGGTAGACGCCGGGATCCGTGGTGGCGGTGCGGGGAGCGCGGGCGGAAATGGCCAGGGAATTGATCTTGGCCGCGGTGCCGCTGAAGTCGAGGTTGAGCTGGCCGTCCACCAGCGAGATGGGGAATTCCATTTCCAGATACTGCCCGGCGGGTTTGTCCGTGGCCTGGACCTTCGCTATGGTTTCCGCCGTGATGGCGATGTTCGTGGCCTCGGTGGCGTCACCGGCGATGAGCTTGACGGTGTAGTCGCCGTTGGGCAGGTCCACGAGAAATGTGCTGCCCTGGGCCTGGACGAAGTCCGAACGCAGCGGGTCGCCCGTGCCGCGGTCCGTACCGGAGGTGACGGCGGTGTCGGTGAAGCCGAACTTCGTGGCGGCGGAGTACTGGGTGCCTGCGGGTACGGCCGTGTAGCCGTCCGCTGTGGCGCCGGGGCCGAAATCGAACTTGAACCCGCTTCCCACCGGCGGCAGGGCGGTATCCGCCTGGACCGCCGGGAGTCCGGTAAAGGCGATGGCGGCTGATGCCACCGCGGCTGTCACGGCTTTCGCGCCGGCAGGGATCCGGCGCTGCCGGGATGGTGGTGGTTGCTGGGGTTGGCGTGCTGCTTGCGGGGATTTGTTCACGGACATCTCCTTCGATGAGCGGTGGCAAAGAGGTACCCAGGAAAGTTGGAACGATTCAAAGACCTAACGACGCCGACGGTGGCTCATTGCGGTTTTGAGGGTTCCGAAGTGATGGTTCGGAATAGTTGAGACCCGGGAGAGTGATGCAGCTCGCACTGCAGCACTCATTGGTTTATCAGGCAGCGGCGGCTACTGGCAAGCGTTTTCCCATCTTTCCCTGAGTTTTTCTGGCACTAGTTGTTAGGAAGTGTTCGGCCGTTCGCGAGCGGCGGTAACGGGAGAAGCCGGCGGGGAGGGGTGCCAGTTGCCCGAAATCGCCGGAAAGCGCCCCGCTCGCCGTTCCGGAACGGCGTCTCCACACGCTTCCGGCGAATTGGGCGCGCGTGCCGGTGGCGCGAGGCTCCGCAGGGCGTTAAATGCCGACGGCGGATGCGCACCCAAGTGCCCATCCGCCGTCGTGCGGTTGCCGGCGTGCCCATAGCTGCCGGACCGGGGAAGGTTAGGCCAGGACGGCCAGCTTCGAGTTGCTGCGGCCGAAGAGGGCGCGGTCCAGGGAAAGTCGGCCCGCACCGGTCAGTGCCAGGGCGAACGCGGCCGCAGCCAGGAGCAGGACCAGTTCATAGCCCCCGTTGGCAGCGAAAACGCCCGCGGCAGCATGCACCATTAACAGGGCGCCGAGCATGTCCAGGACCAGGAGGGCTGCGATGACGCGGGTAAGGATGCCGAGGATCAGGGCGACTCCGCCGGCCAGTTCCAGTACGGCAATGGCCGGTGCGGCCACTTCTGCTGCCGGAACGCCCATCTTCGCGAAGGACGCCTGGGTGCCGGCGATGGTCCACTCGTTGAACTTCTGCCAACCGTGCGCTGCGAAGAGGAAGCCCAGGATAATGCGGAGGGCGGTGATGGCGGTGGTGGTAAGTCGTGACTGGTTCATGGCATCAAGTCTTCCGAATCAATTGTTGAAGTGTCAACTAATGTCGTCATAATGTGGGCTTTGTCATGCCGGCGTGGACACATCCGCGGGCCGGATTAGGCTGGCAAGGTGCCCCGCTTACCTGCTCCCGCGCCCTCCGCCCCGCCGAAAGGGCATGCCCGCGAGATCCTTCGGCTGGCGGTACCCGCCTTTGGCGCCCTCGTCGCTGAACCGCTCTTCCTGCTTGCGGATTCGGCAATCGTTGGCCACCTCGGCGTAGCGCAGCTGGCCGGCGTCGGACTGGCCACGGCAGCGCTGCACACCGCCGTCGGCCTCATGGTCTTCCTCGCTTACTCCACCACTCCCGCGGTGGCGCGCGCCATGGGGGATGGGCAGCCGGGCAAGGCCCTGGCGGCCGGGCGCGACGGCGTGTGGCTGGCCCTGCTGCTGGGCACCGTTCTGGCTGCGGCCGGATTCCTGGCCGCCGACCCTTTGATGGGGCTGCTGGGTGCGGAAGGCGAAGTGCGCGCGTTCGCCGTGGACTACCTCCGCTGGTCCATGCCCGGCCTGGTGGCCATGCTGCTGATCTTCGCGGGCACCGGCCTCCTTCGTGGCCTCCAGGACACCCGGACACCTTTGGTGGTGGCAACGGCGGGTTTTGGCCTGAACATCGTCCTGAATCTGTGGCTGGTCTACGGGCTGGGCTGGTCCGTCACCGGCTCCGCCGTGGGTACCAGCGTGGCCCAATGGGCCATGGCCGCGGTCTACCTGGCGATGGTGAAGCGCAACGCCGCGGCGCACGGCGTGAGCCTGCTGCCAAGCTGGAGCGGTATCAGGAGCATGACGCGTGTTGGTTCGTGGCTGATGCTGCGCACGCTCAGCCTGCGGATTGCCATCCTGGCCACTGTTGTTGTGGTCACCGCGCAGGGGGCAGTGAACCTGGCGGCCCACCAGCTGGCCATGACCATCTTCTCCTTCCTCGCCTTCGCCCTGGATGCCCTCGCCATTGCCGCCCAAGCGCTGATCGGCAAAGAGCTGGGGGCCTCCAACCCGCGCATGGCCCGGCTGCTGACTGCCACCATGACCCGTTGGGGGCTGGGCTTCGGCGTGGTCACCGGGGTGCTGCTGGCAGTTGCCGCCCCTTGGGCGGGCGCCCTCTTTACGTCCGATCAGCAGGTTCAGTCCGTCCTGGCCGTCGCCTTGTGGGTCCTCGCCGCGGGCCAGCCTATTGCGGGATACGTTTTTGTGCTCGACGGGGTGCTGATCGGTGCCGGGGACGCCAAATACCTGGCGCTGGCCGGTGTAGTGAACCTGGCCGTGTACGTGCCGCTGCTGGTTGCGGTGGGACTCTCGCATGCTGCGGGCGCGCAGGGACTTGGCTGGCTGTGGGCCGCCTTCGCGCTCGGTTACATGGCCGCCCGCGCCGTCACGCTTGGCCTCCGCGCCCGTTCGGACCGCTGGATGGTGCTGGGTTCGCCCTAGCTCGGACCGCCACTAAACTGGACCGGTGACCCAACCGAGAACCCCCGCAGGCACTGCTCCCGGAACGGCTCCCAGGGCTGACCTGTGGAAGCCGGTCCTCCTCCGTTCCGCAGCTGCACTGGTGTTCGGCGCTGTCACTATCTTCTGGGCGGCACCGTCCGTGGAGGTCATGGGATGGTCCGGCGGGCTCTACCTGCTGGCCACCGGCCTCCTCCTGGTCTGGGGGATCCGGGCGTCGGGGTTCCAGCGGGAAAGTGCGCCAGACAAGATGCTTTCCGCTGCCGGATCCGTGCTTGCCGGTGCGGGCGTTGCGCTGCTCCTGCTGCACGGTGATCTGCTGTTTGGCGTCATCGCAGCGCTGGGCCTGGCCGTAGCCGGAGTCCTGGAGCTGTTGTGCGGCCTGAAATTCCGCGGCAGGCACGTGCTGGCCCGCGACTGGATCGCGTCCGGAATTATTGGCTTGGGCACCGCCGCCATCCTGCCCTTCTTCATCAGCCTGGGCGCCCATGCCCTGCTCGGTGTGGCGGGCGGCGGCGCCATCATTTCCGGCGTGCTCTGGGCCCTTGCCGGGCTGACGATCAAGCACGATGCCCGCAGCGCAGCAGGAACGCCGTAAACTAGGAAGTGTCCGGTTCTACTGCTCGTAGAAAATTGTCCGGACGCACCACCGCACTACGCAAAACCAGGCCGGCCGGCGCGCCGCCTGCAGGGAGGAACCACCGTGGCAGACCAGCAACCAGGACATCCGCGCAAGATGCGGACCTCGGTGAAGGGCCCGCTGATGTTCTCCGCGTTTTGGGCCGTCGTTGCCTTTGTGGCCGTGGTGATCTTCGCATCCGGGGGCAGCGCACGCGCCCCCCGCTTCGACCTGGCGTTCACCGCGGCCGGCATCGCCTTCATCGTTACCTTGGTGATCGCGGCGATGCTCTCCATGAGCCATAAGGAGAACGCTGAGCACCTGGGCAAGGGATCGGGCATAAACCTCAGTTCAGCCCCCAAGCCGTCCCATGGCTTCGGCGCTCCTGCTTCCCAAGACCCTGCCGCGCCTGACGATCTGGACAACCCCGGCACCCGCTGACACCCCCTGCGCGGCGCTATCTCTGGCCAGATGCGCCTAGGCTGACGCCGCCTGCCGGGCCCGGTAGGCCGCCACGTGCGCCCGGTTGGCGCAGTTTCCCGTGTCGCAGTACCGCTTCGAGCGGTTCCTGCTGAGGTCCAATACCGCGGCATCGCAGTCCTCAGCCTCGCAGGTGCGCATCCGGTCCATCTCTTTGCCGCGGATCACGTCCGCCAACGCCATGGCGGCTTCGGTGCTCATCCTGTCCACGAGCGGGGCCTCAGGGGTGGTGGCGTGAAGATGCCAGTCCCAGTCGTCGTGTTTGACCAGCTGCGGCAGCGCGTTGGCGTCCCGCAGCAGGCGGTTCACGGTCGCCACGGCCGCGCCTTCATCCGCCGTCCACAACTGCGCCAGCTGGTGACGCAGCTGGCGCACGCTGTCGAGCTCGTCCTGGTCCCTGGTGCGTGATCCGCTAAATCCCTCGGCCGCCAGGAACCGGTCCAGGTCCGCAGCGGAGCCCAGTCCCTCAGTTCCGTTCGCCGCCGAGTTGATCAGATTAACCACGGTGCGAAGGGCCACCTCAGTGTCAGGGGCAAAAACCATCTTGACTCCTTACAGCGCTGTCCCGTACTGTCATGACCATTACCCCACTTTACTCCTGACAGGAGGCGACGATGTCTGCCGCACCCAACCGCACCCCCAAGCCAGGGGCGCAGGTCACCAAGCGCGGCTTCCTCGCCTCCGGCCTGGGCATTGCACTGTTCTCCTCCGCAGTTTTCGGTACCTCCGGATCCTTCGCCAAGGCCTTGCTGGAAACGGGATGGTCGCCGGGCGCGGCGGTAACAGCCCGGCTCACCGGCGCTGCCCTGATCCTCGCCGTGCCGGCAGTTTTCGCCCTCCGCGGCCGCTGGCACCAGCTCCGGAACAACTGGGTGACCATTGTGCTCTTCGGCCTGATCGGCGTTGCGGCCTGCCAGCTGTTCTACTTCAACGCCGTGGCAAGGCTTTCGGTGGGGGTTGCCTTGCTGCTGGAATACCTGGCACCGGTGATCATCGTGCTGTGGCTCTGGGCGGCCAGCCGGAAGCGCCCCCGGGTGCTGACCTTCGGGGGGACCCTGCTGTCGCTTGCCGGCCTGGTCCTGGTCCTTGACCTCACCGGCGCGGTCAAGGTTGACGTTGTGGGTGTTCTTTGGGGTGTCGCGGCGGCGGTCTGCCTCGCCATCTACTTCTTTATCACCGCGAAGGAGAACGACTCGCTTCCGCCCATCGTCCTGGCCTCGGGAGGGCTGCTGGTAGGCGCTGCCGTGATGTGGCTTTCGGCGGCCACAGGCCTGTTGCCCATGGCCTTCAGTACCGCCGACACCACCCTTGGTCCATGGGTTGCGCCGTGGTGGGTATCGCTCGCCGGGCTGATCATCCTGGCCACAGTGCTGGCATATGTTTCCGGGGTTATGGCGGCGCGGGCGCTGGGCTCCAAGGTGGCGTCCTTCGTATCGCTCACCGAAGTCCTTTTCGCCGTGATCTGGGCATGGCTGCTGCTGGGCGAACTTCCCGCCCCGATTCAACTTCTGGGCGGCGCACTGATCGTGGGCGGCGTCATCCTGGTCCGGCTCGACGAACTGCGCACTCCTGCGGCCGAACCGGGAGCAGGGGGCGTGGCGGCACCCAAAGCGGCGTCCCCGCTGGAACACGCGAACGACGTCGAGCCCGTCCCCTAACGGAGGCCCGTTCGCTAACGGAGGCCGTCCCTTAACGGAGCCTCTCCCTTAACGCCCGAGGGCCCGGACACCTTGCGGTGCCCGGGCCCTTCCAGGAGTATTTCCGGTGCAGGTGTTACCCGTGCGAAGTGTCGGACTGCTGCTCGGCATTCTGCGTGGCCTTGTTGCCGGCTTCCCTGAGTGCTTCGGCGACCTGGTTCAGCAGGGCGGTGTGCTGCCCGTCCCACTCGCCTTTGAACTTATCCGCGTCCGGGCCCCTCCAGTCGGTGCCGTGCAGGACCTTGGTGAGTGTGTTCCTCTGCGTCTCGATCTCGGACGCACCTGACTTGAGCTTGTTGCCGAGCTGGCGAAGCTGGTCAACGTCTGCACCCCAAATAGCCATGAATATTCTCCTTGTAAATCGTGGATCCGAACCAGGTCGGCGTCCCCAGCGGCCCCCCGGCTTCTCCGGAAGATCCAATGCCTCAAACCTATCCCGGCCCGCAAAACAGTGTCGATGGGCACCACTGCCCATGCCGGGCTCCCCATGAACAAGGAAGCCCTAAACCTTGGCGGAGGGGTCGATCCTTGGCGATCCAGAGCCTAGCATGGCGGTATGTGCCGGAAAATCCGAACCCTCCACAACTTTGAACCGCACGCCACCTCGGAGGAGGTGCACGCCGCCGCCCTGCAGTACGTGCGCAAGGTCAGCGGCAGCACCAGGCCGTCCAAGGCCAACCAGGAAGCCTTTGAGGAGGCGGTCCACGAGATCGCCCACATCACCCAGCACCTCCTGGATTCGTTGGTGACGCAGGCGCCGCCCAAGGACCGGGATGCCGAGGCTGAGAAGGCAAGGGCCCGTGCAGCTGTGCGCTACGGCGCTGCCTGAGCCTTACGCCTTCCTGCCAAAATTGCGCAGCCGCAGCGAGTTGGCAACCACCAGGACGGAGCTGGCTGCCATCGCGGCGCCGGCGATCATCGGATTCAACAGGCCCAGGGCGGCCACCGGGATGCCCACGGCGTTGTAGAAGAACGCCCAGAACAGGTTGGTTTTGATGGTGGCCAGGGTCCTGCGGGAGAGTTCAATGGCCTGCACCACCTGCGACAGGTCGTTGCCCATCACCGTCAGGTCCGCCGCCTCGATGGCAACGTCCGTGCCCGATCCCATCGCGATGCCCAGATCGGCCTGCGCCAGTGCCGCAGCATCGTTCACGCCATCGCCGGCCATGGCGACCGTGGCGCCGCCCGCCTGCAGTGTTTTCACCAAGTCCACCTTTCCCTCGGGCAGCACCCCGGCGTAGACGTCCCCTGGCGGAATTCCGACGGCGGCAGCCACCTGTGCGGCCACGGCGGCGTTGTCTCCCGTGAGGAGGATGGGCCGCAGGCCGAGAGCCTTCATCCGTTCGACGGCGGCGGCTGAGCCGGGCTTGATGGTGTCGCGAAGGCTGATGATGCCGGCAGCTGTGCCGTCGACGGCCACCCAGATGGCGGTGGCGCCGGCGGCTTCCGCCGCTGCCTGCGCCTGGAGTTGGGTTGGGGTGATGGCGATACCGTTGTTCTCAAGCCAGCCGGTTCGCCCGGCCGTGACCTGCCTACCCCCAACGGTTCCCGTGACGCCCCCTCCCGGCGCCGACCGGAAGTCCTGCACCGCCGGCAGGTGGCCGGCGTCGTGCGTTGCCTGGCGGTTCCCGTCCGCCTCCTGGGCGGCAGCAGCGGCGGCAATGGCGCGTGCCACCGGATGCTCCGATGCAGCCTCGACGGAGCCCGCCAGCAGCAGGACTTCGCGCTCCGCAAACCCTTCGAACGCGAGGGTGGAATGCACTGCCAGTGCGCCGGTGGTGACGGTGCCGGTCTTGTCCAGCAGGATGGTGTCCACTGTGCGCGTGTCTTCAAGCACCTGCGGGCCCTTGATCAGGATGCCCAGCTGCGCGCCGCGGCCGGTCCCGGTCAGGAGGCCAACGGGAGTGGCAAGGCCCAGGGCACACGGGCAGGCGATCACCAGGACCGCGACGGCGGCTGTAAAGGCAGAACGCAGCCCGCCGGTGGCTCCCGGGCCGGCAACAAGCAGCCAGAGGACAAAGGTGAGCGCGGCGACAGCCAGGACCACGGGAACAAATACCGCGCTGATGCGGTCCGCGAGGCGGGCGATGGGAGCCTTGCCCGTCTGGGCCTGGGACACCAGGCGCGCCATCTGCGCCAGCGTAGTTTCCGAGCCCACACGGGTGGCCCTGACCAGAAGCCGGCCGGAGGTGTTGATGGTGGCGCCGGTGACCCGGCTGTCCGGCCCCACCTCCACCGGCACCGACTCGCCGGTTACCAGCGAGGCGTCCACGGCAGAGGATCCGTCGATGACAACGCCGTCGGTGGCAATTTTTTCGCCGGGACGGACCACCAGGACGTCGCCGGCCTGAAGCTGTTCCGCCGGAACCCTCCGCTCCCGTCCGTCCTTTAGGACGGTGGCATCCTTCGCACCCAGGCTCAGGAGGGCATGCAGGGCGTCGCCCGCCTTTTGCTTGGCGTTGGCCTCAAGGTAGCGGCCCAGGAGCAGGAACGTGGTGACCACGGCGGCCACCTCAAAATACAGGCCGCCCGGCCCCATTCCCTCCATACCGGGGTGCTGGGTGAGCAGGGGATCGGAGAACAGCTGCCAGGCTGAGAACAGGTAGGCGGCGGACACGCCGATGGACACCAGAGTGTCCATGGTTGATGCGAAATGGCGGGCGTTGATGGCGGCCGCGCGGTGGAACGGCCAGGCGGCCCAAGTGACCACTGGCAGGGCCAGCGCGGCGGCCACCCATCCCCACTGGGGGAACTGGAACGCAGGGACCATGGAGATCAGGAACACGGGCACCGTGAGGAGGGCGGCCAGGACCAGGCGGGGACGCAGGGTCCCGGGCGCGGCCTCCGGTGCCGGGGCGGGTTGGCGGACTTTGGCTTTGTAACCTGCGGCGTTGACCGTGTCTACCAGCTGCTCGTCACTGATGCCCGCGGGAACGGTGACGTGCGCGGATTCCAGGGGAAGGTTGACCAGGGCTTGCACGCCTTCGAGCTTGCCGAGCTTCTTTTCCACGCGGTTGACGCAGGAGGCGCAGGTCATGCCCTCGATGTCGAGTTCCACCACCCGGCTTCCGGGCTGGTGGAGAAGATCCTGGCTGCTCATGAAATCCTTATGTCCCTGCTGGTCTCAGTGCTGGTGGTCAGGCTTCGTTGGCGACGACCAGGTAGCCGGCCTCCGCCACTGCCTCGCCTATTTCGGACGGCGACAGGTCCTGGCTGGACGTGATGGTCACGGTGGAGATGCCGCCAGCATTGAGTTCCACGTCCACTGCTTCTACGCCTGCAAGGGCCTCAATTTCTTCGCTGACGGCCGAGACGCAATGGCCGCACGTCATTCCGGAGACGCTGACCGTGGTGGTGGTAGGGGAAGTGGTGCTCATGGCTGCTCCTTGTTGGTTGGCCGGCCTTATGGGCCGGTGTTCGACGCAAACGGCGTAAGCCGCGCCGGATGAATTGGAGTTTGTGTTACCGGAGTAGCCGGCCGATGGCATCGGCGGCTTCCTTGACCTTGGCATCGATGGCTTCTGCGCGCAGGGCGGGGTCCGGCTCGGAGGCGGCCCCCACTACACAGTGGCCGATGTGTTCTTCCACAAGGCCCAGGCTGACGGCGTGCAGGGCCTTGGTGACGGCGGAAACCTGGGTGAGGATGTCGATGCAGTACTTGTCCTCATCCACCATGCGGGCAATCCCCCGGACCTGGCCTTCTATGCGTTTGAGGCGGCGCAGGTAGGCATCCTTGTTTCCCGTGTAGCCGTGCTGCGGCCCCTCTTGGTCCACGCCAGCTTCGATGGCTTCACCCGCGACTGCTTGTTCCGTTGCGCCCATACTTCAACGGTATACCCCCGAGGGGTATCTTTCAACTACCCCCAGGGGGTATGCAGCGCAGCGGGCTGCTCGCCGGAAATCACGGCAACAAAAAAGCTCCGGAGTGCGTTATTGGGGGATACGCACTCCGGAGCAGCTTTTGGGCAAATCCGGCATCCACCTCAGTGGAACCGGCCTGCTTGAATCAGCTTACTGGCTGGTAGTCATTGCCGCCAGCACATCGAATAACTACTTTCGCTTTACTTTCTTCCCTCTTAATTCGGGATAAGCCACATGGTGCCGAAGGTCACGTCCGATCCTCATGGGCCGGCATCCGGTAGGGAACCACGAGCACGGGCCGGCTCTGGTGGTGCGTCAGCCAGGCCCCCACGGATCCGTTGAGGGCTTCCGTGAGGCGATGGGAGAAACCCCGTTCCGACGTGCCGACGACAATCATCGGAGCATCACTTTCGGCTGCCAGCCTTGCCAGCCCGCGGGCGGGATCGCCGGCAAGGGTGCGGAGCGTCCAGTCGGTGCGTCCAGCGCCTGCGGGCACTTTGGCCACTGCCGCTTCTATGGCCGCCCGCAGCTCCGCCGTCACGGCCCTGATGTCCTCGTCGTCCGCGTCCGGGTGCAGGGAGAGCCGATGGGCGGACCGCGCAGGATCCCATTCCACCAGGTAGCTGGCCTCGTCAACGTACGCGCAGAGCAACGGCCTTCCCAAACGGGCGGCGAGGATGGCTGCGGTCTGCAGGACCTCAGGGTGCTGCTTGGGCGCGACGCCTACCAGCAGGGGCGATGTACGGCTGAACGGATCTGATGTCATAGCTTATTCTCGGTCTCGCTCACGCACTTGAACAGGGCATTTGCTGCTGCCCTTCACGGGACGGGTGATGCGGTGACCACCACATTCTTGCCCCACGGATCCTCCGTAAAGCAGCTGATCAGGACCAGCCGGTTCGGCTGGATGCTCCAGATGGGACTGTCCTTGAGGCTGGACTTCAAGTAGGTGGTCACATCGTCCACCCTGTACGGAATGGTGCCGCTTGCGGTGTCCACCTCAAACCTGTCGCCCACAGTTGCCGCTGAGCTCAGGTGGTTGAAGGGCGCGTCCGCACCATCCCAGCTGTGCCCGATCACGTAGGTGGTGTTTGCCGACCCCTGTCCCGGAGTTCCGAAGGGCGTCAGCCAGTAACCGTCTTTCGTGGCCGGCGGCTCAAGAGTCTGGCTCGCCTGCGCGGCGGCATCCACATCAAGGGCGTGGACCGGAACATCGAAGGCCGCGGCGGCATAGCGGATCCGCACTGGTTCCGCCGCTGCCGGGAGGACGGGGGCAGGAGGCTGTACATCCGGACTGGCCGGGGCGGGCACCAGCCCTTCAGCTGCCGCCTCCGTTCCACGTGTTTCCGGTGTTTCCGCGACCGCGGGTGCCGGCTGCCGGGACGTGATTCCGGCTGCCGCAGCTCCCGCCACGGCACTGTTTCCGCTGGCGGAGACCTGCACCTGGTGGAAGAGCGGCGCACCGAAGGTCATGGACAAAAAGGCCAACACCCCGCAGAGGAGGATGGCCAGGTCTCCCCGGTTCCAGCGCCGCTTCATGCCCTCCTTGCGGGCCGCGTGCCGGCTGCGTTCCTTGGACATGGTGCTCCTGTGCACTTGCAATGAAAGGGGAGGAAGGCGCCCCGCCGGGCACTGGCGGGACGCCTTCCTGTCATGGGGCTGCTGGTTGCGGCCCGGCCGTGTCAGTCAGCCAGAGGCTGGGTGCGGCGGCTGCGGCGGAACGCAACTGCTGCGCCTGCTGCCGCCAGGGCGCCAAGGCCTGCCAGCCAGGACGGGCTGTTGGAGCCGCCCACGGACGTCTGGGCGTTGTACCCCTGGTTGGTGCCCAGCCCGGTGGATGCGACCGCACCCGCAGCTGCCCCGCCGGCCGGCTGCGGGACGACGACGGCGCCCGCCGCCGGCCGCGGGCCAGTCACCGGCGGTGCCACCGCAGGCTGCTGCACGGGTGGAGCGGCAACAGGAGCGACCACAGAGGGTTGTTCCACAGCCGGCGTTTCGACGACGGGCGTCTGAGCGACGGGCTGTTCCACTACAGGCGTTTCGACAACGGGCGTCTCAACCACCGGCTGTTCCACAGGTGGGACCACAACGGGTGGCACAACCACAGGCGGGATCTCCGGGTCAACCGTCTCGCCCGGAGGAAGGGCTGCGCAATTGGCGATGTAGGTGAGCTTGCCGGCGTTCGTCCAGTTCTGGCCTGCTGGAGCCTTCGGTGTCGGCGGAATGATGTCGGTGGGATGCTCGTCGTGGCCGCCGACGCCGTTGACATTGAATTCCAGCGGCGACCAGGACGAACCGTCTGCATGGCAGACCGTAACCCGGTCGGACGCTGCCATGGCAGGTGCGGTGAGGCTGAGCAGCCCCAGCCCCACCACCCCCAGAGTTGCAAAGGTGCGTTTCATGATTTCTCCCCAGTGTTTGTGAAACGAACCATGATGAAGGGCCGGTAGCGGTTGCGCCCGATGCCCCAGCAGCACGGTCAGCTTGCTTGAGTCTTCAGGCTAGGTTTGGGCCCGCACCCAGTCGCCAGTAGGGGGTACTCGTCTTTCGGGCACAGCCGCTTGCCCGGTTACTTGCGGGTACCCGAAAATCCCTGAGCGCTACTTGCCCGCATCGCGGGTGTCTTGTAGCCGGACCTGCCCGCGCCTAACGTTGGATTCGACGAAAGGGGCATGAGGGCATGGAAATTTTCATGTGGTGGCTGGACCTGGATCTTGCGAGCAAGGAATGGCTGCGGGAGAACCTGCGCGCCGGGGAACTTCCGCTTCCGGTCCTCCAGGGGATCGCCGAGGCGGGCGGACCGCACCCGGACAACCCCGTGGCAGTGTTGACGGCGGCGGACTGGGACTTCATCGAGACGCAGTCGGAGTTTGTGGACTAAACCCCGCTCCACGCCCCCTTTCAGCCGGAAACCGTTGTAGGCTGCCCGGGGCGGTGGTTGCATGGGGGCATGGCAACCCAAGGAAGTTTTGTCTTAGCGATCGGGACTAAAAAGGGCCTGTGGCTGGCCACCAGCACGGACAGGCGTGAATGGTCCTTCACCGGCCCGCATTTCCTGATGAGTGAGATTCCCAGCATCGGGATCGATACCAGGGAAGGCCGCACCCGGATCATGGTGGGAGTCCGGAACGAGCATTGGGGACCCACGGTGGCCCATTCGGACGATCTTGGCGCCACCTGGTCCGAACCTGAGCAAGGTGCCATCAGGTTCCCCGAGGATACCGGCGTGGCCCTGGAGCGGATCTGGCAGATTTATCCGGACGCCGACGCGCGGCCGGGAGTGGTGTGGGCGGGGGCCGAGCCCATCTCCGTGTGGAAATCCACCGACGGCGGTGAACACTTCGAGCTGAACAGGGGCCTCTGGGACCATCCGCACCGCAGCGACTGGGGTGCCGGCTACGGCGGCGCTGCGGCCCATTCGATAGTGGTCCACCCGGCAGGCGAAACCGTCCACGTGGCCATGAGCACTGGCGGCGTTTACCGCTCGCTCGACGGCGGCACCTCCTGGGAGGCGCGCAACAAGGGAATCTCGGCCTACTTTATGCCGGACCCGAACCCCGAGTTCGGACAGTGCGTGCACAAGATCGCTGCGGATGCCGCCGTCGACGGCCGGCTCTATGCGCAGAACCACCACGGCGTGTACCGCACGGATGACAACGCGGAGAGCTGGACCTCCATTGCGGAGGGCCTGCCGGCCGACTTCGGGTTTGTCATGCTGACCCATCCGCGGCGGGAAGGGACAGCCTGGGTTGTGCCGCTCAAAGCCGACGGCGAGCGTATCCCGCCCAACGGCGAACTGGCCGTCCACCGCACGGACAACGCCGGCGGCAGCTGGAAGAGGCTCAGTAACGGATTGCCCACCGGCGAGTACAACAGCGTGCTGCGGGACGCCGCCTCTGTGGACACCGCGGAGCCGGCGGGCGTCTACTTCGGGACGCGCGGAGGCACCGTGTACGCCAGCGCGGACGAAGGGGAGACGTTCACGGAAGTGGCTGCCCACCTGCCTGATGTCCTGTGCGTCCGCGCGGCAGTGGTGGCCGGTGCCTGACATCTCGGTGGTGCTGCCCAGCATCCTGCAGCCGCTGGCCGGCGGGCAGTCCGTCCTGACTGCGCCCGCCGACGGGCCGGTGACCGTGGCAAAACTGCTGGATGACGTCACCGCAGACTTCGCTGTACTGGCCAGGCGGCTTCGGGATGAGACGGGAGCCTTGCGGCGGTTCGTGAATGTTTACGTGGATGGCGACGAGGTGCGGCGGCTGCAGGGCCTCGATACGGAGGTGGCACCCGGCCAGGAGGTGCTGGTCATCCAGTCGGTGGCCGGCGGTTGAGATCACAGGGGCCTGCAGGACGGGCTTCGGAGGCGGCGGGCAGTCCTTACTGACTACACCCGCTGCCGCGGCCTGCCATTTCAGCCAGCGCCCGGTTCAGGCCACCCGCCACACGCTGCATTCGTCCGTATTGATTGCCTTGCGCAGGCCCGTGATCCGGTCCAGGATCCACACCACGCCGATTCCCGGCGCTGTCTCCTGCACGCTGCCCCGGCGGATCACTACGTCGTCGTAGGACGGGCCCACCGAGAGCCGGGCTTCAATTTCGTCGCCGCGGCGAAGCTGGTCCAGTGTCCGGACGCGGGTTACATGGGCTGCTGCTTTCTTCAACATTGGGGCCTCCTGGCTGGAGCTGGTGCCGGCTCTTGCCTGCACTACCAGTGTGGAGTGGCAATGTTGCGCCCTGGTTTCCTGATGGTTAGGCGCGGGTTAGTTCTTTGAGCCGGAGCTGTTTCCCGCCAATGGTGCTACGCCGCCTCGCGGTTGCGGTATGCGGCGAGGAACGTCGAGATCCTGCGGACTGCTTCCTCGATGTCCAGGACCGACGGGAGGATCACAAAGCGGAAGTGGTCCGGCGTGGGCCAGTTGAAGGCCGAACCGTGGGACACCAGGATCTTCTGGTCCTTCAACAGGTCCAGGACGAACTGCTCGTCGCTGGCGATTGGATAGAGTTCCGGGTCCAGCCGCGGGAACAGGTACATGGCCCCCTCGGCCGGGACGCAGGTGATGCCCGGAATGGCGGTCAGCAGCTTGTGTGCGAGGTCCCGTTGTTCCCGGAGCCGGCCGCCGGGGCGCACCAGTGCCTCGATGCTCTGGTATCCCCCCAGGCAGGTCTGGATGGCGTGCTGGGCAGGAACGTTGGGGCACAGCCTTAGCGATGCCAGCAGTTCCAGCCCCTCGCGGTAGGCGGCGGTGGCGGCCAGCGGCCCGGTCACGGCCACCCACCCGGCGCGGTAGCCGGGCATCCGATAGGCCTTGGACAGGCCGCTGAAGGTCAGGCAGCAGACGTCCTCGGCAACGGCGGCGGTGTGGAGGTGTACGGCGTCCCCGTAAAGCACTTTCTCGTAGATCTCGTCCGAGAAGAGGACCAGGTTGTGTTTCCGGGCAAGGGCGGCGAACTGTTCCAGGATGTGGCGGGGGTAGACGGCGCCGGTGGGGTTGTTCGGGTTGATGATCACGATGCCCTTGGTGCGGCTGGTGATCTTTGCCTCGACGTCGGCCATGTCCGGCCACCAGTTCTCCGCCTCGTCGCACAGGTAATGGACAGGGTTGCCGCCGGTCAGGGTCACGGCCGCCGTCCACAGCGGGTAATCGGGTGCCGGGACCAGGATTTCGTCGCCGTTTTCCATAAAGGCCTGCAGGCACATGGAGATCAGTTCACTGACCCCGTTGCCGATGAAGATGTCCTCCACGCCGATCTGCATGAGCCCGCGGGTCTGGTAATACTGGGAAATCGCGGTCCGTGCGGAGAAGATTCCCTTGGAGTCGCTGTAGCCCTGCGCGCCCCGCAGGTGGTGGATCATGTCCACCACCACGGATTCCGGGGTTTCCAGCCCGAACGGGGCCGTATCGCCCAGGTTCATCTTCAGGATCCGGTGGCCCTCGGCCTCCATGTTCTTGGCTGCCTGGAGGATCGGGCCGCGGAGTTCGTACCGGACGTTCCGGAGTTTGCTGGAATGTTGCATGGCGCGCATGGTTGATCTTTTCACATAGGCTGGCGGCCCGGTTACGGCGCCAGCCGGTCACCCTTCCGGTGCACCCGGAGCCAGCGGTAACCGTAACGGCCCAGCTCAACGGTGAAGCTGCCATCGGGCTCCAACGGCACGCTCCCGCCGTCGAACACGTCCAGCAGGGCCGCGTCCTTGAAAGCCTGCGCCGGTCCATCCTCAGGCCCGGCCTTGGCACTGACCTTCACCGGATCTTCGCCCAGGTTGTGCAGCAGCACCAGCATGCCGCCGTCCGAGCTGCAGGTGTGCGCAAAGACCGCCGGCTCCGGCTGGTCGATGAGGGCGAAGCTGCCCCACCCCAGCTCCGCGTTCTCCCGGTACCGCAGGATCAGGGTGGCCATGAAGTTGAACAGCGAATCCGGGTCGCGCCGGGCGGCAGCCGCGTTGACGTGCTCCGGCCCGTACTCTCCCCGCGCCAGCGGAACGGCCAGGTCCGCCGCCTTTGCCGTGGAGAAGCCGCCGTTTTTCCCGTCGCTCCACTGCATGGGCGTCCGCACCGCGGCCCTGCTCTTGAGCCGGAGGTCCTCGCCCATGCCGATCTCCTCGCCGTAAAACAGCACCGGCGTCCCGGGGAGGGAGAACATCAGTGAGTACACCAACCGCAGGCGTTCGGGGTCGCCGTCGAGCATCGGGGGAAGCCGGCGGCGCAGGCCGCGCCCGTAGATCTGCATGTTCTTGGCAGGCCCGAAGGCGGCGAAGACCTCGCCGCGCTCGCCGTCCGTGAGCTTGTCCAGGGTGAGTTCGTCATGGTTGCGCACAAACATGGCCCACTGGTTGTCCGGGTGCAGGGCCGGGCGGCTTTTCAGCGTCTCGGCCAGCGGCCGGGCATCGCGCCGCGCCAGCGAGAGGTAGAGGTGCTGCATGGACATAAAGTCGAACTGCATGTTCAGTTCGTTGCCGTCGGGGCCGCCAAAGTACTCCAGCTGTTCCTTGTACGGCAGGTTCACCTCACCCAGCAGCACCGCGCTGCCGTTGCGGCGGTTCACGAAGCTCCGCAACGCCGAGAGGTAATCGTGCGGATCCCGGTTGGCGGCCTCGTCCTTGGGCTGGCCGCGGGTTTCGAGGAAGAAGGGCACGGCGTCCAGGCGGAAACCGTCCAGCCCAAGCTCCAGCCACAGGCCCATCGCCTTGGCAATCTCGTTCCGCACGCCGGGGTTGGTGACGTTCAGGTCCGGCTGGTGCTTGGCGAACATATGCAGGTACCACTCGCCGGTGGCGTCATCCTGGGTCCACAGCGATGTCTCCTCGCCGGGGAACACCACCTCCGCGGACGTGTCCGGGGGAGTGTCGCTCCGCCACACGTAGTAGTCCCGGTACCGGTTGTCCTTTGACTTCCGGGCCTCGACGAACCAGGGGTGCTGGTCCGAGGTGTGGTTGACCACGAAGTCCGCGATGACCCGCATGCCCCGGTCCCGGGCGGCACGAACGAATTCCACCAGGTCGCCCATGGTGCCCAGCCGGGGATCAACCGTAAAGAAGTCGGTTACGTCGTAGCCGTCGTCCCGGTCCGGCGAGGGGTAGAACGGCATCAGCCAGATGCAGGTCACGCCGAGGGCGGACAGGTAGTCCACGCGCTGGATCAGGCCGGCGAAGTCGCCGCAGCCATCGCCGTCGTCGTCAAAGAACGTCTCCACGTCCAGGCAGTAGATCACCGCATTCTTCCACCAGAGGTCGGAGGTTTCGGCGAGCCTCATGCTGAGGCGTCCGACGCCGTTTCGGCACCGGCGGCCGCCAGCTGCGGGACCGCCGGGCTGCTGCCGGGGGTGCGCAGCCGTGGCAGCACCTCCGCGGCAAAGGTGTCGATGAACGCCGCCTGCTCCTGGCCCACGAAGTGCAGGTAGAGCTCGTCGAAGCCGAGCTCCGCATACCCGCCCAGCCAATCCACGTGCCGGTCCAGGCTTGCTGAAATGTTGACCGTTGTACGGACCTGCTCGGCGGTCACGTGCTCGCCCACCAGGTCGAAGTGCCCAGCGGTGGGCAAGTCCCAGGGGATGGGCGGCTGGTAGGTGTTGGTGCGCCACTGGTCCAACGCAACGGCTACCGCCTCGTCCTCGGTTCCGGCCCAGGACAGGTGCACCTGCAAAACAGCTTTGCCCTTCCCGCCGTTGTCCCGGTAGGCCGCAAGCATGTCCCGGAGTTTGGGCGCCGGCTGGTTGACGGTGACCAGGCCGTCGGCCCACGCTGCGGCCCTGCGGGCGGTGTCCACGCTGACGGCCGGCGCGATCAGGGGCGGCGGGGTATCCGGGACGTCCCAGATCCGTGCCTGTTCCACCGTGACCAGGCCGCGGTGGGTGACTTCGCCGCCCCGGTGCAGCCGCCGGATCACGTCCACGCACTCCTCGAGGCGGCGCTGGCGGACGTCCTTGGCCGGCCAGCCGTCACCGGTGATGTGCTCGTTCATGTTCTCGCCGCTTCCGGGGGCGAACCAGAACCTGCCGGGGAACATGGAAGCCAGCGTGGCGGAGGCCTGGGCAATGATGGCCGGGTGGTACCGCTGGCCGGGCGCGGTGACCACGCCGAACCGGAGGTTGGTGGTGGCCAAGGCGGCACCCAGCCAGGACCAGGCAAAGCCGGAGTGTCCTTGCCGGGCCGACCACGGCTCGAAGTGGTCCGAGCACATGGCGGCGTCAAAGCCCGCCCGCTCCGCGTGCTGGACGTCCTGAAGGAGCTGGCCGGGGCTGATCTGTTCGTGGGAAGCGTGGAAGCCGACAGTAACCATCGTTAACCTCTACCCGTCCGGCGTGCGGTCTGTCGAGGGTTTCCGCCGGGAAGGAGCTCCAACGCCGTAGCGTGCAACCGGGCCGCTACTTGTCAGATAAGTTTGTAACTTGTAACACTGCGCTCGCTGTCATCCTGCGCAGGCGAACGCGGAAGGAAGTACCTCTTGTGGGCGGTGTGCTGATCGGGTTGGCGGTGATCGGCGTCGTCATAGCGGTGGGCTACCTTGCCGCGCGGTGCGGACTGGGCGGGGAACCAACCGTTTCGGCGCTGACGCGGACCGCCTTCTTCATCACCAATCCGGTGCTGCTTTTTACGGTGGTGCTCGAATCCGATATCTCGGTGGTGTTCTCCGCCTACGTGCCGCTGGCCCTGCTGACGGCAGCAGTCACGGCACTGCTGTACGTCACCGCGAGCCGGCTCTGGTTCCGCCGTCCGATGGCCGAAACGGCCGTGGGCGCCATGGCCAGTTCCTACGTCAATGCCAACAACATCGGCATCCCCATCACGCTTTACGCGCTGGGCGATGCCACCCCGGTGGCACCCGTCCTGCTGGTCCAGCTGCTCCTGCTCGCTCCGCTGGTCCTCACCCTGCTGGATCTTTCCGCGGCCGGCCGGTTCTCCCCACGGCTGATGCTCACCCAGCCCTTCCGGAACCCCATGATCATCGCCAGCCTGCTGGGCGTGGTCCTGGCGGCGTTCCACGTCAAGCTTCCCGATCCCGTGATGGCCCCGCTGGAACTCCTGGGCGGGGCAGCCGTCCCGGTGGTGCTGCTGGCCTTCGGCATGTCCCTGCACGGGACAAGGATGCTGCAAAGCGGCGGCCACCGGGCGGAGATCCTTACTGCCACCGTGCTGAAGTCCGCCGTGATGCCTGCGGTGGCGTTCGTCGTCGGGCGCTTCCTGTTCAACCTGGACCACCACATGCTGCTGGGCGTTGTGCTGATGGCGGCGCTGCCGTCCGCGCAGAACGTGTTCCTTTTTGCCAGCAAATACGGCCGGGGAGTCGCGGTGGCGCGGGAAACCATCCTGATGTCGACGGCGGCTGCCGCCCCGGTCCTGGTCCTGATCGTCTGGCTGCTGGCCGGCTGAGCCCTGGCTTTCCACCAGCGGCAGTCTTCCGCCAGGGGCATTGGCCGGGCAAGAATGGGCAGCATGGAACTTCCCGTGCTGCCGCCCGTCCCGCCCATGCTCGCCAAGGCCGTCAGCGGCATTCCGGAAGGAGACCTCAGCTATGAGCCCAAGTGGGACGGGTTCCGGTCCATCATTTTCCGGGACGGCGACGAGCTGGAGATCGGCAGCCGCAACGAAAAGCCCATGACCCGCTACTTCCCCGAGCTCGTGGCGGCCCTGAAGGAAAATTTGCCGCCGCGGTGCGTGGTGGACGGTGAGATCATCCTGATCGGCACCTCCGGCGACCGGCTGGACTTCGACGCCCTCCAGCAGCGCATCCATCCCGCAGCCAGCCGGGTGAAGCTGCTGGCCGCCCAGACGCCCGCCTCGTTCGTGGCGTTTGACCTGCTGGCCCTGGGCGAGGACGACTACACGGGCCGGCCCTTCACGGAACGGCGGGCGGCACTCGAGAAGGCGCTCGCGGCCAGCAAGGCTCCCGTCCATCTCACGGCGGCCACGACGGACAAGGACACCGCCACCCAGTGGTTCGAGCAGTTTGAGGGCGCCGGACTGGACGGGGTGGTGGCCAAACGCCTGGACGGACGCTACGAGCCGGACAAACGGGTGATGTTCAAGACCAAGCACGAGCGCACCGCCGACTGCGTGGTGGCCGGCTACCGGCTGCACAAGAGCGGGCCGGATGCCATCGGCTCGCTGCTGCTGGGGCTGTACAAGGACGACGGCGGCCTGGCCAGTGTGGGCGTGATCGGCGCCTTCCCGATGAAGCGCCGCCAGGAGCTGTTCGAACAGCTTCAACCGCTGGTCACCGATTTTGATCACCACCCCTGGGCCTGGGCGAAGCAGGAGGAAGGCGAGCGGACCCCGAGGAATGCCGAGGGCAGCCGCTGGAGTGCCGGCAAGGACCTGTCCTTTGTGCCGCTGCGCCCGGAGCTGGTGGTGGAGGTCCGGTACGACCACATGGAAGGCGACAGGTTCCGGCACACTGCCCAGTTCAACCGCTGGCGTCCGGACCGGGAACCGGAATCGTGCACCTATGCACAGCTGGAGGAACCGGTCAGCTTTGACCTGGCCTCGGTGCTGGAGACCGGACGGCCGTAGCATCCAGCAGGCTCCACAGCCCGTCCGCGCGGCACGGGATCGAGGCCTCCACCAGGGCCTGGCTGTGCGGGTGGCGGGGCGCGGCGAAGAAGTCCCTGGTCCCGGCCACTTCCACCACCCGGCCCTCCAGCAGGACAGCCACCCTGTCGCACATGTACCGCACCACATCCATGTCATGCGAGATGACGATGAGGGAGAGATTGTGTTCGCGCTGCAGCCGCAGGAGCAGTTTCAGGATGGTGCGCTGGGTCAGTGCGTCCAGGGCTGAGGTGGCCTCGTCGCAGATCAGGACCTGGGGTTCCAACAGCAGGGCACGGGCAATGGTGGCCCGCTGCAGCTGCCCGCCGGAGCACTGGGCCGGCCGCTTGTCCAGGAACGCCGCGTCCAGTTCCACCTCGGCCATCGCGGCGGCGATCCGCTCGTCGCGCTCTTCCGGCGACAGGTCGCGGCGGGGGCGCAGCGGTGCCTGCAGGCTGGTGCGCAGGGTCATCCGCGGGTCAAAAGCGCCGTGCGGTTCCTGGAACACCAGTTGGACGGCGGTGGCCTGCCGGGCGCCGGTTGGGTCCAGGTGCCGGGTAATGGATCCAGTGCTGGCGGCTTCCAGGCCGACGATTGCCTTGGCGAGGGTGCTTTTGCCTGACCCCGACTGGCCCAGCACGCCCAGGATCTCTCCGCGCCGCAGGGTCAGCGAGACGTCCTGCAACGCGGTATGCCCCCGTTTCCGCCGGGGCCCGAAGTGCTTGCCCACGCTGTCCAGCACCAGGACGTCCCGTTCGGTAGACGGCGGACGGCGGCGGGACTCCGGCGCAAGGCGGGCGGCGGCCAGCAGCTCGCGGGTATAGGAGGATTGGGGCCGGGTGAGCAAGTCACCGGCGGGACCGGCCTCCACAACGCTGCCGGCCTTCATCACCAGCACCTTGTCGGCGAAAGCGGCCACGGACGCGATGTTGTGGGTGATGTACAGGATGCCCAGCCCGCGTTCCCGGCGTTCCCTGTCCAGCAGCTGCAGGATCTGGCGTTCGAGCACCTTGTCCAGCGCCGACGTCGGCTCGTCCGCCAGCAGCATTCCGGGCTGGCCTGCCAGCGCCAGGGCCGTCATGGCGCGCTGCGCCATGCCTCCGGAGAGCTGGTGCGGGTAGGCACGGAGGCCCTTGGCGGGATCAGCGAAGCCCACCTCGTCCAGCAGTTCCAGCGCCTTGCCGCGAGCCTTGGCCCCGCGGAGCCCGGCGTGCCGGCGGAGGGGCTCTTTGAGGTGCTGCCCGACCGTCCGGTTCGGGTTGAACATCCGTTTGGGCTGCTGGAAGAGCATGCCCAGCCTGCCGCCGCGCACGGAGTTGAGTTCCTGTTCCGACGCGCGGGCCAGGTCCAGGCCGCCGAGCCGGATGGAACCGCCGGTGATTCGCAGGCCGGGCGGCAGGAGCCGCAGGCAGGACATCGCGGTCAGGGTCTTGCCGGAACCTGAACTGCCCACCAGCGCCACGAATTCACCGGGCTCCACGGACAGGGAGACACCGGCGAGCAGGGGCCTGGCGGAAGTCCCGCCGTCCGGCTCTTGATGCCTCACCTCCAGCCCCTCGAGGACCAGCCCGGAGTCCAGGGGGCTCATTTTTCCGCCGCCAGGGGCAGCAGCAACGGCGCCGCGGCCATGTGCGCCGCGCGCTGGCCAATCAGGGTGACACAGAGCGCCACGAGGAAAATCACCAGGCCCGGCGCGAGGATCCCCATCGGTGCACGGTCCGCGAAGGGCTGCGCGGCTGCCAGCATGGAACCCCAGTCCGACTGTGGCGGCTGGACGCCCAGGCCCAGGTAGGAGAGGGCGCCCACGCTGATGAGCAAGTGCCCGAAGCGCAGGGTTGCCTGGCCCAGGATCGGTGCCGCGAGGTGGGGCAGCACGTGCCGGAAGATAATGAACGACGGCGGGCAGCCCACCACGCGGGCCGCCTCCACGAAGCCGCGGGCCGAGACGTCGTAGGCCAGGGTCCGCGCCAGGCGCGCGAACGGAGTCCACCCCGTAACCGTCAGGGCGAGCAGCAGCGGCCCGAAGCCCGTGCCGAGCGCCGCCACGATGAACAGGGCGACCACCATTTCCGGCAGGGCAAGCAGGACGTCGTTGGTGCGGGTCAGGAATTCATCCACCCAGCCCCTCCGGCGTGCGCTCAGGATCCCGATGGCCACGCCGATCAGGCACGTCAGCACCGTGGCAAGCGCCGCCACGGACATGGAAAACTGGCCGCCCTCAAGGACCCGGCTGAGGGTGTCCCGGCCCAGGTTGTCCGTGCCCAGCCAGTGCTTTGCCGACGGCGCGGCCAGGCGCTCCGCCAGGTTCTGCTCCGCCGGGGGATAGGGCGAGATCCACGGCGCCAGCAGAACCGCCAGCACAATCACGGCAAGCACAGCGGCTGCCACGGTGGACACGGTAAGCCGGCTACGCAAGGGTTCCTCCCACCGTGCGGCTGAGGAACCTGTGGACGAAGTCCGCCAGGGTGGTCACGCCCACGGCGAGTGCCACCACAACCACCACTCCGCCCTGGGCGAGCGGGATATCGCTGTTCACCACGGCGTCGAAAAGCAGCCTGCCCATGCCCGGTACGGCGAAAATGACCTCCACGATCACCGAGCCGCCCAGCAGGCCGGCGAACCACACGGCGAACAGGGTGGACAGCGGCACCAGGCCGTTCGGCACCACGTGGCGGAGGATCGCCTGGCCCTGGCTCAGCCCGCGCGCACGGGCCGCCGGCACGTGCTCTGCCGCTGCTGCATCGATGATCCCGGCGCGGACAGCCGAGGTGAAGAAGCTGATGGGCCGCAGGGCAAGGGTCAGGGCCGGCAGCACGGCAGAGGAGAGGTCATTCCAGCCAGCCGTGGGCAGGATCGACAGTTTCAGGGCGAAGACCAGGACCAGCACGGGAGCCACCCAGTACTCAGGCATGGCGATCAGGGCCTGGGTCACTGCCGTGATGGCCTTGTCCGCAACGCTTCCGGGGCGCAGCCCGGAAAGAATGCCCAGGGGGAGTGCTACGGCCGCGGCCAGGACCAGCGCCATGGTGACCAGGCTGAGCGTCACGGACAGCGCCGGCAGCACCTGCTCCGCCACGGGTGTGCGGCTGACGAAGGACAGGCCCATGTCACCGCTGAAGAAATCCCCGAGCCACCGGAAGTACTGGACGGCCAGGGGGTCGTCCAGGCCGAGGCTCTCGCTGAGGCCCTGCACCGCAGAATCGTCGACGGCGTCGCCCGCCACGCGTGAACGGATGATCTTGCGTACCGGGTCCCCCGGCGTGAAGTACGGGATCAGGAAGACCGCAAACGAGGACACCACAACGGCAGCCACCAGGGTGGCCGTCCGTTTGGTGATGAACTGCAGCATTTGCGGTGTGGGTCGGGGGAACTAGGACGCGGCCTTGGCCGTCTTGGCGGTGAGGACGTAGCGGGACAGCGGGTCCTGGACGTAGTTCAGGACGTTGGTCCGGGTGGCGTCGGTGGCCTGCTCATTGACCAGCCACGCGTTCACAGCCTTGTCCTGCAGGATCCGGCCCGCCTCCGCGTAAAGCTTGTAGCGCTCGTTGGTGTCCACGGTGGCGGCGGCTTCGGCAATGATCCGGTCGTATTCGGCGTCGCAGAAGTGGCTCAGGTTGTAGGTGCCTTTGCAGGTGTAGTCGGCGGTGAGGAAGCCGATGGGGTCGGCGATGTCGATCAGCCGGTTCCGCTGGCTGAGCAGCATGTCGTAGTTGCCGGCCAGGACGTCCGGCTCAGCTGAGGCGTATTCCTTGGACGTGATGGTGACGGGGATGCCGATGTTCTTCAGGTTTTCCTGCACAACGGCGGCGACGTCCGCAAATTCGGCGCGCTCCACGATGGCGATGATTTCCAGGGGGCGGTCGGCGGTGTAGCCGGCCTTGGCGAGCAGCTTGCGGGCTTCTTCGACGTCCTGCTGCTGCTTGTCCTGCTTTTCGCCGGCCCAGGGCTCGGACGGGGCAAACGGCCCGGTGGCCGGCAGTGCTGCGCCTTCATAGACGCTGGCAGCCAGGGCGTCGAGGTCCAGTGCGTCACGGATCGCGGTGCGGACGTCAACATTGTCCAGCGGAGCACGGCCGTTGTTCATGTACATCGTGGCAGTGCGGGGCGAATCGGCGCCCATGACGGAGACGCCCTTGTCCGCTTTCAGCGCCGCGAGGCTGGCGACGGGGATGGACAGTGAGATGTCCGCTTCGCCCGTTTGCACCTGGGCGGCACGTGTGGGGCCGTTGGTGATGAAGCGGATCTCGGCGCCGGCAAGTTGTACGTCGCCGCCCCAGTAGTTTTCATTGCGGTCCAGGGTGAGGGACTGCTTTGCCTTCTCCGAGACGGGAGTGAAAGGCCCGGTGCAGTGCCCGAACGGGTCCAGGCCTTCAGCCTTGTAGGCGGCCGGCGCCAGGATGCCGGTGTTAACGCTGGCCAGCCGGTAGGGCACCAGCGGGTTTTCGGCCGGGGTGCTGACCCGGACGGTCTGGCCGTCCACTGCGGTGACACTGCTGATCATGGTGCGGTTGAAGGCGCGCGCCGGAACCTTCGCGTCGAGGACGTGGTTGAGCGCCGACACCACGGACCCGGCGGTGAGGTCGGTGCCGTCCTGGAACTTGACGCCCTGGCGGATACTGAAGTCCCAGTCCAGCGGTGAGGACTGCTTCCACTCGGTGGCCAGCGACGGCAGGACCTTGCCCTCGGCCTGGTTGTAGGTGGTCAGGGTCTCCAGGCAGCCGGAGAGGGACAGGATGTACGCAGCATCCGATTCCACGGCCCAGTTGGCCACCGGTGCGCGGAAATTGTCCACCACGATCCGCTGGCTGGTGTCCGCCGCAGCGCTGGGCTGGGTGGACTGGGTCTGGGTGCCGCTGAAACCGCAGCCCGTCAAGGTGAGGGCAGCGGCCGCGGCCAGGAGGACGCGGGGACGGAGGGAGGAGCGCACAGAAAACCGCCTAGCAGGGCTGCCGCGGGGAAGGGCAGGAATAAAAAGGGGACGGACTTAGGGTAGCCTTCCCTTCCGCAAATACGTGAATTGATGAAGTTGCTGCTCAGCCGCGGGGATGGAGCATACGGGTACGGGAACAGCCCGCTTAATACAAAGGAAAGCCCGCCATTTGGGGGAATGGCGGGCTTTCCGGTCTGAAAACCGGGCTGCAATGGCGTCCGGTTGGGAAGAAGGGCTACTTCAGGCCGAGCTGCTTGGTGGGGATCTTGTAGGACTCCTTGGCAGTTAGCGCGGAGACGGCGGCCACTACACAGATTGCGGCGGTGAAGATGCTGATTTGGACCCAGCCGCCCGGCTTGATGCCGCCCATGGCTGCCACGATGGCGGGCGCGAATCCTGCCATCAGGAAGCCCAGCTGGGTGCCGATGGCCAGGCCGGAGAAGCGGACCTTGGTGCTGAACATCTCGGCGTAGAAGGACGGCCAGACGGCGTTGGAGGCGGCGTAACCGCAGGAGAAGAACCCGATGGCGGCCAGGAACATCAGCGGCACGCTGCCGGATTCCAGGCTGAGCAGGAAGACGGGCGTCAGGGCTGCGCTGGCCAGGGCGCCGTAGATGTAAACGGGCTTGCGGCCGATTTTGTCCGCGAGCATGCCGAACAGCGGCTGGGTACCCAGGGCAACCACGTTGGCGGCCACCACAAGCCAGAGGGTGGTGGTGCCGTCCACGCCGGCAACGGTCTTGGCGTAGCTGATGGCGAGGGTTCCGAACACTGTGGACACGGCGGCGATGAAGGCGCAGCAGATGACGCGCAGGACGTCGCGCCAGTGGCCCTTCAGCAGGTCGGCTACGGGGAGCTTGGAGATCTGAGCCGTCTTCTGGGCTTCTTCGAAAGCCGGCGGCTCGTGCAGGGTGCGGCGGATGAAGAAGGCAACGATCACCACGACGGCGCTCAGCCAGAACGGAATGCGCCAGCCGATGCCGTACTTGATCTCGTCCGGGAGGGCCAGGACGGGGATGAAGACGAGGGCGGCGAGGATCTGGCCGCCCTGGGTGCCGGTGAGGGTCCAGGAGGTGAAGAAGGAGCGGCGGTTGTCCGGGGCGTGTTCCAGCGTCATGGAGGAGGCGCCGGCCTGCTCGCCTGCAGCGGAGAGGCCCTGGCAGAGCCGGGCGAGGACCAGCAGGGCCGGGGCCCACCAGCCAACGGTGTTGAAGTCCGGCAGGCAGCCAATCAGGAAGGTGGAGGCGCCCATGAGGAGGAGGGTGAACATCAGAACCTTCCGACGGCCCACCCTGTCGCCGAAGTGGCCCAGGATGACGGCACCGACGGGCCGTGCCACGTAGGCGAAACCGAAGGTGGCGAAGGACATGATCGCTGCGTTGGCGTCAGCATCCGGGAAGAAGACCGTGGGGAAGATGAGGGCAGCGGCGGAACCGAAGATGAAGAAGTCGTAGTATTCGACGGCGCTGCCCAGGAAGCTTGCGAGGGCTGCCTTCTTCGGCGTCCCGGCCGGGGCAGCGATGCCTGGCCCGGCGGACGGAAGTATCTGGCTCATGGAGTTCCTTTGATGTGACGACTTTGTCGCGGATGGATCGGGGGCTTCAGCCGGCATGGCCCAGGTGTTGCCTTCGGGCGGCACGGCTGCAGTGGCGGGAGAACCCGGACAGTAGCCACATGGTGGAAGCTACTTGTGCGATACAGCAATGATGGCTGTGAGGGCAGTCACTTGTCAACAAAATAATCATTGGGTAGCAATAGCTCTCACAATGTGGCAACATCGAGGTATGAGTGTGAACCAAGACACAGCGCCCGATGATGTTGCCGCTGACGAAAACCCGCCCAAAGCAGGGCGGCCCGCCGACCGCACCGACATGGTGGGCAAGGCATTGGGTCTTCTGGTCCTCCTGGGCGATGAGCCCCGCGGCGCCAGCGCCGCGGAAATCTCCCGCCGCGCCCAGCTGCCCTTCAGCACGACGTACCGCCTCCTTGGCTCGCTGACGCGGGACGGCTTTGTGGACTACGAGCCGGATGGCCGCCGCTACCACCTCGGTCTGCGGATCTTCCAGCTGGGCCAGCGGGTCTCCAACCACCACGGCTTCGCCGGAACGGCCCTCCCCGTCCTGCGCCGCGTGACCGAACAGACCGGTGAGGCCACCATCCTCAGCGTCCGCGACGGCCACCACCACCTCACGGTGAACAAGGTGGACGGGCCGCAGATGTTCCGGGTGACCAGTGACCCCGGCCACCTGGGCTCCCTGTCCACTACCGCCGTCGGAAAAGCCCTGGTGGCGTTTGCCGAGGTTGCGGAGCGCGAAAAACTCCTGGCGGAGCTTCCGCTCGAGCCGCTGACGGAGAAATCCATCACCAACAGGGATGATTTCCGCGCCGAAATCGAGTTGGTCCGCCGCCGCGGGTTCGCCGTGATGGATGAGGAAAACGAGCTTGGCATGCGCGCCGTGGCCGTTCCGCTGCTCAACCACCAGGGGCACGCGTTCGCTTCGCTGGCCACGGCAGTTCCGGTTTTCCGCCTCAGCCTGGAGGGCCTGGAGGCGCACGTCCCGCTGCTCCAGGAAGCGGCGGCCGAGCTTGCTGCACGGCTGCCGCAGCGGTAGCGCTGAGCGGCCCAAGGATTCTGCCACTCATGTTCGTATGTAGAACAAGAGTGCGAGAAGTGAACAAATGATGTACCGTAATTTCCATCACCCCGGCAGCGCACCCTCCGCAAGGAAGCTGCCAGGTGCCGTATCAAAGGAGCTGCACGGATGAGCAATCGAACTGAGTCCTACCTGGTGGGACTGGTCGGCGATGGCGTGATGCCGTCACTCACCCCGCCCATGCACGAACGCGAAGGGGACGTGCAGGGCCTGCGCTACCTGTACCGTCCCATCGACCTGCTGGAGCTCGGCCTTCCCGGCGAGTCCGTGGGCCAGCTGCTGCAGAGCGCCCGCAGCCTCGGTTTCAACGGCCTGAACATCACCCACCCCTGCAAACAGCTGGTCCTGCAGCACCTGGATGAAGTGTCCCCGGACGCGCTGCGGCTGGGAGCGGTCAACACTGTGGTGATCGAGGACGGCCGCTTCATCGGCCACAACACCGACTTCTCCGGCTTTGCCGCAGCCCTCGCCGCCGGCCTCCCCGGCGCCAAGCTGGACCGCGTGGTGCAGTTGGGTGCCGGCGGCGCCGGTTCCGCCGTGGCCTACGCCCTCCTCACCGCCGGCGTCCGCCGCCTGCACCTGGTGGACATGGACGCCGCCCGCGGCGCTGCCCGGGCTGCCGAGCTGGCCGGCTTCTTCCCGGACAGCACCGTCACGGCACACACGACGGCGGAGCTGCCGCAGCTGATGCCCCTGGCCGACGGGCTGGTGCACTGCACCCCCGTGGGCATGGCCGCCCACCCCGGGCTCCCGCTGGACCTGGACCTGGTGGAGCCACGCCACTGGGTGGCGGACATCGTCTACCGCCCCATCGAGACCGAACTGGTCCGCGGCGCCCGCGCTAGGGGCTGCGAGGTTCTTGACGGCGGCAGGATGGCCGTGGGCCAGGCCGCCGACGCCTTCCGTATCTTCACTGGCCTCGAACCCGACCCGGACAGGATGCGCAGCCACTTCCTGGAGCTTGTGGCCGCCGAAGAGGTGGCCGCCTGATGCGCACCGGAATCGCCACCGTCTGCCTGTCCGGCACGCTGAAGGAAAAGATGCAGGCGTGCGCCATTGCAGGTTTCGACGGGATCGAAATCTTTGAACAGGACCTGGTCACCTCGCCGCTGAGCCCCGAGGACGTGCGGACCATGGCCGCTGACCTCGGCCTGGGATTGGACCTCTACCAGCCCTTTCGCGATTTCGACGGCGTCACCCCGGACCTGCTGAAGGCCAACCTCCGGCGCGCCGAGGCGAAGTTCAGGCTGATGTCCCGGCTGGGCATGGACACCATCCTTGTCTGCTCGAACGTCGCCACCGCCACCATCGACGACGACGGCCTCCGCGCCGAACAGCTCTCCGAACTCGCGGGGCTGGCCGCGGACCACGGCGTTAAGGTGGCGTACGAGGCCCTCGCGTGGGGAAAGTACGTCAACGACTACGAGCACGCCTACCGCCTGGTGGAGATGGTGGACCACCCCAACTTCGGTACCTGCCTGGACTCCTTCCACATCCTGTCCCGCGACTGGGACACTGCGCCGATCGAGAAGATCAACGCGGACAAGATCTTCTTTGTCCAGGTGGCGGATGCGCCCAAGCTCTCCATGGACGTCCTGTCCTGGAGCCGGCACTACCGCGTGTTCCCGGGCGAGGGCCAGTTCGAGCTCGCCAAGTTCATGGGGCACGTGGTCCGCGCCGGCTACACCGGCCCGGTGTCGCTGGAAGTCTTCAACGACGTCTTCCGCCAGTCCGACGTCGAACGCACGGCCGTGGACGCCATGCGCTCGCTGATCTGGCTGGAGGAACAGAGCGCCAAATGGCTGGCCGGAAATGCCTCGGAAGGTGCCGCAGGCACTGTTGCCCCTGCCCGTCGTCGTTATCCCATGGAACTGGCCACGCTGCCCAAGGTGAGCGAACCGGCCGGCTTCAACTTCGCCGAAGTTAAGGCGGATGACACCGCGCAGCTGGAGAAGCTCCTGGGCCAGCTCGGCTTCGCCTTCGAGGGCCGGCACCGCACCAAGGACGTCCAGCTGTGGACCATGGGCCAGGCACGGGTCATCATCAACGAACAGGCGGCAACCCACGCCGAGCCGGCCATCGCCGCGTTGGGGTTCGACGTCGATTCCCCCGTGATTGCCTCTGCCCGGGCCCAGCAGCTGAAGGCGCCCGTGGTGGCCCGCAAGGTCCAGGCCGACGAGGAAGTGTTCCAGGGCATCTCCGCCCCGGACTCCACCGAGATCTTCCTGTGCCAGGGCAGTCCGGACGGCACTGCGGCATGGACGCACGAATTCGGTGAGGGCCTGGAACACCCGCGGCAGTCACAGAACGCGGTGATTGACCACGTGAACCTGGCCCAGCCGTGGCAGCACTTCGACGAGGCCGTCCTCTTCTACACCAGCGCACTGGCCCTTGAACCGCAGCCGTTCGCGGAAGTTCCAAGCCCCAGCGGCCTGGTGCGCTCGCAGGTCATGCAAACGTCCGACGGCGCGGTGCGGCTGGTCCTGAACCTGGCCCCCGTGCAGCAGTCGCCGGCCCAGCAGGCCCACAAGACCTACCAGGAACACATCGCGTTCGCCGTGGACGACCTCGTCTCCACTGCGCGGTCCGCCCGGGACCGCGGCCTTGAGTTCCTGCAGATTCCCGCCAACTATTACGAGGACCTGGACGCCCGCTTCGACCTCGAACCCGGATTCCTGGCCACCCTCCAGGAGCTCAACCTCCTGTATGACCGGGACGCCAGCGGGGAATTCCTCCATTTCTACACCGCCACCGTGGGCAGTGTGTTCTTCGAAATGGTGGAACGCCGCGGCACCTACGACGGTTACGGAGCCCCCAACGCTCCCGTCCGCCACGCAGTCCAGTACGACCTCGCCCGCCCCTGAAAACCACCAAAGAAACCACCCACGAAAGGAGCCAGCCGTGCCGGAAGACATCAATGCCGAGCTGGAATCGGAAGAGCTCGTGCCGCCCGCCGAACCGAAGGCAGCCCACCTGCCGCTGGACCGCGCCATCGAAACACAGGCTGACCTCAGTGCCGAGATCAACGCGATCGGCGATGCCTACGCGCGCGCCCTCAAGGACGGCGCCCCTGCCGAGACCCAGCCGCGGCTGGACTACCCGCCGTACCGCAGCAGCATCCTGCGGCACCCCACCAAGAGCCTGCACCACACTGACCCGGAAACCATCGAGCTGTACTCCCCGGCGTTCGGGCACCAGGACGTGCACGCCCTGGAATCGGACCTGACCATCCAGCACAACGGCGAGCCGCAGGGCGAGCGGATCATCGTGGCAGGCAAGGTTTTGGACGGCGACGGCCGCCCCGTGGCCGGGCAGCTGGTGGAAATCTGGCAGGCCAACGCGTCCGGCCGCTACATCCACAAGCGCGACCAGCACCCGGCCCCGATTGACCCCAACTTCACCGGCATCGGCCGCTGCATCACCGGCCCGGACGGCTCATACCGGTTCACCACCATCAAGCCCGGCGCGTACCCCTGGAAGAACCACCTCAATGCCTGGCGTCCGGCGCACATCCACTTCTCGCTGTTCGGCACCGAGTTCACCCAGCGCATCATCACCCAGATGTACTTCCCCGGCGACCAGCTCTTCCCGCTGGACCCCATCTACCAGACCATCGTGGACCAGGACGCCCGCGACCGGCTCGTGGCCAACTACGACCACAGCCTCACCGAACCCGAGTGGGCGCTGGGCTACAACTGGGACATCGTCCTGACCGGTCCCAAGCGGACCTGGACCGAAAACGAAGCGCTGGGCGCAGAAGGTGACGAGGAGTAAGAAGATGAGCACCAAACTGGTACCCACCCCCGCCCAGACCGTCGGCCCGTTCTATGGCTACGCCCTGCCGTACGACAAGGACAACGAACTCCTGGCGCCCGGCTCACCCGGTTCCATCCGCCTGCAGGGCACCGTGTACGACGGATCCGGCCAGACCATTCCGGATGCCATCCTGGAAATCTGGCAGCCCGATTCTGAGGGCAGGATCGTCCAGAAGACGGGGTCCCTGGTCCGCGACGGCTACACCTTCACCGGCTGGGGCCGCGGCGCCGTGGGCAACTCCGGCGTGTACACCTTCACCACTGTGAACCCCGGTCCTACCAAGCCCGGCGCGGCGGCGTTCATCTCGGTGGCCATCTTTGCCCGCGGCCTGACCAACCGCCTGTTCACCCGGATCTACCTGCCGGAAGACACCGAGGCGCTGGCCAACGATCCACTGCTTACCTCACTGGAGCCCGAGCGCCGCAAGACGCTCATCGCCCGGCGCGATCCCGACGGCGGCCTGACCTTTGACATCCGCCTGCAGGGTGAGGGCGAGACAGTCTTCCTGGACTTCCAGTGACTGACGCGGCCAGTTCAGCGGGCGCGGCCTTCGGGGCCCGCAGCGGGGGGCCCGACGGCGGCGCCGGCCTGCTCAGCCCCGTCTCGGCGTCGCCGCTGGTCGGCGCGCTGACAGGGGACCGTGCGGTGCTGGCGGCAATCCTCGCCGTCGAATCGGGCTGGGCTGCCGTGCTCGAGAAGGCGGGCCTGGCGCCTGCCGGTGCGGCCGCCGTCGTCGCGTCCGCAGCTGAAGCGGGCCGCTACGATCCCGTGGACATCGCCCGCCGTGCCCAGGGCGGCGGCAACCCCGTCATCCCGCTGCTGGCCGACCTCCGCAAGCAGGTGGCAGCGCTGGACACCGGCAACGCCGGGGCCGGGAAAGCCGTGCACACGTCGCTGACCAGCCAGGACGTCCTGGACACCGCACTCATGCTGTTGTCCCGCAACACCGTCGAGGCGCTGCTGGCCGACCTGAAAGGCGCCACGAGGGCGCTCGCCGCCCTGGCGGAGCAGCATGCGGACACGCTGTGCGTGGGCAGGAGCCTGACCCAGCATTCGCTGCCGTTCACCTTTGGCCTGCGGGCTGCCCAGTGGTTCCAGGGCGTCGCGGCTGCGGGCCGGTACTTGAAGAACCTGAAGTTCCCCGTCCAGTTCGGCGGTGCGGCCGGCACCTTGGCTGCCGGCACTGTCCTTACCAGCGGCTCGTCCGCCACGCCGTTCAGCCTGGCTGATGCCCTGGCATCCCAGCTGGGCCTCTCCGCTGCACCGGCCCCGTGGCACACCAACCGGCTGGCGATGACGTCACTGGGCCATGCCCTTGCCGCAGTGCTGGATGCCTTCGGCAAGATCGCTGCCGATGTCCTGTTCCTGAGCCGGCCGGAGGTGGGCGAACTGGCCGAGCCGCGCGCCGCCGGCCGCGGGGTCTCCTCGGCCATGCCGCAGAAGCAGAACCCGGTGCTGTCCGTGCTGGTCCGCAGCGCCGCGCTCCAGGCGCCGGGGCTGGCAGCCCAGCTGCACCTTGCCGCCGCGAACTTCAACGACGAAAGGCCGGACGGAGCCTGGCACACCGAGTGGCCTGCGCTCCGGCAGCTGCTGGCCCTGTCCCTCGGCGCCGCCGGCCACGTCCGGGAGCTCGCCGAGGGGCTGCGGGTTTTCCCGGACGGCATGCGCCGCAACCTGGACCTTGCCGGTCCGCTGCTGCTGGCCGAGGGCGTCGGGGCCGTTGTGGCCCCGCTACTTGAGGACAAGGACGGGCTCAACGGCAAGCAGCAACTGCAGGCCGTGGTGGACCAGACCCTCCAGGCGCCGCCGGCGGAGCAGGCCGCCACCTACCGCAAACTGCTCCGCGAAGCCGTCCCGGCGTCGGTCCTTCCGGACGTCCGGCTGGAGGAACTCCTCAACCCCGCCAGCTACCTCGGCGAGGCCGCGGAGATCTCCCGGCGGATCCTTGCCGCGTACCCGGACTTTGCCAATTCACCTGCCGATACCGATGCGAATGGAGCTTCCCGTGGCTAAACCAGTCCTGAAGGCAGCGCTGCTGTCACCCCAGCGGCCCCTGGGCGACCACCCCCTGCTGGTGGTGGGCCCGTCCCTGGGCACCTCCTCGATCCTGTGGAACAGGGCCGCCTCGCTGTTGGGCACCGACTACGACGTGGTGGCCTGGGACCTGCCGGGCCACGGTGTCTCGCCCGCGGCAACGGAACCATTTGACGTGGCAGCGCTGGCGGACGCAGTGGTGGACCTTATTGATTCCATCTCTCCCGGCGAGGCGTTCCACTACGCCGGGGTCTCCCTGGGCGGCGCCACCGGCCTGCAGCTCGGCATCAAGCACGGGGAGCGGCTCAAGAGCCTCTCCGTCCAGAACAGCGGAGCCAAGATCGGCACCCCCGAGGGCTGGCTGGAGCGCGCAGAAACGGTCCGCAACCAGGGCACACCAGTGATGATCCAGGGCTCGGCCGAGCGTTGGTTCGCCCCTGGTTTCATGGACCGCGAGCCTGAGCTGAGCAGCAGGCTCCTGCATGCCCTGCGCGACGCCGACCGCTTCAGCTACGCCTTCTGCTGCGAGGCGCTGGCGGCCTTTGACGTGCGCGACGAACTCGGCACCATCCGCGTCCCCACCCAGGTCATTGCCGGAGCGCTGGATGGCGTGGCCACGCCGGCGATGGCCGAAGAAGTGGCCGCGGGGATCACCGCCGGCGGCGGAACCGCCACCGCCGTCACGCTCGAGGGAGTGGCCCACCTTGCCCCCGCCGAGGCACCCGCCCACCTTGCGGAGCTGATGCGGGGCCTCCTCGCCTGGGCCGAATCACGGGAGGCGGCCAAGTGAGCGGGACTGAGAGGCACGGCGTGGTCCAGCCCGGTGCCACCAGCCAAGAGATTTACGACGGCGGCATGGTAGTCCGCCGCGAAGTCCTGGGCGCCGCGCACGTGGACCGCGCCAACGCCAACAAGGACGGGTTCACCGAGGACTTCCAGGACATGATCACGCGGATCGCGTGGGGTGGCATCTGGACCCGGCCGGGCCTGACCCGGCAGATGCGCTCCGCCGTCACCATCACCGCGATGGTGGCGCACGGGCACTGGGAAGAGCTGGCCATGCACATCCGCGCCGCCCTCACCAACGGCCTGAGCAGGGACGAGATCAAGGAAATCCTGCTCCAGACCGCCATCTACTGCGGCGTCCCGTCCGCGAATACTGCCTTCAAAACTGCCCAGCAAGTCTTTCGAGAAATGGATACAACCCCATGAGCCAGGCTTTTGTGTACGACGCCGTGCGCACCCCGTTTGGCAAGTTCGGTTCCGGCCTTGCCGCCGTCCGCCCGGACGACCTTGCCGCGCACGTGATCAGGGAGTCCGTGAAGCGCGCCCCCGGGTTGGATCCGGAGCGGATTGATGAGGTGGTGTTCGGCAACGCCAACGGCGCCGGCGAGGAGAACCGCAACATCGCCCGGATGGGCACCCTGCTCGCGGGACTGCCGGTGTCCATTCCGGGGACCACGGTGAACCGGCTGTGCGGCTCGTCGCTGGACGCGGCGATCATCGCTTCACGCCAGATCAACGCCGGCGACGCCGACCTGGTGCTGGTGGGCGGGGCTGAGTCGATGTCCCGTGCGCCGTGGGTGCTGCCGAAGACGGAGAAGCCCTACCCGGCCGGGGACATGACGCTGGTGTCGACCACCCTGGGGTGGCGGCTGGTGAACAAGGCGATGCCGAAGGACTGGACCATCTCCCTGGGCGAGGCCACCGAACGTTTGCGCGAAAAGTACGGCGTGACCCGTCAGGCTCAGGACGAGTTCGCCGCCAACTCCCACAACCTCTCCGCGGCAGCATGGGACGAGGGCTTCTACGACAACCTGGTGGTACCCGTGCCGGGCACTGACCTGGTGCGGGATGAGGGCATCCGCCCGGGCTCGTCGGCGGAGAAGCTGGCCGGGCTTAAGACGGTGTTCCGGGCCGAGAACGGCACCGTGACGGCGGGCAACGCGTCCCCGCTGAACGACGGCGCGTCCGCGGCCTGGATCGGGTCCGAGGCTGCCGCCGGGCTGCTGGGCCTGGACCCGCTGGCGCGGATCGCCGGGCGCGGCGCGCACGCCAACGACCCGCAGTACTTCGGCTTCGCCCCGGTGGAGGCTGCGAACAAGGCCCTCGCGAAGGCGGGCATCGGCTGGGAGCAGGTGGGCGCCGTCGAACTTAACGAAGCCTTCGCCGCGCAGTCCCTGGCCTGCATCAATGCCTGGGGCATTGATCCGGCGATCGTGAACCGGCACGGCGGGGCCATTGCGATGGGCCACCCGCTGGGTGCATCGGGGACCCGGATCCTGGGCACCCTGGCCCGGTCCCTGCAGGCCTCCGGGGAACGGTGGGGCGTCGCGGCGATCTGCATTGGCGTGGGGCAGGGCCTGGCCGTGGTCCTCGAAAACGTGACCGCTTCCAACGGAAAGGCATAGGCGAATGTTGAGTTTTGTTGATTCGGTCCAGGAGGCCGTGGCCGGCATCAAGGACGGCTCCACCGTGATGATCGGCGGGTTCGGCAACGCCGGGCAGCCGTTCGAACTGATCGACGCGCTGATGGACTGCGGCGCCAAGGACCTGACGGTAGTGAACAACAACGCCGGCCAGGGCGACCAGGGCCTTGCCCTGCTGATCAAGGAGGGCCGGGTGAAGAAGATGATCTGTTCCTTCCCGCGGCAGTCCGACTCCTGGCACTTCGACGCCAAGTACAAGGCCGGCGAGATCGAACTCGAACTTGTCCCGCAGGGCAACCTCGCCGAGCGCATCCGCGCTGCCGGGGCCGGGATCGGTGGCTTCTTCACCCCCACCGGGTACGGCACCATGCTGGCCGAGGGCAAGGAGACCCGGATCATCGACGGCCGCGGCCAGGTCTTTGAAACGCCGATCCACGCCGACGTGGCCCTGATCAAGGCGCTGAAGTCGGACGGGAAGGGCAACCTGGTCTACCGCAAGACCGCCCGGAACTTCGGCCCCATCATGGCGGCTGCCGCGAAGCAGACCATCGTCCAGGTCTCCGAGATCGTTCCCACCGGGGCGCTGGATCCGGAAAACGTGGTCACGCCCGGTCTCTACGTCAACACTGTGGTCCGCGTCCCCGCGGCCCCCGGCAGCACCGCCGGCACGAGCGAGAAGGTGGCCTGAGATGAGCGTCCAGTCCAACGAAACATCCATCCAGACCTCCGCCACACCGCTGGGCCGGGATGACCTGGCCCGCCTCGTGGCCAGGGACATCGCCCCCGGTTCGTTTGTGAACCTGGGCATCGGCCAGCCCACCCTGGTCTCCAACTACCTCACCGCAGACCAGGACATCACCCTCCACACGGAGAACGGGATGCTCGGCATGGGCCCGGAAGCCAAGGGCGATGAGATTGACGAGGACCTCATCAACGCCGGCAAGATCCCGGTCACCGAACTCCCGGGAGCCTCGTACTTCCACCATGCTGATTCGTTCGCGATGATGCGCGGCGGGCACCTGGACATCTGCGTCCTGGGCGCGTTCCAGGTCTCGGCCACGGGCGACCTCGCGAACTGGCACACCGGGGCACCCGGGGCGATCCCCGCCGTCGGCGGTGCCATGGACCTCGCCACCGGCGCCAAAGACGTGTTCGTGATGATGACGCTCCTGACCAAACAGGGCGCCTCCAAGATCGTGGAATCCTGCACCTACCCGCTCACCGGCGTCGGCTGCGTCACCCGCGTCTACACCGACAAAGCCGTCTTCCTCACCGGCCCCGACGGCGTCACCGTCCGCGAAACCTTCGGCTGCACCCTCGAGGAACTCCAGGAACTGGTACCCGTCCCGCTCAAGGCCGCCGCGGCAGCCTGAGACGCCTAGGATTGGTTACCATGACCGACGCCGTCCGCACCGTCTCACCGCCAGCACCGCAGGCCAGCGACCAGTACGTCCAGTCGCTGGCCCGCGGGCTCGCCGTGATCCGGGCGTTTGATACGGACCATCCGGTCATGACCCTCACCGAAGTGGCTGCGCGGACGGACCTGACCCGGGCGACGGCACGGCGGTTCCTGCACACGCTCGTTGAGCTGGGCTACGTGCGGACCGACGGCAAGACGTTTGCCCTCACCGCCAAGGTGCTCCAGCTCGGGTACGCGTACCTGTCCGGACTGTCGCTGCCGCAGCTGGCCCAGCCGCACCTGGAAGAACTGTCCCTCAAACTCGGCGAATCAACGTCCGCCGCCGTGCTCGACGGGACGGACATCGCCTACATTGCCCGTGTGACCACCCGGCGCATCATGAACGTGGGCATCACCGTGGGCACCCGCTTCCCGGCCTATGCCACGTCCATGGGCAGGGTGCTTCTCGCCGGCCTGCCGCCCGCGGACCTGAAGGCATACCTGGCAGCCGCGGAGATCAAGCCGCTTACGCCGCGGGCCATCGGCACCGCCAGAGAGCTGCTTGCAGTGCTGGACACCGTCCGCGCCCAGGGCTGGTGCCTGCTGGACCAGGAGCTGGAGCTGGGCCTGATGTCGGTAGCGGCGCCGGTCTACGACGGGCCGAAGGTAGTCGCCGCCGTCAACGTCTCGCTGCAGGCCCAGACCGTTACAGCGCAACCGGACCCGGACGCGTACCTGGCATCGGTGGCGCAGGAAATCGTGGCAACGGCGAAGCTGATCTCCGCGGACCTGAGCGCCCGGGGCTAACCCGAGCTCCTTCAGGTGGCCCTTGTCCAACGGCTTGCCCGGCGTGCAGACTCTCACTCATGGCCACAGAGGACGATGTCAGACGGACTGCCATGGCGCTGCCCGGTGTCACTGAACGGCTGAGCTGGGGCCAACCGGCGTGGTTTGCCAAGACCCTGCTGGCGCGGATCTGGGAACCCGGAGTCCTCACGGTCAAAACAGAGGAACGCGAAGCCCTCGCCGGCACCGAGCCGGACATCTTCTACTGGACGCCCCATCACGACCGCTCACCCCAGCTGGTGCTGGTCCGGCTCGAGCGGATCGACGCGAAGCTGCTCAGGGAACTGCTGGCGGATTCCTACCGGCTCGCGGGAGGGGAGAAGGGAAACCGCTAAGGTAACTCTTTGCCACCCAAGCCGGCCGCCCTACTCCCGCCGCAGGGGTGCGGGCCATAGACTCTAGCCAACTACGTGCAGCAGCGCCGCTCCGCGACCGACCCCCCAGATCCGAACGGATCCGGGCCCGGACTATAAGAGCAGCGCCAAAGCACTCGTGCAGCGATGGGAGTCGGCGGGTGAAACTGGGCATACCGCGGGAACGCCGGGAGGGTGAACGGCGGGTGGCCGCCACACCCGAGTCGGTCAAGCAATTGGTGGCCCTGGGCGTGGACGTGCTGCTCGAGGCGGGTGCGGGCGCGGCGGCCGGGCACCCGGATACGGCCTACCTGCAGGCCGGAGCGCAGGTTGTCCCGGAACTTGACCTTGCCCAGCTGGATGTCCTGGCCCACGTCCGGCCCCTTGACCCGAACACCGTGAGGTCCCTGAAGCGGGGAGCCGTCACGGCGGGGCTGGCGTCGCCGTCGTCTGAGCTCCCCACCGTGGAGGCCCTCGCCGACGCCGGCGTCACAGCCTTCGCCCTCGAACTGGTGCCGCGCATCTCCCGCGCCCAGTCCATGGATGCCCTGAGTTCGCAGGCGCTGGTGGCCGGGTACCGGTGCGTGCTGGAGGCCGCCATCCGGCTGCCCCGGTTCTTCCCGCTGTACATGACTGCCGCCGGAACCGTTCCGCCTGCAAGGGTCCTGGTCCTCGGCGCCGGCGTGGCCGGGCTGCAGGCCATCGGTACGGCAAAACGGCTCGGCGCACGAGTCTTCGCCAACGACATCCGCCCCGCATCCGCCGATGAGGTGGCCTCCATGGGCGGTACCTTCATCCGCCTGGACCTCGAAACCGCGGAGGCGGCCGGCGGCTACGCCCGCCAGCTCAGTTCCGACGCCGGCACCCGGCAGCGGCAGCTGCTCGCCCCGCACGTGGCGCAGGCGGACGTGCTCATAACGACGGCGGCCGTCCCCGGCAGGCGCGCACCGCTCCTGGTCACCACTGAGATGGTGCAGGGCATGCGCCCGGGTTCGGTCGTCGTCGACCTCGCCGCGGAGTCCGGCGGCAACGTGGAGGGCGTTGTCCCCGGCCAGGACATCCCCGTTCCCACCGCGGACGGCTCCGGCCACGTCACCTTGGTGGGCCTGAAGGACGCACCCTCGGCGATGGCCTCCGACGCTTCCCGTCTCTACGCCAAAAACGTAGCCAACCTGCTGGCGCTGGTCATCAAGGACGGCGCTGTGGTGCCGGACTTCGACGACGAAGTGCTCGCCGGAGCGTGCCTGACGCACGACGGCGCGGTGCGGCACCAGCCCACCGCTGACCTGCTCTCGGAAAGAGCCGGCAGCCGGCGGGAAGGGGCGCTCTGATGGACGGGATCAGCCTGCTGACCATCACGGTCCTGGCGGTATTTGTTGGCTTCGAAGTGGTCTCCAAGGTCTCCAGCACCCTGCACACGCCGCTGATGTCCGGTGCCAACGCCATCCACGGGATCATCCTGGTCGGTGCCATCATCGTGGCCGGCCAGGCAACGGACCCCTGGCTGCTCGCGGTGGCCCTGCTCGCCGTCGTCCTCGCCACCGCCAACCTCGTGGGCGGCTTTGTGGTGACCGACCGGATGCTGCACATGTTCCACGCCCGGAAAGAGGTGGGCGGCAGCAAGGCCGGCACTCAAGAGGCAAGAGGGAAGGTGGAAGGCGCATGACCCTCCTCGACCCTGTCTGGACCTCCCTGCTGTACCTGGCCGCCGCCGTCTGCTTCATCCTTGCGCTGCGCGGCCTCAGCTCGCCCCGCACCGCCCGCCGCGGAAACCTCATTGGCGCGCTGGGGGCCCTGATCGCCGTCGTCGCCGTCTTTCTGGCCGCCCGGCTGGAGAACATCCCCTGGATCCTCGGTGCCATAGCCGTGGGCGCGGCAGTGGCGGCTCCCGTGGCGCGGCGCGTAAAAATGACCCAGATGCCGCAGCTCGTGGCGCTGTTCAACGGGGTGGGCGGCGGCGCGGCCGCACTCGTGGCACTCCTCGAACTGGGCCATGCGGACGATCCCTGGGTGCGCCTGGCCATCGTGTTCACGCTCCTTGTCGGTGCGGTTTCCTTCGCGGGATCCGGCGTCACCTTTGCCAAACTGCAGGAACTGATGACCACGCGCCCGGTGGTGTTCCCGGGCCTGCCCGTGGTGATGACGGTTGTGCTGCTCGCGGCAGTGGCGGCCGGTGTTGCCGTCATCCTCACCGGTTCGTCCGCGCTCGCGGTGGTGCTGCTGGTGCTGGGCCTGGCCGCCGGGATCCTCCTGGTGCTGCCTGTGGGCGGCGCGGACGTCCCCATCGTGATCTCGCTGCTGAACGCCTTCACCGGCCTCGCCGTGGCAGCCTCGGGCCTGGTGCTCGGCAACGTGCTGCTGGTGGTGGCGGGCACCCTGGTGGGTGCGTCGGGCACCATCCTCACCCGCGCCATGGCCGCGGCCATGGGCCGCAGCGTTGCCGGGATCCTGTTCGGTGCCTTCCGGGGAGGCTCGACGGCGGGATCCACCACCGTGAGCGAGCGTCCGGTACGGTCCTCCAGCGCCGAGGACGTGGCGGTACTCCTTGGTTACGCGCAGCGGGTGATCATCGTTCCCGGCTACGGCCTGGCCGTGGCCCAGGGCCAGCACACCGCGGCGGAACTGGCGCAGGCTCTGGAGGCCCGCGGCATCGACGTCGACTTCGCCATCCATCCCGTGGCCGGCCGGATGCCCGGGCACATGAACGTGCTCCTGGCCGAAGCCAACGTGCCGTACGAATCACTCAAGGAGATGGGCGAGATCAACCCGGAATTCAAGACGGCCGACGTGGCGCTGGTGGTGGGCGCCAATGATGTTGTGAACCCCGCGGCCAAGACCTCCTCTGGCTCGCCCATCTACGGAATGCCCATCCTGGAGGTGGCTGACGCCCGGCAGGTGGTGTTCCTGAAACGGTCCATGCGGCCCGGCTTCGCCGGAATCGAGAACGAGCTGCTCTACCAGCCGCAGACGTCCCTGCTCTTCGGCGACGCCAAGGACTCGCTGGCCCAGGTCCTCGGAGCGGTGAAAACGCTCTAGCCGCCCTGCTGCCCGGCACTGGGCGGGCAGGTTAGTCTTCTTTCAGAAGTAGCCTTTCCATTTCCACCGAAGGACGCCATGACTGCCAACAGCTCCACCTCCCTCCAGCGCGCTGCAATCATCGTGAATCCTGCCAAGCCGGTAGACATCGACGTGCGCGGCCTGGTGGCCAAGCACTGCGTGGAAAACGGCTGGGGCGAGACCATGTGGTACGAAACCACCAAGGAGGATCCCGGCGTCGGCCAGGCCAAGGAAGCCGTTGCCCAGGGCGCGGACATCGTCATCGCGGCCGGCGGCGACGGGACCGTCCGGTGCGTGGCCGAGGTCCTCGCCGGCGGCGATATCCCCATGGGCCTGCTTCCCCTGGGCACGGGCAACCTCCTGGCCCGCAACCTGGGCATGGACGTCACCGATTACGACGGCGCCATGGCCGGGGCGCTGATCGGGACGGAGCGGAAGATCGACGTCGTCCGGGCCCGCCGCAGCCACCCGGACAAGGAGCAGCTGTTCCTGGTCATGGCCGGCGTGGGATACGACGCCACCATCATGGCCGACACCAATGAGGACCTCAAGGACAAGGTGGGCTGGCTGGCCTATGTGGACGCCGGCATCCGCAACCTTCCCGGTAAGCCCGTGAAGGCCACTGTCATGATCGACGGCAATACTGTGGTGCGCCGGGGTGTCCGCAGCGTCATGGTGGGCAACTGCGGCAAGGTCCAGGGCGGCCTGGAGATCTTCCCCGACGCCAAGGTGGATGACGGTCTCCTGGACATCGCGGTCCTGGCGCCCCACCACGGCCGCCTCGGCTGGCTTTCCGTCCTCGCCGGCATCATTGGCAAGGGCCGCGGCAAGGACACCGCCGTCGAATACTTCCAGGGCAAAACCGTGGAAATCACCCTCGAACACAACGACGATTACCAGCTCGACGGCGACCACGAGGGCCAGGGCAAACACGTCCTGATGACCATGGACCCGTCCGCCCTGACCCTGCGGATGTAGACCCAGCTAGGTATCAGTTGGGACGGCAGCGACTTGGGAGGACCCAGGCCGGTGCGCCAGGGTCTCGGCGAGCTCGGCGAGCCGGTGGGCGCGCGCCGATTCGGCAGGGGTGAACGGTTCCCCGGGCCTGACGAAGATGATGGGCCCGTGCCAGGCGGTGGGGATCTTAAGCAGCGTGCCGGCGTCGTGCTTTTCCAGGGCGGCTTCCGCGGGGGTGAGGATCCTTGCCTGCAGCAGCTCGGCCACCGCCAGCGGTAGCTCGTCCGGCGCGTCCGCGATCCGGGCGGCGAGGCTGAGAGCCTTGGTCTGCCCGTCGGCCATGGCGAGGGCGGTGGTGGGCCAGACATGAGTGCGGGTGCCGCCGCCGTCCTCCAGCGCGTCCAGGAGTTCGCGTTCGCCCAGGTGTCCCGGAGCCGAAAGGACAAACTCGTCCAGGACACCGCCCGCCACCGGGTGCACGTGGATGCTCAGGATGTTGGTTCCTGTCCTGGCGAGTGCCCGGGTGAGCTTCTGCAGGGAACCCGGCTCGTCGCGCAGGACGGTCCGGGCCCGCCAGAGGGCAGGCGCCGCGCCCAGTTTCCGCCGGTGGCGCAGCGCCGGCGCGTGCATCCAGCCGCGCAGGATCCGGGCTGCCGACGGCTCTGCCACCCAGATCACCAGCACGGTGGCAGTAAGGGTGAGCACCAGCACCTTGGCCACGTACGGCAGGTGGGTCTCCACCACCAGGGCGTGCACCAGGAGTTCGATGGGCAGCATCACGGCCACGTTGGCCAAGGTCAGCCGTGCTTTAGGAGGTTCGGGCATCATGCCGCAGACTTCGCAGCTCAACTCGGCCGCGGGTGTATTCCGTGCGGGAGGCTTCATGCCTCAAGCATCGTGCGGACCTGTTTCCACGGTGTTGCCCCGCCGTTCCATTCATGGGAACGCCATGGCGGGTTAGGGAAAGCGGCGCCGTAGGATTTAGCAGGAACGTCAGCGCGGCCGCCCGCCCGAAATCCACCCGCTCCGCAGGAAGGCGCTGCCCGTGAAGCTGCTCGCCGAGATGTTCAGTATTGGTCCCGGCAACAAGGACCACCACCCCGCTCTGCGGTGCGCCGTGGGCGTCTTCGTTCCACTCCTTACGCTGGTGCTCCTGGGTCGGCTGGACCTCGCCATCTTCGCGTCCTTCGGCGCCTTCACCGGCATCTATGGCCGCGGTGAACCCCATGGCACCCGGTTCGCACTCCAGTTGCGCGCGGGTCTGCTGATGCTCGCCGTCATCCTGCTGGCCACGCTGGCCGCCAGGACTGCCACAGCGCTCGACCTCGATAGCGCAGGTACGGCCTGGCTCCTTGTTCCCGCCACCACCCTCGTGGCCGGCGCCTGTTCGCTGATCATCTCCTGGTGGCGGATCCGCCCTGCGGGTTCGCTGTTCCACATCTTCGCGTTTGCGGCCATCGCCTCCATACCCAACCAGCCGCCGCTGTGGCAGGCCATGCTGGTAGCCGCGCTCACCTCTGCCTTCTGCCTGCTGATCGGCTTCTCGGCAAGGATCCTGCCCAGCCACCGCACACCGTGGATCCGGCAACGGCCTGTCCGGCGCACGCCCAACGAGAAACGCGCTGCCTGGCTGGAGGGCCTGGGCTACCTCATCGCCGCCGGACTGGCTGGTTCCCTGGCCACTTGGGCCGGGGAACTGCTGGGCTTCGGGCACAACTACTGGGCCATGGTTGCAGCCGTGGTGCCGCTCGTGGGGCACACCACCAGGCACCGCGTGCGCCGCGGCGTCCAAAGGATCATCGGCACCATCCTTGGCCTGGTGATCCTGGCCGGGATTGTGCTGCTGCACCTGGAGCCCTGGCAGACGGTGCTGGTGATGGCCCTGTGCCAGTTCGGGGCGGAAATGTTCATCATCCGCCAATACCTGCTCGCGCAGCTCTTCGTGACGCCCCTGGCCCTGACCTCCACGCTCCTGGTGGTGCCGTCGCCGCCGGAGATCCTGCTCCGGGACCGCATCATCGAGACCGTGATCGGGGCCGCCGTCGGCATTGCCGTGGTGCTGGCGCCGGGAGCATGGCGCCGTTTCCGGGAACGCACGACGGCGCATCCCGGCAAAGTGCCCCACTCCCCGTCCGCACGGCGGGGGTAGGCTGGAAGCATCCCATTGAACGGAAACGGGGGTGTGTGGTGGCCAACTCGGCCTCGGGCGACTCAGTGGTGGACAGGATTGTCCGGCTGATCGCGGCCTTTCCCCAGGACGTCGGCGCCCTGCAACTCTCGGAACTGGCCGCCCGCGCCGGCTTGCCGCTCACCACCACCCACCGCCTGGTCCGCCAGCTCGCCGGGCACGGACTGCTCGACACCGGCCCCGGCGGTACCGTGAGGCCCGGGCTGCGGCTGTGGGAGCTCGTGAACCGTACGTCCCCGGCGCTGGCGCTGCGCCAGGCGGCGATGCCGTTTATGGAGGACATCCAGCACGTCCTGAACCAGAACGTGAACCTGGCGGTGTTGGACGGCTGGGAGGCCCTCTTTGTGGAACGGCTGTCCCGGCGCGGTTCGGTGGCCAACCGCGCCCAGGTGGCCGGGAGGATGCCCGTCCACATCTCGTCCGCCGGGCTGGCGCTGATGGCGCACCAGGACAAGGGGCTCCAGGGGGAGTACCTGGAGCAGTTCGCCGACCCGGACGGCAAGCTCACCAAGGATGACGTCCGGAGCCTGCTGACCGACACCGCCCGCCAGGGCTTCGCCCAGCTGAAGGGCGTGGTGGATCCGGACACCTGGGGGATCGCCGTCCCGGTGCTCAACCGCAGGCAGCGCGCGGTCGCATCGCTCGGCGTCGTGGTTCCGTTGCGGGAGATGCGCCTGCAGGCACTGGTGCCCGCGCTGCAGACCGCCGCCCGCGGCATCGCCCGGCGGCTGGCAGACTCCTAGCGACCATTCAACGGAATTGCCGTGGTGGAAATCACTGCAGGTGGCGCACACTGAGTGCCAGACCCACCCACCGGCGCCGCCCCCCGCGGAGCCCCGCAACGAAGCGAGACCCTCCATGGCAGCTCGAAAAATCATCACCACCCAGGTGGCCATTATGGGCGCCGGCCCCGCCGGGCTGATGCTCTCCCACCTGCTGGCCAAGGCCGGCATTGAATCCACGGTCATCGAAGTCCGCAGCCATAAGGAAATCTCCGAAACCGTCCGCGCCGGCATCCTGGAGCACGGCACCGTCAACCTGCTGGTGGACAGCGGCGTATCGGACCGCGTGCTGCGCCACGGCGACCGGCACGACGGCATCGAACTGCGGTTCAACGGCGAGAGCCACCGCGTCGATTTCAAGGACCTCGTGGGGGAGGCCGTGTGGCTGTACCCGCAGACGGACGTGTTCCTGGACCTCGCCGCACGCAGGAAGGACGACGGCGGCGACGTCCGCTACAGCGTCACTGACACGTCCGTCCATGATCTTGAGGGCAAGCCGAAAGTCCGCTTCACCGACGCCGACGGCGTGGAGCATGAGATCCAGGCGGACTTCCTGGTGGGTGCTGACGGCTCCCGCAGCCACTGCCGGTTCCAGATCCCCGAGGCGCACCGCAAGTGGTACTTCCACGAGTACCCGTTCGCCTGGTTCGGCATCCTGGCCGAAGCCCCGCGCAGCTCTGATGAGCTGATCTACGCCAACTCGGACAACGGCTTCGCCCTGATCAGCCAGCGCACTGAGACGGTGCAGCGGATGTACTTCCAGTGCGATCCCAGGGAGAACGTTGCCGAGTGGGACGATGACCGGATCTGGGCCGAGTTCCGCAGCCGCGTCAACGGCAACGGCTTTGAACTCAAGGAAGGCCCGGTCATCGAAAAGATGGTGCTGCCGTTCCGCAGCTTCGTTCACACCCCCATGCGCTACGGGAACCTGTTCCTTGCCGGCGACGCCGCGCACACCGTGCCACCCACCGGAGCCAAGGGCCTGAACCTGGCCATCCATGACGTCAAGGTGCTCTTCGAAGGCCTCGACAGCCACTACAACTCCGGCTCGGACCGGCTGCTGGAGACGTACAGCGACCGCGCCCTGGAGCGGGTCTGGAAGGCGCAGCAGTTCTCCTACTGGATGACCACCATGCTGCACACCCCCGCCGACGCGGACGACTTCTCCCGCGCCCGGCAGCTGGGTGAACTCCATTCTGTGGTGACTTCCCGGCACGGCATGGCCTACCTCGCCGAGGCCTACACCGGCTGGCCGGGCGCGAGCTAACCCAGCAGGCGCCGGACCGCTGAGGCGATGGCTGCCGGGTCTGGCTGCTCGTCCCGCCTGACGGTGAGCAGGTGGAGCATCACGCCGTCGCCGTAGTCCGCCAGGTCCCGCGCACGGGCGGGCGCATCGGCTACCCCCAATGCGGTGAGGGCCTGCTCCAGGCCGCCCACCAGCCGGAAGTGCCCGGCTGTTACCGACTCGGGTTTATCCAGGGACAGGGCCAGGCGGGCGCGGGTAAGGCCCGCGTGCTGTCCGGCCAGGGCGATCACCAGGGCGGCCAGTTGGCCTGCCAGCTCCTCGACGTTCTGCGGTGGGCCGGCGGGTCCCTGGTCCCGCAGGAGTGCGGCGTCCACCTGCTCCAGGCGGTCCAGCACCGCTTCAACGAGGGCGGCCCGGTTCCGGTAGTAGTTGGATGTGGTGCCTTCCGCCAGGTTCGCTGCCGCGTCCACCGCCCGGTGGGTGAGGCCCTTCATTCCCTTGGCAGCCACCACGGTGAGGGCAGCATCCAGGAGTTGGGTCCGGCGGTCAGGCATGGGCCCAGTGTATTGCCCCTTCCGATCCACTACAAAAGTAGTAAAATCGGCCACATGGAAACAATCTCGATTGTTGGCGGCGGCATTGCCGGCCTGGCGCTGGCTTCGTGCCTGGACCCGAACCGCTTCGAGGTGACGGTTTATGAGAAGCGGCCGGAGCTGCCCACTGTGGGCAACGCGCTGGGAATGTGGCCGAACGCGCAACGCGCCCTGGCCCGGCTTGGAGTGCTGGACGAGGCGCGGGACGTCAGCCCGGTCCTTGGCAGCGGGTCGCTCCGTAACGGGGCCGGTGAGCCCTGGGTTACTGTCAACGCGGGCGGTATGTTCGCGGTTTCCCGCATTGACCTGCTGCGGCTCCTTGACGCCGCCGTACCCGGCACGGTGCGGCGGGTCACGAGCCATGTCCAGGCGCTTCCAGCCGATGGCGGCCTGGTGGTAGGAGCCGACGGCGTGCACAGCCTGGTCCGCCGTGAGGGCTGGGGCAGCCGCAGCGCGGCCAAACTCACGCCCTATCTCGCCCTGCGCGGGACCCTTCCCTCGACGGTCAGCCCGGACGTGGTCGGCGAGTACTGGGGCCGCGGCGACATCTTCGGCATCGCCGGCGCCCGGGGCGGCATGTTCTGGTACGCCAGTTACCGCTCCGGGCTGGGCCCGTATGGCATCGACGCAGCCGCAGCCTTGGAACAGGCCCGGGAGCGCTACGCGGGCCACGCACCGGCCATCCGCCAGGTGCTGGCGGCCGCCACGCCCGAAGCCTGCCTGGTGCAGCGGATCTGGACAACTCCCGGCCTCAAGTCCTTCGTCCGGGGCAGGACGGTGCTCATCGGTGACGCCGCGCACGCCATGGCCCCCACCCTCGGACGTGGCGCCTGCGAATCCCTGGTGGACGCGGTCACGCTGGCTGACCTTCTCAATACGCTGCCCGTGGAACAGGCGCTCAAGGCTTACGACCGGCAGCGCCGCCTGCGGACCCGTGCGCTGAGCCTGGCGTCCTCGGCGCTGGCGCGCGTCGCCCTGGCAGAAGGCGGCCAGCCCGTGCGTGACCGGCTGCTCAGGCTGGCCCGACGGCGGCCCTCGGGTGCCGTTGTAGGCAGCAGTTCCGCAGGCTGATCAGCGGACGGGAGCGGCAGCCTTCCCCGCGTCGCCGTCGGACATCATGCCGCCGCCCAGTGCCGGGCCGGGGACTGCCGCGGGAGGAGGCACGGCCGGGAGCCGCTTCTTGCCCGGCCCTTTCCCGCGCGACCGGCCGTAGACCAGGTACATGGTGATTCCGGTGATGACCATCAGCAGCACGGTGTACACAAATGTGTTGGCGATGCCCTCAGTACCCTCGGCGCCGTCGGTGTTGGCTTTGATCACCAGGCCCAGGGGCTGGACCAGCGGATGGGCCAGGAAGATGGCGGTGTCGTAGTCGTCCAGCAGGCTGTTGAAGTTCAGGGCGGTGATGGCGGCGGCTGCCGGCAGCACCAGCGGCAGGAGGATCCGCCGGAACACGTAGAGGGTTTTGGCGCCCATGATGGCCGCTGCCTCCTCAAGCGAGGAATTCACGGAGGCAAAGGACGCCTTGAGCATCCGGAGCGTAAAGGGGATCTTGACCGTCACAAAGGCGATCAGCAGGATCACCGTGGTGCCGGTGAGGACAGCGCCGCCCACCAGGGGATTGGGATGGTCATAACTGATGATCAGGCCCAGTGCGAGCAGTGCCGAGGGCAGGATCCACGGTATGTGCAGCAGGTATTCGAAGGCGGTGGACACCCAGTTCCGGTACTTCTGCAGCAGGCGGGCCACGAAGAGCAGGCCGCCGACGGCGATCAGGGCTGCCAGGGCGCTGTAGACCACACTGACGATGAACGGCCGCAGCCCCGACTGCTGCGTCAGGACCCGCGCGTAGTTCTCCAGCGTCAGGCTGCCCAGCGAGAGCTGCCCGGTCTGGATGGCGGCGCCGTCGGCAAACGAATACAGCACAATCAGGAGCACCGGCAGGGTGTACACGGCAAAGAGCAGGTAGGCCAGGGCGTGGACAACCGCGTTGGCCACCGGGTTGGTGATCTGTTGCTTCTGCAGCGCCGAAGACACCTTTGACACCGAAAAGTACGTGCCCCCTTTTTCGAGCCGGGACATCACGGCGAGCATCAGGATGGTGGCCACGCCCAGGATGACCGCCAGAAGCGCAGCGAGGTCGCGGGAGGTTGGGCTGTTGGTGAAGGTCAGGATCATGGGCGTGATGGTCTGGAAGTCCCGGCCGCCCAGCACCTGGGGGGCGCTCAAAGCGCCGAGGCCGGTCAGGAAGGACAGGATGGTGACGGCGAACAGCGTGGGCTTGAGCATGGGCAGCACAATCCGCCGGAGGATGGTCCAGGTGGAAGCGCCGAGATTCCTGGCCGCCTCCACGGTTTGGTAGTCGATGCCCTTCAACGCGTTGGCCACAAACAGCATGTGGTTGGTGGTGGTGGCAAAAGTCATGACCACAAGGACCGCGAAGAACCCTGAGAACCAGCCCGGGTCCAGGCCCGGGAACACCTTGACCAGCAGGGACGTGACAATGCCTTTGTCCCCGTAGATGAACTTGTACCCGGCCGCCAGCACAATGCCGCCGTAGATAAACGTCGAGGCGTAGCCCAGAAACAGGATCCTCGATCCCCTGATCCGGAAGTAGTGGGTCACCAGGACAATAAAAATCCCCACCAGGTTCACCGTGATGGATAACGCGACGGCAAGCAGGAAACTGTTCCCCAGGGCCTTCATGGCCCGTTGGGAGGAGAACAGTCTTTCTGCCGCCCGGCCGGAGAAACTCCCGTCCGGGAAGAACGTCGCCATCAGGATATTCACGTTGGGCCACACCAGGAACGCGGCGATGAACCAGGTGAGGACAACACCCACCACCAGGACAAAGGGGGAGCGGACCATGCTGCGGACCGGCGTGCCGCTCATGGCAGCGGTACCGCCTGGTCTTCCCGCTCCAGGGCCCTGCCGGTCGCAGGGTGGTACTGCAGGATGTGTTCAGGCCGGAGATACACGGTGGCGTCACTTCCCGGCTCCGGCTGCGGCCCGCCGTCCTCCCGGACCAGGAGGCGGATATCCGAGCCGTGGCTGCGCACCACGTAGCGGCTGTGCAGGCCGTGGTAGGTGCGGGACACCACCGTGCCGGGAAGTCCGACGGCGGCTCCCCCGTCCGCGCCCGGATGCAGGGACGCTTTTTCCACCCGCAGGTAGGAGCCGGCGTCCGTGCTGAGGCCCGCTCCCGAGCGGCGGTTCAACTCCGCCACGAACTCCGGCGTCAGCGCCGAGCTGTCCCCGATGAAGTTGCAGACGAACTCGGTTGCGGAATGGTCGTAGATCTCCTGCGGCGTACCCACCTGCTCCACCACGCCCTTGTTGAACACCGCCACCCTGTTGCTCATCGCCAGCGCCTCGTCCTGATCGTGCGTGACGTAGACGGTGGTGATGCCGAACTGGCTTTGCAGGTCCTTGAGCTGCTGCCGCAACTGGTGCCGCAGCTTCGCGTCCAGGTTGGACAGGGGTTCATCCAGCAGCAGGATCTTGGGCCGCAGGACCAGTGCACGCGCCACCGCCACGCGCTGCTGCTGGCCCCCGGACAGTTCGGCCACGTTCTTGGCCAGCTGCTCATCGCTGAGCTCCACCCGGCGGGCGATGTCCCGGACCATGTGGTCGCTGTCCGCCGGTTTCTCTTTCCGTACCCGCAACCCGAAGGCGATGTTTTCCCACACGCTCATGCTGGGGAAGAGGGCGTAGTTCTGGAACACCATGCCCACCTGCCTCTTGTCGCTGGGAAGCCGGGTGACATCCTTGCCGTCCACCCGCACTGTGCCTTTGGACGGCTGGATGAAGCCTGCCAAGGTGCGCAGCGCCGTCGTCTTTCCGCAGCCTGAAGGCCCCAGCAGGGTGAAAAACTCGCCGGGCCGGACGTGCAGGTCCAGATGCGGAATGGCGGTGAAATCGCCAAAGGAAACTTCGATGTTGTCCAAGCGGATCATGGCTAACCTGTCTGGTGGAACGGCTGGGCGGAGGGCAGGAGCGCCAGTTACGTCATGTACTCGAGTTCGATCTTCTCCACCCAGGCGCCCATGTTCTCCTGCACGAACTCCCAGTCAATGTCCTGCTGCTTGAGGTCGGCGAAGAAGTCCACCACGTCCGGGTTGGCTTTGGCCTGCGCCGCCTTGTTCACGGGCATGGAGTTGAACTGCTGCGCAAACTCGCCCTGGACCTCGGCGCTGCCGAACCAGTCGATGAACTTCTGTGCCTGTTCCTTCTTTTTGGTGCCCTTCACCAGCGCTATCTGCTCCACGGCCAGGGGCACCCCGACGGACGGGATCACGGTCTCGACGTTGACGTTGAAAGACTTCTCGCGGTCCGCGATGATCGATGACGGCATCTGGCCCATGTCCACTTCACCGGAGGCGATGCGGGCAAAGAGGTCAGTCTTGGCAACAGCAGGACTGCCGTTCTGGAAGTACTGCTCCACCTGCTTCCAGCCTTCGTCCGAGATGCCCAGATCGCCGGAGTCATCGCGATAGCGGCTGAGGATGCCCGCAAAAACAAGCTGGGCTGTGGCGGTGCCCAGGCCGGTGACACGTTCGTAGCGGGCTTTGAACTCGTCCTTTGTCCAGAGGTCCGTCCAGTCCTGCGGCGCGGCATCCTTGGAGAATTTGTCGGAGTTATAGCCCAGGAGGATGGCCTGCTTGACCAGCGGCCAGTAGGCTTCACCGTCCGCCAGTTCCTTATCAACGTCCCCGGCCCAAGCCGGCTCGTACGGTTCAAGGACGCCTGCGGCCTTGATCTGCGAGAAGTACATGTTGTTCAGGCCGAAAGCGACGTCCGCAATCGGATTGTTTTTCTCGGCGATCAGCTTGTTGGTGGCGTCAGCGCCGCCGGCCCCCACGATCTCGATCTTGAAACCGGCCCCGGCGGCCTTTGCGGTCAGCCAGTCGCCGCGGCCTTCGCCGTTGGAATTGGTGTAGACCACCAGGGTTTCGCCGGAGCCGCCGGCGGGAGCCGTCGACGGATCCCCGGAGGCGGCTGGTGTTGCTGCTTGCCCCCCGCATCCGGCGAGAAGGGTGACGGCGACAGCGGCGGCAACCAAAGTTTGAAGTTTACGCACGATCAGGACTCATTTCTGGGCTGGAATCAGAGCATGTCCGGCCAGCCTATAGCCGGACATGGCGAATGTCGGGCGTTATTGCTATCGATTCGATAAACAGCCCGACTGGCCACTCTGATCCTGCGGCAGAAACTACGGGTGCCAGGCGCGTGAACCTGGGGTTAACTCTCTGCGGCTCCGCCGCCGTCGTGCATTCTGTCCCTGCTTCAGTCCTTCTGCAGCGTGTCCGTCAAATGGTGCGTGGGAATCCTGTCCCGCTCGTAGGTGATCTCGGTGTAGCCGTGCGGCTCCGGCTTGCCGGACGCGTCGAGGTTGACGAAGACGATCTCCTCGATGGTCAGGATGCTTTGGCGGGTGATCATGTTCCGGACCTCGGCCCGCATGGTCAGCGACGTCCTGCCGAAGCGGGTGGCGGTCAGGCCCATCTCGATCAGGTCGCCCTGGACGGCGGAGCTGACGAAGTTGATCTCGGAAATATACTTCGTGACCGCGCGGCCGTTGCCGAGTTGGAGGATGGCATAAATGGCCGCCTCCTCATCGATCCACTTCAGCAGGCTGCCGCCGAAAAGCGTGCCGTTGGCGTTCAGGTCCTCGGGCCGGACCCACTTTCGGGTGCGGAAGGTGATGTCTGCTGATTCCATAGCCAGAGGTTAGTCGAGGAGCGCCGGCGTCACCGAGTATGACGAACCCGGTCCGACATTAGGCCATTGCTGTGTGTGCCGCGCTGCGGGCGTGGATGCTCTTTGCGTAGCAGTACGAGTGTTCAACGCCCACATAGGGGCCAAAGTTGGGAACGGGTTCGAAGCCGGAGTTTTCGTAGAAGTTCCGTCCGTCGGGTTGGGCGGAACCGGCTTCGGCCTTGATGCGCGTAATGCCCTGCTTGAAGGCTTCGGCTTCCAGGGCAGCGAGGATGGAGCTGGCCACGCCCGAGCCGCGCGTGTAGGGCAACACGTAGAGGCGCTTGATTTCGGCCGTTGTGGCGTCCAGGAGCCGCAGTCCGCCACAGCCGACCGGCTGGCCCGATCCCTTGTCGTACGCCACAAGGAACACGGCGCAGTCAGCGCCCGACGGCGGCGGGCCGGGTTCGTGGTCAGCGGTGCCAAAGCGCGCGTCGAGTTCGGCCTGCTGCGCACGGCGCAGGTCGGCGCCCACGGGGTTGGACCAGGTGACCTGCCGGATGTTGAGCCGCGGGTTGGTCTGCATTTCTGCCTCGATTCGCCGAAGGGATATGCAAGACAAGGCTAAAAGGCGGCGGTTACGCCGGTGTTTCTTCTGCGTAAGCGCCGGGATAACGCTTTGCCGCAGGTCGCTTGGCTGTCTAGTTATCAGCTGGTCTAGGATATTTTTATGCGCTCTACTGGTAATGAAGGCTCCGGCTATTGGTACGGCCCGGATGGCCAGCTGGATTACAGTGCGGCGGTGTTGAAGTCGCTGCGTGACTACCGGGCAGCCGAAACCGCGGTCCGCCGGTCCACCCGGGACTCGATGGGCATGGGCGAGACGGATATCCTCGCGCTGCGCTACCTGCTGAGGGCGCAAGCCTCCGGCAGGAGTGTCGCGCCCAAGGACTTGAGCCAGTTTCTGGGTATCACCAGCGCTTCCACTACCTCGCTCATCGACAGGCTCGTGGCCAGCGGGCACGTCCGGCGCGAGGCGCACCCCACTGACCGGCGGTCCGTGGTTGTGGTTCCCACCGTGGAGTCGGACAAGGAGGTCCGGGTGACCCTTGGGGCAATGCACCGCCGGATGATGGCCGTGGCGGAAGGGTTGAGCGCCGATGAGGCGCGGGTGGTGGTCGATTTCCTGCAGCGGATGGCTGAGGCGTTGGAAAGCCTTGAGGAAGGTGGCAAGGAAAAGTAGCTAGGCCAGCTAGCTAGTCAGGCTAGCAATATGTATGCTTACGATCAGATCCTGAACCCAACAGACGGAGTCGTGAGTGCCTTGGTTACTTTTACTGAGCTTGGTTCCCCTGATTCCTGGGCTGACCGGACATTCCTGAACGGCCTGCAGCCGGGGCAGGAACAGGCTGGGCTGGCCGCAGTCCATTGCGGCACCACCATGGAACTTGTGATCCCGGCGGTGGGGCCGGCCGCGGTCGGCTACACCTTTGGACCGGACGACGGCGGGCCCGTCCAGCTGCCGCCGGTCTGGCGCTGCGGCTGCGGCTTTCAGCTTGACGCCGGCCTGGGGGCAGGCCAGGCCCCGGCCCTGTCCGCATGAGCACGCACGCCCCGGCGGCGGCCCGGAAACCTGCAACGCTCCTGTCCGGGGACGCGGTGGCCGGGCGCTACGAACTCAAGGAAAGGCTGGGCCGTGGATCCCTGGCTGAAGTCTTCCGGGCAGCCGACCGCGAAGGTGGCCCCGACGTAGCAGTCAAGGTGGCGGTCGGGGATTCCCGAAAGCACTTCGAGCGGATCAGGAACGAGGCCGCCGTTCTGGCAGCCCTGGACCACCCGTCAATCGTCACTTTCATCACCCGGGGCATGATGCCCGCCGGAACGGTGCTGGCCGGGCGCCCATATCTGGTCGAGGAACTGGCCCTTGGAACGAGCCTCGCCGAAGCGGCCCGCACCAGCCCACTCCTGGCCGGTGACGTTGCCGGCTGGGCTGCCGGCCTCTTCGGAGCATTGGCCCACCTGCACGGGAAGGGCCTGGTGCACCGCGATATCAAGCCGGCCAACCTGATGTTGAGCGGGCTGCGGAGGAGTCCGGTGCGCATCATCGATTTCGGCATCGTGACTGCGGCGGGCGCGCCTCCCGAGCCGGGCATCTCATCGGGAACAGTCCACTACATGAGCCCGGAACAAGCCGGGGGCGGACCGGCGCAGGCCAGTTGGGACGTCTACGCCATGGGACTGGTGCTGCTGGAGCTTCTCACCGGGTCCAAGGCATTTTCCGGCACCGCCATCGAGTCGCTGGTGGCCAGGACCCTTCGAAGCCCCGACATTCCCGATTCCCTGGGCCCGGGGTGGTGCACCCTGCTCCAGGCGCTGACCGCAATGGACAGTGGCGCGCGGCCTACTGCAGCCGAGGCCGCCGCCATGGCAGCCCGGCTGGTACGGGCCGCCCCCGGAGGGAAGAGTGTCGGTCCTTGCAGGAAAATGGCTGTATTCCCGTCCCGCAGGATCAGGCAGTTGGTCTAGGGCTCCGCCACGTTCTTCCCCGTGGGATCCTCCGCCGTCGGATCAGCAAGTGCCAGACCGCCCACGGGGCTGCCGTCCCAATGCAGGAGCTTCCAGCCGTTGCCGGGATCGCCTTCCAGGGCAACGATCCCGGTGTTCGCCAGGACGTGTTTCGCAGCGAATTCGGAGTCTGCGCCCTCCGCCCTGCGCCCGGCCCAGGTGCGGATGGCAGCACCGTGGCTGACCACAGCCACGGTGGCCTCCTGGCCTGATGACCGCTCCAGGGCGGTTGCGATGGCGGCGTCGAACCGCCCGAAGAAGTCGTGACCGTCCGGACCCGCAGGCATCCGCCGGTCAAGGTCCCCTGCGGCCCAGGAGATCACTGTCCCCATGTACCGTTTGTGCGACTCGTGATCGGTCAGCTTTTCCAGTGACCCAGCCTCGATCTCGTGCAGGCCGTCCAGCACCGCCACATCCAGGCTGTGCAGCCGGCCCAGCGGCGCCGCGGTGATCTGGGTCCTGATGAGGGTGGACGCGTACAGGGCATCGATCCGCTCATTCGCCAGCGAGCGGGCCAGGGCCTCCGCCTGCCGTTCGCCGAGTTCGGTCAGGCCCGGACCGGGGTGGGCCGTGTCCAGTTGGCCAAGCACGTTTCCGGGGGTTTGTCCGTGGCGGATGAGGAGCAGCTTCATTCCTCCAGTTTCGCACCTGGAAGCCGGCCGCCCTGCCAGCCCCGGCAAAGGCTCCCGCAACAGAAGGCGCCGGGCTCCTCAAAGCCCGGCGCCGCCGTCGTACTCTTTGTTCCCGTGGTGCAGGCGCTACTTCAGGTGGTCCACCAGTTGGTCCGCGATGCCCGTGTACTTGCCGGGCGTCAGCGCGAGCAGGCGCGCCTCGGCGTCGGCCGAAAGGCCAAGGCCCTGCACGAACTCCTGCATGCGGGCAGCGTCCACGCGCTGTCCGCGGGTAAGGTCCTTGAGCCGCTCGTAGGGGTTCTCCATGCCTTCGACGCCGGCAATGGCCTCGGCGCGCATGACCATCTGGATTGCCTCACCCAGGACTTCCCAGTTGGTGTCGAGGTCCCCGGCCAGCACGTCCTCGGCAACATCCAGGCGTTCCAGGCCCTTGGCGACGTTGGAAATGGCCAGCAGCGAGTGGCCGAACGCCACCCCAATGTTGCGCTGGCTGGAGGAATCCGTGAGGTCGCGCTGCCAGCGGGAGGTAACGAGCGTTGCAGCCAGGGTGTCCAGCAAACCGTTGGAGATCTCCAGGTTCGCTTCCGCGTTTTCGAAGCGGATGGGGTTGACCTTGTGCGGCATGGTGGACGAGCCCGTGGCACCTGCCACCGGGATCTGCGCGAAGTAGCCGATGGAGATGTAGCTCCAGATGTCCGTGCAGACGTTGTGGAGGATGCGGTTGAAACGCGCCACATCGGCGTACAGTTCTGCCTGCCAGTCGTGGCTCTCGATCTGCGTGGTCAGCGGGTTCCAGGTCAGCCCGAGTGCCTCCACGAAGGACTTGGACACCTGCTGCCAGTCCGCGCCGGGGACGGAGGCAACGTGGGCGGCGTAAGTGCCGGTGGCGCCATTGATTTTGCCCAGGTATTCAGTCTTGGCGATGCGGTCCAGCTGGCGGGTCAGGCGGTGTGCGATGACTGCCAGTTCCTTGCCGAGCGTGGTGGGGGTAGCGGGCTGGCCGTGGGTGCGCGACAGCATGGGGACGGCGCGGTTGTCCTGGGCCATCTTGCTGATCTGGGCCACCAGTGCGCGCGCCGCGGGGAGCCACACGTCCTCCACAGCACCCTTGACGCCCAGCGCGTAAGAGAGGTTGTTGATGTCCTCGGAGGTGCAGCCAAAGTGCACCATGGCCGTCAGGTTTTCGATGCCGATGGCGGGGAGGCGGCGGCCGATGTAGTACTCCACAGCCTTCACGTCGTGGACGGTGACAGCTTCGATTTCGGCGAGTTCTGCCACGGAGGCGGCGTCGAATTCGGTGACGATCGCTCGAAGCTGCTCCTGCTGCTGTGCGGTCAGGGGCCCGGCGCCCGGAAGGACGTTGTTGCTAGTCAGGTGGATAAGCCATTCAACTTCCACGGCCACGCGGTCGCGGTTGAGGGCTGCCTCGGACAGGTAGTCAACGAGGGGCGCGACGGCGGACTGGTAGCGGCCGTCCAGCGGGCCAAGCGCGATTTTTTCCGGGGACGCGGCGAGGGCCAGGCGTCCTGAGGGCGTACGGGTATCAGCTGTGGCGGCGGTTTCAGGCATGTGCTGATTCTTTCATGAACTGCCGCGGCGGCTTTAGCCGGTTACTTGTCCACATAGCCGACGGCATTGGTTGGGTCCGGGCGTTGTCCTCCGTAGCGTTCATGCCAGGCGGATCAGCGGGGCGTGCTGCGCAAAGAAGGAGACCGGTTATGGGGAGCCAACTGGCAGGGGCAGACCTGCACCAGGAAATGCTGCGCGTCTCGCAGGTAATGCAGCTGGCTGAAAGGGTGGCCGTCTGTGTTGGCCGCGGCGAGCAGGTTTTGGACAGCTTCCGGGATATCCAGCTGCTGCAGTGGGAGTCGCCCGCCGGCCGCGCGTACCGGGATGCGGTTTTGCTTCAGTCGGCAGCGCTGCGCCGCGCCCTTGAAGCGCTGGTCGAGGCGAAGGCGGCCGTGGAGCGGCACAGCCAGGAGACCTTCACCGCCGGCTGCACCAACCCGGGCATGCGCTGATGGCAGAGGTAACGCCTTCGGGAAGCGGCTCCATCCACGTGTCCGGACCTCCCGACGACGGATTCCTCACTATCCGCGGAGGCGTGGGCGGCATCAGGTTCCAGCTGGAGGAGCTGAGCGGCGGCGCAGAGAAGCTCGACGAGCTCGCGGGCGAGCTGTCCGGAATGGAAGTTGAAGTCCGCCGGATCTGGGAAGACCTTGTCCCGTTCCAGGACCTGCCGCGATGGTCCGGCAGCCTGGCCATGAATGCCGTCGGCGAGTCCGAGCGGAGCATCCAGGCAGTCCGGACTGAGCTGCAGCGCATCAGCGGCCAGGTGCGCGCTTGCAAGCAGGAGTATGAGGCGGCGGAGTGGCTTGCCGGAACAGCGAGGTACTTGGGCATCGTCAGCCCCGGCGACATCCACGGCTCACTGAAGAATTTCACCGCCAACCGTGCAGCTGACGACAAAACGGCAGAAGCCATCGTCGGCCTTCTTGGGCTTGAAGCTACTGATGTGAAGCGAAGGGTTGAGCAGGACCCCTTGGTTTGGGATGCCCTCGAACGGGAAGGCGCTGTTGGCCGGCCATTGACCGTACGCCAAGAGGAGTCCCTTCAGATCGATCTGAATGCTTCCCCTGAGGGCCTGCTGGAGCGCATCCGCCAAATAGACGCCCGCGGTGCTGGGTTTATTGAGGTCATTGAGGTCACCAACGCCGGGGAAAAGACGTACGTGGTGGTTGTACCCGGCACCCAGTCTGCCGGTATCGGCGCCGGCGGGGAAAACCCGTTCGATGAGGCCGGAATAGTGGAGGCGATGATGTACAGCTCAGACGACATGAGTGCTGCAGCGCTCCAGGCACTCCAGGCTGCGGGCGCTGAGCCGGGGGCTCCCGTGGTCGCTGTGGGTTATAGCCAGGGCGGTATCCATACGATGAACATGGCTGCCGACGCCCGCTTCCTCCGTGATTACGACCTGAAATATGTGCTGACCGCTGGCTCACCGGTCGCCGGGATCAGTCCCGCGGCTGGCGTACAGTCCTTGCACCTCGAACACCGGGCAGACTGGGTGCCGGGAACCGACGGGGCGCCCAACCCGGACACAAAGGAGCGCGTGACGGTTGGCTTGACCCAGACACCGAGAGCGTTGGAAGGCGAAGGGAGTCTGGGGCCCGGCCACACCCTCACTAGCTACCAGGACGGCGCACGGCTGGTGTCCGCCAGCAGTGATCCCTCGCTGGTGGCCTCCACCGCGGCGCTCGGCGCGGCATTGGGAGCGGGTGGAACGGCGACGGCCACACGCTTCTCCCTCTCCCGGACCAAGGCTCCCGCGGCGAACCTCCACGCGGCGGACAACCGGAGGCAGGAGCGCGGGTATGGCGGGCGGTAGCAGGGCGGCGATGGCCCCGCGCTGAACTACCGCCGGGTTCCGGTAATCCTGCCGGCCACGAGTGAAACCAGGGTGATGATGATCGCCGCCAAAACAGCGGTCCAGAAGAAGGAGTCGATAGTGAAGTGCACCGGGGTGTAGCTGCTGATCCAGGAGGTCAGGTAGAGCATCGCAGCGTTGATGACGATGGTGAACAGCCCGAGGGTCAGGATGGTGAGGGGCAGTGCCAGGAGGCTTACCAGGGGACGGACCAAGGCGTTCACGAGGCCGAAGATGACGCCGATGAACAAATAGGCGAGGACGATCCCGATGGTGTCCGTCCCCTGTGTCACGCCGGTCTTGGCCACTGCATCCGCCGTGGCGGAACTGGAGATCTCCATCCCCGGCAGTATCCACCCCGCCACCCAGAGGGCGAGGCCATTGATCAGTACCCGGGCAATCAGTCGCATACGGCCAATGGTTTCACACCGCCCTGAAGGTTGGCTCAAAGACGGACCGCCTTCCCTCCGGTATCGGGAGAAGTAGGCTGGTCTCCATGACGTCATCAAACGCCCTTGCCGGGGGTATCCAGCCGCGTCCAGTGGTGGCAAGGCTGCCACGCTACGCCGCGGGCAAGCCTCCCGTGGCCGTGGAGGGACTGGCCAGCTACAAGCTGTCGTCGAACGAAAACCCGCTGCCTCCCATTCCGGCGGTTGTTGAGGCGATAGCGAAGCAAACCGACTTCAACCGCTACCCCGACCCGTTGAGCAGCCGGCTGCGCGCCGAACTGGCAGGGTTCCTCAATGTTCCCGCCGAGGATATAGTCACCGGCGCCGGCAGCCTGGGGGCGCTGAACCAACTGCTGGCCGCGTTCGCCGGGCGGAATGAAGATGGCAAGCCGGATGAAGTGGTCTACGCCTGGCGCTCCTTCGAGGCCTACCCCATCAGCGTCGGCCTTTCGGGCGCGGACGGTATCCCCGTCCCGCTCACGGGCGAGGGCCGCCACGATCTGCAGGCCATGGCGGCGGCAGTCACTGCCCGAACCAAGGTGATCCTCCTCTGCACCCCGAACAATCCCACGGGCCCCGCCCTCCGTGCAGCCGAGACCGAAGCTTTCATCCGCTCTGTTCCCGCAGACGTGGTGGTGGTCATTGATGAGGCCTATCAGGAGTTCGTGCGCGAAGCGGAGGCGGTGGACGGGATCAGCCTCTACCGCAAGTACGCCAACGTTGTGGTGCTCCGCACCTTCTCCAAGGCACATGGGCTGGCCGGCCTGCGCGTTGGCTACAGCATCTCCAATCCGGAACTGACCCAGCACCTGAGGGTCGCCGCCACACCGTTCGCCGTGTCGCAAATTGCAGAAACGGCAGCAATTGTTTCCCTTCAGAATTACCCTCAAGTTGTAGAAAGGGTACAAAGCCTGGTGGGTGAGCGGGACCGCGTCACCGCGGGGCTGCGCAGCCTGGGCTGGGCTGTCCCTGACGCCCAGGGCAACTTCGTCTGGCTGGACCTCGGCGCTGACAGCGCGGATTTCGCCGAAATGGCCGGCGAGCAGGCCCTGTCAGTGAGGGCATTTGCCGGCGAAGGAGTAAGGGTGAGCATCGGAGAGGAAGAGGCGAACAGCCGGCTCCTCGCATTATGTGCGAACTATACAAAGGCCCCGCGCGGTTCCTAGCCCTTAACAAGTAGCTTCACGCTTAGTTACTGAAGATAAAGTTAGGATCAGTAAGCCAACATATATGCCGTCCCAGGAATCTATTCCTTCTGCGGCATATATCCCAGCGACATTGCATTGCATCCGGATGCGGCAAGCAAGGAGACGGTATGGGCACACATCTGCCTTCCACCGAGTTCGACGGAACAGCTGTAGACGACCAGCGTGAGGCTGATGCCGAAGCAGTAATGGGCGAGCCCCCGGCGCAGATGGTCCAGCTCCTCGGCCCGGACGGGAAGCTGGGCTTTGACCCTGTATTCACCGACTACGCCAGCAAGCTGACTCCGGAGGTGCTCCGCGGACTCTATGCGGACATGGCCGCCATCCGCCGGTTCGACGTCGAAGCGACTGCCCTGCAGCGGCAGGGACAGCTGGCGCTCTGGGTTCCGCTCACAGGCCAGGAAGCCGCGCAGATTGGTTCCGGCCGCGCCAGCCAACCGCAGGACTACATCTTCCCCACCTACCGCGAACATGGTGTGGCGCTGACCCGCAACGTGGACCTCGCCGAACTCCTGCGCCAGTTCCGCGGCGTGTCCAACGGCGGGTGGAACCCCAAGGACACCAACTTCCATCTGTACACGCTGGTCCTGGCGGCGCAGACACTTCACGCCGTGGGGTACGCCATGGGCATCCAGCGGGACCAGAAACTGGCAGCTTCCGGCGCTGCGGGGGCACCGGCTGCCGGACCGGATGCAGCGGTGATCGCCTACTTCGGCGACGGCGCCAGCTCGGAGGGTGACGTCCACGAGTCCATGGTCTTCGCCTCTTCGTACAACGCCCCCGTGGTGTTCTTCTGCCAGAACAACCACTGGGCCATCTCCGTCCCCACCGCCGTGCAGACCCGGGTGCCGCTGTCCAACAGGGCCAAGGGCTACGGCTTCCCCGGCATCCGTGTTGACGGCAATGACGTCATCGCCGTCCACGCCGTCACCGAATGGGCGCTGGAGCACGCACGCCAGGGCAAGGGCCCGGTCCTGATTGAGGCGTTCACCTACCGGGTGGGCGCGCATACCACCGCGGATGATCCCACCAAATACCGGCCGGCGGCCGAAGAAGAGGCCTGGCGGGCAAAGGATCCGCTCGTCCGGCTCGAGAAGTACCTGCGCGCCGAAGGCATGGCTGACGAAGCGTTTTTCGCCAAGGTCAAGGCGGACGGGGACGAGCTCGCCGCCTACGTCCGCCGCACCACCCACGACCTCGAAACGCCGGACATCCGCACCGCCTTCGCCAACACCTACGCCGAAGCCCATCCCTTGGTGGCCGAGGAACTCGCATGGTTCGAGGAGTATTCGGCGGGTTTCGCAGGTGAGGAACCGGCGGAAGAACCGGCCAGGCAGGCAGTAACAGCCCAGGCGTCCCCGAAGGCAGGCCACTGATGACCACCATGACCATTGCCAAGGCCATCAACGAGGGCCTGCGCGCAGCCCTGACGGACAACCCCAAGTCCCTGCTGATGGGCGAAGACATCGGTGCGCTGGGCGGCGTCTACCGCGTGACCGACGGCCTGATCGGTGAGTTCGGCCCCGACCGGGTCGTGGACACCCCGCTGGCGGAGTCCGGCATCATCGGAACGGCGATCGGCCTCGCCCTGCGCGGGTACACCCCGGTCTGCGAGATCCAGTTCGACGGCTTCGTTTTCCCCGGCTTCAACCAGATCACCACCCAGCTGGCCAAGATCCACTCCCGCAGCAACGGCAACCTCAGCGTGCCGGTAGTGGTCCGCATCCCCTACGGGGGCGGTATCGGCTCCATCGAGCACCACTCCGAGTCACCCGAGGCGCTTTTCGCCCACACTGCCGGGCTCCGGATCATCACTCCGTCCAACCCGCACGACGCCTACTGGATGATCCAGCAGGCAGTCCAGTGCCAGGACCCCGTGATCGTTTTCGAACCGAAGCGGCGCTACTGGCTCAAGGGCGAGGTTGACGTTGTAGCCCCGGGTACCGCCGGGGACCCCTTCAAAGCCCATGTCCTGCGCGCCGGGACGGACGCCACGGTTGTGGCCTACGGTCCGCTGGTGCCGGTGGCCCTCGCAGCGGCCAATGCCGCAGAGGAAGACGGACACAGCCTGGAGGTCATCGACCTTCGCTCCATCTCGCCCATCGACTTCGATACCGTCACCGCCTCGGTCCAAAAGACCGGCAGGCTGATTGTGGCCCACGAGGCTCCCACGTTCGGCGGGATCGGCGGCGAGATAGCGGCCCGGATCAGCGAGCGGGCCTTCCATTCACTGGAGGCACCCGTGATCCGCGTCGGCGGTTTCCACATGCCCTATCCCGTTGCCAAGGTGGAGGAAGACTACCTTCCGGACATCGACCGCATCCTCGAGGCGCTGGACCGCGCCCTCTCCTACTGAGGACACCATGACTCTGAACAAGTTCAACCTCCCTGACGTAGGCGAGGGCCTCACTGAGGCGGAAATCGTCTCCTGGAAGGTCAAGCCCGGTGACGCCGTGGCCATCAACGACGTCCTCTGCGAGATCGAGACTGCCAAGTCGATCGTGGAACTGCCGTCCCCGTTCGCCGGCACCGTGACCGAACTTTTGGTCCCCGAAGGCATCACCATCGACGTCGGCACCGCGATCATCAGCGTCAGCGACGAGGTTGCCGGCGACCCCACCCCCGCTGACGTGCCCGCTCCCGAGATGCCAGTGCAGCCGATGTACGGCAAGCTTCCCGCGTCCGACGGCGGCACACCGGCAGGTGCATCAGCGGCGGCCAACGGGCTGGCCGGCGGCCCCCTGGTGGGGTCCGGACCCAAGGCGGACGCCGTCAAGCGCCGGCCCCGCATTTCCAGGGACTCCAGCACCGGGGGTGCAGCGGCAGCCCTGACGGTCAACGCCCCGGAGGTGGAGCCGGTCCAGCCCCTCACCCCGGCTGCCGTGACAGCCGCCCCCCAGGCAGCACCAGGCACGCCCAACGGCGTTTCCGCCGGAACCGACGGGTCGGCGGACAACCGGCCAACTTTCGGCGGCGCCATCACCGGACTCGTGAACAAAGTCCTGGCCAAGCCCCCGGTCCGCAAGATCGCCCGCGACCTGGGCATCGACCTTGCAGACGTGGTGGCCACCGGCTTGCGGGGCGAAGTGACCCGCGAGGACCTGGTCAGCTACCAGGCGCAGCGCGACGCCGAACTGGACAAGGCCGACGGTTTCTGGGGCAAGGCCGGAAAGCCGCAGGACCAGCGCATCGAGCAGATCCCGGTCAAGGGGGTCCGCAAGGCAACAGCGAAGGCGATGGTGGACTCGGCCTTCTCGGCACCGCACGTGAGCATCTTTGTGGATGTGGACGCCAGCCGCACCATGGAATTCGTCAAGCGGCTCAAGGCATCCAGGGACTTCGAGGGCATCCGCGTTTCGCCCCTGCTCATCCTCGCCAAAGCCGTAATCTGGGCGGCGGCCCGGAACCCCAGCGTCAATGCCACCTGGGTGGATACCGCTGATGGCGCCGCCGAAATCCACGTGAAGCACTACATGAACCTGGGTATCGCCGCTGCAACTCCCCGCGGCCTGATGGTGCCGAACATCAAGAACGCGCAGGACCTGTCGCTGAAGGAGCTGGCGCTGGCCCTGAACAACCTGGCCACCACCGCAAGGGCCGGGAAGACCCAGCCTGCCGAAATGCAGGGCGGAACGCTGACCATCACCAATATCGGAGCTCTCGGCATAGATACCGGCACGCCGATCATCAACCCCGGCGAAGTGGCCATCGTGGCGTTCGGAACCATCAAGCAGAAGCCCTGGGTGCTGGACGGCGAAGTGATTCCGCGCTGGATCACCACCCTTGGCGGCTCTTTCGACCACCGCGTGGTGGACGGCGACCTGTCCGCCCGTTTCATGGCCGACGTCGCCGCCATCCTGGAGGAGCCGGCGCTGCTGCTGGATTAGGAAACTGACAACAGTGGTCACGAACGCCGGCGCCATCCGGGCCAAAAACAGGGCTGCCAGATGGATCACCGAGGCGTTCCAGCCGCCTGTGGTGGTCAGCGTCCAGCTGCTGGTCAGCCCGCTGACGCAGCCCGGTTTTCCGGGCACCATGGCCTACGGCGCGCTGGCGGCGTTGTTCGTCTGCGTGGTCCCGCTGATGCTGCTGCTGGTCCTGGTGCGGCTGGGAAAAGTCACCGATCACCACGTCAGTGATCGAAAACAGCGGGCTCCCGTGCTGCTGATGGCGTTGGGGTCGATCGTGGCAGGGCTGCTGGTACTGGCGGCGGCAGGGGCCCCGGAGAGCGTTATCGCCATGGTTCTTGCCGTGGTGGGCGGAGTGGTGGTGCTGGCCGGCGTCAGCCCGTTCTGGAAAATCAGCGGGCATGCCGCCGCGATCTCCTCGTCTGCGGTGATTGCGGTACTGATGCTGGGCCCGGCATGGCTGCCGTTGCTCCTGCTCATCCCCGCCGTGGGCTGGTCCCGGGTGGTGCTGCGGGCGCACACCAGGGCTCAAGTGGTTGCCGGCGCACTCTTCGGCGGCCTGGTGATGGCCGGTATCTGGTGGCTCCTGCAGGGCTGGATGGTGGCGTAGCGCAGGGGAGCGGACCAGGAACCGTCAGAAGGTGGAGTAGGTGGTCAGCATCTCGATGGTTGAGGGATCTGCCACAGTTCCAAGGGAAACGGCTGCCGCAATCATCAGGCCGCCGAGTACTGCCCCCGCGCCGCCCAGTGCGGTCAGGAGCTTCCAGTCTTCGCGCAGAACGCTTGCCACGGTGGCGGGCATGTCCAGGCCCGGAGCAATCAGGTTCGGGGCGCTGTCCACGGTTCCGTCGTCAAGGAGTGCAACCACTGTGCCGTTGCCGCGGTCAACCCGCATGGAGCAGATGTGGTTGCCGTGCCGGGCCAGGAGGATGTCATGGCCGACGAGCTGGCGGCGCTGGAGAGTGAGCAATGGGGCCCCCTGATAAAGGTGGAAGGTGGGTGTCCGCGCCGTTGGGGGCTTATCCAATTTTATCGTTGCGCTCAGAGCGTAAAGGGCGTATAGGGCGTGAGAACGGACACCCACCGGGGCGACTTCCGCCACCCCGGTGGGTGTCCCGGGTAACTGTCAGTCGGCGTCGTAGGTGTTGGCGATGTAAACATCGCAGGGAGCGTTGTGGGCCACGCTGTTGGCCACGCTGCCCAGCACCCGCCCAATCCCCTGCATCCGCCTGTTGCCCACCACGATGATCCGCGCTTCCATCCGCAGTGCCTCCTTGATGAGGGCATCCGCCGGGCGCCCGCGGGCTGCTGAATAGGTCACCTTGATGTCCCGGCCCAGGGATTCGGCAACGGTGCGGGCCACGTGCTCGGCGGCGTCGGCGTCCGAGACGATCCACTGGTCGCTGCCGCTGCCGAAGACCTCGGTGCGGTCACTGTCGAAGGCCGAGACCACGTGAAGTGAGGCATCCAGCGCCGCAGCCAGGTCCCGGGCCGACTCCGCAGCCTTCTTTGCCGTACCGCTGCCGTCCACCCCTACAACGATGATTCCGCTCATAAACTGCTCCTTTGCTTGGTATGGCTTGAGTCCGGTGAACCCTACGCTGGTGAGCCCTACGCTACAGCCCGGCGATGGCTTCCCGCAGTACCGGAGCCAGCCGGCGCACACCCTCGGTAATCGCCTCGGGGGGCACGGCGCTGTAGGCCAGGCGCAGCTTGTTGGACGGCTCGTCCGACGGCGTGAAGGCGGCACCGGGGATGAACACCACTCCGGCGTCGATCGCCTTAAGCAACAGCGGGTAGGTGTCCACCCCTTCCGGCAGTGTCACCCAGACAAAGAACCCGCCCTCAGGGGCGGTCCAGCTGGTCCCCTCCGGCATATGGGCCTCAAGGGCAGCGAGCATGGCCCGGCAGCGCTCGGCATACAGGCCGCGGTAGGTCTCGATCTGGCCCTTCCAGTCGTAGTCCCGCAGATAGGCCGAGACCATCATCTGATTAAGCGCGGGCGGGCAGAGCGTGACGGATTCTGCTGCGAGGTAGTACCGACGCTGAAGATGCTCCGGGACCAGGGCCCAGCCGATCCGCAGGCCCGGCGCGAAGATCTTGGAGAAGGAACCCAGGTAGATGACGTCCCCCGGGTTGTCGGCGCGAAGCGGTGGAAGCAGCTCGCCTTCGAAGCGGAGCAGCCCGTACGGGTTGTCCTCCAGGACCAAAATATTCGCCCTGCTGCATATGTCGACGATCCGTTGCCGCCGCTCCCGGGCCAGGGTGATGCCGGAGGGGTTGTTGAAGTTGGGGATCGTGTACAGGAATTTGATGTTTTTGCCGGCCAGTTGCAGGGCGGCGATTTTTGCCTCCAGCAGGTCCGGGACCAGGCCGTCCTGGTCCATTTCCACGGTTTCCACCTGGACCTGGTACGCCTCGAACGTGTTCAGGGCGCCCACGTAGGTCGGGTCTTCCACCAGCACCACATCCCCGGGGTTGCAGAAGACCTTGGTGGCCACGTCCTGCGCGGACTGCGATCCTGCGGTGATCACCACATTCTCCGGCCGGGCATCGAGGATGCCTTCGGCCGCCATCACTTCGCAGATCTGGGCGCGGAGCTCCGGAGTTCCCTGCCCGCTGCCGTATTGCAGAGCAGTCAGGCCGTCCTGGGCAATGATGGCAGCAGTGGTCTCCGAGAGCCGGTCCATGGGGAGGGACTGCAGGTACGGGCTTCCGCCGGCAAGCGAAACGAGTCCGGGGCGCAGGGAAATATCAAAGACATCACGGACGGCGGATTGGCGTATGTTGGCGGCGCGCTCTGAGAACAGTTCCTCATGGCGGTGGGCGGACGTGGCCGCCCGTTCGATGGCGTCAATGGCTTCAGCGGGCAGCGTCCCTGCTGCGGCGTCGAGTGTTTCGTGGCTCACATCCACAGGATACAGCCGGGAGTTGCCGGTAAGGCAACATCCGTTTAGTAAAGTTTGAACCGCGCGGCGGAAACCGGTGCCAACAAGCTATGCCCGGGGACAGTCAGTCCAGCCGCAGGGCCTCCGCGAGGCCCATGCCGTTGATATAGATCTCCGCCCGGATCGCTCCCACGGCCGCGACCGCCGTCTGGGTTAGCTGCGCTTCCACCCGTGGCGCGTCGCAGACCCCTCCCAGCCGCAGCGTTCCTGCCAGGTACACCGTCACCGTCGTGCCGTCGAAGCTGCCTGAGAGGAATTTCAAGTCGGAAGCGGACAGTGCGTTGTAAATGCCGGCTGCCGGCGTGGGCATCGTTGCTTCGGCTGGTGTTTCGAGCAGTGCCCCCACGGCGGCAGGCAGCGGTTCCCTGGCGCCGGGACCGGTACGGGCCACCGCCACCAGGCTGTCATTGCAGCCGAAACGCACGCCGTTGCTGCCGCCGTCGTCCAGCATCACGAAGTAGGCCGTCACGGCCTGCACAGGCGCGGCCTTGCCCAAGGGCGGCGGGCCGGATGGCGCAGGACTTTGCGGCGCCGGTCCTTCCGACATGCTTGGGGCGGGAAGGGGATCGTCAGGCGGGGTTGTGGGAGGGACAGCTTCGGCCTGCGCCTGCGGGGGGCCGGGACTGGCCGTCGTCTGCGGCGGCCCGTCCTGTGGCTGCGGGGCGGGGCTGGGCGGGGAAGCTTGCCCGGCGGGACCGGTACCGGCGTCCACCAGCGCCGCGGAGGACGAGGAGGCAGGGGCTGGAGGGGAGGGGCTGATGCAGGAGCTGAGGAACAGTGGAAGTGCCAGGGCAGATGCCGCCAGCAAAGCGCGCGCCACCGCTGCTTGCCTTCCGCCGCTGCGCCTGTCTGCCATGCTGCACCGCAATCCCGTCCCGGCACGTACCGTGGATTAACGTTACGGCCGGCGCATTGGCCAAAGAATGCCCGGAAGGTACCGGTTGGGACAAGAGTTGGTCACGGCAGGGCAGTGGCCTCAGGCTCCCGGGCGGCCCGGCCACTCCTTGCCCGCCCATGGATCGTAGTCGGCGATCAGTTCCTCCTGCGGCGGCCGCTCCGCCTCGGGGATGTGCTGCAGGTTCACCCGGACCCGGTACCACAGGGAGCTGGAGCCCCTCATTCCATCAACCAGTACGTCGGCCGGATGCAGGGCCGGAACGAGGTCCGCGTGCCGCGACTTCCACTCGTCCAGTGCTGCCAGCGCCTCGGACTTGGTTTTGGTGCGGGCAACCTCGATCAGGGGCATTACCGACTGCCGGCGTCCGGAGCCGTCTCCGCTGCGGGGTGCCTTTTCGGCTGGGCCGAGTTCCGCCGCCAGGGCCAGGAGTCCGTCCAGTGAGCCAGCCGCGCCGTCTATTCCGGCGTGGGGGTCACCCACTTCCGCGAAACGCTCCGGCACTGTGCGGACGGTGAACTGCTCCGGCCGGGCCGAGCGCACTTCATCCCACGCCAGCGGCGTCGAGACGCGGGCATCGGGCAAGGGGCGGACTGAGTAGGCGGACGCCACCGTGCGGTCCTTGGCGTTCTGGTTGAAGTCAACGAAGACGCTCTCGCCGCGCTCCTCCTTCCACCACCGCGCGGTGGCGAGGCCGGGAGCGCGGTTCTCCACCTCGCGGGCCAACGTTTCGGCGGCCAGCCGCACATCGCGGTAGGACCACCGGGGCTCGATGCGGACCAGGATGTGCAGTCCCCGCGACCCGCTGGTCTTGGGCCACCCTTCCAGCCCGACGTCGTCGAGCACGTCCTGCGCCACGTAGGCGACGTCAACGATCTGCGACCAGTCCACCCCCGGCATAGGATCCAGGTCCACGCGCAGCTCGTCCGGGTGCTCGAGGTCCTCCGCGCGGACGGGATGAGGGTTGAGGTCCAGGCAGCCAAGGTTTACCACCCACGCCAGTCCTGCAGCATCGCGGATCACCGCCTCTTCCGCCGAGGTTCCCGATGCATAGTGCAGCGTCGCGGTGTCTATGAAGTCCGGGTGGTTCTCGGGCACGCGCTTTTGGAAGAACGGCTCGGCGTCGATGCCCTTCGGGAACCGCTTGAGCACCATGGGCCGGCCGCCGGCACCGCGGAGGGCTCCTTCCGCTACGGTCAGGTAGTAGTTCACCAGGTCCAGCTTGGTCAGCCCGGGCCCTGGGAAGACCACCTTGTCGGGACTGGAGACGCGAACCTCGGCACCGGCAATGTCCAGGATTTCGGCCGGGGTCTTCGAGGGGCTCATGGCGTCACGGTAGCAACGATCCGGTGCGGCAGCCAGAGGGCAGGCATGCCGGCTTAAGCACAAAGTGCCCGGCGCGAAATTCGCGCCGGGCACCCGCACAGGATGCCTATGCGGCAGGCTGGACGGCTGCAAGGGCGTCGAACACGCCCTTGATCTGCTCCACCACTTCTGCGTCATCCTTCGGGTGCAGTTCGGCGAAGCGCACCATGGAACCGGGAACGGCGAGCTTGACGTCCTCCAGGACCTGGGCGCCGGCGATGCCTGCTGCCTTGCGGGCCTCGTCCTGGGCCCATACTCCGCCGTACTGGCCAAAGGCGGTGCCGACGACGGCGGTGGGCTTGCCCGCGAGGGCGCCGGCGCCGAAGGGGCGGGACAGCCAGTCGATGGCGTTCTTCAGTGCGGCGGGAACGGTGCCGTTGTGCTCTGGGGTCACCAGCAGGACGGTGTCAGCCTCGCTGGCCGCGGCGCGCAGGGCGGCAGCGGCGGCGGGAACCTGGCCTTCGACGTCGATGTCCTCGTTGTAGAAGGGGATGTTGCCCAGGCTTTCGTGGATAACAACTTCCACCTGTTCCGGAGCGTTCAGCTGGATTGCTTCGGCCAGCTTTTGGTTGGTGGACTCGGCGCGCAGGCTGCCGACGAGGGTCAGTACGGTGCTCTTGGTCATGTGGACTCCTGGGGTAGGGGCGGCGGGAGGGGAACCGCCGGCCGGGGAACACGGAGGCTTGTTGCTGCCTTCATCCATCTAAACGGACTACGGTCCGTTTCTTATTCCCCGGGTCTAGAATAGGCAGTGTGAGCTCCATCTCAATGCGGCCGCAGCTGCCTCCAAGGGACGCCGCCGAACGCAGCGATGCCGCCCGGAACCGGGAACGGCTGCTCCAGGCGGCCCGCGAACTCATCGGCGAATGCGGTGCCGAAGGGCTGACGATGGACCGGCTCGCCGAGCAGGCCGGGGTGGGCAAGGGAACCGTCTTCCGCCGTTTTGGCAGCCGGGCCGGCCTCATGCTGACGCTGCTGAGCGAATCCGAAGCAGCCTTCCAGGAGCGCTTTATGTTCGGACCGCCGCCGCTGGGTCCTGGTGCGCCAGGCCTGGACCGCCTTATCGCGTTCGGCGAGGAACGCATCGCCTACATCATCGAGTTCGGGGAGTTGGCGCTCGCAGCAGAGAGCACGCGGCACGGGCGTTCGGAACCCCCGGCCGCGGCGTTATGGCACCGCCACCTCGAAGTGTTGCTGCGCGAGGAAGGATTCGAAAGGGACCCCTGGCTGATGGCCCGTTCGCTGGCAGCCACCCTTGCCCCGGACCGGCTCCTGAACCTCCTCCAGATGCACGGTGTGAGCCAGGAGCGACTGGCTGCATCCTGGCGGGATCTTGTCACAAAGGTTGTCAGCGGCGCGTAGATTACGCTCGCCCGCGACGACCCGTCCAGTCACATCAAGTTCACAAAGTTATTCATAACAATCTGATACGGGCAGGCAGGTTTGCGCACACCGGCCCGTATTTTGCGGGGCCGGTTGTGATAGTTTCCTCTTCGAATGTGACCCGCAACATAGTCCACAGGACTGGCGCACAGCCGGCGGGTTGCCGGCTACCCGCCGGCAAAGGACCCTGCGTCGCGGCACAACCCCCGCTGACACGGGGACAACGGAAGGATCCAGCACGTGATTGTTGATTTGCCCGATACCCTGATCCACCTGCGGACTCCCTGGTGCCCCGACGTCCAGCCGGCGGCGGCGAAACAGAACTAGTCCCATGCTCAGGTACCTCGCAAAGCGCGGCATCACATACGTTTTTATGATCTTCCTGACCACATCGGCGGGATACTTCCTGGCGGTCAGTTCACTGAAACCTGCGTTGCTGGAACAGGAACGCATTCCCCGCCCCACGCCGGAGCAGGTCGCGAACTCCATGCGCCTCAAAGGCCTGGACCCGGACCTCAGCCCGTGGGAGCGCTACGTGGAATGGCTGACGGCCATCGTCACCCGCTGGGACTGGGGCCGCAGCCCCAACGGCGCCTTCATCAACGCCGAGTTTGGCGACCGTGTATGGATCTCCACCCGGCTCTTCCTGGCCTCCATCATCCTGACGCTCGTCATCGGCGTGGCGCTGGGGGTCTACTCGGCAGCGCGGCAGTACAAGTTCCAGGACCGTGCCATCACGTCCTACAGCTACCTCGCCTACATCGTGCCCGCGCCCATCGCCTACTTCCTGGTGCAGCTGGGCGCCATCAACATCAATGAAACCGTGGGGGAGCGCATCTTCTTCGTCACCGGCATCTCCACGCCGGGAACGGCACCGGGGTGGCCGCAGTTCGTGGACATGCTGGCGCACTACGCCGTCCCCACCATAGCCATCACCCTGGTGGGCTGGGGTTCCTACCAGATAGCCCAGCGCCAGTACCTCCTGGACAACGTCAACGCAGACTTTGTCCGTACGGCCCGGGCCAAGGGGCTCACCCGCAACCAGGCCATCTCCAGGCATGCATTGCGGGTTTCATTCATCCCCGTGGCCCAGAGCATCGCCTTCACCATCCCGGCAATCTTCGCCGGCGGCTTCTTCGCAGAAAAAATCTTCGCCTGGCCCGGAGTGGGCTCCTGGAGCATCGACGCCATTTCGCTCCAGGACGTCAACGCCGCCACGGCCACGCTCGCTTACGGCTCCGTCATCTTCGCCCTCGGCGCCATCCTGGCGGACTTCGCCACCACCCTTGTTGACCCGAGAGTACGGGTGCAGTAGCCATGACCAACCTCAACGCCGTCGATCCGGCAGCCGTCGCGCAGGATGCGCACCTGGAAAATGCCGACGTCATTATCGGCAAGAACACCATTATCTTCCGCCGTTTCCTGCGCAACAAGACGGCTGTGGCGGGCCTTGCCATCTTCCTTGCCCTGACAATTTTTTCCTTCGTCGGCGGGTACTTCACCCAGTGGGACAAGGAGACCATCGACCCCTTCAACATCGGCATGCCGCCGTCTGCCGAACACTACCTCGGCACGTCCCAGGCAGGCATCGACCTCTACGCGATGACGGTCGAAGGCACCAGGATCTCCATCCTCATCGGGCTGGTGGTAGGACTGGTGTCCGTCCTGATCGCCGCCGTCTACGGATGCACCATGGCCTACTTCGGCGGCAAGGTGGACAAGGTGATGCTCTTCATCCTGGAGGCGCTCATCATGATGCCGGCGCTGCTGGTGGTGGCAGTAGCCACCAGCGGCGGCGGTGCCGGGCTCAAGCGCGACCTGCCCTCCTGGCTGCTGCTGATCATCGTGCTGCTGGTCTTCAGCTGGATGGGTACGGCCCGCCTGATCCGGTCCTTGTCCATGTCCCTGATGCAGCGGGACTACGTCAAGGCCGCCCAGTACATGGGCGTCCCGCCGCGCCGGATCGTCTGGCGCCACCTGGTCCCCAACATCGGCTCGCTGCTGGTCCTGGACGTCACCCGCGGGGTCACCGGCGCCATCCTTGCCGAGGTGGCCTTCTCCTTCATCGGCATCGGCATCAAGGTTCCGGATGTAAGCCTTGGCGTCCTCATCGGCGGAGCCACGTCGCAGGTGCAGACCTTCCCCTGGATGTTCTGGGTCCCGCTCGCCGTGATGTTCCTGCTGACCGGCTCGCTGGCCATGATGAACGACGGACTCCGCGATGCTTTTGATCCCAGCTCCAGCTCCAGCGGCAGCGCCAAAAAGCGCAAGGCCCGGACCCGTGTGAAGAGGAGCGTCTCATGAGCAGCGAAATCACCGCCGGACCCGCTGAACAGCCCCAGTCAACGGTGGAGCGGCTGCACGTCGCGGGGCTGCACGGTCCCACCGACGCCGTCCTGTCCGTCCGTGATCTCAACGTCAGCTTCAACACCGAAAACGGCGTGGTGCACGCCGTCCGGGGTGTCGATTTTGACCTCCTGCCCGGCAAAACCCTCGGCATCGTGGGGGAATCCGGTTCCGGCAAATCCGTCACCTCGCTGGCGATCATGGGACTGTTGCCCACCACGGCCGAGGTCACCGGCTCGGTCCGGCTCCATGGCAAGGAGCTGCTGGGGTTGAGCGACAAGGCGATGTGCACCTACCGGGGCAACGAACTTTCCATGGTGTTCCAGGACCCGCTGTCCTCCCTGACACCGGTCTACACCGTGGGCACCCAGATCATCGAAGCGCTCACCATCCACCATCCCGGCATGAGCAAGCAGGCCAAAGAAGCGCGCGCCGTCGAACTTTTGGCCATGGTGGGCATCCCCAGCCCCAAGGACAGGCTCAGAGCCTTCCCCCATGAGTTCTCCGGCGGCATGCGCCAGCGCGTGATGATCGCCATCGCCATCGCCAACAATCCCCGGGTCCTGATCGCGGACGAGCCGACGACGGCCCTGGACGTAACCATCCAGGCACAGGTCCTGGAGGTGCTGCATACCGCCCAGGAGGAGACAGGCGCCGCCGTTGTGATGATCACGCACGATCTCGGCGTGGTAGCAGGCATGGCAGACGACATCATGGTGATGTACGCCGGCAAGCCGGTGGAAACCGGGGCGGTGGAGGACATCTACTACAACCCCCGGATGCCTTACACCATGGGCCTGCTCGGCGCCGTGCCGCGGGTTGACGTGGCAGAAAAGACCTCGCTGGTCCCCATAGAAGGCATGCCGCCCAACCTGATCCACACACCCACCGGCTGCTCATTCGCCCCCCGCTGCCCGCTTGCTTCCGAAGCCTGCCTGGACGGCGAGCCCGCGCTGGCGCCGGTGGACGGCAGCAGCATGCACCGGGCGGCCTGTATCAAGTCCGGCTCACTCGGCGGAGATGTTGACGTCCATGATGTCTTTTCGGCCCCGCCGGTCCCAGTGTCCAAATTCGACTCCATCCCCCGCAGGGAGCGCACCACGGTCCTGCAGCTGAGGGACGTGCGGAAGCACTTCCCGCTGACCAGGGGCGCCCTGCTCAAGCGCAGGATCGGCACGGTCAAAGCCGTGGACGGGCTCAGCTTCGACATCCGCGAAGGGGAATGCTTCTCCATCGTGGGTGAGTCGGGCTCGGGCAAAACCACCACGCTGCTGGAAATCATGGAGTTCCATAAAGACCAGGACGGCGAGGTGGTGATCGGCGGGCTCAGCAACAAGCAGGCTGCCGACGCCCGGACCAAGAGTGCCATGCGGCGGGAACTCCAGATGGTGTTCCAGGACCCCACCGGCGCCCTGGACCCGCGGTTCACCGTCTACGAAGTCCTCGCCGAACCGCTCCAGAACGCCGGCATGGACCGGCAGGCCATCAAAAAACGCATCATGGAACTGATGAAGCTGGTGGGCCTGCAGCCGGACCACGTCAACCGCTTCCCCAACCAGTTCTCCGGTGGTCAGCGCCAGCGCATCGGCATAGCCCGGGCCCTGGCCGTGAATCCCAAACTGGTGGTCCTCGACGAGCCGGTTTCCGCCCTGGACGTTTCGGTCCAGGCCGGGGTGATCAACCTCCTGGACAAGCTCCGCGCCGAACTTGGGCTCAGCTACCTCCTGGTGGCGCATGACCTTTCAGTGGTCCGGCACATCTCCAACCGCGTTGCCGTGATGTACCTGGGCAAAATCGTGGAGATCGGCGAAGTGGACCGGGTGTTCGACAACCCCCGCCACCCCTATACCCGCGCCCTGCTGTCGGCCATCCCGGTCCCGGACCCACAGGTGGAACGGACCAGGGAGCGGATCATCCTCCAGGGTGACCTGCCCTCCCCGCTGGACGCCCCCAAGGGCTGCAACTTCGCCACCCGCTGCCCGGTCTTCGCAGCCCTTCCGGCGGCAAAGAAGGAAAAGTGCCTCACCCTGGAACCCCCGCTGGAACCAGTGGCACCCTCCGCGGCGGCCCAGGTCCTCGCAGCCGGTCCGCTGCCCGTCCCGGATCAGCGCTTCGCCTGCTTCTTCCCGGACGGGGAACTGGACGAGGACATGCTGGTGGTCCACGACCCGGCAGGCCATCATGCACCGTAGATTTGTTCCATCCATCACCAGCGTTACCAGCAGCACCACCGGCAACAACGAAGGGAACACCATGAGGAATCTGACCAGGATCGGCGGAGCGGCGGCCATTGCTGCCGCTTTGACCCTGACTGCCTGCGGCGGTGGCGGCGCCACCGGGCCGGAAACGGCCAAGGGCCAGGAGGCAGGAAGCGACCTGTCCAAGCTCATCAGCATCAACGAGAAGCCGGCAGCCGATCTTGAACAGGGCGGGAAGGTCACCCTTCCGCTGGGCAGCATCGGCCCGGACTTCAACGGGTTCTCCAACAACGGCAACAGTTCTGACAACTCGGCGCTGATGGCGCCGATCAACCCCGTCGCGGTCAGCGGTGGAGGAATCGGCGGCTGCTGGAAGGTGGACTTCGAAGGCAAGGCCACGCCCAACAAGGATTTCTGCGAATCCGTGGAGAGCGAGGTGAAGGACGGCAAACAGATCGTTACCATCAAGGTCAACGACAAAGCGACCTTCAATGACGGCACGCCCATTGACGTCAAGACCTTCCAGAACACCTGGAACATCCTGAAGAGCCCGGATGCGGGTTACGACATTGTCACCTCCGGGTCCTACGCCTTCGTCGAGTCGGTGGAAGCAGGCAGCAGCGACAAAGAAGTCATCACCACGCTGAGCCAGCCCACCTACCCCCTGGAAGACCTCTACTTCGGCCTCATCCACCCCGCCGTCAACACCCCGGAAATCTTCAACGAGGGATTCGTTGGCGAAATGCACCCGGAATGGATGGCTGGACCGTTCAAGGTGGACCAGTATGACGCGGCCGCCAAGACCGTAAGCCTGGTGCCGAACGAGAAGTGGTGGGGCACCAAGCCGGTCCTGGCGAACGTAGTATTCCGCCAGCTTGAGACCAGCGCACAGATCGCCGCCTTCAAGAACGGCGAGATCGACGCCATGTCCGCCAACACCATTGCGCTCTACAAGCAGCTTGAGGGCACCAAGGACTCCGAGGTCCGCCGCGGCCAGCGGCTCTTCGCCGGCGGCATGAACATCAATGCCCAGAAGATCACCGACGTGGCAGTCCGCAAGGCCATCTTCGCGGCCGTGGACCGCGAAGCCCTCCGCAAGGTCCGCTTCAACGGGCTGAACTGGGAGGAGCCCAGCTCCGGCTCCATGATGCTCCTGCCGTTCTCCGAGTACTACCAGGACAACTATCCCGTCAAGGAAACCGGCCCCGACGCCGCCAAGAAGGTCCTCACCGACGCCGGATACACCGCGAACGCGAACGGCATCATGGAGAAGGACGGCAAGCCCGCGGCTTTCAAGATCAGCAACTTCGGTGATGACCCCACCACCCTGGCCTTCACCCAGACCCTGCAGAAGCAGCTGCAGGCCGGCGGCATGGACGTGGGCATCGACCAGCGTGCTTCCGCCGACTTCGGCAAGGTCATCGGCGGCCGCGACTTCGACATGAGCGTCTCCGGCTACACCGTGGGCGCCGACGCGACATCTGCCGTCAAGCAGTACTACGACTCCAAGACCAACGAAAACGGCCTGGGCGACGCCGAGCTGGACAAGAGGATTGCAGAACTGACCTCTATCGCAGACAACGCCGAGCGCAACAAGGCGGCCATGGAAGTGGAGAAGGAACACATGGCGAAGTACTTCTCCATGGGCGTGGTCATGAACGGCCCGCAGATCTCCTTCGTCCGCACCGGCCTGGCCAACTACGGTCCGTCCCTGTTCCAGAGCCTGTCCCAGGTTCCGGACTGGACCACCCTCGGCTGGGAAAAGAAGTAACCCGCCCCCGGGACGCTCTCTCACTTAACGTGGGTTTCCACGTGACGCTCTCTCACTTTTGAACTGCTCCCCGGAAGTTGGACTGAGAAATTCAGTTTCGACTCCCGGGGAGCAGTTTTATGCGTGCACGTAGTTC